>NZ_AP018209.1 GCF_002367995.1 Calothrix brevissima NIES-22
TGTCACTGTAAGCATAAGATGAGCAACTTGCTCAGTTTATGCTTTCATGCGCGGGTTGTTCATCTTATGCTTACAAAAAGGAAAGGGAAGCACCGTCCAACAGTCAAATCAAATTCGTGGAGGTATGAACAATATTGCTGCTTTACCGCCAGCTTACCATCACACTTCAATAAGCAAAGAAATTCAAACACAAAGGGGACAGGATGGATTATACATTTTGTTCTTTACAGCTAGGGTCTTTGGGGGGGCACAGGGATTTGTATATAGTGAACAGGCTAAAATTCCCCATCAAAATTTATTTTTAGGATATCGATTAAGGGTAAAACATGCAATCAATTCCTATTGGTATTATGTCACGATTGGAGATTAAGCTCATACAATTTAAATGCCAGGGATAGTAGTTGAAGGCTAATGAGAATTGTTAATTATGGAAAATGATGAAATTGAAGACTGCGATATTTGCGAGTGTCATTTTATTTGGAACTCAGCTTGGTATGGAACCAAGCAAAGCTATCCCTGCGTCAGATGCCGCGCCACAGACTCAACTTTCTCCAACCGTGATATTAGGATTTGCTGGGGTTTTGCAACCGGACTGTGTTCGACAGGTTGAAGCAGGTGAATATCGCTGTGCGAAGCGTTGGGCAGAAGTAACCCATTTGCTCAAATCATTGGTTTATCAAGATGTTGAATCGCAACTTATTCCACCCCTTCAACATCAACTGGCGATCGCAGATCAATCCTGGCATCAGTTTCAAACACAACACTGCCAACAGTTAACTCAACGCTTACGCAATACGCCAGATTTTCCAATTGCAACATCTATCTGTTTAGCGCGATTAAATAACGATCGCATTCTAGAATTGCAGAGAGAAGGCGAGGTTATAACTCCCAGTAGCTCAGGTCTGGGTTCAACTGATTACACTCGGCATGATCGAGAGAATTTCCAAACCCTCAACAGGGTTAATTCCCAGCTTGTAACACCACCTTAAAAACGTAGTGAGAGTAGGTTTTCGCCAATATTTAGCTAGCGGAGTATGGTTATAAGAAGAAGTCTCACTAAGTGTTGGCAGAGCGGCGAAAATCTGTCCGACAGATTGAGCAGCCCACTTGTCCCAATCGAACCGAGATCCGTGAGATTTAGCAGTATTATCGAAAAACCGACCCAGCCATGCATTACAAGCACAACAATAACCAAGAGAATGACAATCTAGATTGAGAAATTTTTGAAAACAACCACAGTACAAGCAGCGCAATTGTAGGTAACGTTGGTGAACTGGACAAACACTAACAGCTTCTATTGTCCACAACAAAGGGTGATAAATAGGTTTTCCAGCTTCACGCCAGTCTTGATAACAACCAGGACACCAACGTTGTTCAGTATGGAAAATATGATTGAAGTTAAGCCGCCAGGAATGCCATTGGAGTAAAGTCAGAAAACTCAGATCCCGCCTAGCAGTTAATTTTTCAACGATGGCAACTACCTTTGAAACATGTTGCGTTCGGTCTAACCAAAATTTAGCAGACTGCTGTTGTAAAAGTGCAGGCTCCCGATGCCAAGCATTGATGAGCATTTTGATAGCATCATCAGCTTTCAACAAATCCGGTGGTTGGTTGCTTTGGATAAATAACGGCGTAATTTTATAGCGAATTAAACTAGCAACCTCGACACCATGTGCAGCAGCCAAGCGCTGTAAGTAACTAGTAAAACTTTCAACTGTGGGTGTACCAAAACCTATTGGTTGAAGAGAGTAAAGATGACTGCGTTTTGGAAGTTGGTTCATTGTTAAGTCCCAAGACTCATAATTAGCCAAACTTTCAACCGACATTTTCACCACCTCCAACAGGACGACGTTGAGGTTTAGTGTTACCAGTAGCAGAACGACGAGATTGAGTTTTGGTTGTCTGGGATGTGCTATGTGTAACTGACACCTGATGAGATTCCAAACCCAAAGCAATTCTCAAAGCGGAACTATCCGAGGTCAACTCAAGTTGCTTTTCTCCCAATCTTGTTTCATTGACGATAATTATGCATTGTTCATGAGAGTAAGCAGAAGATATAAGGTGCGACAGAGTGAGAGTTTTAGCTCCCTGGTGTAACGCCGTTGCCAATGCTTGAGATAACCAATCTTTGAGAATACCGACACAACCGAAACTGCGTTCGTAGCAAAAATCCCAGTATTGAAGTAAATCAGGCTCTTCCTCAAAAGGTAAATGACGTTGGAAAGTTTGAACAACACCTCTGAAAGCTTTTAAATCTTCTTCATTCTCAGCTTTGTACCGTTCAAAATGAATATCCAAGCTGCGTCTGCATAACTGGGCACTCAAGTTACGAAGTATTAACAAGTCATAAGTACCTGCTAGTACAAATTTGACCCCAGTCAGGTTTGCTAGGGACTTAATACAGTCCGTCTGGTCACGTAATTTGCGTCCACTGGCAACTTTACTGAGATTTTGTGCTTCATCAATGCAAAAAACTTTCAGACGACGATGTTTAAGTGCAGCTTCTAATGATGTTTTCAACTTCAAATTAGTGATTCGACCAGAACCAGGTAACTGAATGCATGGGTCTTGGAGAACGCCCAGAGCACGTAGATAAAAATCTTTCCAATCAAAATTACTAAATTCAGGGGTAGCTACTTCGATATTAGCGATAGGAATAAAACCTTTATCTAGCTCCATTTCTTTTTGAAAAGAACCTAGTAACTTTTGTGTGATGCGACGTAATAATGTGGTTTTCCCTACACCTGTTGGGCCAAATAAAAATATTAAAGAAAAGAACGCTGGGTCATCAATTGCATTTTTGAGTTTCTCTGCTGCTCTTAATAATTTGGGATGTGCCATTGTATATTGCTGAAAATAAGCAATTTTGTCAGCAATAGGTAGAGTTAGTAATTCTTGAGGAAAGCTATAATCATGTGCCATTAGAACTCTCCATAATATTCAAGGGTTTCTGTGGCATATGCACTTAAATGGCTGACTCTTTCACAATTTTTATCTTCATTAGTCGAGTCATTTTCTGGAGAATCATTATTTTCTGCTGCCGGAAATTCTCCTACATGTAAACTTGGTTCGGGGAGGAAATTATTTTGAATCATTTTGTGAACTTTTTCATGTTCAGCATCGCGCAAGCGTTGTTTGAGAATAGCGCCTTCTTGAGCATGTTTTGAGTTTAAAAATTCTACTAGTTCTCTATCATTGATTGTTAACTTTCGCCCATAATTGCGTTGGCGCTGATTAAGTTCTGCACTGACGAGCCGGATTTCTTTTTCGGAACGTCCTTGGAAGTATTGATAGTAAGAAGAAATGCATTTGACCCACTGTCCTTGTGCCAGTGCATAGGCAATTCCTGCATTCCAAGGGTCGTAACGAACCCACAGCATTGATTTCTCGATTTCTGGGTCACGGAATACATCTGCCCAGTAATAAATATTGTGTATTTTGACACCCTTTCCTGGCTGAACTTTACGCTTTCGTTGATCGGGTGCTGGTAGAGTCAGAATCTGGAATAATTCGTCATTTGCCACTCTTCGGTGTAAGCGACTTCCACCTGTTGCTAGTCCAGTGACAAAAGCATCATGGGGACTAGTACCTAATGCCGGATGCAATCGTTGGTCATAAACTGAATATGCCCATTCGCAAAAGGCAGAGTACAGTTGTTCTAATGTCCAAATTGCTAATCTTTCTGGACTGACAGATTTGGTGACTTGACGGTGAAGGCGTTTGATTTGGGTGTTACCTTGCAACTCATGAATAAACTGCGTATTCGCGGTGCCAAATAGTCTTTCAACAATTGAACCAAACCGAGCATATGCTGGCGGGCGATACTTCAGCGTGCAAGTATAAGATGCTAATAATTGTTCAAAATAGTGACTGTGAAATTCTTTTCCGTTATCGACAACAATATTTTGCGGAAACCGTCCAAATCTGGCGACGCATATGCGAATTACCATCATACAATCACGGTAGCTTGGCTCATCGAAGGTCAGGTAAACTGATAAAATTCTTCGACTATATGCATCAACCATAAAGGTTGCCCAAGGACGACCTAAATTGTGATGAATTGAGTTGTTTGTAGCAATATAACAATTAGTTAGAGATTCGAGGGAACTGACTAATTCAATGTCAATTTGAGTATGGTCAATATGGACAATCTCGAAGGGACGACTACCATGTTGTGGAGTAGTTTGCTCTAATTCCCAATAAAATGGTTCTTCGGCAATAGCGGCTCGATTACCAAGACGTTTTCTGGTTTGATTGTGCCCGCTTCGTTGTTTAATCGCTTGGCAAAATGTGATTCTCGATGGTGGTTTCAATGGGGGTTCATGGTTTTGGCACGCTAAGACAAATGCCTCGTAAACCCGTAATTTTCTGCGTTGTTTGGGTGTTTCATAATGCTCTATGATAAATTCGAGCATAAATTCTTGGGTTTGAGAATCAATTTTGGGAGTACGATTGCCTTTACTTTTATGCTTGGGCAGTAATCCCAGGTATCCATGACCATAGATGAGTAAGGCTTTTTGGTATTGAGTACGCCAACGACGGACTGTGCTGCTTGGATATGCTCTCGGATTATCTCCTAAGTATGGTTGTATTAAATTGTAGCGACGGTTGGCTTCGATAATATCTTCACAAGTTGCATGTTTAATAATTTCCGTCGCTGCTGCTTTAATATTTGAGGTTTGTGTTGTCTCAACTCCCACAATTTTACCTGTATCAATCAATGCTGTGAATGCTGCATTTGGTAGTTCTATAAGTTTGCCATCTGCACGTAATAATCCAGTAGTAGTCGTCCCAGTATTTACTATTTCCCATGACTCTCCATCCCAATAAATATTAGTACCTACTGCTATTTGGAGTAATATTTGATTACTAGTTTGGGTTTTTGACTCGATTGAGTTAAGATGCTCATAAGATAAAGCAACATCTTGGTTAATAAATACGAGTACGGTTTCTGGTTGTGAGAGTTTGACTTGATTCAGTTCTACGTAAAGTTTATCTGTGGCTATTAACCAATAAAGAACATCGGGATTTATTTCTTCTATTTGTAACAGTTCTGCCAGGGTTATTCCTGGATAATTTTTTACCGTGGCTCTAATCAAGCTAGGCTCGGTTTCGTCTAGAATTTCTGATGAGTATCCGAAATAATCTGATAGCCAAATTAGATTTTGTTGAAACTTCCAATTAATCAAAGCATCTGACCATACGTGAAAGTCTAAGCCTTGAAGACGAGCGTATTCTTCACCTGGGGGACAATGCCATTTGCCATCTGGGCTTTTGCAATAGCGATTTGGGTTCAATTCGGTCAGCTTGTTGAGTTCTAGTTCGGTTTTGCATTCCTCCCAAAAAGCTGAATCTGTCCGAATTATAAAGAAATCGGGTGTGTACTGGTGTCTGTTTTTTCGCCCGTTTTTGCTTTGATAGACTAATTCTATTGCTGGCGGTTGGTCGTAATATTCGAGTACAGATGGGTCATGTTCTAGTTCATAAATACGTGCTAATTCGTTATGATGGCTCTCAAATTGAATAGTCACTCCCATTTTTCTTGAGGGGTAACTGCCACATACGTTTTTTCTTGCCCCGGTTACTCGACGAGATGGGTTGGCGCTGCGAATCTCCTCAATTATTGCCTGCGCTGCTTGACTGAGGTCTTGTTGACGGCACCAGTTGTTAAATTCTTGCTTGCCAAGCATAATTTTAGGTGAGGAGAGAGTGTTGCTTGCCAATGTCTCTCCTACTGTTGATCTCAGCACAATGCTGTATATTTATGAACAAAGTGTTGAAAATGTTTGCGCAACTTATACTTTCTCAATCATATTTTTGCTCAACTTATACTTTCAAGACTCGTGGATTTGCTTGTTACTCCTGACGAAATTAATACTGTTTCCAGCAATCTGTTGCTCAACTTATGCTTTCACAGTTGCTCATCTTATGATTACAGTGACAACTCACAATTGAAATACCAGATGAACTAGTCGGGCGTTTAGAACCTTTGCAAAGTCGTTTACCTGAATTGCTTTGGCGATTGTTGGATAGCGATCCCAAACAAACAACTGAGCAGTCAAAAGTTAATATAGGAACTGTAGAAATTGCCGAAGTTTATGTGGAAGTGCTGGATTTCTTAATTAAGCGTCCAACGCCAGAAGAAATTGTTGAGTTTAAAGTTTCGCCCCATACACAAATGCGGCTGCAAGTATTATTAGAAAAGAACCGTTCTGGTTCACTCACTCCAATAGAAATAGCAGAATTAGATGTGTACGAGCAATTAGAACATATGATGATTTTACTCAAGGCGCGCGCTAGGGAAAAGTAATCAAATAAGATGACATCTAATTCAATTTCTACAGAACTTAGGAAGCTGGTCATAAGTAGAGCTTCAGGACGCTGTGAATATTGTTTAATCCATCAGGATTATTCAATTTATACTCATGAAGTAGATCATATTATTGCTGTGAAACATGGAGGAGAAACTGCATCTGAAAATTTAGCGCTTTCATGCCTATCATGCAATCGTCATAAAGGTTCTGATTTCGCTACTATCGATGCAGCTACAGGAGAAATTGTCCCATTATTTAACCCACGCCGTCAAATTTGGGATGAACATTTCTATTTTGATAAAGCGAGAATTGAGGGAAAAACTCAGATTGGAAAAGCTACTGCAAAATTACTTCAGTTCAATATTCCCAATCGTGTGCTGCAAAGGCAAGTATTAATGAGCCAACAACAATATCCGTAAGTATTGATTGCATACCTGATTGAGTAGTAAAATTAGATTTAATTAATTGTTGTTACAGTAGAGCATTGAGTAAAGCTAATTTATCGGGAGCATTATTTTCAGTCAAGTTACAACATTATTCAAAGTTAAAAACTAACACTATTCTTTTAATTAATTGAATAAAAAATGATAGAGAGCGCAGAATCTTTACCACCGATTAAATTAATTCCGATTGAAGATGCCACAGTTAATAGAGAGTCAGGAAGTAGTAAAAGGAATACTTTAAAAACTCCGCCAACTGATATTCGGTGGGTGAAAGTATTAGAATTCTTACGTAGCAACAATCTTGCATCCAACAGCCGCAAGCTTTATGAACGCGAACTCAAGCGATTTTTGGGATGGACGCAGTTGCACTATCATGAACTGCGATCGCGTCATATAGGTCTGTACAAACAATACTTGATGGAACAAGTGTGTACAGACGCAGGTAAACCACTTTCCAAAAGCAGTATTAATGCTGGATTGGCAGCTATCAAGAGTTTCTTCAAATGGTTGAGTCTCACCTACCCGGAGATGATGACTACAAATCCCACACAGGGAGTCAAGCTAGAAAAAGTACCTCTGCCACCTGCTCAAAGTTTAACAGCAGAACAGATGGAATCAGTGTGGTCAGCTTTGGAATATTTAGGCGAAACAAAGGTTCGGGATACCGCACTGGTTCATATTCTCAGTCATGGACTCCGCGCTGGGGAAGTAGTGAATTTAAATGTCGGGTCATTTGATGGTAAGTTGCTGTTCTTACCTGACACAAAGACCGCCCAACCTCGCTTGGTACCTTTAAGAAAAGAAAGTAGAGAGGTGGTTGCAGAGTATTTGCAATGGCGAGAGGCACAGGGGGAAGTTTTAACTAGCCTCAGTCCACTGATGATTTCGCATCATCCATCATATCTTGGAGAACGCCTTTCTTATCACGGTATTTACTTTGCTGTGGAGAAAATTGGGGAATTAGCAAGCATTGAAGACTTGCATCCTCATCAATTTCGTCATACTTATGCTACTGATTTGTTGTTACTGGGTGTAGATCCGACTCATGCCCGAAAACTGACTGGACATACTAGCGAGAAGGCTTTTCGACGGTATACACTTCGCAGTGAGCAAGAAGCGGCAATCTCTGCTTACTATCGTGCCATAGGTGAAGAGGAAGAATAAAAGGGTATAGGGTGTAGGGTGTGGGGTGTAGTAAAAATGCAAAATTTAATATAGCGTTTTGCTTAAATAAATAATGAATGAGCAAACATCAATGCAGTCATATCAGGATTTAAAAGCTTGGCAAGAAGCTATGAATTTAGCAGAAGAATGTTATGAAGTTACAAAAGAATTTCCCAAAGAAGAAACCTATGGCATGATTTCACAAATACGGAGAGCTTCTGTTTCTGTCCCAGCTAATATTGCCGAGGGCTATGGTAGAAGAACAAGAGGTGAATATATTCAATTTCTCTACATAGCTCAAGGGTCACTTAAAGAACTTGAAACTCATCTTTTATTGTCTATTCGTGTCAGATTAGCTATTGCTGAAGACATAAATCCAGTTCTTAATCAGTGTAAATTAGTTGGCAAAATTCTATTAGGTTTAATTCGGTCTCTTGAAGGTAGAGGATAACAGAGTGTGGAGTATTTATGATTTTTCTACACCCTACACCCTACACCCCACACCCTTACTCTATGCCCAAACCATTAAATCCTAAGTGTCAGTTGTGCGCTAAGTTACCAACTGCTAAAGCAAAGGTATTGCATGGAACCCAAGGAGATGGATGTTGGAATCCAAAGGTCTGCCATAATCGGCGCTCATTTTACCGTAGCCGAACTGAAGATAATTCGGGGATTGATTCGATAGCGGTCGAACCACCAGCTACATATTTTGCTGTGCTGTACTTATACAAAGAGCCGGGAGATAAACCTTTACATGCATTGGGTGCTGAATTGTGGTTGGGGCAAAAACCGATTTGTCGTCTGGAACCCATTCACTGTTTTGGGCTGACTGCTGGCAAGATTCGCACCTATACAGATAAGGTATTACAAGCATTCGCCAAGGAATATGGTGTTTCGCTGTATCAATATAAGGATATGTTTGAGATTAGCCCTAGCCACTGTCCAGTGCGTCCTTGTCCGTTACATCCAGAATCATAAAAATGACTACATACCGTCAATTAACGATTTGGGATGTGCTTGATAAGATATCAGTTGCACCACCAAGTTCAACGCTTGCTCCGGTTTGGGAATGTTTGGATACGGAACTCCAGGATTTATCTGTGGAAGCACAGTTAGAAACTGCTGCTGTTGCGTTTAATCAAATTGCAGAGATTCTCAAATCTCGGGCGACGATGCTGTTGCAGGATGTGCGCGAGATCAATAATCCAGACGGGCCGATTGTGGGCACTGATATCTTTGCTGGGTTAGTGCGAACCACAATGCAGCTGGATTTGGATGATTTGATTGAACCTCCCATACCACAGACTTTCAAACCACATGGCCCCCATCAGTTTTCAAATACTAACTCTAAAGGTGATTCGGTGGTAGCGCCTGTGGAGAAAGAGAAAGTTTTAGAAATGCTCTTAGAAGTCAAGAGTGTAGAAGATGTTCACAAACTGGCGGGTGATGAAGATGTACACAAGTGGCAAAGTGCGATCGCTTACTACCTTGCAGATATTCAAGATGAAATTTCGCTCCCTCAACTACAAAATGCTTTAAAAATGCCGATTGTTGAGGTATGGCTGGGATTGTTGCTGGGTGGGTTTACTTTGGAACAGCGTGGAGATTTTTATAATAACCAAAATATTTGGTTGGTTAAAGATAAAGTAAATTTTTAGCTGAGAAGACGACATATCATAATCCTAGCCATCACAGCATACATAAGCTAATCGTAATTTGAATTGCATCATTTTTATGCTGGTAAAAGCTGCAAACCCTATCCCTTGCTCCCTGCCCATGTGGTCTCAATATACAAATTAAATGCTTAAAAGCTTAGCTGCTTCGCTCATTTGGTGTCAGACACTCATAACTTGCGATCACTCCTTTCTACTCGCTTTTAGATTTACTTTATTAAATAGCCTCTAAAATAAAATGCTATGAAAAAGATTAGTATATTTTTTAGTGAAGAACGCAACCAACTCCAGAAAGATATTGAAAGTACTACTAGCATTGAGCAGATAGTTAAGCTAATTCAAAATCGACTTGATAATTTGGAAATAATTTACATTAGCGAGCTAAATTTAACTCAAGTCCGTTTAGCTTCCTTGTTTTTGGATACGTTGCGACAGTCTATTGGGACTTTGACTGCTGCTAACCTCGCTCAAATCCCTTCCACACAGCAAAAGCAAATTACTAACTCAGCTACAAACTTGAACCCTAACAGAGTAATTTTGAAACTATTAAAGATACTGCTTTATATAGGAATTTTAGCTTGGTTGTTCTATTTAACTCAAACTACATCAAGTGCATGGATGGCAATTTTGTTAGTTGCTGTGCTTTTGGGGTTGGAAGTTGTACTGCAACTCGATAAAAACAATCAGGATGATAATCCAACTTCACAAGCGCTATTAAACTTACCTCAAGCTGTTCTCCAGGTTAATAGTCAAGTTCTTTTGGACAACCTGGCTGATGCACTTCACACCATTGATCTAGCAATTGCTAGATTTGATGCAGGAAGTAAACCTGAAGATGATCTTGGTATAGAAGAACTACCAGAGTTATTGGGTTTTCTTCAAAAGCTGATGGGTGCATCATTTCTGGATAAACCCCAGATGGCGATCGCACTAGCGCAACTTCTACCACAAATTTTAATGGAGCAAGGAATTCGTGCCCAAATTTACCGAGTCAACGAAATTATTTTGATTTTGAGCCAAGTATCGACCCTGACAGCAAAGATTATGTAACATTAGCACCTGCATTACTAAAAGGAGATCGCTTGTTGCGGCGCGGCAGAGTCATTGAGCCAGCGTATCCCCAGGCTCAAGATTAGCAGATACCAATAATTCACGCATTCGTTCATGAAGAAAGCTAGACATAAACGGTGTCGGCTCATTTTAAAAAATTGGTAGACAATAAGATTATGGAAATTTTAGAAACAATTGGTTTTGATTTGGGGCATGGAGAAACAGCTGTTGCTAAAGCGATAGTTGAGAGCATCGAACCACCCCAGATGCTAGAAATTAATAATAGAAAAAATCAAATTACAGCTCTGGCTTGGCATCCTAAGCTTGGTTATCTAGTGGGAGAACAAGCATTAATTCAAGCTGGCGTTACCCAATTAACAATTTCTTTCAAGCAAAAACCAAACAACGACCCCAAGTATCAACAGACAATTAGCACTTTTGTTGCTACCTACTACCGCCTGTTGCAAGAAAGTAAACAAATTGAAGGTGGAGAAAATACTTACTTTTACATTGGTTGTCCTTCTGGATGGTCTCTAAGCGATCGCACAGAATATCAAAAGCTACTACAATCAGCTGGAATTGACTTGCTCAATGTTGTTCCTGAATCGCGGGCAGCTTTTATGCAAGCCAAAGAAGCCGGGAAACTAGAATATCAAAAACTACTTTCATCGGTACTAATTGTCGATATTGGTTCTTCAACTACAGATTTTACTTTAGTTAAAAGTTTAGAAGAAATCCCTATAGATTTTGGTAGCAATACTTTAGGAGCATCATTAATTGATCGAGCTATTTTTGAGCGCACTTTAGCTAAACATGAGCAAAAAGCATTATTAGAAAAAATATTTGCAGAATATCCCCATCACCAAGCGCGTTGTGAACTCGCTTGTCGTAAAACTAAAGAAAATTACTTTTCTAATGAACAGCTATATAGCGATGCTCAATCCTTTGCCCGTGGCTTTGAGTCTATCAATGAGCAAATCTATTTTCTTCCCCAAGTTAACCAATTAATTATGGCAGAGATATTGCATCAACCTTTGCCAGAACTAGGGCAAAAAAGTTGGATACAATCATTTCGCGATGCAGTCTTAGAAGCGAAAAAGCAGCTAGATAAACAAGGAATTGTACCCAAAATTTTGCTGATGACTGGTGGCGCATCTCGGATGAAATTTACACACCAAATCTGTCAAGAAATCTTTCCCGAACCAGAAACCCTCCTCCGCCCAGATCCTGAACCAGAACGTTGTATTGCCTTGGGTTTAGCGCGTGTAGGTAGATGGGATTTGCGTGCTACTGCTTTTCAACAAGAAGTTAGCAAACTCGTAGAATCAAACAAGATTAAAGAACTGATTGCTAGGCGGATTCCCGAGTTAGTTGAATTATTAACTCAGCCACTAACAGATAATTTGATTGAAAATGCAGTTCGACCAGGAGTAAAAGACTGGCGTCAAAATAAAATCAGGACTTTAGCCGATTTAGAAACCTCAATTAAAAATCAGGCAGAACAGTGGCTACAAGGTGATATCGCCCAGCAGATAATTAATAATCAATGCATTAATTGGTTTAACAATCAAATTCAACCAGACTTAGCTGCCCAAACAGATCCAATATGCCGCAAGTTTCAAATACCCAGAAGTAGTTTAAGATTTGAGGATAGCATTGACCCAAATTTTGTTAACCCAGAACTAACAATTGGTGATGCTATTCTTGCCGACACAGTAGCATTTATTGTCAACATTGTAATTGGTGGGGGTACTCTTGGTAGCATCATTACTTTGATACTAACCGGACATTTTACCTGGCCTATCGTCTTAGTATATGGTGCTTCGGTGATGGCTGCAGGAATGCAGCTAAATCGTAAAGGTGTTCAAGAAGCAATCAAGACTAATGTTGATGTTCCAGGTTGGCTACGTCCTAGTTTCTTGAGTGATAAAAAAATTGATGATATGTGCCAGCAAATTAAGCCGGAGTTAGAGAAAGCACTGCGAGAACAACTAACAGCAAATCAGGAGGCTTTTAACGAACTCATTACCAAAGTTGAGCAAGGGCTAGAAAAAGCTCTTGTCTCGAAAGTTCAGGAGGCAATAATTCTGATCCAATAGTGGAATTGAGGCGGGAAAGTAGCATTACTTCTGTAGCATGATAATCAAAGCCGTTTTGAATAGCTAAAATGGACAATAAAAAAGTATTGTAAGGTCTACAGACAGTGTCATAATACCCAGTAAACTGTCTGTACTAGAGTATATAAGTAGTGTAGACATGGCTGCTATGGAACGCGAATCAATTAACTTTAAACTTCCCAAAACCTTAACTCAAGCACTCCGCACTACTGCACGAGAACGTCATACCACTGCTACCGATTTAGTTATCCAGGGTTTGTATCATGTCCTGGGGCCAACTCCTGGTACAGAAGTGAGTGTAGAAACTCGTCTACACAATCTAGAAGCTCAATTGAGTGCGCTCGCCAATCGGCAAGAAGTTAGTATAGAATCTGGTGTAGAAACTAGCTTACAACAAAGACTTTCACTGTTAGAGCAAAAAACCGAAGCAATTGCCCAACGCTTAGCAAAAATAGAAGGAGCAATCTCTGTCCTCTCTGGGCGCTCATATCCAAGCTCTAAGCGCAAATCAAATAATTACCACCCGCCACAACTAGAACTTCAAGCATTACCAGCCCAAAACTTAGCCTCAAGACTAGGTTTAACAGCGTCATATCTTGTAGACCACTTTGAAAAACTTTCCACCAAAGATTTCATCAGTTGGACTCGTAACCGCGACCCAAGAAGTATTGGCTGGGAGTTCCACCCAGAAGACGGTCTGTACCATCCAATACAGCAATAGTTTATACATCCATCAGCTTCAAAGCACTGCTATCACTTGGTCTAGCCTTGAGATAGCGGTCAGTCACCGCCAAATTGGCATGACCCAAAGTTTCCTTCACCAGTACCGGATTAGTTCCCCGCTCAATCGCATGAGAACCATGAGCATGACGCAACCAGTGAACTGAAACCTTTTCACTCAGCCCAGCAGCTTCTGCTATCTCCTTAATAATCGGGTGTAGATTTTGACGGTCGAGATGCCCTCCCTTCTGACTCGCAAACACTGGATCTGTCGCTAGTGCATTTCCCTTAAACTCCATCAACTCCACCCATAGCTTCGACTTAATCAGAATAGTCCGGTTTTTACTGCCCTTGGCTTTGCGAACATAAACCTGACCACTATCTCCGCGTGGACTCAAATCTCCCCAAGTTAACTGACACAACTCATTAGCCCGTAACCCCGCCTGATACAACAGCTTAACGATCAACAAATTTCGACGCGCCGTGTATTGCCTTTTCGGCGTCTTCACTTGTTCCAATTTTTTCTGAGCCATCCGCACCAACAACTTAATATCTGCCTCATCCAAATAGCGTTCATTGATTGCGTCTGGCATTTCATTGAGCTTGAGTGCCATACCAACATTGAAAGGTAAATAACCAATTTTATGAGCAAAAGAAATCAAACTTTTAGCCGCCGCCAAATACATCCGTCTGGTACTTTCCGCTTGACCCTGAAATTGAGTTGCGTATTCCACCAAATCTTCATAGGTTACCTTGTTGAGAGGTTTCCGCAAAAACACCAAAAATCGCTTCGTATAACGCTGGTAAGCCTGCACAGATGACTCTGCCTTTCCTTCCAACCATAAAGCAATCAACTTCGCCTCCCCTTGCCTGGGAGATAGAGTAGCGATCGCCTGACGATAGTTGTTCACATGCACCAGCGACAGAGCCATTTGTTTTACTCTCAAATTTATCAGACACAACTTAATTTTTGTCTGCTTTTATAAGGTCTGATTTTTATTATCTCTTAATACAGGTACTTGGGATACATCTATCTTATTTATTAAGTAATGTTAAAGCAGCACTTACTTAAGTATTTAATGCTTTAAATGCTAAGTTATATACTTAATTATTCTGGCACAAATGCTTTTGTTGTACTTAAATCCTCAAGATATAGGCGATCGCGTTGCGCCCTTGCGAACAGTACTGGAAAGATACATCGAAAAAGAAATGCTAGACAAGCTCGGCGGTGGCAGAGCGATCGCCTTAAAGAGCAATAAGTTAACTCAGAATGCGATTTGGAATTTTGCTACGATTTTCCCTAGATTCCGCCTTTCACTCTGATGCGAAAAAGTGAAGCACCGTGCTGATAACAAGGCAACTTCAAGAGGAAAGGCAATACGGGAGCAGATGAGAATTTATCAACAGCGATGAGTGCTATAAGCTCCCGTATTGCCGACTTTATCCTTCCATTGGCAAAACCTCCTCATCTAGCAAGGTGTAAAATTCTCTTACAGCAGTATGAAGTTGGCACAGTTCATGAGGATATCTCGCTTCACACTCCAACACAGTCTCCCAGCGCAAAACTCCACTCCATCGCTGGAGAATGACTTTAATTGCGTCCACTCCTTGAGCAACAACAGAGCGAAGCATTTCTACACAATGGAGTAGGGTAGTGGGGTCAGTAGGAGGTGGGTCAAAATCCGTAGTATCCCCCCCTTGATGAGGGGAGTTACCTATACATTCTTGGGGGGGGGTGGATACGGGCTGTTGTTTTCGCTCTACAGCAGATGGAAACTGCACGATCGCCTGTAATGAAGTGGGAGTTTTGCCAACAGAACTTGTATTCGACTCATTAAAGGTACGTCCTTGTTGACGGTGAGCAATTACATGAAAAGCAAATTCTAATTCCTCTAGTGAAAGTGAGTAAATTTTCACTTGTTGACCGCGTGGCCCCTGTTTGCGACAGGATAACTTGAGTCCCAGCTGCTCAACTAAAATAGCTAGTAACCAAATGGGTTCACAGTCCCTTGGGACGGTAAAACCAAGAATTGCTTTAATGTGAGCAGCACAATGAAAGGCAATCTCCCTCATATTCAGTAAGTCTGGGTCGGTAGCCGTCATCTCGCCCCCGGCTATCAATCGTTGAAGAATGTGATGTAAACCCAAATTGAAGCGGGCCAGCCATCGCGCTGAATAATTCCCCCAGTCGATGCATAAAGGTAATTTTTCGCGTTCGGTGCGGTCTTTATCTGTGACAATTTTTGGTGGTGCTGGATATTGTCTCCCCGTTTTAGGGTCAACAATTGAATCGAATGGTGCTTCTAAAATTGCTTCTAAGTCAGCAAGCGCTCCAATTAACCGACCACCCGCATCTTTTTCAACGAGTTGGGGGGTGACCTCCATACCGTAAGCTGACCGAATACGATACTTCTCGCACTCAAAAACTTCTTCTGGTGGCAAGTAATCTTTGCTCTTACGCTGACGATACTCAGTTGCTGTAATATTATTAGCCCTGGTAACAGCCAAATTATAAGCAGTATCCAAAGCTGCGGCAGATTTTTTCAAATTTTCCAGGGAAAGCAGATCGTCATCACTCCCTACTGAGATAAATGTATTGCCCATCTCTGACAGCAGCGAGCGCAAATCATCACGCAGATTATTGATAGACTGGTTGCGGTTGGCCAAAATTTGGCAGTAAGCCTCTAGCGCCCAATCTTTCTCTGCACCCCGCTTACCAGTTTGACGGTCAATTCGCAGTAAGAAAGCCGTCATTTCGTTTGTTTGCAGTAAGCGTTCTTTAATTTTGGCGGCGTTAGTGTCTTTGTAGCCAAAGGGAGGGCGCTTTGCCACCCAAACGTGAAATGGAACTTTCGGGCGATAGCGAAACAGCTGTTGGGCACACTCAGTTGCGGTTTGGGAAACTCCATGAAACGCACCAAAAACCAAATCAAAATGATATTGGGCAATGTCTACTCCAGTCCCGAGGCTGGGAGAGGTCAGTAAAGCATCGAGGTTTTTGACGGCGTTGGTAATATCTTTGATGAAAGCAATGTTTTCTTCAGATCCGGAGTTGTCGGAATGGATAGACCAGATGCGTAGCTGATTTTTGAAGCAGGGAAGATTTTGCACCTCAGCGCTGTTGTCGTCTTTTGAGCGGATTTGCACTGTGAGTGACTGTTCAAGTTTTTTAATAAAGCGCTTCGAGTCAGAAACTACCATAATTTTTTGCCCACTCATCAGGGCTGCTGAAATCTGAGCAACTAGGGCGCTGGAATTATTACCTTCATACCAGTAAATAGTCCGCTCTCCATTTCGCCATTCGTTTTTGATGATGTAAGGGATTTCTGGTTGCGGTCGCATTGCTCGGAAAAAATCGATGGTAACGTCGTCCATGTGAGCATCAGCTATGACAACCAGTGGTGCATTGTATACTATATATTCCAGTACTTCTATTATTGCGGCGCGATGTTCTTTGCAAGTGTTACTGTGCAAAAGGTGTGTGAGGTATTGGCAAGCTTCATCAATAAAGATGCAGCCGTAGGTGAGGGCTTGAGTGTTGAGCTTATGCAAGCTATCAATAGTAATGCTCAAAGCAGTAGCTTGAGCTAAACCTACGTAACCTAATTCTGAGTACATGGCAGTTTCTAAGCGCAGAGCCAGATTTTTCAGCAGGTTAACGCGATGTCCGTTGTTGAGGAATCTTGCTTTTGGATTTTGGTTACGCCACCAGCGCATGAGTTCAGTTTTACCTGTACCCATATCACTCCACAAAACCACAAGCCCTGATTGAGGAAAGCGAAAAGATGCTCTGCTCTTGGAAGGATATTGGGCACAGGTGAGAGAATTGCGGTAATTTTCGACTAGGTTTTCGGAGTCATGTCTTGGGGTTGCTGCACAGCTAACTTCGTGTGATTCAGCTTTTGGAGTCATGTCTTGGGGTTGCTGTAAAGCTAATCGTGTCTGACTCCCCTGTTTTAGGGACTGAGGTGGACAATGAGAATTAACCTTGGGGGTGAACAATTGTGCTGTTGCTTCCTCATCAAAATTGGCAATCTCCAAAGCTTGGGTGAGATATTTGATATTGACTGTCACATCTGGTTTATATTTGCTCAGTCCCCATTTTCTAGCATGATACGAGCGCCGATAATCAGCCAGTGTTTTGGCATCATCAATGATTGCCAATAGCAGTGCTAAAGCATCCTTACCCCTAGAGACCACAAAATCATCAACACCTTTTTCTGGCCCTGGTAATAGTGCCACTTCAGTTGTGCAACCGTATGCTTCAATTGCTTTACCAGTGCGAACTGTTGCTTGAAAAACTGACCAGCGGGTCGAAGCTTTTGTTTCATAATCGAAGAGAATAATAAACTTGCGCCCGCTCCCTGCCAAGGGTACTAAGTCTGGGTGTAAACGTTCATCAAAATCCTGCTGTCCCACGCGCCCGTTCCAAATTCCCGGGAGCGCGATCGCTACAAACCCCTGACTTAATAAACAGGCTGCTTTTTTCTCTCCCTCACAAAGAATGATGGGAATTTCTCTGTGTAATTGCACCCACTCCCAAAATAAGCGTGGGTTGAGTCGGTCAAACAGACGCAATGCTAAGGGAGAATGATATCGTTTGATATTGTACCGCCGGGCAACCTTATCCCAAATACAGTTGGGGACATCAAAGTAAGTGACGCGGTTGGGTGTTTTGGGAGGAGATTCGTATTTGACGGGTTTGTTTTTCTCAAAATTAATACGGGGATGATCTGGTTTGAAACGCCCCCATTCCATAGGAAGCCAATTGTTGAGTGGGTCTAGTCCATTTACCCACCATCCCCCCAATGTTGTGTGAGCATATCGTTTTAAGTACTCATCTCTTAATCGCCCATCGTTACGTCTGGCTGTTTGCGGTAGTGCATAAAGTAAATATTCGTATACTATCGATCCACTAAGAGAACGAACATTGAGAGCAGTTAATTGGGGGTCAACACCTGAAGCTGTTACCCATTCAAGCCAATGCTTGTCTGTTAATTGGTCTTTACCATTAGTAACATTGATATTAATTACATTGGTAAGTGTCATTATTTTATCCTCCGATGATGATTGTGTTCATCGGAGCTACCCACTGTTTGAGAGGGTGGGGTGTAGATTGTAGTGAAGATTCTTCTCCTACTTCCTACTCTTTTTCCAACGTAAGTTTTTGAGATTTGACCAATTTTTTGGGTTCTCAAACCAAAACTATGGTTGAAAACCTAAAAAAACATTAAATAATTGAGAATTTTCTGCAATTGATTATCGTAAATCTTAATACCTACTTTTGAAAGATCCCCTACCCTTACTCTTTAGGGCGAAAGTAGTGGTGCTAATATCAAGTGTTACCAACAGCTAACAACTCTATCTCAACTCAGTTAAGAAAAAGATTTCAACCTTTTAACAAACCAGTTTCGTTCCTTCAAAGGCTGAAATTTTGAGTAACGAAACTTAAGAAGTTAGTTTGACATCTGTGATGCACTTGATTCAAGTTGCGCTTACTTTGCCTATATGACGCAGACATTGTTACATTGAAATAGCTTTAATATTTGTTACGGTTAGTTGTTAACCGCATAGCTTATGTCTGGCGTGTGGGCAGCTAACCGATTTCTTTTTTTAGTGACTTGCCACAACTCCCTAAGCGACAAGGTAATGCTTAGGGCATTGTCAGTCAAAAAATCAAAAATCAGTCCGATGTTTTAGTTCAAAGCCAAACAAAACAGCTGTTAGCTGGAAAATTCGAGTGTTCAAGACATTATCCTCATATACGAGGCATCTAGCCGAAAAGTTTCTTCCTAAACTATTTGTGACTAGATAGCTCTAGGTATCAAAATGTTTTCAACCTAGAGTCGGGCTAGAGTTGGGAGAAATTGTAGCGCTAGATGCCTTTTTTGCTATTTGTTTAAAAAAAGGCATACTACTCCATCCCCTATATGCTAATATTGCCAACAGGGGTCGGTCGTAAGGTATCGTTAGGCTCTGAACAAATTTTGGTGTTTTCTTGACCGCCAAGTCTTTCCGACACCAATCCTGTTTGCTAACGACTCCCCTCACATTCTGGTTATCTTAATATGTTGCTTTTGTCGGTTTTACCTCCTTCACACATCGACGAAGACTATTTCTGGGTATCATTGCTTTCGCTAGAGTAACATGAATTGCTCCAGGACAGTATTAAAACTCGCTGATCTCTTCCGTGTTGCCGATTCTGTCACAGATATAAAAGCCGTCTGGTGACTATCATTTGTTGCCTATAAGTGGTGAAATCAATATTTCCTTACTCAGAGTAAATCCACGCTGATGAAAGTTTTGACAATCCTAGAGAGCTTATGAGAAAATTTCCGACTCCAATACAAGCAACAATTTCTCTTCCAAAGTAGTTAAATAAGGACGGTTCAGCTTTCCCAAAGACTCCAGAAATTTTTGCACCGATTCCTCTAATGTACTCGAATACACTCGACTAATGCGATCGCTAAGAAGTTGCATCTGCTGACAATCATCAGGCAAGTAATTGAAGGATTGTAAATGCTTCAACCCAATGGTGTACTCTGCATCCCACATTCTCACAGTACAACTAAATTCGTTGACTTGAGTAACAATTGCCCAACAGCCACCTTTGCCTCTAAGTTCTGGATTGTCCTTAGTTAGGATTTGGCAGACTTCGCCGACAAAGTAGGTATTTGGTACTTTGGTACGTTCCATGATGCGTTGTACAACATCCTTGACGATTCTACCAGTCGGTACTTTACCACCTGCTTGTTGTACTGCACTCTGCCATACTTCCCACTGTTCCTGCGGTTTTAGCTTTGTAATTGGTCGGACTTGCCCTTCAGTTGTCGGTAGAATTTGTGATTTATTTGTTGTCAAATCTTCATCTGGCAAAATTTGACAACAAATTGTTGTCAAATTTTCGTAGACATCAGCTGCCGCAATCAAGTAATTTGACTTTTGGCGGCTATGACCAAATCTATCACGGCAATAATCCTCGAAAGTTTTATGAGTCGAGCGGTATAGTCTGCGATCTCGCAACTCCATCAACGCCTTACCTGCTTCAAAAAATGCTCTTTCTACCTTCCGTTCTAAGTGTAGACGATCTCGCTGTTCTTCCTCTGTCAGATCAGAAATTTCCACAGATGTTACTGTGATAGTTGCTGAAACTGGATCTGCTTGATGGGAGATATCCTTATTGGCCTCTGTTGCAGGTATTTCTGAGTTACTAGAGGATGGTTGGTTCATCGAAACTCCTGGGTCTGAAACAAGAGAAAGAAACAGAAACCTAAATCGTGAGGTTTAGGAATCACCGTGGCTGTCTTCCCTGTAAGGATGTGAATATTCCCCATCTCTTATACTTTGATGATGTACGTTTAAGGTCGATTGCAAATAATCCTCTGTTATTTGGATAGTTGCAATAACTCCAGTAAAGAAATTGAAAGTAGCAGCATAGGAAGAAGATCTGTGTAATTAAGTATTACTCTCGCCAACAAGAGTTACACCAAAGTCTACACCTAAGACTTGTTCGATTTTGCGAAGGTTCTCAATTGAAAGTGCTCCTTTGAGAGTTTCTTTTTCAATGTCGTACCAGTAAGTGCGCGATACACCAACCTCATCACATATTTGCTCGAGAGACTTACTGCAATTTAATCGAGCTTGCTTGATCTGCTCCCCTAAGCCTTCAATTTCAACTTCTTTAACCTGTCTAATTCGCATTCTGGTATTCATCACATTATCACTTCCTAGAGTAAAGGGTTAACTATTAGTTTTTTTATAAACTATCAGCTATTAGTTAACACACTATAAACTAATAGTGTACTAAATAATGTCATACAAAAAAACATACTGGTTCTACTGTGTACTAATTGAAAAATCAAAACCATAGATTTGGACATATTTCATCGGTGATGGGTCAGCGGTTTACTGTTGGTATCTGTGTGGCGAAGTAGTGTATGTATTTTTGATGCACATTTTTGTAATAAGTAGTTATTTGTTTACAAATAAAAACAAAATTCTGATTTAATACATAAATGCATCATTTAGTCAATCTTTCAAAATGGTAAAAATCGGTAAATAAATATATAGAAAGTAGAACAAATTTTGCAGGTTTTGTTTATTCCAGATAAATTGGACTACAGTTTTTTTATTGTTCCTTTGCAAAATAATTATGCTTGTTAGCACAAAAGCTTTATTCCTCACGCTTGGAATTGATTAAAGCAAAGGACTGTCAGGGTAAAAGCATCTAAGTTAACAAATTTTAGATTGTGAATTAAAGTATTCCAATCTAAAATATTTCGGTTGAGGCTCTCGAAGAAGTCTAAAATCATTGCATTCTGGTATTTTTTAACTCTTGTTAGTTATCAAGGTTAATAACCAAAGCTCATAATCAGCATTTATCAAGAAGAAGTCAGGAGTCAGAATTCATTTAAATATTCTGTACGAGTAGCTGATTACTATAAATTAAAATCTCGTCCCTTATGGGCAACAAGAAATTCAAGCATTCTCGTCTTAAAACTCTACCCATAAAGGGATAGAGCATTCTAAATTCTCAATTGTGAATTCTGGGTTCTGATTTTTCAAATAGTAGAGGGAAAACCCTCACAATAGCCTCTAATGAAAGGCAGCAGCCTTCAAATAACAGTTAACCAAGTTTACTAATAAGACGGCATTATGCAAAGAAAAACACCCCCTGTGGCTTTAGCTTTGCTTAAAGCATCTACATCAGCATCCATGCAAGTAGATAGTAAAGCCAGAAAAAATTCAGCCACAAAAAACTTACTTGAGAGATTATTTCCAGTACGTTGGCAGTTAGTTTCAGTCGCCACCACACTCTCTGTTGCCTTGCAATCAAGAGCAGCTAGAGCAGATTCAATATTTTCTAATGCCCAAAAAGCAATGGAATGCATAATTACTAATGCCTCAGCAGGTGGAGCAATTAGTAATGCAGTTCTGACTAGTCTGCCAATGATTTTATTTACCGCCTTGACAATAGTTTTATTTGGTTATTTCTGCTTCTCTGTATATCAAGGAGTTGCGGCTTATGGGCGTGGTGAAGAAGTAAGTAATGTCATTCAGCAGCCAATTTTCACTTTTATATCTGTGATATTGATTGTAGTATTTCAATCTCTGCTTTTTGGTAATAACGCAGCTTGTAGTTAATTCTGGCTTGGCTTTCAGACACCCTATGCTATGGCTCTAAAAATCTGATGAAACAAGAGATAATCAAAGTCAATCAGAGCTTAGGCGAAAGTCCCAAATTTGGCCCGTTTACAGGCAGACAATTTGTAATTTTTGCGGGTGTATTCTGTGTAGTTTTTGGACTTTTGAGCCTACTTTTAGGATTAGATATTTTCTGGGGTTTAGGTTTGGCATTCTGGGCCAGTTTTTCAATCGCCTTACTGTCAGGAGATAAACCATATCTTTATTGGTCTAAAATTTACCCAATTATTCCCAGATGGACAAGGGGATATGCCACTTACACTCAAGCACAGCACAAGAAAAAAGTTGGAACCAGAAAAGTCAAATTGACTCGCTCATCTCAACCTAAAACTCTCAACCCTTTTGAAGATTGGTTGGATTTAACTACAATAGTCAGACTCAAAAAAGATTCCTACGTTATTGGAGCCTATTTACTCAGTAAAAAGCATCTAACTGAGAGTAGTAATACTCTGCAATTAATCTTTGGTTATTCCTGCACGGGAATTCATCCCCTATTCAACTCTGCACAAGAAATAGAAGCAGTAGCTAGAGCTTTTGAAAGCGGCTGTAAAGAAATACCACAAAGAGAAAAAATCACGTTTAGATGGAGTTCTTTCTGTGATGATAGCGATAGTGCAGAATATTTAATGCAACGCTTGAATCATCCAGCTTCTCTAGAGTGCGAATTCCTAGACTGGGGAAGACTTGCCCGAACACAAAAGCTTACCAAAGAAAAGGCGCGTAAGAATATCAAACTCAACATTTACTGGTCATTTACTATAGCTTCTGAAGCTTTAGAAACCTCAGACCCAGTAGATAAGTTTTTGGTAAAATTGGCTAATTTCTTACAACGCAGATTTACAGATTCTGGCGTTAATCAATTAACCCTGAAGCGATTAACGCAAATATTAACAAAAGCTCTAGAAGCCTCATTAAGATACCAGCAGATTCTTGCAGAGATGGGGTTAAATCCTCAACCAAAAACAGATAAGGATTTATGGCAAGAACTTTGTAAAAATATTGGAGCTAAAGAAGTCACTATTCCGCACACTTTGGTATTCGATGAGCAAGGTGTGAGAGAAGAAATTGATGAAAAAGCTTTGTTTGATAAACCAATCGAAATTATCAATCAGCCTCATCTGACTTCTATCATCCTCAATAATGGTGTGCCTTTTGCAGATAAGCGCTGGATTTGCTTACCAAATGGTGATGAGAAGAAGTATGTCGGGGTTATGGTATTGAGCCGCAAACCAGAAATCTTTGCTGACACCAAACATCAAGTTCGTTTCCTGTGGGATTTATTTTCGCGTCACAACATTTTTGATGTGGAAATCATCACGGAATTTTCCCCAGCTGACCGAGGAATTACCCGTGCTGCCCAACAAATGATTACCAAACGCTCTAGGGCGTTAGATTTAAATGTGCAGCAGAAAAAATCAATTGATGTTTCTGCCCAAATTAATGTTGAGCGTTCGGTGGAAGCACAACGACAACTGTATACAGGGGATGTGCCGCTCAATTTGAGCTTGGTGGTGCTGGTTTATCGAGATACAGCAGAGGAAATAGATGATGCTTGCAGACTGATTTCTGGCTATATTTCTCAACCTACAGAACTCACCCGTGAAGTGGAGTATGCTTGGTTAATCTGGTTGCAGACATTATTAATCAGGCTGGAACCAATTTTGATGCGCCCGTACAATCGGCGGCAAACTTTCTTTGCTAGCGAAATTCTGGGACTGACCAATATAGTACAGAATAGTCCCGCAGATATGCAAGGGTTTGAGTTGATTGCAGACGAAGGAGATTCACCAGTCAAAATTGACCTCTCAAAAACCAAAAATATCTTGATTCTCGGTACAACCGGCTCAGGTAAGTCTGTTTTAGTCTCATCCATCATTGCTGAGTGCCAAGCTCAGGATATGAGCGTTTTGATGATTGACTTGCCCAATGATGATGGCACAGGTACGTTTGGCGATTACACGCCCTATCACAACGGCTTTTACTTTGATATCTCCAAGGAGTCCAATAATTTGGTGCAACCTTTGGATTTATCAAAAATCCCTGTAGAGCAAAGGGAGGAACGAGCTAAGGCACACAGGAATGATGTGAACTTGATTGTTCTGCAATTAGTTTTGGGTTCGCAGACTTTTGATGGCTTCTTGTCGCAAACAATTGAGTCTTTGATTCCCCTGGGGACAAAAGCTTTTTACGATGATCCTGATATTCAAAGACGCTTTGCACTTGCTAAGTCAGGGGGATTGGGTTCTGCGGCTTGGGAGAATACCCCAACGTTAGCAGATATGGAACATTTCTTTGACAAGCAGCATATCAGCCTGGGATATGAAGATGAGAATGTTGAGCGATCGCTTAATTATATCCGGTTGCGCTTTCAATATTGGAAAAATAGCAGTATCGGCAATGCCATCTGTCGTCCCTCAACTTTTGATACTGATGCTAAGTTAATTACTTTTGCGCTGACGAATTTGCAATCAAGTAAGGATGCAGAGGTTTTCGGGATGTCTGCATATATCGCCGCATCTCGCCAATCGCTCTCAGCGCCGAATAGCGCGTTCTTCATGGATGAAAGCAGCGTATTGTTGCGGTTCGCTGCTTTGTCCCGGTTGGTAGGACGTAAATGTGCCACAGCGCGGAAATCAGGTTGTCGAGTCATGCTGGCTGGGCAAGATATTCTTTCGATTGCTAATTCCGAAGCGGGCGAGCAGATTTTACAAAATATGCCCTGTCGTTTGATTGGGCGGATAGTACCTGGGGCTGCTAAGAGTTTTTCTGAGCATTTGGGAATTCCTCAAGAGATTATTGAGAAAAATGAAAGTTTTCGCCCCAATATTAAGCAGTTATATACGCTTTGGCTGTTGGATTACAACAACAAATATATTCGCTGTCGATATTATCCTTCTTACTCAATGTTGGCGTTGGTGGCAAATAGTCGGGAGGAGCAAGCAGCCCGTGACCGATTTAAAGCTATGTATGCAGATAAATTTCAATGGGTTGCGGAGTTTTCTAAGTATTACGTGGATTGCATTAAACAGGGTAAGCCTCTATGAAACTGATTTTTCCAAGGGTGTTGGGTGTAGGGGGTGGGGTGTAGTGAAAAAAGGTTTGTGTCTTGAAATGGCATTTATTTCTATTTCTCTTTCTTGGTGTTTTTCTACACCCGAATGGCACTAAGAAAAGGTGAAAGCTCGTCAGGGCAGGGTGTTGGGGGTAGGGTGTTGGGTGTAGTGTTTCAGACAATTAAATTTCAGTTGCATCAAGGAGTTCAACATCTTCTTAATTCCCCACACCCCACACCCCACACCCCACACCCAAAAGCCACTTATATCAAGGGTTTGCGCGTAACTTAGTGCCATTCCCCTATACCCTACCCCCTAGTTTTATGAAAAAGTTAGAAATCGTTACTGGATTAGCACAATATAAAGTGTTGCTGGCAATCTTAGGAGTGTTAGCAGCATGGGCATCATTTGAAGGGTGGAAATGGAATCAGGCACAACATGAGAAATATATTGCTCAGAAAGAAGAAGCTTGCAAGCAACGTTTAGCTACGGCTGACCGCTATGTACAGAGTAATCGATTTCTGCAAGCTGAATACTATGCACATAAAACACAATCACCGTTAAAAATTAAATTAGAAAAACCTGGGATTACAACTAGTTTTCAAGCAGAAAAAGAATACATATTAATGTATAACAAACCCGTGCATTTAATACCTGAAAATCCCAGGTATGAAGGTAGTTTATTTGAAAGATTATCTAGACAACCAACTAAATATCCACCAGAACCATTAATGGTAACCGGAAAAAAACTCTTAGGAAATAACGCAGAAGTAATATCTGCTTGCTCTCCTAAAACTTTTATAGTTCCACTGGATAATTTATATGAAACCAATCAAAAACTTGACATTAGCCCTTATCTGCCGCCGTTTAGTAGTTTTTAGTAGCTTAATAGTTCTATTGATTGTGTTTTCAGCTTTACCTGCTAAGGCTGGGGCATCTTTTCTGGAGCAACTCCAACAGGTTCTTGTGAGCCTAAAAACTTCTATTGAGCAGTACAAACAAGAATTTAGCCAACAGTGGCAAGAATTGAACGCAGATTTAAACGATGCTATCAGTTCTACAGTGGGAGATTTAGGGATACCTGATCCCTTAAAAGCTGGTAAAAAAATTAAGGTAGTTATTCAAGAACAAGAGACAGATTTAGTGCAAACTGATTCTCAAACCCAAGGTGATAATGCTCAAAGAGACTGGCATCAATCTTATACTTATGGGCTTTCTGAATCGGTTTTGGGTAGAGAAGGACAGAAAACTCAAGCCCAAGAGGGTGAAATTTCTAATCAGGCTTTGGCAACTTCATCTAATAACGCAGATGAAGTTCAAAATGATGTGATTACTCAAGACATTTTAAAAAAGATGGCAGTGCAGAATCTGCAAACAACACTTATTACTAAGTCAATTCATAGCGAAGCCCAAAAACAAACTAGGGCTTTATCAGCCGCAAACATTAATCTGAGTGATATCTCTAGTAGGTTAGATCAACAAGCCAAGAAAGAGCAAGCTATTAGTAACTCTAGCGCTCGACAAATATTAGATGCAGCTGCATTTGCTGATGGTTTTTGGGAAAAAACAAATGATCAATAATGTAACTGGTTTCTGGTACTTACTAGATGTAACTGGACATACTAATGCTGAAGATATCGTTGATGGTGCTATCAATGGCTCACGATTGGTTGTATCGTCATTTAATCAAGATTGGCAGGATTTAGCTAATGGTCAAAGTGAAATATATAAAGCAGTAGTCACTATTTCTGCTTTATGTGGTGTTGTATTTGTTTCTTTTTGGTCAGTGAGTTGGTATTCACGCATGATGCAGGAGGGATGGAGTCATGATGTTTTAAATGAGATGGTGTATCCGTTATTGGTGTGTTTGATGTTGACAATCAATAATGGGCAGTTACTAGCTAGCACCTCTTTAATGTTTCGCAATACAGCTATTAACTTAAATGATAAAGTGCTAAGTATTACGCGCAACGGTATCAGCTTAAGAGATGCGATTCGTAGTACCAATATGAATCAGGCTTTTATTCTTTCAGTTCAAGCACAACTTCAAGAATGTGAAAAAGAGCCAGAGAATGGTAAAGATGACCAAGGACAACCAATTAATCCCAGAGAAATCTGTCGAGAGACTAAAATCAATCAAGCCAAACAAAAAGCTCAAGAATATCGCGATAAGCATGGATTACCATCTTATTCAAATAGCTGGAATCCATTAGATATTGCAGGTCAAACTATCAATTCAATGGTACAAGCTTTATCATGGATTATCTTTAGCGGGTTACAAGCAGCGTTTCAATATGTTGTGCAAGTAGCATTTCTATTGAATGCTTACATCGCTCCTATCTTTCTAGTACTTTCGCTTTTTCCTTTTGGCACTAAACCAATCTATGCTTGGGTTGCTGGCTGGCTGGCACTTACTTTAGTACTGATGTCATATTCAATTATTTGTGGGATTGCTGCTAGTTCAATTGTGAATGCAGACAGTAATAATCCTTTATTCTTACAGCTAATAGAAGCAATTCTTTCTCCGATTTTAGCAATAGCAATAGGTGCGGGTGGAGGAATGGCTGTTTTCTCCGGTTTCTCTAGTAGTGGTAGGTTAATCTCAGGGAGGGTATTTAGATGAGATTACTGGATAAGAAAGAGATTAATTTTACTCCTTTGGTATCTATAGGACAAACTGTTATTTTAATATTTTTATTTTTAATTACTCTCGCTAATTCTAGTAGATTGGGAAAAATTTCTAATAGCAAGCCGACTCTGGTTGAACTTCAAGATGGAACTTCTATTAGGGCGGTTGCGATGGGAGAAAAAGACCGCACTGACCAAGCTATTATGGATTTTGTGGGGCGGACTATGATGAATTTGATGAGTTGGAATGCTCTCCCTAAATCATCAGACGAAAATCTCGACCCCAGAAATTTAAAAATTGACCCTGGTATCCAGATATCTGATAAAAAAGTTACTACAAATACCTGGAATGCAGGATTTGCATTATCAGAAGATTTTCGGGCTAGTTTCTTACGCGAAATAGCAGCTTTAACGCCATCTGATGTATTTAATGGGGAGACACAATCAGCCTTAGTAGTGCGCTATCTTGCGCCTCCGCAAAAGTTATCTCCTGGGCAATGGCGTATAGATATGGTTGCCAATTTGGTGGTTTTTAAAGGTAAAGACCAGTCAGGTAAAGGAATTTCTTTTAATAAAACTATTTTTGTCAGAGCGGTAGATACGCCACCTTTACCGAATAATCCTTCAAAACAACAGTTAGCAGCTTATAACGCCAGAATTGCGGGAATGGAAATTTATCGCATCCAAGACGTAGATTTGGGTAGGTGATGTTATGTCAAGTCAGGTTATTGAAAATTCAAATTCTTCTACTAATAAAGAATCTAACAATCGTAGCCAAGAATTTGCTCAGATGAATGGTGTAGAGATTGAAAAAAATTCATCATTATCGATAGAAGTAACGCTCTCTGAGGAACCAAAGGAACCAGAAGAAGTTGTCACAACTCGCCCGATAGCGGGACATCCTTTGTTGAAAGGCTTAACAGTTTCTGGTGGAGTTTTGCTATTAGTTCTGATTTTTGGGGCGATGATTGGCACATTGACAGGAGCTTTAAAAGAAAAGGGCAATAATCAAACCCAACAAAGTGCAAAAACTAGCCAAGAGATGAAAAAACAAGAGGAGGAGGAGGACGGAAATCTCAAAACAGCTATGGCTATTACTACCCAAAAAGGTGAATTGCAATCTATTAGTAAAAAAGATAATGGGGATGTATCACCCACGCCATCACCGACAACCACCCCGACAGCTACTGTTACTGTTAAGACTCAACCAAGAATAACGCGATCGCCAACAATTTATCAAGCACCGCCACCACTTATTCCAGTTACCAGACCTAGTACAAGCTATCAAGCTACTCCCCAACCTCCAGTTAGACAGCTTGCTTCTGTAACTACCCCTGCACCACAACCTAAACCCGTAAAATCTAATGTTGGCAATACCAACCCATTACCAAAGGTTAAAACCACGCCCAAAGACCCGATGCAGGAATGGTTAGCAGTAGCCAATATCGGCAATTATGCTTCTAGCGATTCTAGCAGTGGAGAATCAAACAATGAGGTGACAGATTTAAAAAATGCTGGCGTGGAAGGAGGTACAGGAGTTAGGCCAGCCAATGTTTCTAGCAATCAAGAAGTACCTCAGTCACCACAGACTAACTATGATGGCAAACGGGTATTGGTTGGGACTCGTGCGACAGGTGTAATGGAAACTCCAATTGCTTGGGTGGGTAGTGGCGTAAATAATCAGCAGCAAGCACAGAATTGTTTGATTAAACTATCAGAACCGCTCAAAGCTTTTGATGGTAAAGAAGTATTACCTAAGGGGTCTTATGTTGTTGCTATCCTCAATCCCACTAATTCAGAAATAGCTCAGATGACGGCGGTTTCTGCACTTATTAATAGTGGTGGTCAGACACAAGAAAGACAACTACCAGCAAATTCTATTTTGATATTAGGTAAAAACGGTAATTTACTAAAGGCTGAATCTCGTAAAGGTGGCAGTAATTTAGGCAATTCGCTCATAGCATCTCTGCTAGGAGGTTTATCTAAGGCTGCTGAGATCCAAAATCGCGCTAATTCCGAAACAACAATTAGCTCATTAGGTACGACTACTACAACTACAAGTAATAGTGAGAAAGATTTAGTAGCTGGTTTTGCCCAAGGAAGTATTAATGAGATTTTGTCGAGGATGAAAAACTCCAATGAGCAGCAATTACAAGGACTACAGCAGCAACAACAAGTGTTTGTTATTGAAGCTGGTAAGCAAGTACAAGTTTTCGTGAATCAATCTATTTTGATATGAAGTCGGAAGTTGGAAGTCGCAAGTCGCAAGTCGCAAGTCGCAAGTCAGAAGTCGGAAGTTGGGATGAATTTGATTGCTAATTAATTTATCAAAAGCTCTCTTGCATTTTTCATTATTCTGTCTCCTGAATTCTGTCTCCTGACTTCTGCGATATTTTTCATGAATCAATATATTATGATATGAAACGTTTAAGTTTATTACTGATAACTACTTTATTTATCAGTGCTATGCCTGGCAGAGCTTTAGCACTACCGCCTGCTAGAAATGTATATTCACAAGATGCCCAAGGTCACAACTCCAATGGAATTGATTTAAAAGTTTGGAGTGGTTACGGGCTAACTATCAACTTTATCTCTACAGGTGAAACTATTAAGCAGGTTTGGCTAGGAGACCCTTCACACTTTGCTCTTAGTTCTAATGGCAATTTATGTCAGCGTGGTGCATCAAATGATGAAAATTGTGGTACTGGAGGGGCTACAGTTTTATTTTTAAGGCAGATTAAACCGATTGATTTCCCATCTCTCACTTCTTCTGTTGATGGTAGTACTGTGATGACTGTGATTACTAATAGCTCTCTTGGTCAAAAACAGTATCAATTTAAGTTAATTCCAGCTAAAGGTAAGCCAGAGTACACAAGTCTCATTATCAAACCTGATTCTGATAGACCAAAGCCTTTATTAGTTGAAAAGCCAAACAACAGGAATTTAAACACTACTACCATTTCAACTCGAAATTCGGCTCAATCAAACAGATTTTCAAATAATAATTCTCCAGTTTTAAATGCTTCATCATTAAGAAATGATGCCAATTCTATTGCCCTTGGTTTAGCTGTTGCAGTTGGTAACGGCACAATTAAACCTAAGTCTGGAGAATGGCGGAAAGCACAAGATACTATTCGCTTACTGAGGAAAGGTAAACCGAGAGTAGAGGCTATCAGATTATCAGGTATTCCCCAAAACCTCTTTAATCAATTAATTCAATGGGGGCAAAGGCGGTGATTGTAAATAAAGTTATTTTCTCAACAATTTCTGTTTATTTAATTGCTATTTCACTATTGGAATTACCAAGTATAGCAATTGCAGAAATCCCAACAGTTACTCATACTTCCGGGAAATATCAATTAAAGTCTCCTGATTGGACAAAGATAAACTGGAGTAGCTTAGATCCAGTTCAGGAGCCTGGATACATCAATGTCTCATCAGATATTGCGGCTAAATTAGGCTATAATCCCTCCCGTTCTTGGTCAGCCGGACAGAATATTGATTCTGTAGTTATGTTAGGTGATGTGGAGGAAGCTTTTGCACAAAGCCAATTTACTTTGAAACTGATAGCTGACATCAGCTTAAATCAGATTGATTCTTTAAGATTACAAGATTTTGGTTTGGTTAAATGGCAGACTCTCGGTTCATTAGCTCAAGCAATTCCCAATTTGAACAATATTAATGTGAGCCAAATTAAACCTATTCAAGACTTACTTCGGAAGTCGGGTATTTCTCCCAATGGTACAATTTCACAAGTTTTACATGACTATCCAAAAGTAAGTAATCTTCCACTCGGTAATTTAGATTTAAGTAAGTATCCGTTAAGTTCAATTCCTCAATTAACAGAAACAAGGATTAGTAAATTTCTCAATTGGCAACAAAGTTTTATTAATCAAGTTCCTGGTCTCTCTAAAGTAGCCTTTGATAAAATGCCCCAACCAATTAATTCTGGGTTGGATGTCGTTGGTATTGCTTCTGTGGTTTTAGGTAAATCTGAACGTGGAGATTCTAAAGCCAGAGACAATTATTTTGTATCAGGTAAAGTAACTCGTTCTAATAAAACTGTTGCTGTTGCTTGTGGGGTGGGTCAAGAATGCCCTTACTTAGAATTGGGGGATGTTGCGGGGCAACAAGGTAACCTCTATGGTAAGCGTTGGGCTTCTGGTTCCTCACAAAAAGTAGATGGCGGTTTTGGCATATTGCAACGTGTCAATGGTGGTAAAGAACCTACAGGTAGGTTGGTCTATGGTTCTGGTTTCAAAGTCGTCCTCACAGGTGTTAATGAATCTACTGGGACTGCCAACTTTGGTTTATTCTTTCGTATTTGCGTTAACTTCTTTGGGACTGGTAAATCTTGCACTCCCTACTTTATCGGCCCAGTTCCTTGGATTCCTATTAAGGAGAATGATTTAATTATTTTGGGTAAAGGATGAAGATGGCTAAAATTGCTAAAACTACCCAACCAGTAGATAATCTTGTTCCTCAAAACTTTTACAATGCGTTCTTCTCCCCGATGGGTTTGGCATTACTTGTAGGTATTGGGGCGCTAATGTTAGCGAAAGCTATGGAAGGGCGCGGCGCATCCAACAAATTAGCACGGGCGCGATGGGCGGGCGCTAGGGAGAAAACAGCAGCTCGTAAATTAGCTTGCAAACAAATTACTGAGCGCAGACATAACAGAGTAGCTCTCTACATCGGTACGCCTGTGGGTACAAAATCTCAGGTTGTTGACAACAAACGCATTACCAATATTCCTGAAGATAAAAGCCGACTCTACTTGCCAGATGTGCAACGGGGGATTTTGGTTTGCGGCGGTGCTGGTTCGGGTAAAACCTTTTCTATGATTAACCCCCTGGTGCGTTCTGCTATTGACCAGGGACTACCAATTATCCTCTATGACTTTAAATATGCTCATCAAGAATCGGCTACATCTGCGGCTAAAGGTCAAGCAGCGAAACTGGCAGGATATGCAGCTATGCATGGGTATGAGGTTTCTATCCTCGCTCCCGGTTTTCCTGAGTCCTGTGTAGCTAACCCCCTGGATTTCCTGCGGAGTGAAACTGATGCAGAGATGGCACGTCAATTAGCGATCGTTCTCAACCGCAATTTTAAATTATCTTCTGGCGGTGATGTCTCAGACGGTGGTTTCTTCGTTAATGCTGGAGATCAGTTGGCACAGGCAATTTTTATGCTGGCTAGGGGTACTGATTTCCCAGACATTATGATGTGCCATGCGATTCTCAGTCTGCCGAAATTGATTGACCGCATTCAACAAGCTTCTTTAAATCCTTGGGTAAAAGTTGCTTTTGACCAATTTTTGTCTGTAGCTGGTTCTCCAGAAACTGCCGCTAGTATTGTTGGTACTACGAGCGGGTTATTTACTCGCTTTATGACCCCCTCTACTCTTTCTGGCTTCTGCGGACAGACAAATATCCCCTTGGATTTGAAAGGGCGGAAAATGGTGGTGTTTGGCATGGATAAGGAGAAGCGAGATGTGATTTCTCCTTTATTGGTGTCTATTTTGCACCTTTTATGTTCTCGCAATTTAGCTGGTAAACGCACAGAACCATTGCTATTGGCACTAGATGAATTACCAACTTTGTATTTACCAGCTTTGGTAGATTGGCTCAATCAAAATAGGGAGGATGGGTTAATTTGTTTATTGGGATTGCAAAATTTATCACAGCTTGAAAGGGCTTATTCCAAAGAAACTACTAATGCTATCTTTGGTGGTTGTGCTACAAAGGCTTTCTTTAATCCTCAAGATGATGTAGCGGCTGAACGTTTTAGTAATTTCTTAGGTGATGAACAAATTAAGCATAGAGAACGTTCGCGCAGTTCTGGTGGTAAAGGTGGTGCTAGTACTTCAATTTCTGAACAAAATAGTACCCGTAATTTATTTGAGGTGAACCAATTTAATACTTTACCGGAAGGTAGAGCCGTAATTGTTAGTCCTGGGTTTCGCTCTGGTCAAAATGTAAGTATTCCCTTATTAGAGCAGATTCGGATTCCAGCATCTGATATGAATTTGGAGTCTAAAAGTATTGAGAAATGGTACGAACTCCAACAAAAATTTATTTCCCAATCTACTCTGCTTATACCATCTGCTAAAGAGCTAGAAAGGCGAAATTTAGCAGCAGAAAGATTATTACCTTTAGTTGAGAAGCAGGCAGAAGCAAATCAAAAATTGAAAAATCTTTAGGAGGTCATTGATGAATAATTTATCTGAATATGAATTGCAGTTATTAAGCAAACTGCCGCTTGATATTGCAGCGTTGGTTAACAATTACCGTACTGATATTATCAATGCGGCTGAGTTTTGGGATGAGCCACCGTTGACAGTAAATCATGTTCCAGAATTTATTGAAATTTACTATGGCGATGCGGAAAGTCCTCACATTTTCATAGTAAATGGGGAACTCCAAGATTATAACGTCACCAATTTACCTGATAAAACTAAGTCAATCTCAGTCTTAATTGATGACCAATGGGCTTATGTCCAAATTGAGGGTCAAGTAATTCTCAATCGTTTAGGAGGTGTGATTTTACCCGATGTTTTAGTTAGCCCATCAAGCCTAATCAATTCACTTGTAGGAGTAATAAATCATGGATGAAATTAAAGGAGAAGCTAAACAAGTGCAACATGATTATTTAGAAATCCTTGATGATATTCTGCATAAGCTATTAGAGAAGGGTAAGTTTCAAGAGTTAGACACCACTAAAGAATTATCAATTTACGTTGGTAACCAACCCAAGTATAAGGGTCATCCTGATGGCGAAGTTTCTGTAAATTTGATGACTCCAGAACTGGTAGATAAAATCAATACGGCTATCAACAACCCGCAAAATTTGCAAGGTTCTGTTCGTATCATGATTGGTAAGGATAAAGTCTATCATGTGAAGGATGGAAAGGTTTTAAGCGATAAGTTGGGTTTGAATAACCTCCTGAGTCAGAATCAATCCCAGTCTCAACAACCAGTCAAAACAGTACAACAATCTTCATCTCTTGAGAATTTACAAAAGCAGGTTGAAGCTTTACAACAGAAAGTTAAAAACCAGCAAATTTTGATTGATAGTTTCGCTAGTCAAAAGCAATCAAGTGTTGAAGTTACTCAAAAGCTATCAACTGATTTGATTAGTCTGAAACAAGCTTTTGATGCTCAACAACAAACGATTGAGCAATTGCAGAAAGGTCTGGATGCTATCAAGAAACACAATAACCCTGTGCTAAAGAATGTCAACTTAAGTAAATGGATCAACTCGATTGAGACTAAAGCTAAGAACACTGCTAAAAATCTTTATGAACAGGTGAAAACTACTCTCACTCCTAAAGCCGATAAAGTCAAAGCTCAACTAGAGACCCAAATCATCAGTTTAAAAGAGCAGATGAATCAACAAATGGAGTCTGTTGTAGCTGAAATGAGGTCACAACTTGCAGCTGTTAAAAGCGATTTTGAGTCTAATGTGGGTGTAGTTAAGGATGGTATTGGTGAAGTTAAGCAGTTAGTTAGTGATGAAATTCAGCATGGTATGGAGCGTCATCAAGCGGCTATGGGTGCTGTTGGGAGTAAGGTTTCACAGGAAGTTAATACAGTCCATAAACAGATGACTAAAGCTGTTGGCGATTTACATTCGGCTACTAATCATGCTGTGAAGCAGAATGTAGAAAAAGTTACTAACACTGTGATGGATATCAAAACTAAGGCGCTGGCTAAGAGCGTGGATTCTATGCTGCATCTTTTTGGTGATTTGCATCAAGATGGTTCTCGTAGTTATGAGAGTAAAAATTACAATTTTTATCAAAATGGCGATAGTATTACTGTTACGGCTAAAGATGGTCGGGCGGTAATGATAGACGGTGATTTGACTGCTCAAGCTACAGAGAAAGATGTTGAATCTTTGGAGGTAGTAGAAGAAGTAGTTTCTGATTATTTAAAGCACAGCCCTACCCAATCTCAATCAGCAAAATTGAGAAGATAGTATCAATTCAAAATTCAAAATTCAAAATTCAAAATTCGCTCATTAGAAAGCTAGATATCACCAGAGTTTGAGGTGTGCATCTATAGCTTTCTTTTTTTAATCGGTATAATTTTGTTTTTGAAAGCTTCTTCAATACAAGATGTGGAGTGTAGGGAATAAAGAAAATTGTTAACTTTAATGTATTAAAATCTAATAGTCTTAACGCTGTCTTGTCACTTTTAGAAAACAATAGCAGGCAAGTTTTGAGCCTTGGATTTAATTTTGCTTTGAGGCTGAATTTTTTCTCCATCAATTAAGTTTTATAAACAAGAAGTGAAATCAAAGCCCTATAATCCTTTGAAAAATTTAATTCTCCAAGTTTGACAAAATAGTCTTTCATACCAATTCAGTAAAAATATGAGAAGATGCAACCTCTAAAATTTATACTACTTGCTCTATTAATGAGCGAATTTTGAATTTTGAATTTTGAATTTGTATTATCTTCTCATTCCCCTCGTAGGTTTTGGTGATTGCTCATATTTAGCTACTGTTTTAGCTATCTTCTCCTGTTCTTTTCGCCATAATTCTTCTTTAATAGTGGTCAATCTTTCTTGCAGTATCGGCGATTTTAAAACATCAGCAATAGTTTTCATCTCTAGAGTTTTCTGTTCTTTCTCCCAGGTTTCATGATTTTTAACCTGGGATTCCCATTGCTGGATTGTTGATTCTAAGTTTTGTTTTTGAGTAAATAATTCTTTAATAGTTTCTATAGTTTCTAGTTGTTTATTTAAAGCCGAGTTATATTTATTACTCAATTTATGAAGTGGGAAATATTCCATTACTCTGATAGCTTTCTCTTGAATAGCGTGTTCTATCCATAAACTGTCAAGTTGTTGTTGTAATTGATTAATTTGGCTAGAAATTGCTTGTCTATCAATTGTCGGTGGCAGTTGTGCTACTGAATCTGAGAAATATTCATTAACAGCTTGTTCTAAGTACAGTAACTCTTGGTTAGTTAGTTCATTGATTACTTTGTTGAATGATGAAAAAGTAGTTTTATCTGAAAAACGTTGTTGCAGTCGTTGTTTACGTTCCTGTTCATTCAACTTTTTGGGCGGTGCAGGTGGGATATGTCGCTGTTTATTGTTGTTATCTCGCCATGTTTTGAGGGTTGATGCTGAGGAAAATGCCTTTTCGTATGCCAGTGGCCCCATTGCCACAATCAAATCATCAACTCCTTTATTAGGGCCTGGCAATGTCACCACACTGACCCTAGCGCCCTGTTCCTCCAATAATCTACCAGTGCGCGAGATGGCAATTTCTATATTTTGCAGAGTTTCAGGTCGCGTCTCGTAGTCAAAGCAGAAACTAATTTCCCGGTCTGGCGTGGCGAAAACAGCTAACTCATCCATGAGTCTAGCTTTCATCTTTTCCCCTAGCTCATCTTTACTGCGATAACCGGCGTAAATCCCTGGTAGTCCAATGGCAGGGTGTCCCTGACTCAACAGACTGGCAGCTTTCTTCGCTCCTTCAGTGATTGTGACTGGTAGATTATGCTTCCAAACACAGTACCAAAATCCCGAAGTGCGATCGCACTCGCTTGGTTCTACCCCAAATTTTTCATACATACGTTCTGCAATATCATCCGGCACATCAAGCAGGAAGATACTCAGTTCAGTTTTTGGTGGATGCTCATATTTAATGAATTTGCCTGGCTTATCAGCTTTTTCTCTTGGGTTATTGGGTTTGTAACATCCCCACAACTTCCTTTCAGGTTTATCTCCAGACTGTAGATTTGCGAAGGATTTGGGATTAACGCCAGCATCACACCACCAACCTCCATCTTCAATGTGAGCATATTTGCTGATCGTGCCATTGGACAACCTGCCTGTATTAGTACGTGGCAGTTTGTCACTGTACATCAGGTATTCCCAAGCTTCATGCTCCCAATCTTGAGTCTGATGCAGACTTTTGAAGTTAAGGGCGGCAATTTCTGGGTGAATGGCACTGTCTTCTACCAATTCTCGCAAGTGTTGAGAGTCTAGTCTTTCGGGGGCTTCACCCAAATTAGCGGGAGTCCAAAATGCTACTTTTGGCTGTGCTGTTTTTGGGATTGGTTTTTTAATAACAGGCGGTTGAGTAGGAACGGGAGGCTCTTGAGCTGGGGTGCTGGGGGGCAGAGGGGAAGAATTGGGCGGAGGGGCTGGGGTGCTGGGGTGCTGAGGGGAAGAATTGGGCAGAGGGGCAGAGGTGCTGGGGTGTAGAGGAGAAGGCTTACTGTAAGATTGCTCCTCCGCTCCTCCGCTCCTCCGCTCCTCTGCTCCAGAGTTCCTCCGCTCCTCTTCTTCCGGGCTTCTAGCTACAATTACAGCATTTGCAACCTGTTCTTTCTCTAGTTTTAACTGGTGTTGCTTCTCTAATTCCTTCTGCCGCAGTACAAAGAGAGCATTTTCTTTAGCTTTACTCAACTGTGCCAAAGCTAGTAAATTGTCTTTATCCTCCGTGTACAGTTTCAAGTCATACCTGGCACGGCTAACGGCAACATAAAAACTTTCCTGCCCAATAGTCTGATCCGCAGCTATCAGCACCCTATCGGCAGTTTTTCCTTGGCTACTATATGTAGTGCTGACAATCGCATAATCCAGGTGCTGGGCTTGTTGCAGGTTTACTGATTCTGTTAGACCACTATCTAAATACTCAATTTGAGCTTTATGAAGGTCAATGGCTTTAACGACAAACTCCTGACCGTTACGCCGTCCTAATTGTCGGTCGTTTTTTGTCCAGCGTAGGCGATCGCTCTTAGCTATTTCAATACTTTGTCGTTGGTAAACTGCTTTACTAAATCCCGTGTCTACTTCAAGTTGCTTGCCATCAGTAGCCTTTAATATCAATCGGTCGGTGTCCTTGCCTACGACTTCATACAACTCACCCTTGGACAGCCCCCGACGCTTATAACTGCGAGTGGGCATCACCATATCACCCAACTCAAAGTTGTGAGTGTAACGCATTTGTACTGATGTGAGGTCTTTGGCTTGCAGTTGGGTGATATTGGTCGCGGTTCCTAAACTCCCTTCAGCTTTTAAATGCTCCCGAATGGCTTGAGTGATTGCTAAACGTTCAAAGTTTGTTCCTGCTAATACTAGGGTTCGTGTTCGTTCAGAGGGCGTGGATTTGATATAGTCAGCAGCGATCGCCTCAATTTTGGATTCTGGGGTTACAGTCTGGATGTAGCCATTTTCATCTAAGCGTTCAAATCCCTCTTGAATTCGACCGGATGCTACTAGGTCTACTGCTAATTTGAGTTTCGGCGCACGTTGTCTATTCGATTCGTTTAAGTGGCTGGTTTTAATACCTGCCTGTTGCAGCGATTTGAAGGGGTTGCCAGCTTCTACAGCTGATAACTGTTTTGTGTCTCCCACTAACAATACTCTGGCTTGCTCAACAGTAGCCCGTTCTAGCAGGGCTAGGGCATCTTTAGCACTGAGTAATCCGGCTTCGTCCACTACCCATATTTGATTGGGTTCAATTTCTTGGGGTGGTTCAGAAACTAACAATCTAGCAACTGTTTCGGCTTGGATATCCAACTCTTGACTCAAAACCTTAGCCGCCATCGAACTGGGGGCAAAGCCTTTGATGGTGTAGCCTGATGCGATGGCGATTGCCTCCGGCACTGCGCGAAGCGCAATCGCTTTTAGTTCCTTGAGTGCAAAAGTCTTACCAGCACCAGCTACTCCCTGCCATGCCATGAATTGGTCTGTTGTGGTTGCTGCATCTAGTACCGCTCGACGCTGATCTTGGTTTAAAGCTGTTTTCTCCAGGTGGCTAGAAACTACCTTTTGGTGGGCCAGTGGGCTAATTTGACCCTGCCCCTTCTGCATCAATTTAATGGTCGCCAATTCTCGGTGAACTGCCGCTAGGGTGGTAAAGTCGCGTTTTTCTGGTGATAGGCTGAGTAATTCTGAGCTAGTTTTAATTAATGGCTCAATCAGGCTTACGTCCGTGGCTAATCCCTGGTCGAGGATGAATTTTTCTAAGTCTTCCTGGGTAAAAGCAACATTTCTTTCCGAGCAGTGGGCGATCGCCATAGCTAAATTCTCATGGCTGACTAACCTCTGTTGTAGTTCCGGCTGCGCTTCAAGAGCCTGGACAAAATTAATCCCCAATGCTGCTGCTTCTTCTCTCCACTTAGCTTTTAACTCTTGGGGGTTGATTTTCTGCTTTAAATTCCGGGTGGTAGTCCAAGCTGCTTCTCGCTCGGCCCAAGTTGCATTTTCACCTGCTGCATTTAATATTTGCTGTCTGCGTTTGGAGAATTCTTGTAAATCCTCAACTCTTAACCCTTTTATCTCAAACTGTCCGTGTTTTCTAGGTTCTACTTGATACCCTAATTTCTCTACCTCTATTGCTAAGTAGTTTTGGTATACCATACCGAGAAATTTCTTATTTTTGAAAATCTCATCGTTAAGTAAGCTATACCATTTACCATTTTCTAGCTGCGTCATGTTCATGACCAAGGCATGAGTATGCAGATGTGGGTCTAGTTCCCTGGTTTCAATATGGTCAAATTCCGCGACTACTAGGTTGTTAGTCCGGATCAGTTGCTGTCCCTGTTGGGTTGTGGCTCTGGTGTAGCTATAACGTTGTTCAATCAGTTCTAAAGTCTTTTGTACCGCTAACTGATGGGCTTGTATCAGTCTTTCATCCCCGCCTACCAACGCTTGCAGGCTAACACTTTTCGGTGCGGAGAAGGTAAAGTCGGTTGCGGCGCGACGTTGAGATGAGTTTAACTTCCTAGCACAGAGGTTTTGGCTGCCGTCAGGCTTAAGCCCATTGACAATGTTAGAAAATGTTTCTTGATGATCTACTGCTCCTGATAGCCCTAATTTTTTTGCACCTTTACCAGACCAGCGTGAAGCACCTTCCTGGTAATATCCTTCCATGAAGTAATGTACTGCTTGCTGAGGTTCTGTATTCTTTCCTGTTAACACTAACCACCTCCAAAGAAAGCTGGGGGAGCAGGGGTAGCCGGGGGAGCGGGGGGAGCAAGAGTTTCTGAGAAATTACTCGTTTGTTCTGCAATCTCTCTATTTTCAAAAGTTTAGTTTTCTTCTTTTTTAACCTCTCTATCTTCAAAAATTCTTTTCTATCCCCAGCCTCCCCAGCCTCCCCAGCTTCCCCAGCCCTTCCCTGCCCCTTTCATAGAATGTCAGGTTTAGCGGTTGGAATAATTCAGGTATTTGGCTAGGCTCACTAATTACAAATTCAAGTTCTATATCTGGGACATTCTTGAGCAAGCTTATTATCTTTTCAAAGTGCTGACCATCAACGCACCAAACTTTGAATGAAGCATAACGGTTGGGCTTTATCTCATAAAAAAATCTGTCACTCTTTGGTAGCTTTCTAAATACTTCCACAGCATCCGGATGATATTTACAAAAGTTAAAACCTACCCAGTTAATCGGTTTAAAATAGGCGATGCGGATGACGACACTACCCCAATCCCTTGTTGTAGAAGATGAATGACTACTCCAGTAAGGGCTGTTCTTCCAGAAACACATCGACATCATTTGATGCACTTGAGTCTTTAAAAGCGCAGGAGTTACTTTCTGTAGTATTGAGTAATTCAAAACTTAATATTTGTTAATACCGCTTTGATACCTTTTTAAATTTTAAATTATTCTCCATTTTTTTGGGCAAAACTTTTTTGCGTACTGTGCGAAAAAACTAATTTAGAAAAGTGACATGGATTTCACATGAAACTGACATGAATTTACCAAGGATTTAACATAGAAGCTATGTTAAGAAACATAGAGTTACCATGAAAATCACATGAATGTAACTTAGGATTAACAAGAAAATTACCAGAGTTTACCATAGATTTCACATAAAACTGACATAACACACTGATGTGTTTTGTTACCGAGATTTTTATCTACTGAGTCATTAAATTATGAACCCATTAACACTGGCAGTAGATCCGGGTGGTTCTTTTCTCAAATGTTTCTACACTTTGGAAAGCTTTAAACCGGAACTTATTTTGATGGAGCCGGAAGTCGCTACAGTTCCGCTAGAAAGTTTACAAGCTTACGAACAAAGTAAGGTTGGTAGTTCTTCTCCTGAAAATAGTGCTTGGATTGAATATCAGGGACACTTTCAAGCTGTTGGCTTTTTAGCTAGGAAACGCTTTAATGCAGATTTACAACTGCAACGTCGTAAGTTTGAACTGGCTTTACCTAAAGTCTTGGCGATTGTGGGAGCGATCGCAGATAAACATGATTTACCTAATGATTCTTCTATTAGGTTAGGTATCTTACTTCCCTGGGGAGAGTACCAAGATAGAGCTTTGTTTGGGGAGTTAATTACTAAAGCACTGGCTGGTTATCGCTTTAAAGGTCATTCTAAATCCTTTGTGTTGGATACTTTCATGTGTCTGCCAGAAGGCGGCGGTATCCTTACTAGAGGCCGCGCACCAGGCTCTAGCATTAAAGACCAGACTGTAGCAGTGATTATGCTCGGATACAGAGATACTTCTATCCTGGTGATTGAACGTGGAGAAATGAGCAAAGGTAAAACTGAACCTTTGGGATTTTCCAAAATGATTGAATCTGTGATGGCGCAAACATCTGGCTTAAATTCCCATCAGCTAACTGCGGCGATTTGCAAGGCGGGACGGAATATTAATCCCAAAGCGTTGGAGGAGTTGGCTTCTGTGGATGCTGCTTATCAAGAACATGAGCTAGCCACAATTAAAACTGCTGTCACTAATGGCAGAAAAGAATACTGGATGATGTTGTCTAATTGGTTGAAGTTGCAAGTTCCTCGTGATGTGGGTGAAGTGATTATTGGTGGGGGCACAGCTCACTATTTTCGCTCTCAACTAAATAATCTTTTCTCTAACGCTACGGTTAACTGGTGTGAGAATTTAGAATCGCAAATCACCAATAATTTTTCTGGGGTGACTGCTAAATCCCTGCAATACCGTCTCACAGATGTCTATGGATTATTTTTCTATCTATGCGGTAGCAGTTTGAAACAGAATCAAGTGCAAGTAGGTACTGCCAATGGATAACCTAATTGAGTACCGATGTCGAATTGCTATAGAAGCTCAAGAATCCAATGTCGCTCTGGTGAATTTTCTCAAAACTAAGGAGACTTTAGCTTTTACTGAGAGAGATAAAGTTTTTTCAGCTCTTTCGGCTTATTGGCTACCTTTCGCTTTAAGAAATGCCGGATGTTCGGATTCTCAATCAAAGCAGTGTGCTAAGAACGCTATCTATCGGTTGAAGTTGCATATTAGTTATCTGGTTGAAAGTTTTGGTCTAGATAATGAAGATTTTGTCACTCAACCCGTAAAAGCTACCGAGCCAATTTCACCAGTTAACAAAACACCAAAGGTTGATGTTGATTTGACACCATCAACTGCTAAGGCGAGTTCAGAAAATACGCCTGAACTTAATTTAGAGCAGTTGATACATCACGAAGATGACAGCACTTTTGAAGGATTATTTAACTAAGTCGGAAGTAGGAAGTCGCAAGTCGGAAGTAATTAATTAAAACTCTCTACTTCCGACCTCCAAATTCCGACTTCTGGAAAAACCGTACTTCCGACTTCTGACTTTCGACTTCCGATTTCATTTAATTAATAGGGGGTAATATGCCTTATACCAAAGAGGCGTTACAAAATATGTACGCTCTATCAACAGAAGATGTCAATGCATCTCTAGAAATTTGTGGATTACCTGTAGATAAACAGGAGTATGATGATGAAGAAATTGCGGCGGTTGATTTTCAACAAGCAGTTGATTTAGTCAAACAACAGAACTCTAATACGTCCACTACACCAGAAAATGATGCTCTAGAAGGTAAGAAGAAAAGGAAAACTAAACCGTTAGATACTACCGAGTTACTTGCTAAAGCTCGTGACAAAGGGGTTAAACTCACCCTGCTAGAAACTATGCAAGTATTACAAGCTTGTGGGCTATCAGAAAAGGAAGAATATTCTCAGTCTGAATGCTTACGCTTTCTCGAAGCAAGCGATTTAATTAAAAAGCAGCACAAATCTGTTGAGGAAGTGGCACAACATTTTGGGGTAACTACCGATAGCCCTACACAATTTGAGGATGTAGATACAAGTGAGCTTCTGCAAGAACTAGGAGAGACTACAGCTTTATTGGGGGAAGAGGAGCGAGAGTTAATTAGGGAAATGGTGCGACAGAAGGCTAAGGGTGATATGGCTGGGCTGCCTAAGTTGTATTTGCAATCATTAATTGAGGAGATGAAATCGTCACAATTTCAACAAGAATGGCAGCAACTACGAGATGCTTTCAAAGCTAGGATCATGGGAAAAAAGCCAACTTCCCCAGCATTCCCACCGCAGCCACCTTTGATGAGCTTGCCACCGATATCGGAGAATGGGTCAACATCCGAATAGATGAGGAAAAGCGGACTATTGAGGTCAAAGCACACAAAATTATTGAGGAAAAAGCCAAAAAGAGAGCCACAGAAATAGCCTTGACCAAGCTCAATGAATCTCAGCAATGGATTGAGGTTGAACAAAAACGTTCTCAACTCAGAAGGCAGCGCTCACATGAATTGAGAGTAAATTTAATTCATTTTGCTCGTTGGCTATGTTCTGGCTGGTCTGGTTGGTTATTTTATTTAATTTGGTTTGCAATCTTCAGTTCTTTGGGTTTCGCTTTGGGTCTTAACCTCCCTTCTGCTATTGCCTGTCGCAGTACCAAAAGTTTTTGCTACCTTTTACGATTGGATAAAGAAACCGTGATTATCCCTAGTGATTACACTAGACAAACATCTCAAAAAAAATCCAATCGTCAACGTTAATTAATTCGACTGGTTTTACCTGACAAATAAATTTTGATCAAAATTTATTTGTCAAGTTTTCAGTTTTTAAATATAAAGGGAGGGTATTTTTTAACTACCCTCCCTTTATTTTATTAGTGACGACTAAAAACGTAGACTTTGTTGTAACTTTCTTCTACTGAATAGTAGGAGTCAATGAACCAATCACGGGCTATTGCTGACCAATTGAGGTAGAAGCTAGGAATACCCATGTCTTCTAAGTTTTTAATCAATCCTTGTTGTTCGAGTTGATCGTAAACAAAGTCTTCTTCACTTTCGTACTCACCCCAATAATGTTCTTGAAAATCTTCTACGCTAGCCTCACTACTGTCATATTCATAATAAGCTGCATAGGCTGAACCATGCTCTGATAAAATTTGAGCAAGTTCGGCTAGTTTTTCTATGCTTTCGTATTCACTAAGATGAATACCATACCAGTTTTGAAAATCATGTATTGCCCACTCCTCACAGGCTTCATAATTATGACAGGGTGACCAAGATAACATCCATTCAATATCATCTTGAATGTCTGAAGCATCTTGTGTACAGTCGATCCACATTCCGTGTAAAAAGCCGTTATTGTATGCAGATAGACAGGCTACATAAATCTGTGGTGCATCATCATCCTGGCACTCACGCTCATGCTTGGGGAAGGGAAGTAAACAGCTTGCACCTTCAACTATTGGTAAGGCAACACCTGCTAAATTGATTGCTAAATCTACTGCCCTCTGTTCTCGAATTGGACAGATTAAAACATTACCCTCAAGATGGCAGTTGTAAACTTGTTGGGCAACTAATTGAGCATCTTGTTCTGAGTGAAATATTAGAGTGTTAGAAAAGAAATTCATGTGTTAGAATCCTTCTAGTATTGAACTCAGAAGAAGCACCTTTAGATTGGTCGTCGGGGGTGCTTTTTCTGTTGTGTATGCAAGAGTTTTGGATTTAGCGCTACATCTTAAAACTTCACGCTTCGGTATCGGTTCCGTTGCCGGGAGTCTTTTTGGCACTCCATTTCCTATCTCTCACTCTTTTATTGTCCCACATATATGTGGGATTTACAAGTATTCTAGCCGTTTTTAATGATAAAAATATCTAATATATTGCCACATATATGTGGGCTTTGCTATTCTAGTTGTAGAGAGAAAGGATAATCACTATGACAAGAAACGATATTGCTACTCGCTTTAAATCAAAAGGAGTTGGCGTAAAATGTGATACTAAACCTATATCCGTGATGCTTCCGGAAGATTTAGATGCTTATGTGCGTAGCAAGCCCAATCGTTCCGAGTGGTTGCGGCGGGTTATTGCTCTTGCTGTGGCTAAGGAACAAGCGGAAGCTCAAAAGGAAGATTGATTGTGAATTTGGCTCAAGAGCGATCGCGTTACTTCCCGTTTTGGTTCTAAAGTCATGGCATTTTCCTGCACAACTCTAGTGGTATGTTTAGAAATCTTACAGACTAAACTGACAGATCATAATTAAGCGTATTCGTCCCTCGTTGTGCAATATTGCATCCAAACCACGAGCAACTTTACTCAAGATAGCACTGCTGAAAAAACCTGCTTTGCGGTCATACTGGATGGCACACTCTAAAGCAGAAATATAAAAATCAGCAATTATGTTGTGGGTATTGCTGGAGTAACTAATTTTCTAAGGATATTCTCGTAAAATTTTCGGCATATTATGCGGTTGTTTATATCCTTTGAAAATTAATATTAACGAGGTCGATTTTCTCGCCCGTGATAGACACGTAAAATAACAACATCATTCTCAAGAATAACGTAGTGAATTATAAAACCGTATTTACCAAAAGAAACTAAAAGTTTTCGTAGTCCTGCTATTTCATCTACAATTGCGCCTCGACGGGGATTTTGCTGTAAACTTTCACCTGAAGAGACAATCAGTAGACCTAAAAGTTCTGCGATCGCGCACAGAAATATATCTATAAAATTGATCATTGTCAAAATAACCGTATTCTTGGATACATTTTCTAGAAAAACCCATAAGCAAGACTAAATAAGTAAAACTAATGAATCGCCGCAAGAGTTAAGGGTAACGTGCCCATCAAAACACAGTTCTGGTGTTGTGTTACGCAGTTTTTGTAAAATATTGAGATAAAAAAGCAAAATTGAGGATTATTTAGTTTGGCTATGACTACAACTACCCCAGTTCTAACTGATAGTAAAACGTTGAACGAAGTAGTTAACTGTTTAACAGAAAATATTCCAATTCAGACTCAAGGTAAGTGTGAACAGAAGAATATTTTTGAAATTTTAATTCGAGCAGCAACTCAGAAAGATAGTATTGAAAACACAACCAAAGTCTTAAAAAATGTTCCCACAAGCAACGATATTCGTTACCACTTAGAGAAATATTCAGACAACAGTTAAATCGACTGGAAGCAGTTGCACCCAAAAATGTGGCAGCAGGCGAGCGCTACCCTGACATGAGTACTGTTAACCGTTGATCTATCTCAGTGCTAGTGTTTTTTCAGCTTTTACTTTTAGTGAGCGATCGCTTGGACAATTTCCTTGCTTGCATGGGCGATCACTTTCCTCTAAGAATATATTTTGACACTCCACCGCCGTTCTACGGCGGGGATTCTTGGTTCACAGTCCAATCTTTTCCCCGCAGGATTGCTCCAACGAAGCAAGAGGATTGAACTCCCCAAGCTTATAAGCTCCGCCCGGGCAGGGCGTACCCTTCGGGTTCACCACTTTGCTTATGCCGGGGAACCCGTCCACCGCAAGTGGCTCACTTAGTCCCTGCTGTAAGATGTTAATCGCGGCATTGATATTCCTGTCTTCAACAAATTTGCAATGAGGGCAAATATGAGTTCTAGTTGATAGAGACTTCTGCACTTTTTCACCACAGTTAGAGCAATTTTGACTGGTGTTGTGGGGAGCTACAGCAATAGTTATCTTCCCGTACTTGTAAGCAAAATAATCTAACCATTGGCGAAACTTTGACCATCCTGCATCACTGATCGACTTAGCCAGATGTCGATTTTTTACCATACCTTTTACATTTAAATCTTCATAGACTACCAAATCGTTAGATTGGATTTGCTCTAAAGCCTGCACCATTAACGTATGTGATTTAAAAATGTATATTTTCACCTTGTAAAATGCGGCTTTGTTGAGCAGTAGCTATGCCCCTATTTTTCTGCTTATTTTTATAACCACGAACGCTGATATACCTCCCATTGATTGCAGTACTCCTGCTGCCGATACTCTTGTGGGATTTCCATTTCTTTGCACTCGTTAAACAGCGATTCAAAAGCCTTCCAGAATTGCCCATCTCGTGGCTCATTCACTAAATCCCACTTGTTGAGTGCTCGCTGCAACAAAAAGAATGCTGCCAGCTTTTCGAGTGGTTGTAAATCCCACTTCTCTTCTAAGAAATAATGATCTATTGCTTTGCTTGGGTCAAACCCAGTTTGTTGGAGATATTTGTATCCATCAAAACGTAAAGCACAGGTATTTATTGTATCGTCGTTCATTTTTTTCTCCTAATTGTGTACTCATCTACTGCGATATTCTGTTAATATTCCTCGCTTTATCAACCAAGAGCGAGACATAAACTGGTGAAACTTCATGTATTCTCCAGAAATCCAATATATCCCCAAAATATCGACCTGAAAAACTGCTCAAAAATCCTCTCACAGTACGTAAAAAAGTTTTGACAGATTTTTATTTTCAAAACTAAAAAAAGAAAAAACGTCCTTCAAAAAGACTGCTTTAATACTATATCTATACCTGCTTCGCCAGCCGTATCTTTTAAGTATGGGGTTTCTGATTAATATTATTAATATCGTCTGAGTAGTTTTACTAAATCATCTCTACCATGTTCTTGAGTGATTTGCAGAGCAGTTTTACCATCACTGGTTTTGGCATTAATGTCTGCGCCTTTATCCAGTAATAGTTGGACTATTTCTAGACTTCCCTTATATGCTGCTAAGTGTAGTGCTGTATAACCATCTTTAGTCATAGCATTAAGATTTGCACCCTTATCCAAAAGCAATTTTATGACTTCTTTGTTACCAACTGCTGGTAAGTTTATCAATGTAGTTCCATATCTTCTGGCTATGACTGAGTGCAGTACAGTATTATCATAATTATCTTTAGCATTAACATCTGCACCTTTATCTAAAAGGATTTTAACTATTTCTGGATTGCCATCATCATCTGCTGCGGCTATATGTAATGGTGTAACACCGTAATTATCTTTAACGTTAATATTTCGGCTTTTATCCAACAGTAGTTTGATGATGTTAGCATTACCATTCTTTGCTGCTAGGTGTAATGCTGTGGTACCATCATCACTTTTAGTGTTAGGATTGACACCCCGCTCTAGAAGTAATTTAATCATTTGGAGATTGCTATTTTCTGCTGCTAGGCGCAATAGTTCACCACCATGCTGATTTTCAGCTTCAAGACTAGCACCTTTAGCTAATAGCAATTTCACTATTTTTACTTGATTGATTTGCAATAAAGGTGTTGTCAAAAAACCACCTTGTACTGCTACATATAATATGCTTTTTCCACTCTGATTTTTGGGGAGCAAATCTGCACCTTTATCTAACAGTCAACAATACTATTGAGATAGATAACTTGCCTAATTTCGTAATCTCATCTAGTCGCATTTAATTCTTATCCTAATCGTTGTTTTCTCGCTCTGCTCCCAGAGCTTTCTTCTGTGATGCAGTCCTGATGGTTTGCTCCCAAAGTTGTGCCGCTAAATTGCTGGCCTTTCATTGAATAGCTGATGTCTTTACTCTTACCTTTATCGGGGAAAGGCAGAGGGCAGGAGGCAGAAGGCAGAAGGGAATTCTGGCTCCTGTCCTCTGTCCGTGACCGAAGGGAACAAGGGTTTAAGACCCCCACTGAACCTCCGTTCAGTGGCTCTCGTTCAGGTGGGGTTGAATCCCCATCTGAACGAAACCTTCTGCCCTCTGCCTTCGTACTTCTGCCTTCTTCAACCGTAGTTCAGTGACGAACTTTTACACCTTCTAGTTGCAGTCGTTCGATTAATTGCGGCATTGTGGGCGAGTCTGCGGTGGCGCGGTCGATGAGTTCTTGCCGTTTTTGTTTGATGGGGGGTTCTTGTGGCGTTGGGCGAAAGTGACAAATCAGGGTTAAGTCTTAACTCAATAGTATTGGTGAGCGTCTTAACTGTGCTCGTGGCTTAATTAATTCCTGAAGGGCTAGAGTATTAGCTGGAGGATGAAAGGTAGGTAATTATGTAAGCTAAAAACTCAGCAACTAATGTTTTTAACATTATTGATACTTTTATTGCTCATTGTTTTATGTGCGATCGCTAAGGCTTGTGAGGTTGTAAAAATTATTGATGAAGTGTCTGAGGAGTTAGATGAAAAATAACTGGCGGGAGCAAGCCGGAGACATTTGTGATTGAGTATGTATTGTGCATGGGAAAGAAGCGTTGCGATCGCTTCTTGAGCTTGGTCGATAACTTCTCTACGAGACGCTACGCGGAGCTTGCTTCCCCATAGGGTTACGTTAAGCTCCGCTAACGCAGCTGCGCTTAACTAAACAATTTTTAAAGAGGAAAAGGCGATGCCAAAGGCGGGAAGCTACGCTCTGGTAGAGTGGAGGCGCTCGCCTTTGTGTTTAAGGAAAAACTCTTTTGAATCGAGCTAAATCATCAATAATTATTGATTTTGCTGAGACAGTAAGATGATAAACTACTGTAATTCGATAGAGATATAGTACGAAATATTAGCAAAAGTTGGTCACACTTCTGCTCACAACGCAAGGCAGAAAATATTACAAAAGGTCTATGTCAGATAAATCAGGCTTTATTTTGCGGCTGTCTGTGCTGTTGTTGCTGGGGATTGTCTTGCTCAATATGATGTCAAGCGGGGCGATCGCACTCCCAAGCGTTTTTCCTACAGGAACAACCCTCTACGAGCCTAAGCGAGCTTACAACAGTTATGTATTGTTCAGCGCTCCGGACGGGAACACTCATCTTGTCGATATGAACGGGAACGAAGTTCACAGTTGGAACAAGTTCGGTTTCCCGGCGGAGATGATCGACCCTTCCCAGAACGGCGGTGTAAAAGGGCATATCCTACTTCAACTCAAAAACGGTTCCTCCCCGTTCGGCAACATCTTTGCCAATCAGGAAGTGGGTGAACTCGATTGGAAAGGTGCAGTGGTCTGGCGCTACGGGAATCAAGCTCCCGGTGAAAACGCGCGTCAGAATCACGACATCAATCGTCTGCCCAACGGCAATACGCTCCTAGTCACTACTGTTGATTGCGTTGTTGCAGGGGTCAGCAATCAACCCATTGCCGATCAACAAATTGTCGAAGTCTCTGGTGATGGAAAGGTGGTATGGAGCTGGACGGTTGGGGATCATATTGATGAATTTGGCATTACTGAGCAAGGGCGGAAGCTGCTGCGTCAGTTATATCAACAAGGCGATCGCGGATTTGGATTTTTGACCATCAACGATATGCAGCCGATTGGGCCGAATCGATGGTTTGATGCTGGAGATCGGCGTTTTGCCCCGGATAACATTGTGATTGACTCCCGCGAAGCCAGCTTTATTGCCATCATCGACAAGCAAACGGGCAAAATTGTCTGGCGACTTGGCCCGGATTACTGGAGTGGTGCAGACAACAAAGAAAAGTCTGTTGCGAGTGCTTCTGCCCTGACCAAGTTCAGCCTTGCTATTCCCCGACCTGTGGATCAAACCAGTGGCCAGCACGATGCCCACATCATTCCTCAGGGCTTGCCTGGTGCCGGAAATCTTCTGGTTTTTGACAATGAGGGGCCTTCGGGGTTTCCACCCAATCCACTAAGTTTAGAAGTGGGTTCGCGAATTCTGGAGATTGACCCGCAACAAAAAACTATCATCTGGCAGTATAGCGGCATCGATTCAGACCAGCCTCCCTGGGGATTCTACAGCTCGTTCATCTCCAGCGCTCGACGGCTCCCCAATGGGAATACGTTAATTGACGAGGGTATGAACGGACGTTTATTTCAGGTGACTCCATCCGGTGAAATCGTATGGGAGTACATCAATCCCTACAATGGTCGCCAGAACATTGGTTTTGACCGAGAAGTTTCAACCAATTGGGTTTACAGGGCGCAGCCGATTCCCTACGACTGGGTGCCAGACGGAACTCCACATCAGGAAGATGCGATCGCACCTCCCAAAAATTCGGAGTTTCGGCTGAAATAGCAGTATGCGTTATCTATTCAAGCGAGGATAATTGCATAGGAAAAGCCAAACGCGGAATTTACGGAATTGAATACCATGAAGTTGTAAGTAAAAGCACTGGTCACAAACTTTTATTTGACCTTCCTAAACAATCTTCATGGATTCAAGGATAAAGCTTATTATGTCTGGTGATATTGAAATTTTGTATGTTGATAAATCCAATGATGAAAGCAATTCTACTGTGCTGGTATTTGCCAAGCCTACAGAATTAAATTCTAACTCCTTTTCACAAGCATGGCAGGTAATTGAAAATATTGGCTATAACAGTTGGCACAAATTTTTCTACACTAGCAACACTGAAATCCAAGCTCTTTGGGACAATGGCAGAAGTGGAACTTTCCCAATAGAAGCAGTTGTGGGAAAAAACTACAGTCTTAAAGAAACTCCTAGTGGCTTTGCTTTAGAAGAAGATGGTACTAGCAGCGCACCTAATCAGTTCAGTGTTACCAATCAAGTTAGCACTCCTGGAGGGATTTCGGTCGTTGCCTTAAAGGACGGAAAACCAATTGCTATAGCGTATGGGGTTTCTAGAGAAGAAAAAGCAGAGTTTGAGTTTAACTTGCAGCCTAAAATATATTTTGGGGTAGTTTCACAGCAAAAAGGTGATGTTGTCGATTCAACAGTCATGAGTGAGCTGAAGGAAGTTTCTCTAGAAGGATTGGCAAACGTCACGGTGACGATGAAAGGTGATGCAGCTAATGGTTATACATTTGAAGTTTCTGATACAGTTGCTGCTTAAACTTTAAAGCAAGTCAATCGAGTGAAAAAAGGGGGGTTTTCAATATAATCCCCCTTCTGTGCTTTTAGCCTTTATGGTTAGCGATCGCTAATTGCTTTGGGCTTGCGATTATTTGTATTCCTAGATAATATCTTCAGTGTTTAATGCTAGGTTTATTTCAATTTATATATAAGCATCATGATTGTCGCCTTTAGCAATCAAAAAGGAGGGGTGGGTAAATCAACTGCTGCTGTTCACATGGCGTACTGGCTTAGTCAACGCCAAAAAACACTGATGGTTGATGCTGATGCCCAACAAAGTAGTTCAGTCTGGGCTAAGTCTTTGGGTTTGGCTTACCAAGTAATTCAAGACCCAGAAGATTTGTTTGAAACAATTCCTCAGATGCAAACTCAATATACAGCTTTGGTCATCGATGGGCCAGGTTCGCTATCTGAAACCACAAAAGCCATACTTGCTCGTTGTGACCTAGCTTTAGTACCTTGTCAATCTTCTGGATTAGATTTACACAGCAGTCATAAAATTTTGCGTTTTATTAAACACGCTACGGAATTACGCTCAGGTTATCCCAAAGCTGCTTTGTTTTTAAGTCGAGCCACCAAAGGCACAGTAGTTGAGAGTTATGCCGTTTGAGAGATACATATCAAGCGGCTGTAGTGCGAAAAATACTAAAGGTAGTTCATACTTTTTTCGCCCTACAGTAGAATCCTACTATTTGGAGGCTTTTTCTCTGTAAAGAAAATTTCCTCATGATTACTATTAGGGTCGTATAAGAGCGATCGCACTTTTAGAACTACTCTTATCAGCTCGCATTTTTGAAAATTAGCACCATCGTTAAGGTGTGCAAAGTACTATTGGCTCCTATCTAACTTATCAAGCGATGTCTATGATGGGCTACGCTTACGCATCTCACAAAACGGGAGCAAATTGCACTTTTAATTTAACCTATACTGCAAAGCGATCGCACTTCTAATTCAACTTTTACTGTAAATGCAATTGCTTTGGTTTATTACGCACATACAGCGCTTTTGAGATAAGTGAGGTACACCAATTTTAGGAATGCTTTTAAAATTTGAATTTGATTCAGTTGCTGTACCTCATAAACATCGAATCTACTGTAATTAATCAAAACTTAAATTGAATTCACAGTAGATAGATGCCAGTATCCTAAATACTCTAGGCAGATAGTATCGATCGCTTTGATGAGTAATATTAGTGATGCTTTTTGGAAAGCGCATTTTGCAATCAAAGTCTAACAATACACTTTCCACCATAGTAATCAATTCATCAGTTTCAAATCTTCGCGCTTGGTGTTTGAGCCAACCATCTTGATTAACTGCTGATTGAGGTAGCTTTGTGCTGAAACATAAAGGTTATCCCAAATTACCGGATTGCGGCAGATTTTAGTCCCAATTGTATTCCCAGCTAATTTTTCTGACACCAAGTATTTCCTGTAATAGTTAGTCCACAGATGTTGCAAAAAATCAAGAGCGAACTCATCAAAAGGAATAATCCAATTGTACTGTTCGTCCAAAAATATACGGTAGGCAGCAACAATGGGCATAGCAATATCAGCAGGTGCGCTAAACCCAAATGAATATCGGCTATCGGGCAAGAGCGTATTCTTGCGTGGGTCAATTGAGGCGAGGTCAATGATTCCTTTTTTTCTGGGCTTGGTGATATGTTCCTCAATGGTCTTAAACAATTGTTGTTCAATCCACAATGCTTTTGGCAGTAGCGGCAGTAATTTCGATAGTCTTTGTCTTTCCGCTTCACTCAATGACGGTGTATTACTGACAGGTGGGTGTTTAGTTCTACTCTTGCTGTCTGGGTTGTATTTGTTTCTGTCCAGGCAGTTCATCAACTTAATTAAATGGTTGACGTTGCATTGGGGACTTTTAGGCGCACCGCTTTGGTTTTGGTAATAGGCAATGCGGAATTTTGTTTGTTGGTCACGCTCTAGTTGCGCTAGAAATTGTTTGATGAATTTGTAATCACCCCTGGCGTTTACCTTTGAACGCGCATCTACTGGGGCAGATGTATTAGATGCTAAGGCGATATCTTTGGCTTCATCCTCGCTTAAGCCAATATGAATAGTAACTTTAACCCTGGCTTTGGAGAGGTCGTACTTGTAGTCTTTGGCCTGTTGAAAAGCCAAAACCGTATGCCCCCCGTTAATAATGCCATCGCTACCACCTTCAGGTGCCTCAAGGATTTCTAACTCTAGCTGTGTCTTTTTACTGTTAGGCTTAACCTTATTTGCACATAGCACGATTCCACTATGCCGCTCAAAGAATTTTTCGGGTTCAGTGGTCAATGAGTCGTAGATTTGTCTGTAAGTGGAACTTTTGCGGTTAGGTTCTCTGATATTTGGCTCTAATGGAAGGTCAGTGGGAAAGGTGTCTACATGGGCGGTAGCGACAATGCAGTTGGAATTTGCGTTGAAGTACTGATCTACTTTTAAAGCCCAATTTTTTGGCATAGTTTTTCTAATGTAAGGAGTGCAGCTTCTTCAAAGAAGAATACAAAATTCAAAGTAGTTATGAAAGCGATCGCCACAACCCGTTAACTCCCATCCACTAAGATTTTGGGTCATCCAATTTAACTGACGCTACGCTGGGAGTGGCGTGATGCTTTGATGGGTTGTGACTTTCGGTAGTAGTTGTTGTATGATTCTGCGATAGTAATTTCTTTATTTACCGAATTCGTGAATTTTTGTGTATGTCCCGTCTCAATCCAGACATGGTTCGCCAGTATCTACAAGAAATTAGCCGTTTTCCCTTATTGAGTGCCGAACAGGAAATTGCCTATAGCAGACAGATACAGCAGATGATAGCTATTGAGCAAGCCACAAGTGCGCTCAAGCAAAAGCTGCATCGAGAACCGATGAGGGCTGAATTGGCGGCGGATGTGGGCAAAGATGAAACAGAATTAAACAGGATTCAACAGCTAGGTCAACGAGCTAAACAGAAGATGGTGACATCGAACCTGCGGTTGGTGGTTTCGATTGCGAAAAAATATCAGTGGAGTAAATTAGAATTGCTGGATTTGCTTCAAGAAAAGGAGTCAGAAGACAGAATTCAGAATTCAGAATACTCTACCCATAAAGGGATAGAGTTTTAATTATTGTTGAATATTTAATACTAGTTTCGCCCACTAGGGGCAAGGTTTTAAACCAATATTCATCCACCAGTCGCACAGAATTCATACTGAATTCTGACTCCTGATTTCTGAATTCTGCTATATAAAAGTCATCCAAGAAAATAGTAGCAAGGTATGAGGTTAAATGCCGATAAAATACGTGAATATAAAAGAACAGATATATTATCTTCATCAAGGGATGACCAAAACTGGTAAACCAAAGTATTTCTTTTCTATGAAAAATGAAGGGCATGTAGTTGAAGCTATGCCTAAAGGCTATGAAATCTATGAAAATCCTAACGCTCAGGTTTTTCTCAGAAAGGTTCAACCTAAAATTATTAGTGATGAAGAAAGGTCAACTGTAGAAGAAGGAATAAAAAAGTTTTCTAATTTAGAATCCTACCAAATAGATATAAAAAAAGAGACTATTACTGTATATACAGCAGATCAAGACGTTAATCTGCTATCAGAACTGCTAAACTTTAGTTTAATAGATAAATTGCGAGAAGCACAAACTAGACTTAAGAAGTCAATCTCTTATTCGCCCATGCTTCGGTTTATTTTGATTGATGAACAGAAGCGGAGATTTATCACCCAAAGATATTGTTTTTTAGGAAGAATTGATGACTGGATTGACATAGGGAATCAAGGCACTCTTCAGGAGCTTGTCAAAAATTATGTAAAACATTTAGGACAAGAGTCGTTTTTTGAACTCCATTAAGGAATATTTCACAAAATCTAAAATAGGTTCTAAAATCGCCAGCTATAATGTAGCTTTTGAGAAATTGCCTAAAACAGGAAACTGCAAGCGTACTATTCAAATCTACTTCAAGTTTTGATATAGGTACTTGAAACTTCTAACAGAGCGGTTAAGATTCAAGAAGTTGTTGGGTAAATTCAAATCCAACTCAATCTAGTCCCTATTTACTATAGACAATGCCAAGCAAGGTAATCAACGTTAAAGAATATACAGTTCGAGCGCATCAACGTGAGATTCACACTCGGATTTTTAACTTTGTGTGTAAGCAATGCGAACAACCAACGCAGCGTGAAACTTATGGGCCACGACCACTCTACTGTGAAAGATGCCGTGCGCCACAACCACCGAAGAAATCTTCCGCGCCTCCCAAGAAGAAAGCACTACCAAGACCCATGACTTATAAAAGTGATGTAGATATAACGAAATAATCTCTTGTAATTTCAGCACAAAAGGTGCTTTTTAACTAATTGTTTGAGAAGCATGTTAGTTGTGTTGGAAATACAAAAAAAACTTACATTTTTAGATAAAGTTTGTGTGACCATTTATTTGAGACAAATTTTACACCTGAATACACAAATAATTTCCCCCAATAAAAGCGAATTCTATAGGAAAAACGATGATTTACCATACTTATATTCCGCGATCGCCTTTATCTAAGTTCGTCAAATTTTTGTGGTCGAGTGAGGGCGATAACTTACCTTCATCACGGGTAAAGTTGCTACCGATTGGCTCAATGGAATTACTGATAAATCTCCGGGAGAATACAATACCTCTGTACGATAGTAACACTGGGGAACAATGCGGTAGTACAAGCAGCATGAGAATCATGGGAATCCATTCTCAAAGCTTGATAATTGACAATCACAGCCAGATATCTGTGATGGGCGTGCGTTTCCAAGCTGGTGGTAGTGTCCCATTTTTTCAGCTTCCCATTAAAGAATTACATAATCGGGTAATCTCGCTCAATGAATTATGGAGCGCTCGCGCTAACGAATTGCGAGAAAAGTTGCTCAAAGTTTCCCAATTAGAAACTCGTTTCCGCATCTTGGAGCATTATCTCCTAACTATGGTGCAATCATCCCCACAACATCCAGTCGTTGATTTTGCATTAGATAAATTTGCAAATTTACATCCACCCACAGTTAGAGAAATTACAAACCAAATTGGTATTAGCCCCCGTTATTTTGGACAGTTATTCAGCAACTGTGTGGGATTAACACCCAAGTTATTTTGTCGCATTCAACGTTTGCGAAGAGTTCTTTGTCTATTAGCCGGGAAAACACATACCGATACCGATTGGACTGATATTGCTTTCACTTGCGGTTACTTTGACCAAGCACATTTTATTCACGACTTTCGCAGTTTAGCTCTTTGCACTCCTAGTGAGTATATCAAACACCGAGGTCTTCATCCCTGCCATATTGTATTACCCGATTAAGGTCATTTTTTTACAATACCTCCTATCTTTTCTCTGCCAAAATTAAGATGCAGCAGAATTGGGAGATTGCAATAAATGGAATTATTAACAGAATTTGTATCAGCCAACCAAAAAACCGATATTTTTACAATTGGTCAATATATTGAAGCCCACATAAATATCAATTGGGAAACCGTAATCCAAAAACATAATGATAAATTATTGCGTGCATTTACCAAAGCGGGAGATATGGCTTATGGAGCTTATTTAAATTTCCTGTTTCGCCCCATTCATCTGCAGCTAAAACAGGTTGGTTTATATCCAAACCCAAGGTTTCCTGGTGATTTCAGTATATCTAGAGAATGGGGTAATCTTGAACAAACAAATCAACAGCGTTGGATGTGGAGTATTATCAAATCAATAGAAGGAGATTCGCTAGGAACAATTGTCACCATTACTTTTCACGACCACAACCAGTTTCGCATCCCCCAACAGCCCGGAATTATCGCTTTAGCCCAAACAGATACAGATGCTGTTGTAGAAATGCTTTCGCAGTTTTCTACTGATTTCAAGAATGCACGCGAATTCAAGATTGAATATGCAGAATATTTGCAAAGTCAAAATTGAATTTCTCAAAAACTCGCGTAACGCCCGAATTAATAATATTAAAAGAGAATTATCCGCCATGTTATTCAGGACTACAGATAAATCCTGTCTCTTTAAGCAGTCGCTCTAGTTCTGCGTGCGGAAATTTCGTGTCCTTGTTTTTGTTATCCCACATCGCAGAAAAAAAATTTTGCATCAGCGTAATGATGCTACGGTATTTAACAATGCTGGCAACATAAAAATCATTTAACTTGATATCGCCGTCAGCATATATTTGTTCGATATTGTCAAGTAATATTGACCGCTGTTCATAAGGTTTTAAAGTTTCTTTGATGCTATATTTTTCTCTAATTCTGCGTTGGTCATTTTCTGAACATGAATCATAAGGTGCGCGAATTAAGTGACCCAGATTCCTCAGAACTTCGCCATAATCGTAAAATTTGTTCTGCTCAAAAAAAGATTGTTCTTCTGTTGTTAACCCAAAACTTTTGTCCAGTACCAAGCCAAAATCGCTCAAATAAATCTGCTCGCCGTCAGTGAGAATATTACGAAAATGTGCGTCAAAGTGAATGATTCCCTTCATCCTCAAAAAGTCAATCGTTGTGCATAACTCATCCAAGGGTTGCTGAAGTTTGTCCGGGTTTAAGAGTAGCCATGTTTCCAAAATATGGGGAATGTATTCTAGTAAGAGAACTAATTCATAGTTGGCATTTGCTCTATCTAATAAATATTTCCCCGCATTCTCACTATTACCCCAATATTCTATGTAACTTTTGTAATGCTCTCTATCTACATCAGCACGCTGCCCAGAAAAGGGAATAATCCGATAATGGTACATTAGGGGAAAAGTCGCAATTTCACCTGCTAATACCCAGTTAGTTGTCTTGATATGGGTTACGAGTTCTCGAAAAACTCCAAAACCAGTGGAACCTAAGCCGTAATTACAGTAAGTCGGCAAGTTATAGAGGTTTTTGGTAGAAAAGAGGTTGTCAAATTCAATATCCGTCACAGGAACAAGTTTCACAAAAACCTGGGATTCTCCCAGAGTGATGGTGTAATTTCTCCCCCAACCTGTACTTGAATCATTCGACTCACTATTGTCAAACAAAGAAAGCAATTGTGCATTATCTAACTGAGCAATTTGTGAACTGAGGTGGAAGTATTTCTTTTTTCTAATTTCTATAGGATTATGAGCCATTTTCCTGGGTCTAGCTACAGCGCATTGAGTGTCAGCAGGCTAATGTTTCCTCGCTGGAAAATACTGTTAACAGGCGATCGCTATTTTTGCTGACTTAATCAAGACTGGGAAATTCATCATAATCAGGCGATCGTGCTTATTAATATATGTAAACTGGTAGTATACTCAAGTTCTCCTAGGAGAATACTTTAATATAGCAAGATAACAGGGTGTAAATGGATGATACTTGGTGAAGTATTGTATCCATAAGCTACCAAAGTACAGTAGGTAGACTATGAAACAAAATTTACTAGTAACAACAACAGTAGTTGCCCTGACGACGTTAGTAATGACAGCAGCTTTGACTCCTGTTTCTCAAAGCTTAGGTCAACAGTCACAAGGCGCTTTTAAACAATCACCAACACAAGTGGTTGATGAAGTTTGGCAAATTGTGCAACGGCAATATTTTGATCCCACTTTTAACGGGGCTGACTGGCAAGCTGTACGCCAACAGTATGTAAATCGTTCCTATAGTTCTTCTGAAGATGCATATAAAGCAATTCGTCAGATGCTTGCGAAGCTAGGCGATCGCTTTACGCGATTTATGAGCCCTGAAGAATTCAAAGCGATGCAGGTAAACTCAGAAAATGCCGCCATTGGATTAAATGTGAGGGCTAGCGAAAAAACTCAGGAACTAGAAGTTATCAGTCCTATCGAAGATACACCTGCTTACAAAGCGGGGATTTTATCTGGGGACGTGTTAGTTAAAATTGACGGTCAAAGTACTCAAGGGCTAAGTGTTAGCACTGCTGTCGGTCGGCTACGAGGTAAAGTAAATACACCCGTAGTTTTAACTATCAGGCGAGGTCAAAAGCCGTTAGAATTCAAAATTGTCAGAGAAAAAATCGAATTCCGTCCAGTCAGCTATCAAGTAGAAAAAACTGGCAAAAGCAACATTGGCTATATTCGCCTGAAACAATTTAGCGCTACTGCTGGCCAAGAAATGAATCAAGCCATCAAAGATTTAGAAAGCAAACAGGTGGCTGGTTATATTCTAGATTTACGCTCTAATCCAGGGGGCTTACTGTTCTCTAGCGTGGATATTGCCCGGATGTGGCTCAATAAGGGTACGATTGTTTCAACTGTTGACCGTCAGGGTGAAATGGCGCGTGAACAGGCAAATGGACGAGCTTTAACAAATAAACCCTTGGTAATTATTGTCAATGAAGGTACAGCTAGTGGAGCGGAAATTCTCACCGCAGCACTGCATGAAAATGATCGAGCTATTTTGCTAGGTGTCAAGACCATTGGCTACAACACAATTCAATCAGTACGATCTCTTGCTGATGGTTCGGGTATAGCCGTAACTGTAGCAAAGTGGCGTACCCCTAAAGGACAAGATATTTATAACTTAGGAATTGTCCCTGATGTGGTTGTGAATTTAACGCCAGATCAACAGCAAGCAATGATTCAAAAGCGTTCATTTGGGACAATGTCAGATCCTCAATTCTCCCAAGCTGTGGAGAAACTTACCCAGCTAATACAAAAAGAATAGTCGTAAAAGGTAGCAAAAAGTAAATATTTATACGCAGTTGTGTCAACTAGTTTAGTATTGCTAAAACTCAGGATGAGTGCGATCGCCCTACTTCTGGCAACATGAAAGCAGGGCTGATTATATGCCTCAAGTCCTCGATAGGATGTAATGTCGCCACCAAGAACTTGAAACCATTTATTCGCTATCTTTTGTTCACCAGCATACGCCCACTATCTGTAATCAGTAGATTCAGCTAGAGCACGCCATTGTGCTGTTTCCTGCTCGACGTAAGCGTTTTTAAGAGCAATGACTTGCAGGGTGTCTGTACCGAGAGGTAACCGTAGAGGTGGTGTATCTGCGTTGACGATCTGTAGCATCGCTTGGGCGAGCTTGGTGGGGTCTCCCAGTTGTTGATAGTTCCGTTGGGATGCCATTTCACGAGTTTTACCGACAGTCTCCGTGTAATCCGAAATTTGTATTGCCGTTCGCTGGAGCGAGCTGCTATCGAGAAAATTGGTTCGGAAGTATCCCGGCTCGACCACAGTTGCATGGATTCCTAAAGGAGCTAACTCACCATGCAGAGCTTCGGTAATGCCCTCAACGGCAAATTTGGTTGAGCAATAGATGCCCCACCCTGGATAGGATTGATAGCCCCCGACAGACGACAGGTTAATAATGTGTCCTCTTCGGTGCTGGCGCATACTGGGCAATACCGCGCGGGTTACATTCAACAGCCCGAAGACATTGGTGCGGTATACCCGCTCAACCTCGTCTGCACTGGTTTCTTCGATGCCGCCCAGTAGACCGAATCCGGCATTGTTGACTAACACATCGATCTGCTCAAAGCGTTCCAGTCCTGCTGCAACTGCCGCTTGCACCTGAGCCTCGTCGGTAACATCCATACTCAGTGTCAATACATTGGGGTTTGACTCGAATTGATCCAGATCGGTCTTGTTGCGGGCGGTGGCAATTAATTGGTCTCCTGCTGTCAAAACGGCTTTTGCGATTTCGGCTCCAATTCCACGGGAAGCACCTGTAATGAACCATGTTTTCTGAGTCATTGGTTGATCTCCTTGATTGCCTTATCCTTTCATTGCCTTTCTGACATGGGTTCATCATAGGCTTTATAAACAAGGCTATAAATACATAAACCTTGCAGGTTATTGCCTAATCCTCTCAATCGAGAGGGTGATGCTCAAAAGAATCCTCTATAATATGCACAGTCAAACGGTGAGAGAGATAGTTCTCACGACAAGTCGCTAAGCGTTTACAAGAATCCGGTATGACAAATGAATCCCGAAAGCACGAAACCACAATAGATGCTTGTCAAGAACTGACGAAATTAGTGACCCGTCACACGGATGGCAGGGGGGATGGGATTCATTCAACGGCGATTGCTCAGTTGGAATTTATCCGGGAATCAACTGCGCCTACAGCAGTCTGCGCTGTGTATGAACCGACGTTTTGCATTATTCTTCAGGGTAAAAAAGAAACCTTACTGGGCAAGGAAACCTATTACTATGGTGCTGCTCAATATCTTGTTGCCACAGTCGATCTACCGCTTAGTGGAAATATTGTCGAAGCGACATCGAATAAGCCGTATCTATGCTTTAAGTTAAGCCTGGACGCGACTGGGCTTTGGGAGATTATTGATCAAATCCAGTGCAATCGAGATCAAAAAGAAAGTTCAGTCAGAGGCTTATTCGTCAGCGATGCCAATGCCGCGTTAATTGATTGTGCCACTAGACTCACTCGGCTTCTGGATACCCCACAGGATATTTCATTCCTGGCACCGATGATCATTCGGGAAATTTACTACCGTCTTTTGATGGGCGATCAAAACGAAGCAGTTTGGCAGATTGCGACCTCCGGCAGCCATATGCAGCGTGTTGCAGAGGTGATTAAACAGATCAAAGCTGAGTTTACAAAAACATTGCGCGTTGATGATTTGGCAAAGCAAGCGAGTATGTCTCCTGCATCATTTCATCGGCACTTTAAGGCAGTGACCTCAATGAGTCCGTTGCAATATCAAAAGCAGTTGAGGTTATTGGAAGCCCGTCGTCTAATGCTGGCTGAAAATGCGGATGCAACCTATGCGGCGTACCAAGTGGGTTATGAGAGTCCTTCTCAGTTCAGCCGCGAATATTCCCGTATGTTTGGCGCGCCACCGATGAAGGATATTGAGCGTTTACGAATTGCCTAAGTATTGACTGCGAGAGTCGCTCTCGTTTTTTAACTGCATTCCCGACTTTTCAAACATCCTCTAAGTTGCATAAAAATAGCTTTGACTTGGGGTTGACTTCCGGAACTCAATCGGAAGTCAACCCCAACTCTAATGCCCAAAACGTAGGTGACTGCTATCCGATGGCTAAGTCTTTTTTAGAGTGGTTGCTCCTGCATAGTGGCAGTTAATTATGATGTTGCACCTGTTTTAGCAGAAGTATTCGATTGAGCGGTTTCAAGCCTATTATTTCGGTGAGGTAGCTCCTCCTAAAGCCTGTTACATGATGTTTGACGAAAGAGTTATTCAACATCGCACATCAGGTCTTTGTATTCCGAAACGGCATTTCGATAAGCCTCATTCTCCCCAGGTCTGGCATCCCAAAGGATTCTAATGATGTTTGTCTGGTTGAGATTCATTTCGTTTCGCAAGCGCAAAATCTCCGCTATTGCTTCATTTCGGAGTAAGCCGAAACGGGTGAAACGCTGTTCTTGTGGACTGAAACTATTGATTTCGCGTTGTTTCGGCGTTTCGGATGATTGTTTCGCCGTTTCGCTAGGTGAGGAATCCGAAACGCCTTCATCAGCGTGAAAACTTGACTCCAGTCTCTTGATAGTGTCAATATCAGAACTGATGAATTCTCCTGGTGTGGGTGGTTGGAATCCTTCAAGAAAACTCCTCGTATCACGGTCATAGCCAGAATGATTTTCTAGCTTAGGCATACCAAACCAACGATTGAGTCCACCATGATAAACCGCTCGGTTCACAGGTGAAGCATCAATAAACTCCTGAAGTTTGGCATCACTGATTTTCTGAGAAGTGGGGATAAAACCAGTAGAAATCATGGCACTATAGGCTGCAATATTCACAGCAGAAACAATCGCCAGCGGAGTAAACTGCGAGCGCAATCCGCCGCTAATACCCAAATCTTCAGTATGGGGATTCTGGGCTAAAATCCAAACTCTAATCCCCGCAGAGTCACCGCAGGAAGTATAACTGGTCAATTTTCCCTTGAGCCAATCAAGTTGTTTCGCAATTTTAAACTGACTGCCAATCTGCGTCCCTTCATCAAAAGCCAGTAGCTTGTCACCAGAAATGGTATCAAATTCTTTAATGCAATTTTGGAACCAACTGACAATTTCAACAGGAGTCATAGATGGAGTAGAAGCCCGTTTGAGGACATCTACACAACCAGAGAAATAACCAGTTTCTTTTGGGTCGTTTTTGGGGTCAATGTAAAAAATGGTAGTCTGCGGGTGCAATTGTTTAATTCGCCGCAAAGCATTACTGACAAGCAAACCTTTGCCAGCCCCAGGAATACCTATGATTAAGTGATTAGAAATCCGTTGTGACATCTTCTCAATCACATCAAGTGTTTGAGGAGTTTGGGGACTGTATTCATCAATGTGCGTGTTAGTTTCTGAAGTTGGTGTAGGAGTTGAGGAATTAGATGAAGGAATACCAAGTGGTAAATCAGTTGTCGGTGCGGCTAAAGGTAAGTGAGCAATAGGTGAAGGGGGTAAGTTGATTTGAGGTGCTTCTAATTGTGGTGGGCGTATTTGTTGAATCGCTTGAACATGGTGATAGTTCACCCTGGGGTCAACTGAAACTTTGGCAAGATGCTGATTGAGTTGGTCAAACGTAGGGAAGACACCGCGAAAATTGACAAAGCAATCAAGCAGATACCGATAAGCGTAAAAGCGTTTTCCCGGTTCCACAATATTAATAAACTCAGTTAAGGTATGGGTATGTTGCCTAAGCATGGCAAATTCATAACGCTCAAGCGGTTCCAAGTGATGCATCAAGTCAACAAATTCGTTTTGATTTGAGAACCATTCTTCTCTGGCTTGACTATCACCCATCGCTGATAAAAACTCGAAGAAGTTACCTCTAATAAAGGGTATGGGTGCAAACTGATGGGAAGCATTCATGTCAGTTGCAACCGCCCAAACATAGCCAGCACTGGCAATTAATGCACCGATAGGTGCCAGAGGACTGGTTGCATAACAGACTGCTCCAATTGCCCCACCAGCAAGAGTGATGAGTTTCGAGAGGTTCATCCCAGCTCGCTCATCTTTGGCTCTAATTAATAGCTGGTCAGTGCGTTCAACTAACCAAGCCGCAACATTTCCCGCTTCCAGGTGTTCTATTGAGGGATAATCTTCTCTGAGCCGAGCAGTTTCTAGCGTAGTTAAAGATGGTACTTGCCTACTCTGATGAGTTTGGTTGGAATTAGATGCAGGGTCAGGCTGATAATTGATAAAATCCATAGCTTCTTCACTCAGTTGCTAACTCTTGGTTAATTTCCAGATGGTGTAGCCAATTTCGCCAGCCATCATTGAGCCTAAGTTGTAGACAAGGCAGGCAAGAATAGTACTGGGGTTGGTGAAGGCGAAAGGGTTGCGTCCAACGAAGGTGGTTGTCAGGTCAAAAATCCAAAAGAACAAAGCAACTGCACCGCCTGTGTGTCGTTCTTTCATCCCTGCGACCTTATAATCCCGCCACAATGCCTGTGTTAGGTCAATGGTGCCACTGGGTTTGCCGCCTAATGTAAACTGCTTGGAATATTCAAACTCGGTTTTTGCTTCTTCTGGACGTTTACCACGCAATGTGCGAGCCTCCATTACTTGGACTAACGCAGATATACCAAAAGATAACCAGAATAATGGATTGAAGGGCAGTGTTAGCCAACCAATCCAGCCTATCCAATTTTGCTCAAACCAGGGGAAGAGAGGGGTTCCAGCAAACATTGTCTGCCAAATGCCATCAGTACTGAGTAAAGAGCCGATGAAAAAGCCGAGTGCGCCGATGATTTTTGTACCGCCAGAACCAGGGGTGACGAACTGTGCCAGGATATGGGAAACGAAAGACACGGGGATAGAGATAATATCAACAATCCAGCCCGCAAGGATTTCTATGTAATCAGAAACTCCCTTCCTTTTCTGAGTCTGCTTTTCGGTTGCTTGCTCAGAAGATGAATTTTTCTGAGTATCCATTCTCTTTATTCCTCCACGAACCCGAAATTATTAGGCGAGGGTGAGCTCTTGAGGCTGGGGAAGCAGGGGAAGCAGGGGAGGTAAGAGAGTGATTGAACAATAACTCTTTTCTCCCCCAGCACCCCCAGCACCCCCCGCTCCCCCAGCTTGCCAACGCGAAGTTTGTGTGCAGCACCACTAGCCCGGTGCATCAGTACAAGCATTTTTGTAGTGATATTTCCATTGCCATTGCCGAGCAGAAATCCGCCCAATGCAAGCACCGGCAGAGTCATAAACATAAATCACTTCTGACTCTAACCAACCTGTAGTTTCCGGGCGCGGATCTCGTTTTGGATTGTCAATGTACTGACGGATTTTGAGTTTTTGAGTATTGGGTATGACTTGGGTTTGAGCTAGCTTTAAAGCTGTTAGCTGACGTTGCTCTATGCGTGAGCGCTCTACATCTTCGCTCTGTTCAATTTCTGCGGCAGCGTTAAATGATTGAAATTGGGATGGGAGTTTGAGGAATAGGGGTGATGCAATTAAGGCGATTCCTAAAAAACCCAAAATTGCTTGTCCAAGGTATTTATTAGCACTAGTAGTCACGATTTCTCCTGGATCAATTTCGCTGATATACCGCCAGTAAAGCCTAAAGTCATAGCAGCTATGGTGACATTAGGCTTTATCAGTAATGTTGAAATCCCAATTAAAGCTGCCCAGAAAAAACCATTCGCAATAGCAATTAATTGCTTGTTTTTTGGCTTAGTTATTTGCTCGTTGATCACCTGATGTACGATTGCGTAATCTTCAAGTTCAGTCAGGATTTCTGTTACAGAAGCGCCGTACTCTTTTTCAAGTCTTGTAATTGCTATTTGGTCAAGCTTGACTGGGCTGGTTGCTAATTTCTGCAATGCTTGAATGAGTTTTTGGCTCATTTTGAAACACGCCCCAAAATTGCAAAACCTACGCCAATAACTATTCCTAAAGCTGGCAGCAATCCAGCAGAAAGTATGCCAGTGGCGATCGCACTTCCTACGAGATAGCTACTACCACCCAGAGCACCTAAAACCGAAGTGGTGAATAAACTTGTACTGAGAATATCCATAACCGTCTTTTTCCTTTGGGATTTCAAGATTTCTTGCAGTAGTCGGATTTGGGCAATAGTAGCGACAGTCTCCTGATGGAGTTGTAGAGCCAGTGCTACTGTTGAATAAGCTTTTAGAACTGGATCTGTGTCCCCATTGAGCTGACTCTCTGTCTGAGTGAATTGAGTCGCTGTTTGAGTTGTTCCTTGTTTCGGATGGACTCCCCCAATCTTGTTGAGGCTTCTTCGGCTAGGTTAATTAAGCTCTGATCAATCTCCGCTATTTGATTGTCAACTTCAAGCAGAGATTGCTCGGCAAAAGCATCTAGTACTGTCCCTTTGGCTGCAATCAAGGATTCCATGAACAACAATGCGCCTGTTACCCCAGTGGAGGCACCCAAGATTTTCGATTGTTCGTTTTGAACCGCGATCGCTCCTGATATCGTCTGTTTATCTGCTGCTGTTAGCTTGTATGAAGCCTGCTGAATTGCTTCGTCAGCCTTTGTAATTGTGGCTTCTCCCATGCCATTGAATGGTTGCGAGTCCGGCTTTTGGTCTTGTTTGACTTTTGAATGAGCAGCCAGAAATTCTTCGGGGAGTTGGGAATTGATTGTCCAAGTTTGGCCTGGAAAGTTCTTGCGGAACTCGTCAACTAACTTACCCGGTTTTATACCAATAGATTCTGCATATTCTTTAATAGTCATTATCTAAACTCCTGTAAATTTTTCTGGGTGTTGTTTTAACTCAACTGCGGTTTTGATTAAACCTTTAAGTAAAACGCAAGTTCTAATTTGTTGCAGAACTGGAAGATGCCAATTAGTCAATTTGACATGGCGATTTAATCCACCATTCTCTTCATCTCTAAAATCAGCAAAACTTGGGAGATATAAAGAAGCTAAATCGAGATATGTTCTTAACTGCCTTTCGCTAATTTGTGGTTTCAATCTCAGAGCTGCCTGTTGTCTTGTGAGAACTTCTTCAACGGAGCAAGAACCTTTCAGTTGCAATACTTTCTCTCCTTTCACTTCCGATTGACTTCCGATGAACTTCCGATTCATTTCCGGAAGTGCTGATATCAATCATAAAAAACCCGCAATATTGCGGGTAGTGTTTGTGTAACCTCTTTGTGTTTCTCCAACACTAAGCTAAAGCTAATATTTTATGGATAGCTCCGAAGTGGTTCAGTACATATGGCTTAGGTTCTACAAATCTAGAACTATTTTCATCAGCTAACCAATTTTTTAATGTTTCAACTGAATACCCTGACAATTTGCTCATTTGGTAAATCGAAAACTTATGAATCTTTTTAAAATCTTTAGGATGTATGGGATTAATACTAATAGTTACCATAGACAATTGCTCCTACTATTTGTGAAGCTTTGTGGGATGATCCTCTTATTTACCGTACCATACCGTACCAAATTTGCAACTATGACGTAATTTGCCGTACTATCAGAAAACTATTTCTCTGCTATGTATGCCAAAGCCAGGATATAAAACTATCACAGTTCCCGACTGGATAATTGATGAAATTAAAAGACAACCTGATTACCAGGGGAATCAAGCTGCTACACTGGGAAGATTGATTAAAGATGCGGTTGCGGCTCGCAGTGGAGATTTAGAAAGCCCAGAATTAATTACTGGACGCATCCTCAATCATCTGCCTCATTGGGACAGAAACAAATCCTGGGAGTTAGCGCTAACTATTTTAAGCTGGCTACAAGAAAGCGAGCGCTCTGACCATGAGCTTTGATAAGATACAGGGGTGTTCCAGAGAATGATTCTGTTGTTACGCAATCGCGCTACAAGTGAACAACTTGAACAAATGCTCATAGAACACAAGTTCTATATTAAAACAGCAGTAGATATTGAGCGTAGAGTATTAGTTGGCGGCGGTGAGCTACACGTTGATTGTGAACAAGTGCTGTTGGATGATGGTAGTAGACAACAGGATATTTGGGCTGCTAGTTTCATGCCAGTGACTGGGAGGATTATATGCGAATCTATGGTTAACCTTCGTCCCCGGCAGAATCGCTCAATGGAAATTTTAGACTCTAATATTAGAGAAAGAGTTGCTCAAATCATTATTGAGTTCTTGGGAAACTTATGATTGAAATGACACCACAACAGCAAAGTTTTGTACAAGATGATGTTTCCACTCGCCTGCATCACTTGGTAAATCACTTATCGCAAATTCATTCTTTATGGGCTGGGGAGTCATCGAAAGATTTGATGCTAAATCTGGTAAAAGAAAGTCGTTACTTTATCGAGTGGACTGTGCCTGACATGGTGAAAGCCGATGACATTGACAGAGCTTGTGAGTTAGTTGATTTAGCGCGTTTAATGAGTAATTGGTTATTCCATTGGGACGAGATGTGGTCTGATGCTGAACAAAAGCGGATCGCACAGAAAACGACCCAAAACTGGTTGCATCGGGTTTGGGAAATAGCTGATACAAAGCCAGAATCACTGAGTGCCTAGTTTTTCGGTTTGTCTAGCTTGACCTCAACAAACGGCTCAAAACAACCCATCGCCTTACCCAGATAATGCATTACATCGCCCAAATGTGTCTTGATTTGGGTTTAAAACTTCCAAAGTTTGTGCAAGTGCCTGTATTGCATCTGCCACACTAAAATCCCTTTTGTTATCACATAAGAATTGATAAACTAGTGGGTTATGCTCTTGAAAATCTACTAGTGAATTGAGTATTTTCTCCAATTCTTCATGCACAGATTCTCTGGTTCTGCTGTCTAAGTACAGTGTCTTGTCTAGAGTTTGTTCATTCATGATTTCTATCCAATATAAATAAAGAATCGCTCTGTTAATAACAAAGCGCTTGGTGATTGATAGATTGTGGTAAGTTGCTACTAATATGTCTTCGGATTGCTCTCAAGTTGCAGCGAATCTTGTCAACAATTCTTCACGGCTTAATTGAATGCATAGAGGCGTAAATTCTTCTGGTGGTAACTGTAACAACCTATCAATAACTCTTGACAGTTCCTCATCTACTGAACCAAATCTTACTTTAAGCAAATTTTCTACAACTTCGCGTCGTTCCTCCAGTCTTGCCTGCTGTTTTGTAGTTTCTTCCCATTGTTGATATGCTTGTGACAAGTTCATGATTAACTCCTGGTCATCTTCTGTAAGATTTTCTGGCTGTTGAATTGAAACAATCCGCCAATTGGTAATCAGTTTCAAAGTGTTTTGTCGTACCAGATTGCTTTGGGGTAGTGCCAATAATTCACGCTCCAGCTTGGCGTTGAGTTTCTCCTTTACCTAATAGCCTTAACCACAATGTTTCCGAAGTCACTGGCAACTGATTAATCGCCACTATCGCCGTTCTCAACGAGTCAGCTAGAAAATACACTCCAGTTGTCCAGGTTTCTAGGTCTAGTTTAGCGCCAAAACTGTTAAGCAAACTTTCTGAAGCTGATGGTGCTAAAATCCATAATCGTGCAAGATTATCCTCTGGTAAGCTCGCATCCTCTCGCTTGGCTTTTCGTTGTGAGTCTGCCATGACTGTAAAGACCTTCAGAAGACAGTTGCGTACTTCTGTTTTCGTTGGTTGATTGCGAAAGGGTTCTAGCAAAGAAATTCCTACAGCTATTCTGCCAAGTAACCCCAATGACTGTTGATTAGCTTGGGGTGTTGGTATGGCAGAAAACAAAATATCTACTTGGCGAATTTCATCGGTTATTTCTTTATTGACTTCCACCTTTCCTAAAGGAGAAAGTAATTCCTCCAAGAATTGCTTTGAAAACTGATCGTAAGGTTTTCTAGTCATAGTTTTAATCGGAGGTGTTTTGCATGTTAGATGCTGAACTTTTGGTTCCAACTGAATAGTATTTGCCTATCCAAATGTGTATTTTTTCAAAAATTGCCTATACCATCTTTGCAACAGTCTGCTGTTGAACTTGCTGCATCCATCCCTTAATTGCTTGTAGTTCATCCACACCATCAACTACAGCATTCACAACATACTTTTGATAGGAATTAGCAGCATGATTGGGGTGGTCAAACTTATCTGATGCCCAAGCAATACACATGGTTTTTACAAGCTCATCAACCTTACTGTGATGAAGCTCACTGGGGCTACTAACATCTTGAAAATGTAACCATTCTTTGATTAAATCAAGAGGGTAATTTAGTAATTTACGAATTTGTTTTATCCGTAAATCTTGAGGATGTATTGCAGATGTTACAGTAGTTTGCTTTGGATTTGATTGCGGTTGTACAGATTGAGCATAATCGACTGAATCTGAAGTTAGAGTTAACTTTGATTGAACATCACGAATAATTGCTCCCCAGTCAGCGTTAGGATTCCATTCTCGACGAATTTTAGTTTTAGTCAAAGCATCATAGAGATTGCAGAAAACTGAATTTTCATCACCAGGAGTAGCAACAATTATTAAAGGCTGAGTAAAATCTTTCACAACAGATGCAGCTAACAAGAATGATTTAGCAAAGTTTGTTTCAATGCCACTGCGGACGATATAAATTTCATCGGCTTGAACAACAATATCTAATTTTAAATTGTCCTTGCCTTTGAAATCTTTATCTGTTAGTCTTAGCTCCAAAACATAACCTGTTAATGCTCTTTGGCTCACAGGAATCTTTTTATCTTGTTCAATTTCGCAGTTATACCAAGCGTAAATCCAACCATCAACCTCTAATTTCTTCACATACAGATAAATTGGCTGTGGTGGATTACCTAATCCGAGTTTTATTTCAGGCATAATTAGAAATCATCCAGTTCAGTTTCAGTTTGAGCTTTAGTTGATTGTCGCTGCATCCTGACTTTATTCATCTGGTGAATTGATTCTTGAATTACAGGTTTGGCAGCTTCTTTAACAGAGGCTTTGGCTTGTTGATATATATAAAAATTGTGTTACGCCCTCTGCATCTTCTTCTGGGTCAATTTGCGCCCATAATGAGCAACCCAATTCCAACGATTCACAGTCACCCAAATTAAATTTTCTGTGATAGGTGACAGCAATAGTTTTGATATCCATCAGTTTTTCAAACTCTCAAAGATGAAGTTTAGTGTTGCAGTTTGTTTCTGACTTTTATGGATTAACTTTTTTGAGTTATTGCAACTATTCCCTCATACAGCAAGTGGCGGGAGAGTTTTTTCTTATTGAGGTGCTTATTTCAAAGCACTCTCCTCATGTATTTAGCTGCCATTTGTGATATCACCGAAGCTGAACGCAAATCAGCGAGCTTTACTTCTTAATTTAGGACTTCTCACGTCCGACTTATTGTGATGATATGGAGGTGGTGGGCATAGTGGCCCACCATATTCTCTCTTAAACTACGCGGTTAACACCATACTGTCTGGAAGTGGCTGATACTCCATTAGCCGCTTCCATTCCTCGCTCGTCAGTTGATCAAATGGTTTATCCAACAACTCCTCACAAGATTTTGTTTCTACGCCAAGCAATACTTCGACCATCGACAACGACCACACGGCATCGAATGCAGAATCACAGGGCACTTGCTGCTGATGTTCTGATGACGCTCTGTTGACCCACCAGTGACCGTCACTACATCCTGCCGAGCCTAGCTTTTTGTCGTTGTTGTAGATACCGTCATCGAGGAGTTCAAAGCCAAACTTCTCACATTCCAAGGCAATTTGTGCCATGAATTCGTTACCAGTTGTATTGGCTGGAACTTTCTGCTGTTGCACAGGCAGTGTGCCTTGCTTGTAATGCCAAGCAATGTGGTTGTGGCACTTGGCCCAGCTGTTTGCACGATGTTCTTCTGTTGAGTTCACCATGACCACCCAGCGTTGTGTCACGAATTCGTCATGATCGTATGTAATGCTGCCTATCAGTTTATCGCCAACGTAAATTTCATAGTCGTAGCAGCTGATTTCGATAACTGTGAATTCTTCGGGTGCTAAAACTTCACCCTGTTGTGTGATGTGCTGCTCTAGTTCTGCTTGAGCTAGAGCTTGTTCGTCAACAGCAAAAGAAGCAAAAATTGCTTGCTGTGTATGCGTTGTATGGGTCATAATGAAAATCTCCAGTAAATTTGGATAAAAGGCGATCGCAATGTTTCTCAGGCCGAGCGATCGCCTTTGTTTTTGATGTAGAAAAGAGCGCTGTGCAAATGAAACGCTCTCACAACAGAATCAGCGAAGCTGTACAAATCTTTGGATTACGGGCGTATATACGATAAATAACCAATTTTTTAGACTTAGTTAGGTCATCGGAATCATCTCCGGCGGCTTGAGCATTACAAGTTTGGCTTCCGGCTGCTAATCCCGGTGGCATTGGGTTTTGTGGGTAACTAAACAGAATTCAGGAGTCAGGAGCCAGAATTCTGAATTCTCTTGCTTGTATTCTGTGCGACTGCCTCAACTAAATTTTCAATTCGGTGGTCTTCTTCCCTTGGGAGAAGCACTCGCGTTCAATCAGTCGCAGGTTTGAATCCCCAACTGATTGATTCTGACTCCTGACTCCTGACTCCTGACTTCTTTTTGCTCTCCTTAACAATATAGTGCAACCTTTAGTTGCATTTGTCAACCCCTAATTGCACAATTTTGGTTTCTGTTAAACACAGTAATTCAGCCAAAGTACAGCCAAATACTTTACATAAGCCAGTAACGAGTTCTGGGGAAGCACTTTTGACCTCTGTGAAGGTTTCCATCCGGTTCAGATATTGCCGAGACATATCTACGTCATATTCAGCAAGCTTTTTAGATAAAGTTACTAATGGCATATCACCACGCAATGAGCGCATTTTCTGCCCGCGCTCTTTTGTCCATCTAATAGATCCCACTTCAGTTAGTGGTAACATTACTACCTCTTCTATCTGTTCTTGGCTAGCCATATTATGCAATTTTTAGTTGACAAAAACAAGAGTTAAGTGCAACTATTAGTATCAAGGAAAAAGTGGGAATTATCACCAGATGACAAGTTCATTAAGTTTAGACCTGTGAGATTCTAGTGGAAGGAGTATATGGTGTAGAGAACAAAGTAGAGAATTTTTGAAGCTATTGAAGTCTCATATGAGAAATGTATGGCATTTAATCTATGATTTATTGTTTTTCTATAATCGGTTAGAAAAAAGGACGGTAGCGATCGCTGTTTTGGCATTGCCGCAACTCGTGAAGTATAATGTATTATAAAAGTAATACAATAAAAAAACTACGGTAAAAGCATATGTAGTCCCTCGTTTCAATCAAATTCGGTTCTAGTGGCGAATGCTAACTTGCTCATTCGTTTGATTTCGTCACGAAATTATTTGATTACAGAAAAAGGGAAGATGTCAAAATCAGCAAAGAAAAAAATGGCAACCAGTCGCGAGGTTTATGATCGCATTATCTGGGATGTACGTCTTGATAGCAGCGCTTTTGTTGTCGGTTATATTGAACGTCTTGCATCTACAGGAATCAGAGAAAAACCTCTAACACAATGGGCTACAGATGGGGATATTCCTTGGCATCGCATCCGCTATATCCGTTGCAAAGACGTGGTTGTTTGGGATCGGGAACAGCATTTAGATTTAATTTCCAGTGGAGAGTTACCTGCGGCGGCTTGGAAAAACGAAACTAGAGAAAATACAGGGGGAAAAGTTATCACCGTATTAGATAGCACAGCAATATTTACTCCGCGACCCGTTTATAAATACGATATTCAAGGTTGGCAAGCAAATACACAAAAAGCTGCGTCTGTCAATTTAGAAACTTTGACAATTGCTAGTTTTAACGTGCTTTGTGACCTCTACGACAAGGAGAAAATCGCAACTGAAAAAAGATTACCAGCAATTGTTGAGCAGTTACGTCAATGTAACGCAGATATCATCGCCATACAAGAAGCGACACCAGCTTTAGTAGAGTTACTTTTATCGCAAACTTGGGTACGCAATTATTATATTTCCGAATCCAGCACAGCCGAAAAGGTGCGACCTTACGGTAATTTATTATTGTCGCGTCTGCCTTTTACACTCGTTGAACATCAATTTTCTGGACACAAGCGGGTATTGGTAGGGAGTTGTGAAATTAACGGTCAATTATTGCACATTGCAGTCGTGCATTTAACCAGCGATTACGCTCAAAATGCCCTAGAAAAACGCCAGCATCAACTATCTACCATAGTTGCATATCTACAAACTCTACCAGGAAATAGCTTAATAGCTGGTGACTTCAATACGCGAGGTAACGAACAAAAAGAGATATTAATGAGTGCTGGATATGTCGATATCTGGCAACAACTACATCCAGATGCAGCAGGTTATACATTTGACCCGCAACGTAACGCCTTAGCGGCGTTGATGAGTTTAACAGGAATACCAGTTAGGCTCGATCGCATTTTACTGCTCAATTCAAACCATGATTGGCAAGCGCAGTCTATTGACTTATTCGCTTGTGAACCAATAGCAGATACAGAGGAGAAAATTTATCCATCAGATCATTTTGGTCTTCGTGCAGTTCTAAGAGCAAGAAGACAGGGAGAAACAGAAACTAGACGACGTACAGAGAAGCCTGCATTTCTCAATCCGAGTGATGTGTCTCCTCTATCTACAGTCCGTCCAGTTTATCAAAGTGCTGTAGTTGTGATTCCGCCAGACAATGTTTTACCTGCGATTCAAGTCATCCGTCAGCTTTATGATGCCAGAGTAGAGCGTTGGATGGCTCACATTAATTTACTTTACGGTTTTCTGCCAGAATCCTATTTTGCCGAGGCGGTAGACATTATTGCGCCTGCACTTGCTCAACTACAACCATTTCAAATTACCTTAGCCGACTTCCAAACATTTACACATCGCAAAAGTTCTACAGCTTTGTTGCGTCCTGTTGTCCAACCAGAAAACGCATTGCATGAGTTACAGACAGTACTGCAAAATCTGTTTCCCCAATGTAACGAACAAAGCAGCAAAACAAAAGCAGGTTTTACACCCCACCTCAGCGTCGGACAATTCCCCAGTCCGGAAGCAGCCTTGGCTGAGTTACCGCAATGGCATCCAGTTAGTTTTACAGTTGACTCTATCGCCTTAATTAGCCGTCGCAATGATGAGCCTTTTGCGGTGAGACATATTGTGTATTTGGGAGAAAGTGGAGTCACCCATTCTTCCGAATTGGGGGAGTTGGTTAATAAATTGGAACCTGAACTATCTCCGGCACAGCAATTACAGCGTGACACAGTTTTAGAAGTCGTTACTCAAGCTTGTGCAGAATGTTTGGGTTTTCAACCATCACTACGGTTATTGGGTTCGGCGCGTCTTGGCATACAAAGTCCCGACAGCGATTTGGATGCTGTGTGTGTGATTCCCAATTATTTATCTGGGGAAGCTTTTCTAGTTAGCGTCCAAGAACGTTTGCAAGGATTGTGCCAAACTCAACTAGTATTAGATGCACGAGTCCCAGTACTGCGCCTGCAATTAGAAGGAATATCCTTAGATTTACTTTACGCAAGGACAGAAAACTACCAATTGGCGAGGAAAAATCCGCAAAACCTTGACCCAATTAGCTTAAAAGCTATTATCGGTTGCTGGGAAGCAGATTTAATTACTGAGGTAGTTAGTAAATATGTATCGCTAGACACCTTCCGGCAGCTATTGCGAGCAGTACGCGCCTGGGCTAAAGCCAGAGATATTTACGGTAATGCTTGGGGTTTCCTGGGTGGTTTCTCCTGGGCGTTACTCTGCGCTTTTTGTTGTAAATCTGACCAAAAATCAGAAACAAGCCTAGAGAAATTACTGGCTAATTTTTTCCAAATTTTGTACCATCATAATTGGCAACAGGCGATTGCACTTACAGATGTAGGTAGACAATATCAGGTACAATCCCCAAGAGACTGGTTACCTGTAGTCACATCAATAAAACCATGTCAGAATACTGCTCGTAATGTCACCCGTTCTACTGCACAGATAATCCAAAGCGAATTTGCTAGAGGTGCAACACTGACTAAGCAAATTTTAGCTGGTGAACAGAAGTGGACAGCTTTATTTGAAACAATCGAGTTACACCAAGAATCAGAAATTTTCTTGATATTAAAGGTGAGTAATCAAGATGAGGATGAGCTAGAAAAATGCTGCGGTATTTTAGCAGGTTACATCGTTGGTTTAATTATTCAGCTTGAGCAACTTGGTATCTTTGTGCGACCTTGGACAGGTATTCAAAAGATGCAGAATACAGCGCGTTTAGTATTGGGTTTGCATCTTGTTGCTAATTGTCAAAGCACTACCGTAGAACAGTTAGTGAGAGATTTTTTATCACAGTTAAATTGTCAAAATACTAGTTTTGAGGTGATGCTTTCAAATTAAATTTCTTGCCAATAATTTGAATCACATTGTTCACCATTGCATTGGCAAGCTTTGGATGGTTCTCTGACAAGCCAAAGTTTCCAATCTTTCTTCCTGAGAGCATTAAACTGTGCCTTGGCTACTTCATTATGTTCATTGCTGGGAATGTTTAACGTAATATGCCAAGACTTACCGTGCTTTTTACCTTTTATTCTCTCAAATGTCTGTTGTTTTAATTTAGCAGCTAATTTATCTAAAAGGTCGCTGTTGAAAGAGACTCGATAGCCTAAATCATTACCATTTTTATCCCGCTTTGTTTCAATCCAATAATCTTTGCCCTCAACCTTTTTCCGGAAGCTATAGGGATGAGCATTGTGAATCTTCTTCCAGATATTATTCAAAATGGTTTTCTGGCTTTTTTGGCAAGCATGAGAATTACTAAATCCAGTAATTGTCACATGGTAACCACCCCATTTGAAATTTTCTTCATATCCTGGTGAGAGATAAACAGCATATTTATGCTCGCGTGGTGGTAAGCATTCTTTAGGGATGTCCTCGTTAATGGAAGCCATTTTCTACTGTCAGTTTGTAATCGGTGGTTTCCAACTGTCGAGTATTTCTCGACTAAGTAATAATTTATGAATATACTTACTAACTTCGATTCTTTGAGTTTCTAAACCAGTAACAACTTCATCAGCTTGTAATTCCTTCCTCGCTCGTTCTTTAATTAAATAATCAAATTCAGACTGGAACCTATTAATATAGTCATCAATTTGCTTCTCGCCTTTACGAAAATCTTCTGAAACCTGTTTTTCAATAACGCGCTGAAGTAGTGCTAAGTTTCTCTGAACTTGTAAATCAATATTTTGTTGAATACCTTGAGAAGTTTGCCGTAAATCAATTTCATAAAAATATACTGTTTCTTCGTAAGGAACATCTACTTCATATACTTTATCTGATTTACAGCATCGGCTTTTTCTCTTATATTCTTTTCTATTTCTGGTAACTACTTCTTGTTGATGTTGAATCTTTGCATCAATACCAGAAAAATCAAAGTCAGGAAATTGAATAGGATTATTACTTATGTCTATCTGTAATTCTTTTTTAATGGCATCAGAAAGCTCATCTGAAACAACTTGTATTTCTTCTTTTATCTTTTGAACTAATTCTTCACGAATTTTTGTTCCTTCTCTAACCAATTTATCTTGAGTATCTAACCAAAAATTCTGTATTAAGGGAGTGCAGTATTCATTAATAGTTTTACCTATCTTCTGTGCATCAGTTTTACTATTAACCCTAATTTTATAAGAATCTGGACTGGCAGAGATTTCAAATAAAGAACTAAATTTATCCCGTATGAAAGTTAAAAGGTTCTGACTATTATTGTGTTTTAAATTTTTCTGAGATTGATTTTTTGCTACTTTCTCTATTTCCAATTCTATGTGTTTCTTAGCAGTTTCAGCAAATTTATCAATCTCTTGGCTGAAAGTTGTAATTAGTATTCTTTTTTGCACTTCTACAGAATTTTTTATATTGATCACCTTATTTTTAGCCAAATCAGCATCTTTTTTGTACTCTTCTATTTTTTGTATTAACACCTCAAATTCTAACTGCCAGCCTCGGATATCTGTAATAAATATTTCATCAATAGCTGTAGCAGCTTTATATAATTCGTTTAAAACATCGCTTAATAAATTCCAACCGGAATTTTGAGTAATAGTTTGGATTACCATTTCTTGGATTTTGGGAATACCGCTATCATTTAAAGCTAATGTTGCTACTTCTTCTGGCAAGGGAATAATACGTCTCCCTCTTTCATCTCTTTCAGCATATCTAGCACTAAAAAAATCTTCAAAGTCTTTAATATGAGAATTTGTTGCTTTATCTTGCTGAATAAGCTTTGATAATAAACCTTTCCATCCACTAGCTGGGTAAATAACTGGTTCTGGAATGCCAAAATCAATTAAATTTTCTTTTAAAGACTTGATAACATCTGCAATAGGTCTGTCTCTCTCTGCTTTTTTATCTACCTTGTTAAGGACAAAATAAATTTTACCTGTACTTTCTGATAAAAAATCCTTACGCTTTTCTATTAAGTCTTGGAGTAATTCTAAATTAGTATCGGCTTTAAATGCAGCGTAATCTAAAATAAATAATATGGCATCACATGTTCTAAGAGCTTCTAAGGCAGTCTGCTTTAAGGAAGTAGTGTTAAACGAAGCAGATTCCCATTCATTGGGGCCGGGGGTATCTACTAATGTAAAACCTGCCAGCGATGGCATTGTATTAATGGCTTCTATAGGATGTTCTAATTCAAAGCGTGTAGTATTATCTTCATTAGATTTAGCTCGAATCTCATGGGTACGCTCTAAAAATTTCTGTCGAATTTCGTTTGCTTCACCTTCTATCAAAACTATAGGTTCTCGTTTACCTGCTTGATATTCCAATAGCCTGGGAGTTTTATCTGCATCTATTGGACGGATGTCTGTGCGGCAAACTGTACAAGCCTCTGCTTCGCTTGCCAAGACATCTGCACCAATTACAGCATTCAAGAATGTGCTTTTACCAGCCTTCATTGCTGCAATTACAGCAACTTGATATTTCTGTTCTACTAATGCTTTTAAAACTTTTGCAATATCATCTTCAATGTTTTGCAATCCCTGAGCCTTATTTCCCTCTTTTAGCCGTTCGTTACGGAGTTGTTTTAAGTAACTCAAAAAGCTTTCGCCTACATCTCGAATTCTGTTGTAGCATTCTTGAAATTCTTGAGAAGGTTTATTGGTAGAGTGTGAATCCATCTGATGTATTTTTATTAATTCTTCTATGAAAGGTGAACTTTGAGCTAATTCGTCATTGCTTTGCTGACAGTTTACTGGATTTAAAATCATTTCTCTTTGAACAGCAACTGTAAGATTACGTACATAGTAATCACTAGGTACAAAGATTAACTCTTCATTGATTTGGCAAAGAACTTTATTAGTAAAATCTACTGCGTTGATAAATTCCTTCAAAGCAGCTTCTGTTGGTTCTCGATCAATATCCCACATTAGAGAAATTAGATTATTCTGTAATCTAAGTGCTAAACGCAAGCAATCTTTTTCTACTTCATCTAAGGCGTGCTGGCAAGTTAAATCTATAATCTTTTTTTTGCTTTTAGCAGCTAATTTGCGGTATTTCTTCTCTAACAAAGCATATTTTTTTGTTAATTCATTGGCGACTTGTCTGTGATGTTTAGCGGCTTGTCTGTTTTTTTCGCCAGCAGCATGAGCAGTAAAAGCACCTGCAACAGCACCAGCTGCTACACCTAAAGCACCAAACACAAAAGGCAGTATAAAAATCATAGAATTTTTGACTAATTATCTAAGAACTAGGAAGGAGGTAAGGCATTTGAGAATCAGGCAGTAAATTACTATCTGCGGAGGTGAGTCCTAAAGATTGAGCAATAGCAATTGATTCACTTAAACGTTGCATAGCTCCTTGGATACCTGGCGCAATTGGACGATTTGTAATTTCGTGATTAATTGCTTCTGCTTGTGCCAAAAATTCTAGATTTTTCTGATGTTCATAAATCAGTTCGTTCTCAATTTCTTGTAATCTTTCTAATTCTTGCCGAGTTAAAGATTCATAATAAGTTTTTACAGCCTGCTTATGATCGTCAAGGATTCTGAAAAACTCGTAAACCATACCTGTGGCACCAACAACAGCTAAAACTGGTGCTGCTGCGCTTAACGCGATCGCAATTGGTGGACAAGCTGCTGCTACTGCTGTGGTTGCAAATGCCGTTACACCCCCAACAGCACCACCTATGGCGGTATCCTTTAATGTTGTGGTAGCCGCTTCCTGTGGAGAAATTTCCCCTCGGACTACACGTAAGCCATTAGTTAAAAGTGAAAAAGGTATAGTTGTAATTGCACCTACAGCAGCCCCCACAGGTGCAGCTTGAAGCCCAGCTTTTACAGCACCAGTTAAGTTATCAAAGTGGTATTTAGCATTTAGCCTCATTTGCTCAATGCTAGTCATGGGTTTACCACCACGGGCTACATTGTCTTTGCCATTCTCCCATTTGATATTGTTGGGATGATTAGAACCACCCTTGCTATGAGGCTTGATGTGACTAGCGTGCTTATCAGATAGGTAATGTTCGGCATTATTAGCCGCAGATTTCCCATCAATACCTGCACGTTGAGAAGGGGGAATCTTCTCTAGCATTTTTTGGGCTTGCACCCTGGTTCTTACGGGTTCACCAGGCCTAATCCCACCTTTGTACATTTTACGTGCTGCACTTAAAGGTAAATCCTGCAATTGAGCGTGCTGAACTTTAGTCGCGGCAGCTGCATTGATAACAGAATTACGATAGGAATCGTCCGTCATGAATTCTTAGCTTCCTTAGCAATGGGCTAAATATGGTATCAGCTGATTTTTTATTATTTCTAATTATCTTTGGTTAAGTACAATACTTTTATCAAGATATTATGAATCTTAAGTACAATTAAAATTAAGACAACAGAGCAAAAGCACCCAGTCATTGGTATTTTTTTACAGCAGATAACAGATATATGAAGTACAAAAAATTTATCACATAACTCTTGTAGAGCAGGCTATAAAGCCCGCTACGGGTGTACTTTATTGAGATGAGTTCGCTGTAGTTAAAGTTGCAAAGGCATTCACAGTGTTAATTCATTAATTCATGACAATGTAAACACTACATTAATACCACTGTCAGCCTGACTAGATATCCAGTCGTAGGAAAGTGATCGCATCAATATCTATTTCATTGCGCCCATACCAATGCGGTCACACTGATAATCACTCTAGCTGTTGCAGTTTTTTTGTACATCGTTGTTACTTGCTGTGAATGTTTCTATTTTCATGCTGCTTGTGCAACCAATTTAGTGAAGCCAAACATACTAAACAGCCAGTGATACCATTCTGGATGAGTAATAAATATATTTAGAGCCGACTCCAAATTAACATCTAAGTCTCTGTTCTGAATGTCGATAATTGTTTGATAAGTCAAATCCAAACAAATTCTATCTTGTTTTTTGAATAAGACAAACTTACCATTAGATGAATTATTCAGTTGAGCTATTCGTTCTTTACCCACCTTGCCCGTGACTTGCGTTAAACGCTGATCACGAAATAAACCAAAGCGGTCATGACGATGTAAACTTACTAACTCATTAAAATTACCAATTCTGCTCGTAAACGATATACCATCTGGTGCTATCTGGAGAAACCCTATGACATAATTTTTATTATCAGTCTCAACTACAATATGCTCTGGTAAAACCTTCTTGCCCAAGCGATAATGGGTTAATTTAATAGGTTTAATGTGGTTAAAAGCTTCAGCAATAGTCTTTAGCTTGCCTATGTCATCATAATCAGAAATAATAGGAGTATTTTGATAACTCTGTTCTAATTCAGCCTTTTTTAAATTTAAATATTCGAGAATATTGTGTGATATCTGCGGGTTTACTGGGACAACATCAGGTACAAACTGCTGACAGAGTTTTGTCAGGTCAACCGAGCTTGGTTCTTGTATTGCTTGCACCAAACTAAGAAATGCTTCGGTCAATTTTTGCTGTTGCTGCTGAACAACTCGTAATTGCTGTTCTAGTTTTTCTGTAGTGTTGAGTTGGTGCAGATTTTCTTTGATAGATAGCAGTGGGATTTGACGAACTCTATAGTTGTAATAGTCTGCTGCTCGATTCAAAACCGCTCGAATCGGTTTTTGTCCGAGAATATCTTCTAAATCTTCTGGAGTGAATAATAGTTCTAGGGGAATATTTACAGTCTGAAGCTTTACCTGAAGAATTGCTTTAAGTTCTGTTTCATCTGGCTGACGTAAGTGGATTTGGTACTGGGATATTCGACCAATAATTGAGTTGTCAAAACTAGTTTGAAACTGTTCCCATCGGTCAGGAAACATATTTAGGATAACTAAGCTGTTGGGGACATGAGTAAAAATTTCTTTGATGGCTTCCCCAAAGTTCAACAATATTTCTCGGTTATGCGACAATCCTAATCCTTCTAGTTGATCAAAGATGATAATTAGAGGCTCATCCAAAATCGACAGTTTAGCTAAAACTGAAATCGCTTCTAGTGAAAATGCTTCTTGGCTGAGGTCTTCGCCCCAGTTTGGCAAACCCACTAATTCCGCTTCTTCCACAGACAAGATATTGGCGGCTAACCAACGGGTAGCGATATCTTTTCGCCGAGGGTCAGTATAACTGCAATATTTAACAATTCCTTTGAGGATAGTAAGAGCAAAGCCACCAGAGGAGTAATGACCTGCCCACCACTCACTAATCCGTTTCTCAATATGCTGCCAGTAATCTCGTTTGCGTTGAGTGCCTTCACCCCCAAGCGCATCTAGATTTTTGTCTTGCAGGGCTTTGAGAATCTCTTGGTCTTTCTGGGATGTGATCCGGAAACTAAGAATTTTACAAAAGCTGTTAATAATCAAGTAATCTAATTGAGTAGAAGAGCCAACCCGCTCTATCAGCGACTCCAAAATGCGGCTGTATATGTGATACAGCACTGATTTAGGATGGTTTGGCTGACGGATAAACAGCAGTCTATTACTGTATAGTCGCTCTTGGGCCAGTCTCATCATTAAGTGAGTTTTACCAGTTCCTGGTTCGCCAATAACTACTGCTCCTTTACTCTGTCGGTTGGAATCTAGTTTGATATCCGTCAAAATTGACTCAAGAATCAGGTATTCTTGGCGGTAAGTACCAAAGTAATCAGGATGAGTTTGAAACGGAGTGTCCACCCTGCTTCCACTAAATGGATTTGGATGCTGTTTTAATTGTTCGACCATTAGCCGCCGATAAAGATGGTAGGTGAACTGGGCATCATATCGGGCAGCATGAGCCATATCGCGGATAAAGTAGCGGTTGTCCACCTGTAAATTGAAATGCTTACTCAGGTATTCCAGAGAATGGCTTTCTAGCTCTGGCCAAACAGTTTTGGCTCTATCCCAAGTACACTCAAATTCTAGTTTGGGAAACACTAGACCCACTCTGCGAAAACTGGACTGAAGTATCTCAATATCATGCTTGGCGTAGTGACAGACTATTCTCTTTCCTTGCACAAGACTCAAAAACTCTGTCAGTAGGGTTTTCAGACTTTTGAGGTTAGGCAGATTCGTGTTGTGATTGGGATAGTCACTAGAGAAGCCTTCAAAAATCACCCGGCCTTGACTATCTACAATCGCTAATTCTCTTAATTCTGGTTTACCTTCAGTATCGAGAACTACAAAGTCCATATCACCTTGGCTACGAGTAGGCTATAGCAAAATTAACATAACTAGTATTAAAACAGTATAATTTTTGGCAACAAGCTAAGTAGGAAGGCAAATCTTAGCACGAAACTAGTGAGTAGGTAGAACTCAACCCAAACTGAAATATTAAGGCTCAGACCAAATCACCTGTTTCATCCAACAAAGCCGCTTGGAGAGAAAAATCTCCAATCACTCTTCATCATCTGCGACATCACTAATCGCCGAATCATCCACTGCTAATACAGGCTTGCCCATAGCCGCTTCAATTTTGGAAAGTATCATTCGTTGGCGCGATGCCATGAAACCCTCAAAGTCGTCTTGTCGCAGTGTTATTGCGTCGATTTGATGAGTTGCCAGAATTGCATTCATGCCTGCATCGTCTAGCTGAACACTGTCATGCTTTTGAAGCTGAACCAGATATTCGCTTGGAGCTTTACCGCCAATCATGCGATTTGCTTTAAACGATATGGGAGTTTTGTTGAGGATAGAGTTATAGCGAGATGCGGGAATACCCTGCTTGTCACACCAACTCTTGGGAAAAATGTGATGAATATCGAGTTTGCGTTCCTCCCAATCGGTTTCATCTAAATCTCGTATAGCAACTTTCCAGAAGAAGTCTTGAGCGCCTTCACGCTGAACTAAGACATTGATACCTTTATATGCAGCGCTATTGCGGGAACGTAAAGTACCTAACCGAGTAGGCTGGAAGTTAGCATCCCTAACAGTCGAAGGTTCTTCCTTGCTACCCTCAATCCAGTCTATAAGTTCCTGAATGTCCAAAGCTATACGGGTTTCAACTGCCCCGCCGTAAAGTTCACCGAGGATACCACACCAAAACCAACGAGCGATTTTGTCATAGATTTTCGGTTCAAGCCAGCGATCGCCAAGGAATGCCATGACCACGGCAAGCGGAACAAGTTGGGTACGGTAGGGTAAATCGTTGGTAGAGAAAAACGATTCTTGACGTAGAAATTTAGCTGCTTTCCAATAACCTTGCGTAAGAGGCTGTTTCCATTTTTGGTAAGCATCTAGAGGTAAAGACAAAACTGCTTCGCGCTTTGCAGTAACACCTGTTACCTGCTTGCCAGTTTTACCCGCCTTTAAGTCTTCCCTTCGTTTATCCCAAGTATGCAGTAGTGTCAATCCTTGAAGAAACTCAGTAGGTTGAACCTCGCGTAACAAACTTTGCTTTCTTAGATGCGGTTGAGTACCTTCGATACCTTCGTGAGCATTACCAAACCATTCATCCCGCAGGTTTACATTATCAATAGCGTAAGTGGCAGTCATGAGTTCAAATACCGAGAGGGAAACACCTCCGGTATTGACTTTCTCAAAGACAAGGCAGACTGCTTCTTTCTTGTTTTCCTTGCTGAGTTCAATGATCGGAATGTTATAGTTACGAAATTCATTCACAACCTGTTTACGGAATTGAGCATATCGCCCGAACTTTGTAACGTCGTAAGCAAGCAATCCTTCCTCCCACTCATCAGAGTTAAGGAGCTGGTTACAAGGAAAGTAAAAGTTCTCATATTCCTTTTCTGGAGTGCTGAGATCCAGCTTTAAATCACGTCCAAAATTTTCTCGCACAGTCCGATCAGTGTCAACGCTAATAATCGCACTTTCATAATGCTCTTTTCCTAATAGGGCTGTTTCGATATCAATGTAGTAATAGCGATGAAGTAATTTTTTCTTGTAGTCACGAGTTTGTACTGGTTGTGTAAACATTAACACTTGCGTTAATGAAGTCAGTCTCTGTTGCCCATCAAGAATCAACTTTTCTAATTTGCTAAGTATTGCTTTTGTTAGCTCTACTCCTTCAATGGGACGCGCTTTGAACTTAGCATCACCGCCTGCCTCTAGTAACATGATTGCTCCGACAGGAAAGGCACGAGCAATACTTACTAACAGAGAGCGGATATGTTCATCATCCCAAACCCACCCTCGTTGAAAATCGGGCAGTTGAATTTTGCCAACTACGATATCGTTTAGTAAAGTGGCTAGACTTGTCTTGGTAGAATCAAATGTAGACATAAAATGTTACTTTAAATATTTAAATTCCAGGAATTCGACATAAGATATTTCTTGTAACCAAGCTTTCAAATTGCATTTGCAAAGCAATAGCAGTTACTGGGTCATTGAGTAATACACCAGCTTCGATATTGCGCTCGTGAGCCGCTTCTGTAAAATTAGCGGATGTCACAAGCACACGCTGCTTATCTACAACAACACACTTGGCGTGTAAACAAGCTTTTGATTCCACACCCAGCGTCAGCGATCGCGGATCGTGAAACACTTCAGGTAGTCTTTTTCCTGGCCAAACATCTTGGCGAAAACTACTAGCAAACTCGCGCAGTAAAGTAGATGTTGGCACTTCACTGTTGTGCGGTCGGTTGACGTTAAGAAACATTCGCACATTTAATTCTGGGTTAGTTTCCATTGCATGGGCTAAAACTCCAAATAAATCTCGTGCTTTTTGCCCTTTATCGATAGCAAAACTAGAAATGAGAACGCTGGTTTTGGCAGTGCTAAATAATTCGCGCACAACAATGGCAGTATCACGACTTTGAGAGCCAGCAATTTCTGGGCCAGTCCAAACTAAGTCAACGCGATCGCTCAATGCTTGAGATGTACGTCGTTCTTCTGCCAGCAATCGCAATGTATAAGCAATATGCTGAGAATGTACACCTATACTATTGAGGCGATTGAGTTCATCAACTATCCCTTGGTTCAAAGCTGCTGGGATATAGTTAGCTACATTTGATGCAGAGAAAGGCGGGGAAAGTCTGCCAGTTTCTAAAGCTGCTGCCAAATTAACGAGGGTTGGACGACTAAGGTTGAGAAAACTCATTAAACAAGTACCTGATCTGGAAAGAATTCTGCTCCTAGTCCTTCAACAGTAGCCACAACCAATGCTCGGTCGAGAAACTCATTGCGGCGTTCGCAGGAAGTTTCCGCGATCAGTAGGCATCCGTGACAAGCAGATCCGTGTAAAAATCTTTCCTCTTGTACGTTATCTGGTTGATGTTGAGCGCATACTGGATCGTTAGAACAAAGTTTTCCCAACTCTAGGGCAACATTCAAATGTTCTTCAAGTTGATTGCCTACTTGTACAAGTCCCCCTAAAGTCCCCTCAGAACCGGGAGAACCAGTATATAAAAGGATGCCATAACCTGCATCACTGGCATAGATGCGTTCACGAATTGAACTAGCAGCATAACCACATTCCAAAGACACTGCTGTAATCAAGAGGTGTGATAGGGAATGCAGCATAATATAAGGAAGTCCAGGGAAAATGGCTTTTTCAGGGGGAATGCCTTTGCGATCGCGCCAGACATTGAAACCCCTTTCTAATTTTTGCCCCTGTTGTTTAACAGCCTTCCGTTGTTGCCAATCTTTTATCGCTTGTTTGTTGAAGGCAATAAATACCCCTTCGCCTTTATTTTCAATCGTAGGCACCCACTGACGTTCAAAATCCAAATCAGCACGCCGCACATTAATGCTTAAATCATCAATTTCTCCTTCAATATTAGGGATGGATGCCTCAAAACGAGTAAAGCCAACTTGGGCAATCACTTCTCGCAGACGATGCACCAACACTACCTGTTCTATAAATGGCAATAGTGCTGGATTGAAATTATCTAACTTGCGTTTACTAGCGTAAAACTCGTCATTAGAAGTACCTATTTCTGCTGAACAAGAAAGTAAGGCTTCAATTTCTACTTGTTTGATGGTTTTAGAATCGCTGCTTCTTCCACTTTGACGGCGTTGAATTTCTGCCCAAACCACCTCCGATCCAAATTTAGTTAAATCAGCATACTTAGGATTCCTTCTTAGATTTTTTTGCACCTCATCCAAGTCTTCCCAATATTCCAAGTCCTTTAAGTAATAGCGATCTACTACTTGTTTCAATTGCTCATCAGCATCTGGAATCGAAATCACGCTGAGGGTTTGAGCAAAATAAGCATTACTAGCAGAACGTACCAAAAGACGGTTATGTTCTGGTTCGTTGGTTTGGACAATATTACCTGATTTATCTGGGGCACAAACCCAACAAGGTTCCTGAGCTTTAGCACCCAGCCAAGGACGATGCCCTTGGCATTGTCCGAAAACTTTGGAATTTTTGGCTTTAGCTATGGAAAGTGGACGACGGGCATCGCAGTCTTGACATCGAACAAAAATTTCTTCAAAGTCATTGCCAGAGCCACCTTCATCTAGCCACAGTTGTCCCCGACAGGTGGTTTTAAAATCATTATGGGCAAAGGCGTACCAGTCTATATCGCTTAGATGTCCATTTATACAAGCTTGTACAAAGCGGACTGGTACGTATGACACGTGCTGTCCTTCAAATTTTGATCCCTCCTTAACTGTTCGCCAGTTAGCTAGGGGACGGGTACGGTAATCTTTACCGTTGAAGCGAATGGTTTGATCAACTTGAGCTACAAACCAAGCAGGAAAAATAAATGCATCCACACCAGTAAGAGGCATATTCGGGTCTGAAGTCTCTCGTGGTGGACTAAATAGTTCGATATTCTTAACTTGCAGCATTTCGCAGACTTTATCTTTCAAACGGTCTTCACGAATGGGCTGCATTTCACCTTTCCAGTAGGTCAATCCCCCAATTACTACCGAGTATTTAGGTAAATCTACCATCGCTCCTGGACCAAAGGTTGATAAAAGCTGGCTTTGGCGGATTTCTGCTTGTGGTTTTATTTTATTATTTGACTTCTTCATTAAACCTCTTCCTCTATTTCTAAACCAACGGGGTCACGCACAAAAAGTTTCACTACTGGCTCGACATCCCGCAAGCTGCGTTGGGCTTTGAATTTTTGCCGATCGCTACTTTCTTTGTCCGCCTTGGGGTCAAGGGCATCAAGTAGTAAAGGGGCTGCCATCTCTATTTCATTGCGTTGATATTGTAGGCGTTGGTCTTGCACGGCAATATGTTGCCATGTATCTAAACGGTCTATAACTTGTCGCCGGATTTCTTGACGCAGACTTTCGGCTTCATCGGCTTTTAAGGGGCTATGTCCTTCTGCACGTTTAACGATCACATCCACCACAAAATCTAAAAGCAGGCGATGTTGGGTAATTTGAGCAGCACCTAGAGGCGCTGTCATTTCTGCATTACCTAATCTGGCAAGGGCAACGGTAACACCTGATAAACCCCGATCGATGGCGCGGGGTGAGAAGGGAGTAACGCTACTTGCTTCCACTGTGCGGTAGAAAGTATCATGCCAGATTTGAAAACGTTCGTAGTGAGAGCGATCACGCGGTCGGTGAATGTTGAGTAAGGTAACGACTAAACCAGGTTTTTCGGCTTCTCGACCGACGCGGCTGGTGGCTTGGATGTATTCGGCAGTGGTTTTCGGCTGTCCTAAAACTACCATCAGCCCTAAGCGGGTGATATCTAGCCCTACGGAAATCATGTTAGTTGCTAGGGCAATATCAACTCTTTCTTTCTCATGAAAAGGTAAAGCTAGACGACGTTTGGTATTAGCAACTTTGTTGGTGCTGATGCGAGAGGTTAACTCTTCCGGTTCATCATCAATTTTGCGATCGCAAAATAAGCTAAACGGTTCTTGGTAGCGACGGCGATCGCCATAATGACTCAGGCGCGAGTTTACCTCATCCTCCACTAGGCGGCGACTACCACCCAATTCTCGCAGAGAATTAAAATAACCTAGCAGTGTCATATAAGGGTCAGCAGGATTATGCTGATTTGTTTTCCCGCCGGCATCTTCCCAAGCTTGTTTAGCTGCTCCCAACAGGGCTAAGTATGCTCGTAACAGAACTACTTTAAGGCTGCGTCCTTGGGCTACAACTCCGACATAAAGCCGTCCCGGTGTTTTGGTAATTGGTACGGTTTCGGCAAAAAAGGAGTCGTGGCGATCGGGCCCAGGAGGCGGAAAAATATCTACCTGGCTGTGACTAAACAAAGCTTGAATTTGGCGCTCTGCACGGCGGACTGTAGCAGTGGAGGCAATAATCTTCGGTCGGATAGTTTTATCATTGTGCGTCACACTACACAGAACATCGATAACCGTTTCGTATAATCCCACCATTGTTCCCAGAGGCCCAGAAATCAAGTGCAATTCGTCTTGAATAATCAAATCTGGTGGAGGTAAATTTTTGTCTAAGGCTCGACCTTTGGTTTTAGCATCAGCTGGCCCAGTGAATCCTACTTTTTCATCAAAATGAGTTACCTTGCCAAATAACGCTCCAGTTTGACCAACCCAAGGCAGATTCGCAAATTTATCAACGGTGGAAATTATGAAGCAAGGAAGCCGTCGATAGATTTGTTCATCTACGGCAACGATGGGTAGGGGGTTGTTGCCTTTAAATACACAAGCAGATTGACCATCTGCGTGTTTTTTCCGATTGTCGCAGATTACCCGCAGGTCAGTAGGTGCATCGGCAAGTGGTAAAAGTTGAAACGATCGCGCTTTCAATTCCGTGCCGCACCAAGGACACCTTTCTAGGGGAATCGGCTTTGGTTTATGAGGATAATGCCGCTCAAATTCTTGAGTCCGCGCCCAAGCTGAATTATCTTTATCGCCTTTTTTACCCATTTTATTGGGTGTGGCACCCTGCCCAACCCACAACCCAATCTCAAAGGGATGCTTACCTAGTCTAGGATTTTGCTGACGTTCTAGTTCTAAGGCACAGATGAGGGTTGCGGCTCTTTCCAATTGGTCTAGGGTCAGGAGGCGCAGAGTGTAGCGCATGAGAACGCTGACACCAGCAGAGTGGATACTAGGATCGCGCAGACGACGCAGCACCAGAGTGAACGCTGCCAACCCTAAATAGGCTTCGGTTTTGCCGCCACCTGTGGGAAAGAACAGCAAATCGACAATTTCCCGATCTGGATGTTCTGGTTGAGCAATGCTCAGGATGTTCAACAGCAGAAAAGCTAGCTGGAAAGGTCGCCACTTCGGTGGTGAAAAGTCTTCAGGGGATTTGTCTGGATTATCGTGAGTTAGGCGTTGTCTTCTAGCAGTTGCTAAGGCTTGGTTAGCAATTTGAAAAGCTTCTAACACCAGAGGATCGTCTAAAGCTTGTAATCCGGCGGCAATGCGTTGCTTAATTCTGCTAGCTGTGGTTAATAATTCACTAGCAATTTTTCCTTGGTGCGGTTCAGTGGGGGCTGCGGCTTGCTGTTGGGCAATCCAGTCAGTATATGCAGTCACCATTGGGTAAACCATCTGAGAGATTGTTGCCGCGTCTTTTGCCTTAGCTAGTGCTTCCATGCCTAGTTCTAGCCCCGAAATTTCTGCTGGTTCTACTCTGGCCACCTCTGCTGTGGGCATCCAGTTAGTACGAATTTCTTGACAGATATGATTTGAGCCAAGGATAGTAATAGCAGAAACGTTGTGTCCAACAGCATATTCGCAATCGTTGCGGTATTGCAGGCTTGACACCGCTTCGTCCCTGTCTTGGCTGTTTTGCCCCCGCAAGTTAGGGCGGGATACAAAAGCGTCATCTGTGCAGATGGTGAGGCAGGCTTGAAAAATAAAACTGATGTCGTGCTTTTGGTTGGGATTGTTGCTGCGGTAGTTAACTAAGAATACTGAAACTGAACGCGTACCAACAGGGAGTTTTTGTTGAGGTGATGAAGCTACAGCCCGATTTGACACAAATAACTTTAAGCCGTTGCTGTCTGGAACTTCAATCTGAATTTTTCGTTGATTTCCCAGCAGAGAAATAGGCATACTAATGCAATGAGGAGAGCGTTGCCATAATTCTTGCTTGGCTGGCTGGGGATTCTCGTTATCATCTAATTCTGTTTCGCTTTCAAGAAATTGGTAGTCACCCCACTGCACAGTTATATTCAGTTCTGTGGTATTTTCTGGGAGAAGAAAGCTCAAGCCAATGGAAGAAGGAAAGTGAGCTTTACGGGCTGAGGAGGCTTCGGGAGCATTGGCATCTTCATTAGTATCACTGCTACTAAGTTGTTCGAGTGTGTCGTCTGCTGTTTCGTCCGATCGCACTTCAACAGGCGCTCCAAAAGGTACTAAAAAACCTGTAAGATACCACTTAGAAGGAGCTTGGGTGAGGATTTCCTCGGCATATTCAACATCATCAGGGGTGGGGCCAACCAAGTCTAGTTGCATGGCGCGGATTAGATGCGATCGCACTTCGGCAGATGTGGTCATAATGAGGGCAGAGAACAGGGAATAGGGAACAGGGAACAGTAAGTGTTCATAAATGATTTAGGATGGCTATGCTTTTTTGGGAATTCATCGGTATGGCTAACGTTGAACCTGTCACATAGAAGTAGAGGGAAAATCAGGAATAGTTAAAGTCGTTTCCGTCGCCTTGCGAGATTTCGCTACTTTTTTAGTATTCCCTTTTGCCTTGGATTTCTCAGCAGCTTTACCGCCTAAAATTTCCGCTTCGGCGCGTTGCTGGTTGAGTTCGAGTAAACGGGCTAATACTTCGTCGTGAATTTCTTCAGGCCAACGGTAGCGCCAAGGCTTTTTCTTCTGGCGTTTGCTGGTGTTTTCGTCGTCTTCTTCGTCTTCGTAGTCAAGCAGGAAGGTACAATTTGTGGAAATATCTGTCCAGCCGTAAGCATCGAGGACAGCCCGATCCATTTGGGCGTGGAGCAAGCGTAGTTGTAAAATATCGGGGTGGCGTTCGTCGGGATCGTGGAAGCGGTTGTATGTGTCGGTGAGTCCCTGGTTGTTGCGAACCATTAAGGCGGCGCGGTATTCGTAGTAGGTTTTTCCTAAAGTTTCTAGGGTGGGGTTGGTTTCCCAGTTTTCGGGGAAAGGGAAGGTTTGAAAACAGTCTGAGGGGGAATAGTTAAGTCTATCCTCTAAAGTAGAAGAGAAAAATCTTGCAAAAATTTCGTGAATACGACTTTGCAGAATAGCTAAAACTGTATAACTACTCATTGCAAAAACAACTGTCTTATGTGCATAAACCATTCCAGTTGGTAGAAATACAAAAGAAATATATTTACTGACAATACAACAAACTAATACACGATTAAGAGGGGCGATCGCTTTAAACAAAGCTGGTGTCGTTTCACCAAAACGCCACCAATAACGAGAACGAATTTCACGATTTTGTGCTAATCGTGAAGGCTTAACTTTTTCTTCTACAATTTTCATCAAATCAGGATATTCCCAAGCCTCTGCCTCGCTCATTTCACCAAAGTTAATCACATAACGATGATGTGCATGAGTTGGACTTGAGTTTACCTCTTCACCCCCGATATAAGGAAAAATTCTCTCGGCATTTTTAGGATTTTGTTCAATCAATTGGTGCATTTTAGAAATGGGTGTAGCATCAGTATTAGAATCATCAAATGTAAAACCCATTCCTAATACGATGCTACCAATAAAGCTTTTATCAACATTCGCCAATAACACCTTTGGATTTTCATTGCCTCCTGCATGAAATAAAAACGCAGAAATTAAGTTAACCTCTCTTCCATCTAGCAATTTTCTATTTTCGTATTTTCCTTTAAAAACATGAATAACACTCACCACAACCGCCGCTAAACCCGGCCACTTTAACCGCTTTTGAGCATTGTAAATCGTACCGCCCTGCTCACAGATATATCTCAAACCAGTGCTGCGAGTGTCACCTTGGGCAATGGTATTTGTAGCAATCAATCCAAAACATCCAGACTGGCGTAAGAGGCTAAACGCTCGTCGGAAAAAATGCGCTACCAAATCAGCATTCCCATGAGATTCGGGATTAACAACTTTCAACCAATCCTGATAACCAGAAGCATGAGCATTTATTGTTGTATTCTTCCCTGCAAATGGCGGATTACCAACAATTGCATCAAACCCTGGATTATCTCTATCAAATACCTCTGGAAATTCAATCTCCCAATTAAAGGTGGGAACTGGTTTCTCCCCATACCGCAATTCTGCACAAATTCGCCTGACATCTAAATCATCTTCCTGATTTTTCTGCCATTGATAAAACTTCAACCATGAATTATCACGCTCATCCTTTCTCGCCTTGTCCTTATCTTTGGCGAAAAATGAAGCAATAACCAAATCCCCTTTCAGCCGAATATCCCCCAACTCTGTTTCTATATTTTCGTAAAAATCGCGCTTGGCTGCATAATCATCTTCATCTAAATTGTGAATTCCATTGCGATAAAACTTCGCTTTCTCCATTGATAGATTAAACAAAGGTGAGTTTAGGTCTTTATAAGTCTTGTCTTCATCCCAAGTAAACGTTTTAATCTGTTCAGAAGTTAACCCAACTAAAGAATCTCCCCACTTCAAAGCATGGTCTAAAAATGTAAAAGGATGAGCCTTCGCCAAAGTCGCCAGCCACAAAGATAACTTAGCCAAATTTACCGCAAAGGGGTTTTTATCCACACCATACAAACACCGTTGTGCTACTAACCGCCGCGCATAAAGTAATGGTTCTTCATCAATTGGAATTTCAGGTAATACGTTCTGTTTATTCCACGCTTCAACTAATTTCTCTGCCAACTGACGACAACTTTCTACCAAAAATGCGCCCGAACCCATCGCCAAATCACAAACTTTCAACTCTAAAATCTGCTCAGGTGTGGGGTTTTCTCCCAAAGCCTCTAAAATTGGTCTGAGGGTTTCTTTCACAATCGGCTCAGTCAAAGCACGAGGCGTATAATGAGAACCACTACGCCGCCGTTCTTCCCCCGGTTGCAAATATAAAGAACCCATAGGCATTAAACTCGGCGTTTTCGGTGATACCTTGCGTCCTAAAGCTGCCACTACATCCTCTGGTGTCCTCGCATCCTTTAATTCAGTTAGGGATTTACCAGTAATTTCGCAACCAGCAAAATCCTTTAAATATTTAGCCCGTTCTCCCGCCTTAGTTTTGAGAATGTCCCCAACGCTGACAACAACTGTCACCGAAGATTTAGAACCTTTGGGTTTACTCCAAACACCGATAGCAGGACTACTTGCTCTTTCTACCTCATAGCCGGCGGCTGCCTCATAGACAGACCCAATTTGCTCAACCGCCAAGGAACGGTAAGATAGGCGTTCTCCATCAAGTACCAGTAACCCTTGCAATACCCTGTGAATTACCCCATCTGAAACGCGAGGGGGTTCAAGACTTTCCCCTGTTTGATATTTTGTAGATTGGAGACGACCTTCTAAAAACGGATATTCATCTGGGTCAAATAGTTGCCCATGACGAGCAGGTAAGTACAAATCAGCATGACCGCCGCCATCGTAAACCAAACGAAACAGACTCAGCAACCATGCCCAAGCACCATACCTCTGATCCATTGTATCTGGGTAGTTGCCTGCATCTTCTCTCAAGCGCTCGTAAAGTCCACTAACTGAGTAGTAGCGTGTATAAACTGCATCTTGAGACATCAGCCCCCGATCTTCAGCGTAAAGCAGGAACACCAACCGCAGCAAGACGGTAATCAGTCCACCGTAAATATGCTGAGGCGCATTGATTGCAATGTCACTTACTAAGCCGCTTTTAGTGGTTGCATCTGCTATTTGGAAGCCGCGCAGTAAATCCCATAATGCCTCTAATACCTGCTCTGCTAGCTTTATAGAGACATCGTTTTGATATTTACGGCTTTTTTCTAGGATTGCAGACAAACGGCGATCGCTAGGGACATTAAACAGTCGGTCAGCCGAGAGCAACATCTCCATTGCACCCAAAATCAACCGCCCAGATACCTCACACATTGCCTGTATAGGAAAAGTTAGGTGTCCCGATGACTCCCCAAGCGGTGCATAAACCAAACGCAATTCTGTACCGTTGCACAATAGCCCAGTATAAACTTTCGTTTCTTTCAAAAGGCGCTCAAACTTAGACTGGGGGCTGGCGTGCCAACCAGTAGATTTACTATCCTCCGCCCCAGCGTTGTCAAGTTCAGTACCATCAGGAAGCACCTGTACCAGCATCATCCAACCGCTATTTGGGTCGGGTACAGCATACGTGGGTGTCAAAACTTCGTTGTAATCTGGGAGTGCGATCGCTAATTCTTCTGGACTGGCAACTAAATCTTCTGCCTGCCAACCTAAAACATTGATAGTGAAAGCAGGAAAGTCGTCAATTTTAAAGGTTTCCTTGCCTATCTCACCGGGCAGAGGTTCACGTTTGGCAACTGTAGCGAGTGTTTGTTGCAGTTCCACCACATTGCGGTTAACCACAGCTTGGGCTGCTGACAATGCAGGCGGAGACACCACCAACCCCACAGGCTGGAGAAAGCCCAACCATTCTTTATGTAACCGAATTTCTGGATCGTTTGCCATTGTTTATACTCCCTCTAGCCGGAAATCGGCCATAAATAAATTACGCCGACTGGCTCAACTCGCACTGCTTTTACTTTGTAGGCGGCTTCAATCCGGGCTGGTTCTGAAATTAGTTCGGTTGCGATCGCTTGAAGGCGTTTTTCCCAATGGCGACGGTCTGCATCCAATTGACGCTGTTCTTCTATGAATGGAAGAGACAACTGCACTACTTTAGATTCTTCTTGACACTTGAGAATTCGCGTCTGTTGTTCTTCCAGAATCTTCTTCATCTCAGCAGCTTCTTTAACACCCCGGTTAGCCAACTTTTTCTCAGCACTTTCTGCCAAAGCTGTGGCGCGGCGTTCCAGATGGGAAATTAATTCTGCTACATCTTGGGCAGCACTTTTTTTTAGTCGCTCTTTCACCGCTTCGGCAACTTGCAGCAAGTGTGGGGAAGCTAGGGAGGTTTCGAGTAATTCCAGTACGTTATCTTTTTCGCCTTCTCTTAAAGGTTGAAGTTTCTTGCGTCCTCGACTGGTTGGGTCTGACCACTCTGCTGCTACTGCAATCACCTGGTCGTGCAAGCGAGAAGCCCGCTCACCATACAGAGCCAGCCGTCCCAGTGCAATCACTTTTGGCATGGGGTCATTAGTCAGACAAACACAAGCACGAGTTAATTCATCATGCAGAAAACCCTGAGCTAAAAACCTGCTCAGTAAACGCTGGACAATTCTGTGTTCTAAATGCAGATGAACTACATCCCCATCTAAAGAACCAGGATCTCGAAAGACTACAGGACGAATCGGTGCTTCTTTCCGCCATTCCCAAGGCTTTTGTCCAATTTTCCGAGGTGTTCTTAGGGTATCAAGTGTAGTTGACCATGTTGGATCTGCACCAGTACGCTGGTCGAGAGCCGGAATTGTCCAACGGGCAGTTACAGGATTGTTAGCAACCTCATTCACATCTACAGGGGCAAGTGTTGGGACTCCCAGAATTTCTAAAGAAGCAGAGATGGCATTACGGAAGTGATTGTCATCTAGTCCCAACCAATCCCGTGATTCTTTCAACATTTCTTGTAAATTCTCGACTTGTTTAGTCAAATCCTGTTGGCGAAGTCTGGCTTGTTCCAGTTCCTCATTAATTACTTGCGTGTTTACTGTTTCCTTGTTATTGAGTTGTTCTGCCTGATTAATCGAATTTGCAAGATTATTTACTTCTTGGTGGCGAATTCCATTAGCCAGTAAGCGCGACACATTTTTTTCAACTACTGGTGCAAGAGAACCAAGTTCTTGTTGAATCGTCACTGTCTTCCGCACCAGTACGTCCAATACTTTGTCTTCTGTGCGTTGTGGTAAAACAAAGTAATAGCAATGGACAACAGGCGATCGCTGTAATTTGCGGTCAATCCGTCCGTTACGCTGTTCCATCCTTGATGGATTCCACGGTACATCAAAGTGGAACAAGTCAGCACAGTTGTTTTGCAGGTTCACCCCTTCTCGTGCTGCATCTGTGGCAATCAGGATTCGCAGGGGATGACGTGCTGGGTCAGCGTTAAATGCACTTTTAATAGCTTCGCGGCGTTCTTCTCCAATGCCCCCATGAAATACATCTATGCGTTCATGTTCACGGTTAGAGTTAGCGATCGCACTTTGTAATTGCTGTTGTAAATAACGTTTAGTATCTGTATATTCTGTAAATATAATTACTCGCCGTTCTAACCAAAGGGCATTTGGTTGGCCTAGATCGGGACAGAGATTTTGGCGAATCCACTCTACCAGTTTTTGAATCCTCGGATCTGGCTGGTAGCGAGAGGAATTAGCAACATCTGCCATTTCATCTAAAATTGCTAATTCACGGGCTGTTTGTCCGGCAACTTGCATAGTAGCTGCTGCCATTTGAGCATCTTCTTCTGCAATTACTTCCTCTTCAGAAAATTCAGCCCGTTCATCATCTGCACCAGGGGATTCAAACAGCAACGGTAGACTAGCTTGATGTATCAAAGGACGGTTCGCCGCTTGTTTTTCCATCGCCGTCCGATGCACCTTTAAAGTCCGAGCAAATGCTTCAATGGAAGATAAAAGACGCTTTTGTAATGAGGTAATCACCAGCATCGCCGTAGTCTGGGTGGACTTAGCTGCATCTTTAAGTCGTTCCTCACGCAGATTGCGATATTGTTGCAGCAATCGGGATAATTTTAGTTCGGGCGCGTCTTCTGGTAAGTTATCAATAACTATAGGAAGAACGTAGCGTTGGGGAAACTCTTCTCCGATCTCTCGTAAATCTTGTTTTAAGCGCCGTACCATTACTGTGTCCAGCAACTTACGATTACGAACGGGTACTCCTCGGCAGAAACGCTGGGGATCAAGGATTTCTAGTAAGGCGGCGAAGCTGTTGGAGTGTCCATTGTGGGGTGTTGCAGACAAGAACAGCTTGTGTTCAAAACGCGGTGCTAAATCTCGAACAGTTTTGGTAAGTTGGGAATCAACGGCATACTTTGCACCACTCGCAGGTGCAGCATTGTGAGCTTCATCAAGGATGAGCATGGAAGCAGCCGCAAAATCACCAAGCCAGTCCCGTAACGGTGCGGCATAGGTTTCATCTCGTAGCAAAGCGTGGGAAATAATGAACCGAGTGTGCGTCATCCAAGGGTTAATTCCATAACCCCGTTCTTGACGACGGGCAGCAATAAACTCACGGTCAAGAATCATAAATGTGAGTCCAAAGCGACTCTCCATTTCTTCTTGCCATTGCCTTACCACTGACGGCGGACACGAGATAACTACTCGCCTAACTTTTTGCCGCATCAACATCTCACGCAGTATCAGGCCTGCTTCTATGGTTTTGCCCAACCCTACATCGTCCGCAATAAACAAACCAACTCTCGGCATCAGCAAAGCTTTACGTAGCGGCTCTAATTGATAAGCTTTGACTTCTATACCCGCTCGGTAAGGCGCTTGGAAAAGCTTGGCATCTGTGGAGGTTACGCAATTCCACCGTAATGTGTGCAGGTAGGCAGAAAACAAACGCGGATTATCAAAACCTCGATTCGCTATCGATTCCCATGATGTCGCCCCTACGATTTTGGCATCTATTTCCCGTTCCCATAGGACTTCTAGCGATTCTCCTAACGCATCATCTTCTAAACAAGAAAGACTAACTTTAGTGTCTTGCTCTGGAGAGGGTTTCGACACAACTTCTTCTACAAGATATTGCCGCGATCGCACGCGCACAATCTGTCCAGTTACAATGTCAGTCACTCGTGTCTTCCCCCTTGTAACTGGACTGGTATTATCCCTCCTCTAATCATGAGAAACTCACTCCCATCAACCCCAATCATTGGTTAGCTCGGAGTGCTAATCTGCAACTATAGTTTTTTGAGTAGCAGGTATAAAATAGTATTTATGTTCTATTTATTTTTAGCACCTAATACATCTTATGAAGTATTTTTATATACGGCTATATATCTTACGAAGTATTTTTATATACGGCTATAGTATCTAGATTATTATCAATAAAATGTTAAAAGCATTGTTTTAGAAGCAATGTACTAATTAATTTTCACCGGATTATTACGTAGATTGATTTTAAATCTCAAGTTAATACTAAATCCATATAGTAATAATACTTAGCTTTCTTAGAGTGAGCTATATTTTGTAGTACGACGTTGAGGTAGCTTCCTTTGAGTAGCGATCACTTTATGGTTTCTTATGAAAATTCTTGTACTAATTTTGTACAATAGCCCCCAAAATGCCATTAACTGCACATAAATAGTCATCTGGAGATAACAGAAGTAGCATTCCTCGCATCCCCGCAGAAACAGTAATCTGCTCAAAAAGAGTTGCTGTCTCGTCAACGTAGACTGGATAGCTTTTTTTACTGGCTAAAGCTGTTACACCCCCACGAATGTATCCTGTTAGTGGCTGGACTTCTTTTAGGGCAACTGTCTCAACTTTGCGGTTTCCTGAAATCCGCGCCAAGGCTTTCAAATCTAAGTGAGCATTTCCCGGCACAACAGCAAAACAGATACCTGTTGTGTCACCTCTGACTACTAAAGTCTTAAAAACTTGCTCTGGCGGAAGACCCACTTTGTACGCTGTACTTTCAGCTGCCAAATCATCAGGATCTACTTCATAGCTGAGGATTTGGTAGGGAATATCTAGTTTATCCAGTAGTCGAGCAGCATTGGTTTTCATTCAAGTCCAACATTAGAACTGCATGATATTTAATCTTTAATTCTGTATTCTTTCTCTATCAAACTCGGGAGCATCCCAATTTGGCAAAAAATTCAGGTTCTCACGGTGCAACTGAGTCACTGTCTGTGGCATACAACTATATGCTTTTTAGCTTGATACTAAAGAATAATCAGGCTAATAAGAGCAATTTATGGCTTATAAACCTACTCTTATATATTTTAGCTAAATATCACGTTAATATAAGGATAATCAACAGGTTACATACTTAATCTTTTACATAAAAGTCCTGTGTTACCGATTCCTCTTGACAAGCTAATTGAAGCAATTAGTGGGATTGCCACTCCTGTTCTCAAGAATAAAATTCAGCGCAGTGAGATCGTAATTAAGCTCTTAAATAATTTTAACCTTAGTCCCGAACATCCTCCCAGTGATTTCAGTGGAATTTATGCCTACACTTTAGTGGAATATGGTGTCAACAGTGCAACCAAAGAAAAGCCATTACTAGAACTTTTTCGGCAAGAAGAAATAAAACAATCATTTCGCAAAGCATTTGACCATAATAACCCTTCAATTATTTTATCTGAAGTTGATGCTTTTATTGAGGCTTATGCTTTAGGAGACGAAATAAAAAGCTTGAGACTTGATATCAGACGCGAAATTATTGAATTTTATATTGTCTTTTCACAAGTAGCTAAACGTAGTCGGGCACCTGCTGATGTGTTAATGGATCAAGCTATTGGCTCCTTACATAAAAGTATTGCCAGTATTCAAGAACAGCTTGAAAGATTACCAACATTAGAAGGTGTTCGTACAGAAATGGCACGCTTGGCAGAACAAAATTCTTATCTAGCCCTGCCAGGATCTGATACCAAAACAGAAAACCAATGTAGAGCCATAGCACTAGCAGAACAGATACGTGGTTGGTTTGAAACTTTGGGCTATCGCTTTGAAAAATATGAATATTGGACAGAAAATTATTTTGAATGGATCATCAATATTCCTGTCAGACGTAATCGATATGACCGAATTATTGTACGTGGAATAGAAGGTGAAGTTGGATTAAGTGATGTTGTGGCTTTGGGTCAGTCAACTGAAACGCAAAGAGCAGATGAAGGATGGTTAGTGACTACTCGCCGTATTTCCAAAGCAGCACGAAATGAAGTCAACAAAGAAGAAAATAGTCATCTTGGTTGTTATACATTTGATGAATTATTGGCTCAGGATGCAGATTTTAATGGTTATTTAGATTGGCTAGAAGCTGAAGTAAAACGGCGAAAAATTGACAGCCAGTATGTTCCTTTAGCCTGTAAAAAAGAAGAAATAGATCCCCTTAGTAAAAATAAAATAGCTGTCAGCCATTACGATGAACAAGACGGTTGGATAGATGGCTATATCGACCGTTGGCTACATGACCCAGTTAAGGAACATATTTCTATACTTGGGGAGTTTGGTACAGGTAAAACTTGGTTTGCTTTACATTATGCTTGGGTGACAGTGCAACGCTATCGAGATGCACAAAGACGTGGTATTGAACTTCCTCGGTTGCCTTTGGTGATTCCATTACAGGATTATGCTAAAGCAGTGAGCGTGGAGTCACTTTTTTCCGAGTTTTTTTTTCGCAAACATGAAATCCCTCTACCTGGGTATTCTGCTTTTGAACAACTCAACCGTATGGGTAAGCTGCTACTCATTTTTGATGGCTTCGATGAAATGGCAGCACGGGTAGATAAGCAAGAAATGATCAATAATTTTTGGGAACTAGCAAAGGTAGTAGTTCCCGGTGCTAAGGTTATTCTTACTTGTCGCACTGAACACTTTCCTGAAGCTCAAGAAGGACGTGCTTTGTTAAATGCAGAACTGCAAGCATCAACTAAAAATTTAACTGGAGAAACACCACAATTTGAGGTATTGGAACTAGAAAAATTTAATGACGACCAAATACGACAAGTTTTGTTACATCAAGCGGAAGTTACCACCGTTCAGCAAGTAATGAGTAATCCGCAATTATTAGACTTAGCCCGTCGCCCAGTAATGACCGATTTAATTTTAGAAGCATTGCCAGATATTGAAGCAGGTAAACCTGTTGATATGTCACGGGTTTATCTGTATGCAGTGCGGCGCAAAATGGAAAGGGACATCAAAGCCGAGCGTACTTTTACTTCTTTGGCCGATAAGCTGTATTTTTTATGTGAACTATCGTGGGAAATGCTATCTACTGAGCAAATGAGCCTCAATTATCGGCTATTCCCAGAACGCATTCGCCGCTTATTTGGTTCTATCGTGCAAGAAGAGAAGGATTTAGACCACTGGCATTATGACATGATGGCACAGACAATGCTTGTCCGCGATGGTGATGGTGACTATACTCCTGCCCATAGGTCGCTGTTAGAGTTTTTTGTAGCGTATAAATTTGCGGCAGAGCTAGGAGTCTTATCTGGTGATTTTCTTGAATTGGCACAAGCGCAATCTTACATCAATAATGTAACACCAATTAATTACACTTGGTCATCTTATTTTCAACGGCAAGTAGATGAAACAAAGGAGATTTTGCATAGTCCACCACTAAAAAAATTCTTAACTGAACCATTAGAAAAACTAAGAGAAACTTTTGGCAAAAAGAGTTTGACAAAGGCTGTCATTGATTTGCTTGTGCCAATGCTTGATGGTGATGCACAAAAATTAACTATAAATATTATAGAAGCTACACGAAATAAAAATGAAGATGAAGTTGGCTATATAGGAGGAAATGCAGCAACACTAGCAGTTAAAATTAATCATGCAGCTTTAGAAGGTAAAGATTTTAGTAATACAGTTATTTTAGGTGCTGATCTAACAGAGGCAAGTTTATCACATATCAACTTTGCTAACGCCAATTTACTTCAATCTATTTTTATTAAAAACATAGGCTACATCTGGTCAATATGCCTTAGCAGAGATGGAAAACTTTTAGCAATAGGCGATAGTAACGATACAGTTCATTTGTGGGAAGTAAGTAGTGGACAAGAGTTACTAGTTTGTAACGGAAATAATGTTAATTGGATAATTGCACTTGCTTTTACTTCAGATAATACAATGCTTGCAAGTGGAAGTAATAACACCACTATTAAGCTTTGGAATGTTAAAAATGGTAATTTATTGAAAATTTTTGAAGGGCACAAAAAAGCAATTAATTCGGTAAGTTTTACTTCAGATAATAAAATACTTGCAAGTGGAAGTGATGATACAACTATTAGAATTTGGGATACCCAAACTGGTCAATGTTTAAAAGTTTTACAAGCACACACTGAACAAGTTAATTCAGTTAAGTTTAGTTCGGATAATAAAATACTTGCAAGTGGAAGTGATGATACAACTATTAGAATTTGGGATACCCAAACTGGTCAATGTTTAAAAGTTTTACAAGCACACACCAAAAAAGTCAATTCGGTTTGTTTTAGCGTTTCAAGTAAATTACTTGTGAGTGGTAGTCATGATAAAACAGTAAAACTTTGGAATGTCGAAACAGGTGAATGTTTAAACGTATTTCAATATCATGCACAACCAGTCCTCAGTGTTGCATTTGATTCAAAGAATGAAACAATTATAAGTGGTAGCAAAGATGGTTACGTAAAGTTATGGGATATTTCTACAGGAAAATGTATAAAGACCTTACAAGGAATAACAGCTTATCGGATAGATTTTCAGGCAGAGAAATTTGCTAGTTGCAACAGTAAAAAATTAGTGGAAATTCGAGATATTAAAGCTGGTTTATCTTTAAGAACTATACAAAGATACGGTAACGAGCAATTGTCATGCACTTGTGATGATAATCGTAGTAGATTTGCGGCTGGTACAGAAGATGGAACAATAAAAGTGTGGGATATTTCAACTGGTTTATGTACACATACTTTATATGGACACGTAGGCTGGGTTCGTTCTCTTGTTTTTAGCCCTTTGAGTAATATACTCTTCAGCAGTAGTGATGATCAAACAGTTAGGTTATGGGATCTTAACACTGAAGAATGCTTAAAAGTTATAACTTCACATACTTTACCTGTACGTACATTAGCCTTAAATCCTTTAGGTACCATATTAGCTAGTGGTAGTAATGATCAAACCATTAGGCTATGGGATGTTAATACTGGTGAGTGTATAAGAATTTTAGAAGCCCATACTGGTTGGATAAATTCGTTAGCTTTCAGTACTAATAGTAAGTTTCTTGCCAGTGTTAGTAGTGATACTACTATTAGATTATGGGATGTTACGAGTACCGAATGCTTAAAAGTTTTTCGAGGACATAATAGACCTTTGCAATCAGTTGCTTTTGCTCCTCATAGCAATTTACTGGCAAGTGGTGGAGGTTCTGATCACCTTATAAAATTATGGAATTTTCAATCTGATCAGTGTTTACAAACCTTAGATGGACACACTGGGAGAATTTTCTCTATTGCCTTTAGCTCCGATGGGAGTATTCTTGCTAGTGGCAGTTCTGACCAAACAGTAAGAATATGGAATGCTGACACTGGTGAATGTATAAGAACATTGCAAGGACATCATCATTCAGTGCTATTTGTTACTTTTTTTCCTGACGATAAATTAATTGTTACGGGAAGTAGCGATCGAACAATGAAAATATGGAACATCATAACAGGAGAATGTTTAAAAACTCTGAGTTCTCGCCCATACGAAGGTATGAATATTACAGATATTAAAGGGTTAACTGAAGCTGAAAAAGCCACTCTTAAAACATTAGGTGCAACAGCACTTGGAAATTTTAGATCGTAATGAATACCAATTCTCTGTGAAGCTACACATTATTTTTAATTATCCCAACTTCCCGATACTTTGGGGATATCACACAGGCAGTGGGGTTTTTTCTATGCATCTTTATACAGAGTTACTATAAACTCTTAAGTGCATTTGACCTTAGTAAATTCTACAGCTTCAGTACCTGTACTTTCAATGTGTCAACAAATACCTTTAAGAAATTGTCATTAACCCAAAGACATTGGATGCCAAATTGCCAAAATTGTTTAGGGTATTATCTCTCTGCCATATTCCGACTCCACAACATTCAACAATTTCTCTTCCACAGCAGTAAGATAAGATCGATTCACCTTCCCCAATAACTGCAACAGACTTTTGACTGTCTCCTCAAGCGAATCGGAATAAACCCGACTAATGCGATCGCAAATCACTTGCATCTGCTCACATTCGGTAGGCAAGTAATTGTAAGACTTCAGGTACTGCAACCCAATGGTGTACTCGCCATCCCAAACTCTCACGGTGCAACTAAACTCGTTTACTGCGCTGACAATCGCCCAGCACCCACCCTTTCCTCTGAGTTCTGGGTTGTCCTTAGCTAGGATTTGGCAAACTTCGCCCAATTGATAGGTATTTGGTACTTTGGTGCGTTCCATTATTCGCTGCACTACATCTTTGACGATGCGATGAGACGGTACTTTCCCGTTGGCAGACTCTACAGCTTGTTGCCATGCTTCGGGTTGAATATCAGGGTCTAGTTTCGTCAACGGTCTAACTTGCCACTCATTCGTCGGAAAAATGTGAACGGAACGTTCACATTTTTCCACCAAATTATCAAAAATAACCGCAGCTTCGATTAAATGGTAAGGCTGGCGACGACTATAACCAAAACGATCCTGGCAGTAATCCTCAAAGGTTTTGTGGGTCGAGCGGTACAGTCTGCGCTCACGTAACTCCATTAAAGCCTTTCCCGCCTCAAAAAATGCCCTCTCTACCTTTCTCTCCAGATGCAAGCGATCGCTAATTTCCTGCTCGGTTAATTCTGGAACTTCAACGGCAGTAACGTTAATTGTTGCTAAGGCTGGGTTTTCCTGAAGGGAGATATCCTCAAGGTCTTGGTCATCTGGTAATGTGCTGTCACTGAATGCAGAGGAGGTGGCTTTGTTGCGCTTACGAGGTGGTTTAGTCATTATTCCACCTCTAGCTGAACAGTGCTTGAAGAGTCAACTTTTAAGGAGGTCTTATCTCCATCTGACTCTACCTGTAGCAGCTTCAAAGCATACTTTGTCTCCATATTGCGGCACTTCTTCTTCTGTTGCAGCGTATCGTGACTTTGGTTTCTTTTCCCTAGTCATACCTGTTCCACTGCAAGAGGAGTAAGAACAATACTGTTGATTTTCAGTTTTCCAAGGGCAAAAGCACTCATGCAGCCTCAACCTCTGAGTTGGAACGCTTTCTTGATTTGCGTTGAGGTATGTCTTCTGGATTTCTCATTTCAAAAAGATCACCTACTTCTCTAGTAAAGTAATTGCACAAAACTTCAACTGTACCGACATCAACGCGGCTGAAGTTATTTGTGAACAAGCGGTTAATCGTTGTGATATCTAACCCAGTTTCTTTTGCCAACTGTCTCTGTGACAGCTGTGGATCTTTTTCTGCCATAAGCACGGCTAGCCTACAAAACATTTTTTTGCTCATCCCTCTATCGTACCTGTAGGCTACATTAACACAAAACTATGCACTAGTGCATACAATATATGCATATATACACATATTATTTGCATTAACCCTTGACAACTGTATGCACTACCGCATACACTTACATATATTAGAGCAAATAAAATTTGCCAAAAACAAAAGACGACCGCCCCAGTCTGCAAAACGAAGCGATCGCCTTTCAAAAGATCCACCATCAAGATGGAGTACTACTTATCATGACATACCAAATCTACAGCCATCAACAGCTGCAACACAAATCCATAGCTCGACTAAAGCAAATCTATTGTGAAGTCGGCTGCACAGTTGAGGTATTTGACAAGCGGTGCAAGGATGCTTGGATGAATGCGATCGCCGAGTATCAAGCCAGTCAAGTTCAAACAGCCGTTGATGCTGCCCCTGACGAACAAGCAATAGCGCAAGCCGAACTTGACCAGTACATTGCAGACCAAGCCGAAACCATAGCCCCACAACTGACCACAGTAGAAATCAACTGCTATCACTACGAAGTTTACGCGCTTAAGCAACTGGTCGCCTACATTACCTACGACTATGACGAGTTTGTTACGCAACCTTGGGTAGTCATGGTCAATGGCGAAGAGATTTTCCGGGATACCACAATCGCCCGATGCCAACGATTCATTGAATGGCAGCACAAAGATAAGTCGGAAGTAGTAAGTCGGAAGTCGGAAGTGGAAAAATGCTCTGAAGATAAAGTAGGAATTTCGCACATAGAAGACGCAAGTAAATTACCTCCGACTTCCGACTTCCGATTTCTGACTTCTTCTGTTGACAACACGCTCAATCCACAAACTGAAGTACCAGAAGTCCCAACCATTTTAGAAATCTCGTTTTATGACCAAGAGGCATTTGTTGGTGACCTACTCGTAGCCAGCATTAGCTATGACCACGGCAATTACCAGAATTTGTACTGGCGGGTAATGATTAACAGTAATGAGATTTTCCGAGACATCAGTCCTGCTAGATGCCACAGCTATATCAAACAGCAGTACCAGCAAGGCAAACTGCCATTGCAAGACCAGTTAGAACCGGAAGAACCTTGGGCTACCGATAACGAAATCATGGCTGAGATTTTCAGCGCGTGTGAAAACTATGGGTTTGAAATGCTCGAAGATGGCATTTACCAGAATGACGTAAAACTTGGTGAAGTAGGATGCACTGATGGTCGCTGGTGGGTAATACGTGCAGCAGAGGAAAATCAACGCATACCGTGCAATTCGGCATCAGAGGCGGTGCAGTTGTTGTCAGAGAGCGCAGCTGATGAATATTTGGGATATCGGCTTCTTGAACACCTCAGCCCTAGAGAATGGCGATCGCTGCTTTCTGGCGCAGCCCAAGGTCAAAAATTGGTAACAGCCTAAAACCAACTGTGGGCAGCAATTTCCACTGCTGCTCACTCAAATTAACAAATTTAGATAGCGGTATTGCATCAATACCACTCCTTTACCCTGCGTCAAAAATTGGGAGATTGTATGGACGCAATTATAAAAAGCGAAAGTCACGACAGCTTATTTGACCAAATTAAACAGGTTGATACCGATGGTCAGGAGTATTGGCTGGCCCGTGAATTAATGCCCGTGTTGGGATATCAGCAATGGCGACAATTTGAAGATGCAGTACAGCGTGCGATCGCTGCTTGTAAAAACATGGGAAGTGAGAGCGAACAACACTTTTTTCCATTGACTTATTGTAATGGTGGTAGACCAGGAAAGAACTATAAGTTAACTCTGTATGCGTGCCATTTAATCTTAGGAAATATAGATATAAGGAAAAAGAAAAACTTTAATCGATTAAGTGAAAAGTTTTATTCAGATCGACTTCAAAAAAAGCTTGGAGGTACTAGAGAAGTTCAAACTCCAGCAGGTTTTATTGATTTACTCACTGATGAGCAAATTATTGAAGTCAAAAAAGTAAATTCTTGGAAAGCTGCTGTCGGACAAGTTGAAATTTATAGAGACTATTACCCATTTCATGAAAAACGGATACATCTCTTTGGTAAATGCCATCCTGAATTTCTGAAAATTGTTATTTTTCATTGTACCAAGCGAAAAATCATTGTCACATGGGAAGCTTAATGTGTACATCTCATCGCAAAAATTAAAGGAAGTAAGCACAGACGAGAGTACGAGCGCTCCCCACAAGAAAATCGATGTTTTATATCTCGACTGCTACCCAAAGACTTCCCTTCTCAAAATTAAAAATCCTTCAACATGGTTGCAATGCTGTGGCAGGTTCACAAATCAAAGAGTGAGAGAAATTATGAATGGAATTACTTTTGGTGAAAGTAACAGCAGCCCATTTGACCAAATTAAAAACATGGATGCTGACGGATCTGAGTATTGGTTAGCAACTGAATTGTTAACACTACTGGGTTATCAGACTTGGAAAAGAATCAAAGACACAGTTGAAAGAGCAAAAATCAGTGCCAGGAATTCCGGGTTAAATGAATCCTACCATCTGGTCGATGTCGTCCAAATGGCGCAAATTGGAGCTTCTCAGGCATTTCGAGAAGTGCTGAAGGATTACAAGCTATCACGACATGCCTGCTATTTGGTGGCGATGAACGGCGATCCGCGCAAGAGTGAGATAGCTGCTGCACAAACTTACTTCGCGGTGAAAACTCGTGAAGCAGAGTTAGCCCCGCAAAATTCAGAACTACTTGCTCAACTATTGGAGAAATTTGAACAGCAGAACCAGGTAATCGAAGAACAAGGAAAGGCGATCGCCCAACTGCAATCCCAAATCCAAAACCTCCTGCCACCATCAGCTGACTTTACACCCCCAGGCTGGAATGAGGAAGTATGGCGAAAGCTTCCCCCACAGGACAAACGCCACTTCCGCTATATCTTCCGTCGTCGTGGATTTCGTCCTTCAGGGCAGGGCAAAGATGAGCAACTGGCATTACCTCCTGTGACTACTGAGCAGTTGAAGCAACGACAACGGGAGGAATTCGAGCAGCTCGTTGGTGAGTCATCAGCCCAGGAGAAAGAAAAGTTAGAAGCAGTAAAACAAGAAGCACTGAAACAACTTTGGTTACAAGGAGAACAAGATGATACAGATGTCCCTTTTTAATGAACCCACCCCAGTTTTACCAGTCACTTATTACCCAGAGTTCCTTAGCCAAGAAGAAGCAGGTGTGTTATACCAACACTGCCTAAAACTGCAATGGCAACAGAATCAAATCAAAATGGTGGGTAAAACTTTACTTGTGCCTCGGCTGGAATGCATCTACGGTGACGAAGGTTGCGAGTATTTGTATTCCAAAAGCGTGCTACTGAAACCCCTGCCTTGGACTTCATTACTGGCCGAGTTGCGGGACAGAATTACTGTACTGACTGGCTACAAATTCAACATAGTTATCGGCAATCAATACAGGAGCGGCCAGGATTCGATAGGTTGGCACGCAGATAATGAATCGTCGATGGGCCTAAATCCGGCGATCGCATCTGTAAGTTTAGGTGCGGAGCGGAAGTTTCAGATAAAGCCCATCGGGGGCAAGCCGACTGATTTCTGGCTGGAACACGGGAGTTTGCTGGTTATGCACCCTGGTTGTCAGTCCACGCACCTTCATCAAGTTCCCAAGACCAAGAAATTGGTTGGCACGCGAATTAACTTAACTTTTCGTCCGCATGTGGGAGGCAAGAAATGAGTACTGTTGTCTCTACCGAAAAAGCATCCGTGCTGGTGATATTGCGGCGAGAGTATCTGGACATTACTGGCAACTTCTGTGCTGCCAAGCTGATTGAGTATTTCCGACATTGGACAAAGTGGAAGCTCAAAAATCACCGGACTCCTTGGGTTTACCAGCCACTCAAACGAATTTATGCTGACCTGATGGGTGAGCATAGTCTTCATGTCATTAGGAGTGCGATCGCACTGCTTGAGGAGATGGGGATTCTCTCAAAGCAAAAAAATCCTGGCAATGGGCAAGATAAAACTTGGCAGTATAAATTACACCAAGATGTACTTAATAGTCTATTGGAACCTGGCAAGTGCAAAACTGAACCTTCAGAATTCAATGCAGAACAACACCATAGATCAGATCCTGAAACTTCTAAACCACAACAAAACACTGCTGTTGGTGAAGTAAAGGATGAAGGAGTAGAACAAAGCTCATATGAGCCAGTTCAAGCAGTCCCAAAACCAGAGCCACCCCAGACTACTCGCTTTGTTGATGAAATTGAACAAGATGACTCAACGAGTGAGATAGACCCTCATGAGGACGAGTTTTCCGAGCCAGAAGTCAAAGTCGGTTCAAGTATGGATAAGCCCACCAAGCAGGAGATTGCTGAGATTTGTACCGAGTTGCGGCGGTTGCGGATTAACCCAGAACCTTGTTTGGGGGTGGTGAAGAAATATTGGGCGAATGTCGCCGGGGCACTTGCATATCTCAAAGAAGCACTCCAAACTTGGCAATCAGTCAACTCACCCACTGGCGTTTTTATCACAGCTTGTAAAGAAGGCAAAAAACCTCAAAACACAGCGACGGCGGACGTAATTGCTTGGTATGAATGGGCAAAACGCCAAAGGATAGTTGTAGCAATGTCTGGCAAGGTGGTTTACACACCTTCGGGGGAGCCTGTAGATTTGCAACAGATGATGCGACAGTATCCCTGTGAATGCAGTTAGGTGGACGAGAAAATTATGGGTAAGAATACCGTAACAAGCGAAGTGAGCGCTCCCTTTGGGTGGGCGAGGAAGCAGAGAATTGCGATGCCTGCCGCAGGCAGACATCGCAATGACTGGCGGGTTCGTGTATATACCTTCGGGGGATACGCTGGAAGTACAGGAGATGATGCGGCGGTATCCTCACCAGCTAAAAGAGTAAATGGTAAGCCAAGACTCTCAACTTGTTCCATATTTGAGAACGAGTTCCCATTCCCAACGCCAAGCAGTCTCTACCGCTATTTCTTGATCGTTGGTAAAAACGCCTCAAATAAAATCTGCTTCAAGTGCCTAACTTTTCATGATCACCCAAAGTTGCCAAGAACCTTATTATGGTCTTGATTGCAGTTTAATCACTTTCTTTTTCAAACGACACAGATGGCATCACAAGACGCAAGAAAAGAAGCACCAGCAACCCAGCGTAACCGCGAACCAATTTTAGAAATACTTTTACAAGTATTACCCCAGAGTGGCACGATATTGGAAATAGCGTCTGGAACTGGGGAACATGCAGTATTTTTTGCCCCCAAGCTCAGCCAAAGAAAGTGGCTACCAACAGATGCAAATAAGCAATTATTCCCCAGCATTAATGCATGGGCTGAATACTTTGGGTGTGATAACATTTATCCACCACAAGAGCTTGATGTGAGAGAACCAGTTTGGCCAGTGGAGAATGAGGTAGTAAACGAGTGGCTTCATAGCTCTCCAATTGTTGCCATCGTCAACATCAATATGATTCACATTTCACCTTGGTCAGCCTGTCTGGGACTAATGGCAGGGGCAGGTCGTATCCTCAAAGCAGGAGGTATTCTTTATTTATATGGGCCCTTTAAACAAGGTGGAGAACATACATCACTGAGTAATGCAGCTTTTGACGAATATTTACGCGCCCAAAACTCACAATGGGGTGTGCGTAACTTGGATGATGTAGTGGCAGCAGCTAGGTCAGAAGATCTGATCTTAAAACAGATTTACCAAATGCCAGCAAATAATCTTTCAGTAGTATTTGAACGTTCTGCTAATGAAGGAATCATTCTTGGAGATTATAATTGTGTGACTTGACTCAAGATGATTCAAAGACTACATTCAAGCAGCATTTGTCTATAAAAGTACAATTTATCAGTAGTTTTACCGTGGTTTAAAGCTTACTGTATTTTTAATTCCTTCTAAAAAATATCGCTCAGAAAAATGCTACTTGTCGAGGCGATCGCGATCGCGCATTGAGCTTTTACAACACATTAACCAAAGAGCAAAAACAGCAGATACCACAAGAATATTTTGGCGCACATCGAACACAGCCTAACTCGACACTACCAAGGGATAAGCTTACGGCATGGCTACGCTTACCGCCAATAAAATGAGCTTGTTCTTGCCGAAATTGCTCTTACAGGATTTGCATATCCTTGAGTCACTGAGAAATACAGTAATGATGACAGCTAACTGTTTAGTGTCTCATACTTAGACTAAGGGATAATCATGTCTTCATTTAAACGCCGTCATTTTCTGCTACTGGCAAGCTCGACCTTAGCAACATTAGGGTTAGGGCAGTTGGGTATAAGTCAACAGGGGAGCTTTGATACTAAAGCTTACGCCCAAAACACACCGCGAAAATTAGCATTATTGGTGGGAATTAATGAATACTCTGATGGTGTGGCGCAGTTATCGGGTTGTGTTAATGACGTTTTATTACAACGTGAGTTATTAATTCACCGCTTTGGTTTTAATCCTCAAGATATTTTGACTCTGACTGATAAACAAGCCACGCGCAAAGGTATCTTACAAGCCTTTGAGGAGCATTTGATTAAGCAAGCTAAACCAGGGGATGTGGTAGTATTTCACTTTTCTGGACATGGTTCACGAGTAATTGACGCGGATCGGGATCATCCAGATGGTCTTGTTAGTAGCTTGGTTGCTGTCGATAGTCAATTAGCATCGGAAAATTCTTCTAGCACCAAAGAGGTTACAGGACACACGCTTTGGCTGTTGATGGCAGCATTGAAGACGGAAAATGTGACTTTTGTCATCGATACTATCTATTCTGGTGGTTTAGTCAGTAGCGCATTGAAATCATCTCAGTTAAAGCAGAAATTTCAAGTTAGCCCCGAAGAAAAGGCTTACCAAGCAAGTTGGTTACAACGTTTAGGTTTGTCAGTAGAGGAATTTATAAAACAACGGAGAATCGGAATACCTAAAGGAGTTGTGCTTGCAAGTGCAAGGCGCGATCAATTTGCCATCGATGCCAGCTTTAATGACTTTAATGCAGGACTATTTACTTATACTTTGACACAGTATCTCTGGCAGCAAAGTCGGAATCAAACTTTGGGTGAATCATTTGTGAATATTGCTAGCAATGTCAAAGCTTTAAGTTTTGAGCAAGGTAATTTTCAAGAACCTGTACTTTTTGTTAAACCCAACAGCGATTATCAGCAGCGTCCCATGTATTTTATTGGAGTACAAACACCGAGGGCAGAAGCAGTAATTACTCAAGTTAAAGAAAATCAAATAGAAATTTGGCTTGGTGGTGTTAATCCAAAAAATTTGGAGAACTTGAATCAAGGTGCTGTTTTTGAAATCATCAATGCTGAAGGTCAGCAGCAAGGAATAGTTAAGCTTGAAAGTCGTAAAGGATTGGTAGGATATGCAAAATTGCTAGAATCTCCAACATCTGTATCACTAAAACCTGGACTTTTATTACGTGAGAAAGTTCGAGCCACTCCTTCAAGATGATCGGTTGATTCCTAAATGTGAATTGAAATAAATGAGGTTAGGTAATTTACCTAACCTTCCACAAATGAAATAATAATACTGTAAGTTTACTCAATCTTATTAACTCACCACTTCAAATGGAATCGAAATTACGGCTAACTTCGTAGTATCAACTCCACGTTCTCCCTCTGGAAGTTGGATATTTTCCACAAGAATTCCACCGCGAGTGCTTCTGTCTAAATCATCAAGCAAGTTATTAGTTAAACCTAAAAATTCATCTCCGGTTGCTGTTATGAGGCTGCGTTTACCAGCTTGTCCTTGGGAAACTGCGATCGCTTGGAGTTTCTCAAGTAAATCCCGTAATGGTGTGGGACTGGCAATAATCAGTATTTCTGAAAAGCCCAGTGGCTCACCAATATTTATTTTTGTTCCTGTTCGTTGATGTTCAGCTTTGGGGATTAATAGTTCACTTCCAGCTTCTATTGATGCGGCTAATATCGGTTCTTCTGACCAATCATAAGGGAAGAGATTTCCTATGTCTCCAGCACTATCTATACCTAAAATAGTGACGTAAAGGGGTACTGATTCTTTATTGTGAACATGGAAGGCAATTGTTGTTTTCAAGGGTAATTTTGGTATACCGGAATCGGAAATATTTACTGGCTTAATTGGTGTTGATTCGTTTCCAGTATCATTATTTGTTTTGGCTCCACGAGGTGTAAAAGTATTGGCGAGAGGTTCTTGACTATCAGCAATAATCATGGAAACAGAAATATTTATTTTTGATGTATTTTTATTGCCAAGAATGTTTTTAACAACTCTAGCAGCCCAGAATGATTTAAGTTTTGGTTGTAAGCGTTGCACTGCGGCATTTAAGGTTTCTCCGGCATCATAAAAGGAATTAACAATAATTGTGTCTAAGGTAGGTGTAAATAAACCAAAGCTACCAATTGCAGGTAAATTTGGGATTTTTTGTTTCTGTAATTCTTGATATTTGGCTTGAGTCATTCTGCCAAATATATATTGCACTTCTTTTTGTCGCAGAGGTAAGGCTTCAATGCCAGGTATTTTTTGTAATGCTTGTTTCGCTTGAGCAATGATATTACTATCAAGAGAACTATCATCAAGTCCAATTTTTAAAGTTATATCTTTAGGAATAGTGCGAATACGCTCTTGTAAAAAAGTTCCTTTTGCTAATGCTGTTTGAGTGCGTGTGTTGTCGATTAATTTACCTTTAGCAAATAAGCCTTGACGGGATTCAATTTGTACATGTCCCCGTGCTTCCCCTTTTTCATCAATAATTGTTAAAGTTGCACTTTTATTGAAACCCTCTAGACTTTGGGGTTCAATTCCACCCAACCATAAATTCACTTGGTTGCCATTCACACCTGTAACTACAGCTTCTGCGGGAGTTGCTTTAGGAGGTAAAAAGTATAATGGGGTGTTGAGATTTTTGATGTTTCTTTCTATTTCTGCTTCTTGAAAACCGCCAGTATTCCATGCTATCGTGCGAGCATTATGGCGAACATAGGCGAAAGTTTTAGCAAAAGCTTCATTGCTGTTTACCTGCCAAAGATATTGAGTTAAAGCGTAAGTAAAAGCTCCAGCACGAAAGTCACTAAATTGACCATCTACAGCAAATTGATCGGATTTTGCAGCTGTAATTACGATTCCCTTAGCAACATTTTGGCGGCGTTTGGTAATAAAATCTTGTTGTGACAGTGGGATTCTTTCTAATAATTTACGCTGTGTTTCATATTCATCTTTACTAGGTAAGAAATTACTTCCACCATCGCGGGAACGAACAGCAAAATTTCCCCGCTTTGTACCCCCTGAGTGACAGCAATCTAATACCACAGTGACATTTGTGGTTTGCAATGCATACATGAGTAGAAACAGTGTGCCTCCCATAATATCTTGCACCACACCACCATTGGGAGGTAAGGAACTATCAACTGGGACAATTGTACCGTTGAGTCCACCAGGCATATCTTTATCTTTGACACGCGAACCATGTCCAGAAAAATGGAAAATTACGACATCACCGGGTTTGGCTTGCTTGATCAGGTGTTCGTCAAATGCTTGTAAAATACCTTGGCGTGTGGCTTGTGAGTCGGTTAAAGTCAGAATATTTTTGTCGTTAAAACCAAAGCGGTTGGTTAGTAACTCTTTTTGTAAGGATACATCGGTTAAGCAACCTCCTAGAGTAGGTATGCTGTTTTTATAATCGTTGATTCCCACCAGTAACGCCAGTTTGCGGGGTGTATCTTGTGCTAAAGCTTTTGCGTAACGTTCTCCTTGACGCATGATGTCTAACTGGCTGATACCCATTGTGGCTAAAGCAGAACCAGCAAATTGGATAAATTGACGGCGTTTGATGTAGGACATGGTGATTTTGGATTATTTGGTTATTTATATTTCTAGAAGTGAGGAGGATATGCCAGTTTTGACCTCTCTCCAAACCTCTCTCCTGCAAGGAGAGAGGCTTTGAAATTCCCCCTTCCCTGCAAGGGAATGGGGTTAGGGGGTTAGGTCATTGAGATTCACCGATGAGGGTAAAAGCTGCCCATTGTGATGGATTTGAATATTTTTTCTTGGTGTCGAGCATGGCTTTTCTTAATGCTGTGGCTTTGTCCATTTTTTGTTGCAAATTTTGATAAAATTCAGTCATTAAAAATGCGGTTGAACCATCATCAACTGACCAGAGGGAGACGATAACACTGGGTACTCCTGCACTGATAAAAGAGCGAGATAAACCGATAACGCCATCCCCTGTAATTCTTCCTCTACCTGTATCGCAAGCACTGAGAACTACTAAATTGGCTTTGAGTTCCAAGCCGAAAATTTCTTCTGCGGTTAGGAGTCCATCGCGTTTTTGCTCTTCTTTGCTGAGAGGGGATGAGAGGGAGTTAGGATTTTCTGGTGTGAGAGCAATGGAACTATCTAAACCGCGAATATCATCAAATAATCCGTGGGTGGCGAAGTGAATAATTTGTGCTTGGGGTAAGCGTTGAACTACTCTTGATTCTGTGGCTTGTTTACCAATTAATGGTTGGATTTTAAATAAATTGGCAATGGCTTTTGCTTCTTTTTCTGCTTCAGGTAAAGGTGATAATTTTTGCGGTGTGTCGCCAGTTTTTATTGGAACTTTGGGCATGATGGGATTACCCACAATCAGCATCTTATTACTCTGTATGGGTTGGTTTCCCAGTTTTTGATATTGTTTTTTAGTTAAATCTAAAACCTGAATTGATGGAGATGTGAGGATGGTATGTTTTTCTATCAGGTATTTGCCGTTTTCGTCTTGCAATGCAGGGAAGGGAACTAGAAATAATGAGCTTTGAGGGATGAATACTACTTTATCAGTTTCTTTTTTAGGAAGCAGGTCAGCGATTGGTGAGATTAATATTTTGTGGAGTTTTTGTAAGCGTTTTTTCTGGTTTTCTGGATTGATTAGAGGTGGGTTTTCCATTTTTGCACCTCTGACACCAATTGATTGACGACTGATTTTAACTAATTGCTCTAAATTGGTATTTTCTTTTTGCCATAGCGGTTTAAGATCAGCTTTGCGGAAGATGACTTCTCCGGTGGGTTTGATGACCCAGATATATAATTCTGATTCTTGAATTTGTTGTTGACCTGCAATTTTGAATTTATCATCAATAATCGAATACTGAACTAATGTTGCATTTTGTGATTTGGCAACCTGTTTAATTTCTGCAAATTTCGATGGGGTGGCGAATTGCTTTTTAGGGTTAGCAGATAATCGAGAAACAAGTAAATCCACAAATGCACGTCCCCGTCCGCGTTCAGCTATTTCTAAGGCTGAATCAGTTTTATTCTGAGAAATGAGAACTTGTTGTAAGATTCTATAGGTGCTAATTTGCGTTTCAAAAATTGAGATTTTCTCACTATCTTTTAATCCTTGATTTCGGAGAGATTCTTTAACTTTTATGCTTTCAATTAGGCTACTCTCAGCTAAAATAAGTTTTTTTTCTTTGTAAAAAGCAAACCCTAGATTATGAAGTGATATACCCTCGCCTTGACGGTATTTTATTTCTCTTGCGATCGCCAAGAATTGTTGATGATACTTAATAGCTTTGGAGTAGTCTCCCAAAGCTTCGTAGGCAGTACCAAGATTACCCAATGCGCCACCCTCTCCTCGACGGTTTTTTATTTCTTGAGCAATTTTCAATCTCCGTAAATGGTAATCAATAGCTTTGGGATAGTCTCCCAAAGCTTCATAGGCAATACCGAGATTGTTTAGTGATATACCCTCACCTTGACGGCTTTTAATTTCTTGGGCGATTTTCAAAGCTTGCTGATGGGACTCAATGGCTTTGCGGTCGTCCCCCAATTTATAGTAAGCAATACCGAGATTACCCAATGCACCACCCTCACTTCGACGGTCTTGAATTTCTTGGGCAATTTTCAAGCTTGGTAGAATGTAATCAATGGCTTTGGGGTAATCTCCCAAGTCAAGGTAGGCAGTACCTAGACTACCCAATGCAACACCCTCACCTCGACGATCTTGAATTTCTTGGGCGATTTTCAAGCTTTGTTGCTGGTAATCAATGGCTTTGGGATATTCTCCCAAAGCTTGATAGGCAATACCAAGATTACCCAGTGCGTTCCCCTGGTCTTTAGGGTTTTTAATTTCTTGAGCAATTTTCAAAGCTTGCTGATAAAAATCTATAGCTTTTGGGTAGTCTGCCAAGCCTTGGTAAGCATTACCGAGATTACTCAGTGCGTTCCCCTGCTTTTCAGGGTCTTTAATTTCTTGGGCGATTTTCAAAGCTTGCTGATGGAAATCTATGGCTTTGGGGTAGTCTTCCATATCACTGTATGTATAACCGAGATTACGCAATGCGGAACCTTGTACTTTACGGTCTTGAATTTCTTGGGCGATTTTCAAAGCTTTCTGAGAGAAATATATGGCTTTGGGGTAGTCTGCCAAAGCGTTATAGGAAACACCCAGATTAACCAGTGTACTACCCTCCCCTTTGCGGTCTTGAATTTCTTGGGCAATTTTCAAAGCTTGCTGATAGAAGTCTATGGCTTTGGGATAGTCTGCCAAAGCGTTATAGGAAACACCCAGATTAACCAGTGCATTCCCCTCCCCTTTACGGTCTTGAATTTCTTGGGCAATTTTCAAAGCTTGCTGATAGAAGTCTATGGCTTTGGGGTAGTCTGCCAAAGCATCATAGGCAACACCCAGATTAACCAGTGCATTACCCTCCCCTTGACGGTCTTTAATTTCTTGGGCAATTTTCAAAGCTTGCTGATAGAAGTTTATGGCTTTGGGGTAGTCTGCCAAAGCGTTATAGGAAACACCCAGATTGATCAGTGCATTACCCTTCCCTTTAGGGTCTTTTGTTTCTTGGGCGATTTTCAAAGCTTGCTGATGATAATCAATGGCTTTGGGATAATTGGCCAAAGCATTATAGGAAGCACCCAGATTACCTAGTGTATTACCCTCTCTTTGGCGGTTTCTTATTTCTTGAAAAATTTTTAAGCTTTGTAGATAATAATCAATAGCTTTAGGGTAGTCCACCAAGACTTGGTAAGCATTACCAAGATTACCTAGTGTATTTCCCTCCCCTTGGCGATATTTTATTTCTTGGGCAATTTTCAAAGCTTGCTGGTAGAAATCTATAGCTTTGGGATAGTCTGCTAATGCTTGGTAGACCATGCCCAGATTATTTAATGATTGGCCCTCACCCTTACGATTTTTAATTTCCTGATAAATTTGTAGTGCCTGTTGCCAAGACTGCAATGCTGCTGTAAATTGACTGGTTTGATACTGCTGAAAACCTATGTCTAACAATCTATCAGCTTCCGCCTTTCGCGCTTCTACTGTTTGTGCCAAAACCTGCGATTCCGCAAACACCATCAACAAACTAGAACCCAACGAAGTCGAAAAAACAGCCAACAAACAAATAAACACACTTAACCTAATCTTGCAGGAACGCATCGTCATACCCCTCACCAATACAACAAACCGATCGCAGTAAAAGCAGCCCAATAGCTTGGATTTGGATACTTTCTCATCGTTTCCAACATCGCTTGACGTAACGCACCCGCTTTTTACGTATTTTTACTTATATCAGAAATACGTCGTCATCCGATCCACTGCCCATAAAGAAGCGCTCGCACTATCTCCACCAGCCAGCACGGGAAAGCTTTAAATATTGGTGCGATCGCTTTCTTAGTAACCGGTAATCGAGCGATCGCTATCTGTTCAGATTCCCAACGTTTTGAAAAAGTTCGGAATCTTTGTCTTTGCAATTAGCTAATTTGTTTCAAAATATCTAGTGCTGTCTTCATATTCTCAGTTTTACCCTCTCTCTTATACAGTTCCGCAGCTTGTTTTAAATCTGCAACTGCTCCTTGTTTATTACCTAAATTACCCTGAGCAATACCACGCCAAAAATAAGCATGGGCGAAGTCTGAATCTAATTTGATTGCTTGATTAAAGTCTGCTAGTGACTGTTCGTAGTCTTTTAAGTACAAGTAAGCATAACCTCTACCAAAGTATGAGTAATGGGAATTTGGCTCAATCCGAATTGCTTGATTAAAATCATCAACTGCGGGCTGATACTTTTCTAGTTGGATATATGCTAAACCTCGCAGTATATAAGCTCCATAATTATCTTTATCTTGTTGTAAAATTTGATTACAATTATCAATTACTTGGTCATAATTGCCTTTTTCTAGATACTCTGTTGCCTGATTTAATAAGGAGTCAGTATTGTTACTATTTCCAGAGTTGTAGGTATGTGTAAATTGAGGGTTGATTGATGGTGGCTGTAGTTGTGGCTTGAGTTGAGTTTGAGTTTGAGCAATCAGGATTGGTTCTGGTTGATTGAGATTTTCAGCCAAAACTTTGGGACTAGAAATAATCGCACCTAATACAGCCATGCCAAGTGCTAGTGTGAATTTTTTCATTTTTTCGCTTCCTAAATTATTGATGATTGTTGGGTGATGTTGGCAAAAGAAAGCTAGATACTTGCGGCAGAGTGAATTACAATTGTTTTTCCGTTCTGGAAGTATCTTTTGCTTTCTTGGTTATATGTATTTCTGGGAGAAAGGAGGATATGCCAAAATTTTGCGGCTTGGTGAAATTTTTTTTAAAATTCCCGTTTATTCTGCATTGCCGATGAGGGTGAAAGCCGCCCAGTGTATGGGATGGGGATGTTTTTTCATTGTGCTTAACATTGCTTGACGTAGGGCTTTGGCTTTGTCAGGATTTTGCTGTAATTGCTGGTAAAATTCCACCATTAAATCTGAGGTGGAACTATCATCAACCGCCCACAGGGAAACAATGACGCTCTCTGCTCCCGCAGTCAGCAAGGAACGGGATAATCCCACGACTCCATCACCTGTGATTTCCCCCCCACCAGTATCGCAAGCACTTAAAACTACTAAGTCTGCGTTCAAATTTAAGTTAATTATTTCGGTGGTTTTCAGCAATCCTTCGTTGACACCAGGAGTATCGGGAGCCAAAGCTATGGCACCTGGTATTCTTTCCCCAAAGCCATAAAGTAATCCATGTGTGGCTAAATGAATTATTTTGGCGGTTGATATTTTTTGCAGTACGGCAGATTTTGTTGCTTGTTTACCGATCAGAGGTTGAGTGTTGAGGATGGGGGCTATTTTATTCGCTTCTTTTTCTGTACCAGGTAAAGGACGTTGTTGTACGGGGGGAATCCCTGTAATTGGCATAATTGGGTTCCCTACTAGTAATGTATCTCCCGGTTGCAGAGATGCAATATTTAATGTTTCTGTGTTTTTACGGGTGTAGTCTAATACTTGAATTGCTGGAGCGGTGAGGATGGTATGCTTTTCAATCAGGTATTTGTCGTTTGCATCCTTGAGCGCTGGGAAGGGGACGAGAAATAGGGATTCATGGGGGATAAAAATTACGCGATCGCTCGGATTTTTGGGAAGATGGTTGGCGATGGGTGTAATTAGGAGTTCGTGGAGTTGTTGTAAGCGTTTCTTTTGAGTTTCTGGACTTGGTAGGGGTGGGTTTTTAATTTCAGCACCACGTTCTTTTATAACAGCGCCTGTAACACCAAGAGAACGGCGACTGGTTTCTACTAATTTTTCTAGAGGTGTTTTGAGGGATTTTAAATCTACTTGTTTGAAGACTATTTCTCCTGTGGGTTTAACTACCCAAATGTAGAGTTTTGAATCATCTATTACAGAATATTCGACAAGCGTTGCTTTTTGCTGTTGGGCAATTTTTTTGATTTGAGCAATTGATGGAATTGTGTTAATCCATTCTTGATTTTTGGTTGATTTTGATGTCAATAAATCAACAAATGCTCTTGCTCTACCGCGCTCGGATATTTCTAATGCTTGTTCGATTTTTTTCTGTGCGATTAATGCGAATTGTAAATTACCGTATGTTAAAGCTTGTTGTTGAAATATTGATATTTTCTGGTCATCTTTTAGTGTAATCCGTAACGACTCCCAAACCTTAATAGCATCGGAAAGAGGTTTTTCAGCTTCAAAGTATTTACCTTGAGATATATAAGTTCCTCCAATATTATTAAGATATATACCTTCTCCATATTTATAACCAATTTGTTGAGCGATTAATAAAGATTTTTGATGATACTCTAATGCTTTTTTGTGCTGTCCTTGACGACTGTAAACTGCCCCTATCCCATTGAATATTCTAGTCTCATTTTCTTTGTCGCCAATTTGTTGAGCAATGACCAATGCTTTTTGAAGATGCTTTAACGCTTTTTGATCCTCTTGAAAGTCGTAGTATAGCATTCCGATAATATAGAACGTATAACCCTCATGAGATGTGTCGCCAATTTGTTGAGCAATCGATAAACCTTTCTGAAGGTTATCTAAAGCGGGTTTTTGTTTACCCAGTATAGAATAAACTTCTCCAATACTTGTGTAAGTTCTACCCTCACCAGCTTGATCATTTATATCTTTCTGAATTTCTAAAGCTTTTTGATGAAATTCTAAAGATTGTTGATACTGCCCTACGTTAGAATATAGTGAGCCAATATTAGCAATTGTTCTAGCTTCATGAGTTTTGTTACCAGTTTGCTGAAGAAGAGTTAATGATTGCTGATAATTTTCTAAAGCTTTTTGGTAGTCCCCCATACGACGATACACTTCTCCAATATTATTCAGGCTCGTAGCTTTACCATCGGTGAACTTAGTTTGTTCAAAAATATTTAAAGATTGTTGATAATGACTTAAAGCATTTTGATATTCACCTATTTCCTCGTAACAAGTTCCAATTCCATTGAGAGTTAAACCTTCAAAGTTTTTATCTGCATAATTTCTAAAAATCACTAATGCTTGCTGTAAAACTTCTAAGGCCTCTCTGTACTTACCTTGATTCTTGTAAACTCCTCCAATATTATTGAGAGTAGCTGCTTCAAATGGTTTGTCTCCTGTGTTTCTGAAAATAACTAGTGCTTGCTGAAAACTTTCTAAAGCTTCTTGATATTTAGCCTGCTGTAATAGCTGAAGACCTTGAATATTAAGTGTTCTTGCTTCATCTTTAAGTTGTTCCTGTGTTTTTCCTTGTGCCACTAATATAGTGCTAACCTTAATGTTCGCTTCCTTCATCTGCGGAGATGCTAAACCTACGGGAAACATAAGCGAAATTAACACAGTCACAAATGTAGCCCGATAAACAAATATTGATAACCTATTTTTGGCTTTATAAACCCTATTACCTCGGCGGTTAAAGCAATTTAGTCTTTTACGCATTTCTTCAGCCCTTTAAATCTTTCAGTAATTACTCGTATTTCTCAACCACAAGAGGTTATGCTTTTTAGCATTCAAAAAGTGCCATTATGATGCAAGCATCTTTTCCGTTCCTCAAAAACGCTTGCACTACAGATTGTTACTGTCCAGATTTATCAGAACTACACAAATCCTTAACAATCTCTTCCCGGATTTTGACTAACTCTGGTGAAGGTTTGTCCACCGAATAAGCTTGCTGCAAAGCATCTGATCTCAATGGCGGTTCTTGTTCTAAAAAATACTTAGCTTTTGCAAACGCGATACCCTCAGCAGTTACACCCTTAGCTTTTTCTTGCTGCTCCAATTGCTGCAAATCATTGGTAATGCGCTGTCTTTGCTGGGGTTCCATGATTTTAAACGCAATATTTCCTGCCCAAGAATTCTCAATTGCTACTGACCAATGGTATTGTTGAGCGGGTAGCAATGGTTTCCCAGTGTAGGTTGCATAAAGCTGTGCGATTTGGATATTGTCAGTTGCACTCGCATCAGGAATACCCTGAGAAAGTCCGATTTTTTTCAGATTCCCTTGCCAAATTATAAACGGGCGATCGCTCCAAATTATCTCACTACGATCTGGTGCAGCAATACAAACACCATTAATGATTGGACGTGGCGCTCCTTTACCTCTTCCCACTGGCGGGTTCCTCCGAAAAAGATTCCACCAAGAAAAAGAGCGCTGTGCTGGACGCTTTTCTGCGTGGGATACTTGATTTGGCAAAACAGGGAGCAATGTAGCAGTTATTGCAGATATCAACAAGCTGGGTAAAATCCAGTTGTAATTATTCATAAACCCTTCTCCGTAAAAAACCTGTTATGAAATATGTCCAAACGGTTGCAGATGGTAAAAACCAAGGTATTATAATTGCTAGGGATGATATGTATATTTCTAAACTAATAATTCCATAAACGACTGTTAGTAAAGAAAGTAGCATCAGCCATTGCCAGCGATAGTGGGAATGTTTGCGTAATAAATAGTAGAAATATTTCCCCATCAAAATAGCAATCCCCAATATCCAAAAATCAGGAATAGGTATAACCAATCTCTGTGTGAGAAAATGATGCACCATATAAGCATGAACTTCTCCACCAGGTATAATTCTGCTATTGTTTCCCTGTTGAAGTCGCCAAAAATCTAATGCGAGGGGTACATCAAAATTATCTTCTTTATCTATTGACATTCCCGCTTCATCATATCCCCCTGCTGCGATAATAACTACTTGTTTTTGTAGGTTTGCTAAGGGTGGATTTGTACTGTCTTCATCTAATAATTGCCAAGCTGGGATAGATTCATATATTTGGTTTGGAGGAATAGAAAAATCAATAATTGGATGCAGCCACATTTGAGAAATGATAGTACTGTAATCTGTGATTGGTTGCAAGCGAGAACGAGGTGAATTTAAAATCGTCTTATCTAGTGTATTCTGTTGATTTCGATTGAGATAGCTATTTAACTGCTGCCAAAAATTGCTTTGACTATCTAGTTTTGGTTGGGGAATTTTGAGACTATTGTTACTATCTTTTCTGGAATCATCGAACTCATATTGTAATTGATGTGATAAAGCTAATAAACCTGCAAAAGTAAAAGGGGTTGAATTATTATTTGATGATGGTAACAGTGTCATATAACAAGGTATACGCTGTATTTTATCACAAAATAAGATTTCAATTTCCCCATCTAAACTCCAATTGAAACTAGCAATTTCTGGGATTACAGTTTGCCAAACTCCAGCATCAGATTCAGTTCCCGCAAAGATAAACCAAGTGGGATTAGGTGATGCAATAACACCTTTTTTGATGGCTTGAGCTAAAATTTTATCATTTTCGGGTTGGTGTCTATCTAATATAAAGTCAATTCCGATTATTTTCGCTTTTTTATCTGTTAGCCGATTGACTAAACTCGCAATATATTCGCGATTCATCGGTCTAGGGTTACTAATTTTACCTTGAGACTTTTTAATTGATTCGTCGTCTATTTTTACGAGTAATACGGGAGGAATTTCTTGCTGGCTAATCTTTCCTGTGAGTTGACGATAGAGAGATTGTAACCATAATCTGTGTCCTAATAAGTGATTTTGGATGGGAATTTGTAGGTTAATTAATAATAAAGCTGTAAGTGCTATGCCTTCTTTGCGAGTGGGAATAATTTTTTTAAGTTTTTGTTTAATTCCAAATGGTTCAACCTTAAATAAAGGTGCTTCTGGATGACGAAATAAAGAAGGAATTAAATAAGCACTAGGATATGTAAGGTTTTTCTCTGTCTTCAAATATTGGGAGGCTAATAATAAAGCTTCGTGAACATCTTTAAATTCCGCCAAAGCTTGTAAAAAGTGTAGTAAAAATTCCCCTGCTACTGCATTATGAACAGGTTCGCGCATCACCGCAACTTGACTCAAACCCAAGTCAATGAGAGAGTTAGCAATATTCAAACCATTGCATGAGTTAAAAATTGCAAATTGTAAACCACGTTCTATTGCAATACTTAATAATGGTGCAATTTCACTAATCGATAAAGTGACGTTTTTAGCAATACTAAGTTCTCCTCCGGTGATATTATTTTCATTACTGTGTCCAGCAAAAAATAAGATATCCCAACCTGATTCTGAGGTAAGAGCATCTTTGATTTTAGTTTTTAAATCTGCAATACTTGTTTCTGGCTGTAAACCTACAAACTTTACATAAATTATATTTTTAAATTGACGCAGTGCTTCCTTCTCAGCTTTGAAATCCAAGCCAGTTTCATCACCTAAAATTGCTAATACTCTAACTTGACGAGTAAGCCGAGTATTTTTCTGTGCAAATCCTTGATGAATATTTACAGGAGTACGAACAATGCGAATTTTACCAGAAGAAAGTGCAAATTCTGTACCAATTTCCCACGATTCCCAAGGAAAGCGTTCTAAATCTATGGTGTTACAAGTAATAAAAAGATTTGTAATTTCTGGTGATTGCAAAGTGGTTTCTATATTTTCTTTCTTCCCTACTACATTAGCCAAAGCCATACGAATTTCATATAATTCTCCACAACGTAACCATTTATGAAATTCCAACAAAAATTTAGCTTCTGCTTGCACTAATTTTGCCTGCCAATCCGTCGGAGGAGTAGAAATTACACCACTATCTGCTATCCGTCCACGTACTGATTGTGTTTTGTAATTTTTGTAATAATTTAGATAAGAACGTTGCCAATCTTGATAAAGTATGGTGAGGTTTTGGGGATAGGGAATTGTCACATTTAGCTGCTGTCCTTTTCCCCAAGTGAGTTGAAATAAACAAAGTTTTTCGATGTGTTGAACTTTGAGATAAAAGTTGCTCATTTGTAGTTGCTGATTGGTAGTGCGTTATTTATTAGTGAGGAGAGATGCGATTAATTGCATCTCTGATGTTGTTTATAAACCGTTACCAATTAAAATAAATGGTGCCCAGTAGTAGGGGTGAGAATAACTACTTTTGCGCTGCTCGTTTCTAGGTAATTCACCTGGTTCTAAATAAGCACCACGTTTATCAATATTTGTGTTGGTAGAGTTATTACCTTTTATTATGCTAAGTTGTGCTTGACGTAATGCTTCAGATTTCGTCATTTTGCCAGTAGCAAGATTTTTATAAAATAACTGCATTAGTTGAGATGTACTAGGATCATCAACTTTCCACAGAGAAGCCATTACCGATTTAGCACCTCGATTCATAAACTCGTAAGCAAGTGTGTTAATTTCTACACCGTCTTGAGGTTCATCTTGATTTGTAGAAGTAGCAAGCGCTGTTTGACAAGCTGATAAAACAACTAAATGAATATCCTTTAATCCTGTCAAGCCGGAAATCATACTCAATGTTAATGGTGTACCAGTCCCCATTAAGATATAAGATTGTTCTGGGGTTGTTGAGTCAAATACACCGTGAGTAGCAAGGTGAAGAATTTTGTATTTGTTCAAATTATCTCGCAATGTTTCAAAATTGAATATTTTATTTAAATACTCTTTTCCTGGATAAATTCCTTGCTTATCGTTGTTATTTTCACGAACAATAGCGTCTAATTCCCTGGGTACATTTAATAAACCAGGGAAAATCTTATTAGAATGATTTGGATCGCGAGCAGATTCCGATAATCCCATTGCTAAAATGGGAGTATTTTGAATATTCGTAGGTAGCTTATCTTGCTCTTCAATCGTTTCTGTAGTGACATTATGAATTGTGTATTTTTCGATTAGGTATTGTTTTCCATCATGAAGTGCGCTCATGGGAATATAGCGAATTTCCCTGTGGAGGGCAAAAATCAGATTTTTTACCTGATTCTCCTCTAATTCCACCTCTAATGGTTTAATTAGCCATCTGTAGAGTTTTTGGCTAATTGGCTGTATTTCTGCAATATCTTTTACACTACAGTAATAACCTTCTGGTTCACATTTTCCCATTAACTCACGAAATTTTTTGACTGTATTTCTTAATTCCTTCCTCGATACTTGGACTTTCTCTGTTTTGACTAGCCCCTTTTGTCCATAGACTTGTAGCCATAATTCATTTTCTAATACCAAAGGATAAATCATCACAGTGTTTGCTCGTGTTTCCTTTGCTTGGGCTTCGACAATAGCTAGGGCTTGTCCTAGTCCATCAGGATTAAAAGATTGTTTATCCTTAGCACGATTATCTCGAATTTCTTGATCAATTTTTTCTAATTCTTTTCTAAATTCTTGAATTGAAGCAGTAAGCTTATTATTAAGCTCAGTGAGTTGACTGCAATTAGTTCTTTCGCATTCACTTATCTGAGTTGCTAAAGCAAGTGTGATTTTACCTTGTTCAGGAATCTTTGCTTCTGTGGGAGTGAGAGGGATATTTAAATTACCTTCTGTGCTACCTCTTGAACCCCTAGCTTCTCGAATTTCTTGTTCTTCTATGAGTAACCGGATTTGAAATGCTTCTTTATATGCGCCTTGAGAATTTAATAACCCTGCGAGTTGAGCATATATATCTGATACCTTCATTTGAGCGAAATCAATAGTTGAATTTAAGAAAGAGTTTTGTAATTCTTTGGGTAAGCCTTCAATACTACCACGAATTTCTTCAAGCCTATTCACAGATTTCTTATAATTTGCAATAGCAATATTAGGTTGATTTAAATCCTGATAAACCCTTGCTAATCCAGCATAAATACCTGCGTCTGCACCTTTTACTTGATTATCTGTTTTAATTGCTAATGCTTGCTCATAGGCAACTATTGCTTGTTCCTTTCTACCAAAGTTGCGATGTATATACCCGATTAAAGCTAATGCATTTTTTTCCCAAACTGTATTTTTTACTTGTCTAGCAAACGCTAAACTTGTTTTTGCTGACTCCATAGCTTTTTGATCATTTTCCAAATCAGTATAAGCAATACTCAACATTGAATTAGCAAATGCTTCTAATCGAGGTTCTTTAATTTCCTGGAATATTTTTAATGCATTTTGAGCTAAATCTACAGATTTTTGCGATTCATTCTGCTTAAAATTAATTTGACTGAGAATTAATAAGGCAGTACCTTCAATTCGTCTATTTTTGAGTTGTTGAGCTATTGTCAATACTTGTTGATAATAATTCTGGCTTTTTGTATAGTCTCCTAAGTTATGATAAATATCGCCTAGAGTTGCTTGAGGCTCTAGTATTAAAGGTGGACTTTTAATTTCTTGAGCAATTTTTAAGCTTTGTTGTGTTAATTCCAAGGCTTTTTGATACTCATTGCGAGAGTTATAAATACTGCCTAATTTTGCTAGTCCTATTGATTCAAGAGCAGGATTTTTAAGTTCCCGTGCAATTGCTAAACCTTGTTCAACAAGCCCTGTACCTTTTTGATATTCACCAATACTGCTGTAAGAGTAGCCTAAAACAATCAGTATACCCGCTTCAACAGGACGGTTTTTCAGTTGCTTTACTTGTGGTAAACGCGGCTCTGCTAATGCAATAAGTTTTTGATATTCTCCTAATGCTTCATAGAGAGTAGCGAGTTCACCAACTGCCGCTATTTCTCCTGCAAAAAACTTACTGTTAGGTGTTATTTCCAAAGCTTTTTCTAGAGCAGTAACACCCTGTTGATATTCTCCGCGCAGTTTATGGGACTTGCCCATATACATTAAACCAAGTATTTCATAATTGGGATTGTTTTGTTGTTTAGCTAGAGTTAATATTTGTTGGGCTGCTTCTACAGCTTTAGATGTATCTCCCACGGATAAGTAACTTTCACTTAATGCAGCTAAAACTGTGATTTCATTTCCACCAAGGTTTTTTTGCTGTGCGATAGCTACAGCTTTTTGTGCCATAACTAAAGCTTTTTGAAATTCACCCTGAGCATGATAAACATTTCTAAAAATTACTAAAGCATCACGCTCTAAGCGAGGGTTTTCTAAGCGTTTGGCAATATTTAATAATTGCTCTGCGACTTCTAGGGCATTACTAAAATCGCCAAGCTCATTATAATTAGCACCTAATTGTTGTAGTGCCAGTGATTCTATTTGTGGTTCTTGAATTTGTCGTGCAATCTTTAAAGCTTTTTGTGCAGCATCAATGCTTTTGAGGTTATCTCTAAAAGAATTCGTATATAAAGAAGCTAAGTTAAGTAGTGCTGCTGCTTCAAACTTTGGTTTGCCGAAGCTTTGGGCTGTTTTTAGCTGTTGATTAGCAAACTCTAATGCTTTATCAAGTTGTCCCATACTTTCGTAACTACTACTTAATCCATCTATAGCAAAGAGTTGCACTTCTTGGGCATTCTCTTGTTGATATGAAGGTAGTTGACTAATTTGAATTTTCTGTGTTACTGCTAAAGCTTCCTGATTGGTTTCAAGTTGTTGTTGATGTTTACCTGCAATTGCATAATCAGAAGCAAGAGTAACTAGTGCATAAGCTAAACCTAATAAGTCCTTTTGTTCTCTTTTAATTGCAACTTGTCGTTCTCCAACTTCAATTTTTTTGAGGGTATTACCCTGAGACATATAAAATTGAGCAAGGTTATTAAGGGCACTATTTTCTATATCCCTGTCTTTTATATCTCGCGCAATCTTGACAGCTTGCTGTGAGAATTCTAGCGCCTTCTGATTATCTCCTAAAATTAAGTAGCTTTGACCTAATGCATATAAACATGTGGCTTCTGAGGCTTCTTGCTTGAGTTCTTTAGCAAGGTTTAAGGCTTCCTCTACAAACTCAATGCGACGAGGCAATTCTGCTTTAGCTTGAACAATTAAGCCTCTGGTGTAGAAATTAACAGCTTTTGAACCATAGTGTGAAGATACTAATAATAGACTTTTTAAAATAGCGGGCTTATCTTTGATTTCTCTTTGTATCTTTAATGCTTGTTGATAGTATTCTATGGATTTTTCTTTCTTATCTTGGAAGTTATAAACTGACCCAATACCAATGAGTATATTTGCTGTGAGTCCCTGATTTTTTGCTTCTTGGGCAACTGGTAAAGCTTTCTGGTAAACTGCTATAGCTTGGTCATACTGCTGCAAATTTAAGTAACTATCACCAATTCTGTCGAGAATCTGTGCTTCTAGTGATTTATTGGTAATTTCTTTCGCAATAGGTAGCGCTTGTTGGTAAAAGCTCAACGACTGCTGATATTGTTTTATCTCAAAATAAGTGTCCCCTAATAAATATAGAACGGCGGCTGTTTGTGATTTATTATTGGGTATTTCTCGTGCAATCGATAATGCTTGTTGATAATTATCAATTGCCTTTTCATATTGATTGAGCGTAAAGTAGGTATTTGCTAATTTTACAAGTAGGCTAGCTTCTTGTGGTTTATTTTTTGATTCTTGCGTTATAGTTAGTGCCTGTCGATAAAATTTTATTGCCTCATCATATTGCTTGAGATTATTAAAAGCATCTCCTATTGACGCTATAATACTTTCCTGTGCTAGGCTAATTCCTGCTTCTCGAATTAAAGGTAAAGCTTGTTGATAAAACTTAATTGCTTGGTCATATTCCTGTTGATTAAAATGCATCAATCCTATCTGCTGCAAACTTCTACCCTCAAAAGCACGGTTTCCTACCTCTCGATTTGTTATCAGTGACTTCTTGTACCATTCCAAAGCACGAGGATAATCATCTGCATTCCAATAAACGTTCCCTATTCTAAATAAAGTAAAACCTTCTTGAAACTTGTCTTTTAGCTCTTGGTGTAGCGTCAGTGCTTCCTGTAAAAGTTTCAAACCCTGTTCTTGCTTTTTCAAGAAAACATAAGTAAATCCTATTTTACTAATAGTTGCAGCTTCCCCATTTTTATCTTTGACCTCACGACGAATTGCTAAGGCTTGTTGTAAAGTTTCGAGCGATTTTTCGTCTTGTTGCAAACTGAGATAAACTGCACCCAGAATATCTAAAGTTTCTCCTTCTCCAGTACGGTCTTTAATTTCCCTGCGAATTGTTAAAGCTTGTTGTAAGATTTCTAATGCTTTGTCGTTTTGCTGTAAACCATTGTAAACCTGTCCTATATTATTGAGGGTTTGCCCAATTCCCGCTTTATCCCCCAATTTCCGCCGAATCTCCAATACCCGTTGATAAGTCTGCAATGCTTTGGGATATTCCCCACGCCGAAACTGCTGTACACCTTCCTCAAACAACTTATCGCCTTCTGCTTTCCCATCCGAACTTGTTGCAGTTTGCGCCAAAGTATGCTTAACCATCACATCATTCGCCGCTAACCCAACACCACAAGTCAGTGAAAACACTAAACTAACTAGGGCGAAACTCTTCAAACTCTTAGACATTGGTTATTCCTCTTAAATGGCTACAGAAGATTGTTTGCTCAATCTCTTATATTTCTGAGGACAAACCAGGTTATGCCAAAATTTAAAAATGACCTCAGCATCATTACGATACCTTGATGTGGTAGACCGTATAAATACTGGATATCGCTAGCTATTTAAAGATATTGTGAAGACAAGTCAAAAAAGTTTCTCTTCTTCTGTGTATCACAACATGAATACCTTTTGCTATTCTATAAATGTAAACCACTTTTATGCTTTTATGGTTGACACTTATGGCAGGAAGAAAGAAACTCGATCGCACAAATATCCACGCAAGAGTCGCCCAAGGTACAGGAGATAAATTAAAAGAAATCGCCCAAAATCTAGGCTATATCTACGATGACGAAGGCTCTACCGGACAATTGCTAGATGCGATCGCCAATGGAGAAATTATCTTAATCCTCAGCAATAAATCATCTATAACTGATAAAAATGGTTAAATATATTTACAAAAAATGGTATACAGGCAATTTAAAATAAATTTGGGGACAGAATTGTCCCCATTTACCGAATTTAAGGAGGTGATTGATTGAATCAAAACGGTAACGGTCATCGAGGTTTTTGGAATCCAGTGAAAATCTTTATCCGTACTCTTTCTCAATTCTGGGAGAAGGAAGATAAAGTATCTGGAGAAACGTACCTCGTAGACTCGGAAGTCGTTAAGAGTGACCTAGATGATGTGGCTGATGAACCACATCAACGGTCACAAAATGACGACAACTAGTTAGTTAAAATGATAGCCCCTGATCTAACCTGGGGGCTATCTTCCTTAATCATTTTACACTTGTTATTAAATATGTTAAATATCAGTGATACAATTGTACGTCCAGTTTACTACAGAATAATTCAGCGTCGCGGTAACGGTTGGGCTTTTAAGGAAGGTGAACCATTTTTAAACCTGTTTAACGCACCTTTGCTTTCCCAAGAAGATATATTTGCAGCTTTTGGGACTTCGATGAAAAAAGTTGCGATCGCACTTTTTGGCATCAATGGTGGAAAGCAGGGTTACTACATCGCAAATATATTGGATAAACAATATTACTATTGTGGTATGCAGTGGGAGGATGTGAAAATCAAACTGAAGGAATTGGGGATTGGTAGAGATGACCCAATTTAAGATCAAAGTTAGGAGTCTACCTCCCCAAATTAAACGCAAAGGGTGGTAAAGTTACCTCAACGCCATCCATCAAACTCACACTCACCAAAAACTTCTCATCCCAATTTCCAACCACACGGGTAAATATATAAGAATCTTCACTTTCTGCATTTAATCCCGGTTCATCCAAAATACCTGTTTGGTCGCTGACCCTAAGTTTAATCTCAGACGGTAAACTACTTAAAGCAGGTGCGCCCAAAATTAGTAACAAACTCCACTCTGGTTCCTGAGATTCCGATAATAAATGCCAAGTCACAGCATACAACCGCAAAGGTATCCCAGCTAAAAGTAAATCTTGATACGCACCCCGCGCTTGTACGGGAATTTCTAAACCCCTCTGTCGTAATTGAGTGGCTATTACCTCAAATTCTTCCTCTGGACTACGTATTGGACGCATTTGGGAAGCATCTGCAAAACTGGGTAACAGCACCCAAGAAAGTGAAGCTGCTAAATCATCCAACTCATCCCACAACCAACGTCCAGCATTTAAAGCAGGTTGGGTAATTAATTTAATTACATCCTGTAGAGACGTAAAAGTAGCTGTTGATTCTGGGTTGGTACTACCCATCTCTAAATTCTTTGTAGCTGCTTGTGTTTGTAATGTGTAAACCCAATTGATCAATTCTGGACTAGTTAAAACAACAGCAGCTTGTTCCCAAGTTAAAACTTCAGATAGTTCTCGTTTTGGTGATTGTAACTGAGGTAATAATTCCACCAACTGATTTTGTGTATTTGCTAAAATCGCAGTCCGATTGGATGGAATTACAGGTAAAGATATTGCTGATGATTCCAAACATCGGAGATATAATAACAGACGGTCTGGACTACTATCAAAACAAGATATTGACAGTTGATAATTCCAATCTGACTGGAAAGAATTTCCTTGTAAATTATCTTGTAATTCTTCATAGCTTAAAAAAGCATAAACATTCGCAGCTTCTTGTTCTTCCAATACCTCCACTAAAACATAAAAGTGGGGAATAAACTCTGGTAAATCTACAACTACTCTGGGAATACTCACCATTTCATCGCTCAAGCTACCAGTAGCAATTAAACAGATTTTAAATTCTCCTACTTGTAAATTAGCAACGCCACTAATAAAATTTGCTAAAACTGGTTGTAGAATTGTACATTGCTCGCGATTAATAGTTAAAGATTCTGCTCTTTCTTGTAGCCATTGCTCAAAAGCTGATAAAGCTAAATAATGAAGATAAGCTTGCCATTGCTTAGATTCATTAAGAATTTGATTACTGAGGATTGCAGCTTGGTCAATCTCATCAGGTGAGAGAATAACTGCTGAAGTTGGTAAAGCATCAAAATCAAGGTAAGACATGGGAGAAATAGTACTTAATAAACTGGTCATAAATTTGGTTTAATTTGTTTTTCTAGTTTGGAGATATTCACATAACCGTTCGGCGAAAATATCAGCTTTTAGGTGAGCTTTCATTGTTCTTGATTGAATCTCGGAATTTTCCAGCATCTGACTAATTTCCTCAAACAGAAAGCTTGTCAATCGCTCGTCCAGGTTTTTCAAAGCTTGGATATCAACATATACTTTAGCCTTTTCTTTGAGAGAGTCCTTTAAAATTACCAACATTTCCTGTTGGACATCAGTCCGCAAGTCTTTTAACTTTAATAACTTGGTTACCGAATCTTGCGCTCTCAATCCCAGAAATTCAGCAATTTCTTTCATGGCTAGTTTTTGACATTGAGATAGTTCCAAAGCAGTTAAAAACATCTTGACTTTATCGCCTTTTTTGCGTTGTAAATATCTAACTCGTGATTCTGTAACTTGGGCTAAAGCTTGTTGCAAGCCAAGCTGAAATTGCTGGCGATAAAACTGCAAAAATTCTGCTTGTTCGTCGTTTTCTTCTACAATATTATTAGTTTCAGGAGCCGGGATTTCTTCTATCAAAGAATTATACTTGCTTCCATACACAGCGTCTAGAGAACTTATCTGTACAGAACCACCCCGAACATAAATTCGGTACTCACGCAATTGAGCAGCTAGCTTTTGTAGTTTCTGACTCAAAACCTCAATTTCAAAAATTTGACCTGTATGCTTTTGAATATCTTGGGCGATAGCTTGTAATTGTTGAGTATCAGGTGCAATACATTTACTCCTCAGACCTTTTCTCCGTTGTTGCAGCCTTTGCAAGCGGTAGACATTATGATAGCTTTCTAAAATAGATTGCGCTTCTTTAATTGCTGCGTCGCTAAAACCACCCTGGCTAAAAATATGAAATTCTTTGAAAATGCGCTCTAACTGTTTAGGTTGAGTATCATTTAAAATTGCCCAATTACTAATTAAATAAACACCACATTCTAACAAAAATTTATGCAATTCAGGGTGTTGCTTTAATTTCATCATCGCCCAAGTAGTCAGACTACTTTGTTGCGGATCAAAACTCTGGAGAATTTTTTGCGAGAAGCATTTATAAGAACTTGCTGTTGATAATTTACCATCATCATCTAGGACATAAGGGAACAAATCGCTAGCCGTAAAATTATGGTTTTGACCAAATTTATTTTCTAATTGCAGACATCCTTGTTCGAGAATCCAAGATAGAAAACACCGCAGACAACGTTGTGCTAGTAAAGCAGTCTCGCCAGAACTATGGCGATATAAATCTAGCAATTGACGCTGGATGTCTGCATCTGGTATCAAATGCTCAAATACTTGTGCGTAAAACGACTTCGCAGCAGGTATCTGTTGAATTCTCCGGTTCCCTCCCGCATCAATCCTTACCAATTGCCAATATCTTGAAGCCTCGCTCATAAGTATTTGTATTTATTGGTCATTGTTAATTGTCACATTGCCGATGCTCCTCAACGCAAGTCCAACGATTTTTTGAGATTCCATACTGAGTACCTGATTTAACAGTGATTTTGCTCCTTCATTTTTTAGTACTTCTGAGGAAATCGACCTTATGCAATTTTGCACCAGTCTCTGCTGCTGAAAAATTGCATTTGATTTTCAGTCTAATTTTGGCAGATAGAGGTGGGGGCGCTGATACTTGCGCTCCTATGAGATCAACAATCTCAATACCCAGATATTATCTACTTGTTGCGATCGCCTATCTACCTTGAAGGAAATGCTTGTTGTGACTAATGATACAACTATGGGTACATAGCTACAGAAACTGATAAAATCGACTCATATTTTAATTTTTGGCTGGTAAAAACCAAAATTTATCAATTGTTTACAATTTCTGGAAAAATCTTGGCAAGAATTTCGTGATTAATGCTCTTGTGGTTTTTTAGGATCAACATACAAGCTGGACTAAACACTCAATACTATTTTCGACAGTTTACTACAATATGGATTTCATCAACCAAGCACAAAAGTTAGCATTTACAGTTAAAGAGAAAGTTCAGGAAGTGGCAACTAATGCAACTAACAGTCTAGATGAAGTGGTTGATGGAATTAAGAACACTACTGTAGAGATTACCACTTCAAGCATTAATGCAGTCGCTGATTTGCAAGGATTATCAACTACAGCAGCACAGCAAGGTCTTCAAACTGTACAAAATGTTAGTAAAGCATTTGAAGCAGCTGCTATTAGCGTTACCACTTCAAGTATAGTCATAGCTGATGCTCTGCAAAACTTGCCTTCGACAGCTACGGAATTAGCAGCAGAAATGCCCAAGATTGCCAATAGGTTGAGGTATCGTGCTGGTTTAAGAGTTGGTGACTCTCCGCGATCGGACTCCGATGTCATGAAGCTTTTTGAGAAAATCCCTGGTACATCAAAGCTGGGAGCTAACGAACGGACTATTCGTGAATTTCTCAGCGATAAACATGGTAGTCATATCATTCCACGCTCGCAGGGTGGCTCAAATGGATCTGACAATATTCTTTGGGAAGTAGGTGTTGATAATCTCCGTCGCGGCGCGGAAGTTATGACTGTTGGGGAGCAGTTCTATATCCGGGTTTACAATGCAGTAGATTCTATCGTCAGCAATTCTCTTACAATTGCTAGACTTGGCATTACTGCAACGGGAACCGCTATTCTCACCCAGGTAATAGTGACAGCGATTTCATATTCTTTGGATCTTTACCGAGGCGACATCACTGTTGAAGAATATAAAACTTTAATTTTAGAAACGGCAAAAGCAGCAGGTATTGCTACACCAATTGTTTTTCTCTTGTTGGTGGCTGTGTTGGCTCTCTTTCCAGAGTTTACAGTTATCTTGTCAGCACCAGTGGTAATTGCAGGTTTCAATGCCTTATTTGGTATGAGTATTGCTGTACCTATCATTCAATCATTGGTTCGCCATACCCAAGCTGGTGGTTTTGGCAATGAAGCTGCTGAAGCTTACAAAGGTTTGTTTGGTGATTCTGATGAATCTGCACTAGCTTGACTGACAAAAATACTTTGTTGTGAGGTAATAAAACAAAGAAGTTTTATGCTTTGATTAATTGCTGGGAGTCCAAATAAACTCTCCGGTTTTATTAATATAGCCAGCCTTGCCATCAAGATATACTAAAGCCAGTTCATTTGTAAAACTCAAAGCTAAGTCAAATTGTGGCTGAATTACTATCTTACCTTGAGTATCAATATAGCCATACTTATTATCAAGTTTGACAGCAGCTAATCCTTCAGCAAATGAGGTTACCCTATCAAATTTAGGAGCAATAATCCTCTCTCCACGAGGATTAATATAACCCCATTTTTTACCGCTTTTTACTACTGCTAAATTTCCAGTAAATTCCCAAGCTTCATCAAATTTTGGTGAAATAACAATTTGACCATATTTATTAATGTAACCACATTTATCTCCAATTTTTACTACTGCCAATCCTTGTGAAAATCCTAAAGTTTCTTCCAGATTGGGTTGTATAACTATATGTCCTAGAGAATTTATATAGCCCCATTTATTATTAATTTTTACTGCTGCTAATCCTTCGTTAAAATGTAGCGCTTGTTCATACTGCGGCTGAATGACTAACTTACCGCTCAAGTCTATATAACCCCACTTCTCATCTATCTTCACTGCTGCTAACCCATTCTTAAAAGCTAAAGCTTCCTCAAATTGAGGTGGAATTACTAATTTCCCATTGGTATTAATGTAGCCATATTTATCTTCAACTACAACTAAGGCAAGTCTATTAGAGAACGCAAAAGCTAAACGAAATTGTGGAGGTATAATCAGTTTCCCAGTTGGTTCGATATACCCATATTTATCATTAATTTTAATCTGCGCTCGCTCGTCGATAAAGCTCCAAGCTAAATCAAACTGCGGCTCGATAACTATCTTCCCAGTTTTGTCAATAAAACCATAATTGCCATTTTTGACAATACGAAATAGTGGACTTGTCACAAGTTGAGATTTTGAACTTTGACTGGTTAATTTATTTTGTCTAACAATAAGACTAGATGCTTGTACTTTTTGAATATCCAAGTCAACTATATAATTTATTATCATTAAACAGAGAATAGTCCAAGTATATTTATACATTTTTATCTGCTAGCCTTGAGTTAAACTATAACTACCACTATAAGTTAATATTTACTTAATAAATCAACTAGAAAGATTTGCTCCAAATGCACTTCAACAGAACCATGTAGAAGATATTTGGTTATCAGGAAAAAGACTGATTTAAGAGTTTTATTTTTTCTATCATTCCTTCTCTGTTGTCAAGGTTTTATTTGAGTTGTCGCTTAACTGCCAAATTTTTGACTTCCCTAAGCTGCATGAATGTGGTGTTTTCTCATGAATTATTTAGGATTGCTATATGTGCGTCGATGTCAATAGGAACCTATTTGTTTTACTTCTCCGTTCATACTCAAAGTTTGGATAATATCAAATGGATTGTAATGTCCTCTTGCCCAGCCTCCATTTTGGAAAATAAAAGATAGATAAATCCATTCCTTATGAGCATCTTGGATGACAAGGTTATCGCCCTCTTGGGGTGTATAGTCAACATCAAAGCAATTTCTGTCATTGAGATTGAGCAAAACCCAATCGTCTGTTAGTCCCTTGCCTATATCCGCCGCAGGAAGCTCGTATAGCCCTTCCATCAGTGGCTCGTCGTCGCTTTTATATCTTTTAAATGTAGATAAATACCATCGATACACCTTGGGAGTCGTTGCTTGCTCCTGTTTGTATCGCCTCGAATTTTTGTTATGCACAATGGGTTTTTCTTTGTCCTTGCAAATGCATAAAATGAAACCTTTATCAAAGTCGCACATAATTGTAGATACTAAGGTTTGATAAACCAGTAGACAGGAGATGTTTAAGAGCTAAGAAAATGTATCTCCACACCACCGTTATCTCCCCTGCACCACTGAAACTACTGCTCTGTCTACTACCATCTGAAAATAACCAATTTTTATAGGCGAGCGACTTAAACATTATCCAATAAAACTATGCGAGCGGAATATGTATAGTAATTTTGAACACATTAAAAGCAATATGAGTAAACAGTCGCAATGAAACAATTGATACTTGTATTAGGAGTAGGAATTTTACTTATACCTGTGAAGGTAACTTGCGGTTCTCCTGGTGCAGCCTGCGCTCAACCACCACTTCCTGGAACCAATAGTCAAGTTAGATATTACTACGAATATGAACCACTGGGTGTAATGCTAGTAGAGTTAGTGATTCGGAAAAACTTGCCGTTTTATTACTCCAGTGGAACTGAGGATGTGTATTGAGTTAAAAATATTACTGGTTAACCCTAAGCCTTGTTTCGAGGTGGTTATTTTGTATTGGTGGGTAAAATTAATGATGTGATTTTCGCCTGTGTAATAAATAGTTAGGTAAAAATGCAGTATATATCTTCGGCAATTTATTTTTCTATTTTGGTAATGATGGTAATAACGCCATTTGCAATACCCTTTCTGTTAAGGCGGAAGGGTTATGTGACTAGTTTGCTATTAAGCAGTTTTCTATCTTTGATGACGTGCGTACTTCTAGTTACTTTGTTGGCATATTTACCAGATTTATATGCCGAGATGCGGCTTGATTATCTGGGTTTTGATTTTAATGGCTGGTCAGACGAAGACCGACTCAGAAATATTGCTCCACAATTCAGAGATGAAGCAATAAAACTTTATCGATCGATAATGGGTATTGGGTGGACTTTGAAAGCTATCATTGGGGCGGTTTTGCTCATTCCTTATCAAATTTTTGCTTCTGGCTTAGTTTTCATGGTGATTAAGTCGAAAAAATATGGCAGTTAGCACCTAACCACAGTTTACAGTGGACGCAAGGGCGGTGGCTGTTATGCCAATAATTGTAGTAAATGTAAGAAAATGTATCATCGAAATTTCAAACTTCTGGTTTTTCTGACTACCCCATTTCTGGGTATCGGAATTATATTTTTACCAACTATTCCAACTTTGGAGGGTGCTAAATTTCTATTCTCTATAACTATATTGCTACTAAGTTTTATTTTTGGTTTTTTATTATTTAAAAATCCTCAATATTTACCATTTAGAAAAAAGCGAACTTTTATTTTTCTATATTTATTATTATCGAGTGTGCTATTTTTGTTGGTCTCATTTATCGTTTTGATATCGTCTGGATTTGATGCTCCAAACATTGAAACTGTGGCATCTAAAGACTATCCTACAACAGTATATTTATACAATTATACATGTTCTCCACCAGATACTTCTACAGGATGTGACACATACCACGGTGAATTAAAATTTAGACTTGGTTTTACTCCTTTTGTAATTACAAAGTTTAATTGTGATTGTCTTTTTGGGTCACCAGATCGCGTTGGTGAGTGGGTAACGATTCCCTTGGAAGCAAACCGAAATCCAACAGCATCTGCGATTAAAATTAACTTAAAAACTGGCGAATTTCTTCCAAAATGAACTGTAAAACTTTAATTTACGATCCGAATCAGCAAGAAGCAATTACTTTAACTGTTGATCAAAAGCGTTATAAATTGGTACGTTGGAATGTTGCCTATACACCCCAGATGTTGTTAGAGTCTTCTTTGGAAGGATATACACAATTCAGCTTGCTTACCATCATCTGTAGCACTTCATGAACAAACTTTATCTATCAGCAACACAAAGTTAGGAAAGCACTATCCCTCTTAATCAATGAAAAAACTTATTCAAATCTCAATTATTATAATTCTATCACTAGGTTTGACATATCATTTATTACGTATTGCTTTTCCAATAACCTATATAGTTGACTGTACTCAAGCTAATAAAATCACCAAAATCTCCGATAATTTTATCAGTGCAATTGGTGATCCATCTGCAAAAGAAGCAGAAATTATAGCACAAAGATATATCACAAAAGCCTTTTGTTTAAATGATTTAAAGGGTGATTCCAGCTTCAGCCCTAAACCATATTTCTTTAATGTATCAAACTTAAGTTCTAACTATCAAATTATTGGTTATAGTGGTGCTGGTTTTCGTAGTCCAGGCAATTTACAAGTAAAATTTGACAACGGGACTCTCCTAAATTTTTGCTTTAGCATGATGGTAATTAACTGCAACCAAGCTCAAGAATGCGATTGTCCTCATGATTTTAACTGGGAACCCAAACCAAAGTAATCGCATCACAACTCAGGAAAATTATCGCAATAATGCAACGCTTGCTAGAATGAAAATTTTCAATTAACTATGGATAATCTTCAGATAAAAATACTTAGCAAAATAGCAATATGTATAACCTTATTGATTGGTGTCGCAATTCTAATTATCAGTATTTACCCTGGTGCATTAAATAGTTTCTTTTTTCCAGTTATGCTGGTGTCAATTGTTTGTGTACCATTTGCAGTATTGGCAATTCTCTTCTGGGGATTGAGAACTTTAGGAAGACGGAATTTGAAAAGTATTAGACTTAGGAGGCAAACTTTTGTACCCTGGAGAGAAGTTACTATCATTGCAGGTATAGTTTTAGTTTGTTATGTCCTGCTCAAGTTCTACATTCCCCGTCGTTTAGCATTTATGATATCGCAATCGGCGTTTGAACAAGTTCGGGTACAACTTCCTATTTCTGCAAAAGGAAATATCACATTAAACCGCAAACTCGGTTTATATGAAGTTGATGAATACGCTATGGACTCCCGTGGTGGTCTATATTTTCGTGTCTTCTGGGGTGGTGATGGTCTAAGTCCTGATACCATATCCTATGGTTTTGTCCATCAACCGAACAGTGAAGGAAGTCCATTTGGTGCTGCTAAGTACCAAGTATTTTACTTGTACGGTGATTGGTATTGGTTTCGTGTATCCGATGATTTTTAGGGATGACAATTAAGCTAGTTTTGAGTTATGGATAAGTGACATTACTACTTATTCAGTCACAAATATGAAATCTCATATTCACCATACCTTGATTTTGCTAGTAGCAATAACTGGGATAACATTGTTTTCAACTCCATCTATATCTAGTGATACTTATCAATCAATATCTTCTATCACAGTTAAGTCTGCAAAAGAGAATTCATTACCCCAATTATGGGATGTAAAAATCAACGGTAAATATGGATATATTGATCGCACTGGGAAATTAGTAGTTAAACCCCAGTTTGATTATGCTTCGTCGTTTTATGAGGGATTAGCTCAAGTCCAAGTCGGTGGGAAATGGGGGTATATTGACCACACAGGTAAATTGGTCATCAAGCCACAGTTTGATGATGGCGATCGCTTCTTGAATGGGTTTGCTAAAGTCGAAGTTGATAAAAAGTGGGGAATCATAGACAGTAATGGTAAGTTTGTGGTTAAACCACAGTTTGATAATCTTGAATATTTGGTCAATGGTTTTGCTTTGGTTGCTATCGGTAAAAAATGGGGATTCGTTGATAATAAGGATAAATTAGCCATCAAACCTCAATTTGACAGTGCTTGGTCATTCTTTGAGGGGTTAGCAGCAGTTCAAATTGGTAAAAAATGGGGATTCGTTGATAACAAAGGTAAATTGGTAATTAAACCTCAGTTTGATACTGCTTGGTCATTTTCTAAGGGGTTAGCAGTAGTACAAGTTGGTAAAAAATGGGGATTTATTAATCCAAAAGGTAAATTAATCATCAAACCTCAATTTGATGCAGCTTGGTCATTTTATGAAGATTTAGCAGCAGTTCAAATTGGAGGTAAATGGGGATATATTGACCGCACTGGTAAATTAGTCATTAAACCCCAGTTTGATATGACTTGGCTTTTTGAGAATGGGTTAGCGCAAGTAATAGTTGGCGGAAAATCGGGATATATTGACCGTACAGGAAAACGAGTGATCGCACCACAGTTTGATAAGATTGGTTATTTCTCCGAGGGATTAGCAGATGTACAAATTGGAGGTAAATGGGGATATATCGATCGCACTGGAAAATTAGCGATCGCACCACAGTTTGATAGTGCTTATTCTTTCTCTAATGGGTTAGCAGAAGTGCAAGTTGGAGAAAAATTTGGATATATCGATCGCACTGGTAAATATATTTGGCAACCAACCCAGTAATTATATAATTTTCAATAGATTTGAGTCTGAAATATTACGAGATAATGAGATGACAATAGAAATGGGAATTCTCCAAATTAATACCGGGAATTATGAGGTGATTCCTGTTGCAACTAGCGAAATATTTTATCAATTTTGGTTGCCTGCTTGTAAGTGTCTTGGGTTACAATTTATTAGCCATTTTCATGATGGGTCTTTAAATGTCGTATCAGTAAAAGATGTTCCTAAAATTGTAGAGGAATTGATTTGTTTACATTCTTATACTTTAGAACAAGAAGATTTAGCTTTTATGAGCGAGAGGATAGAACGTATAATCCAGGTATTTCAAACAACAGATACGACATTCTATGAATATGATTTTGGATAATTAATGTAATTTTAAAGATTGATATTTTCTCAAATGATAAAACTAAGCAAGGAACAAATTCTAGAATTTTTAGCGGAATTAGCAGCACCTGTTAGTCCAGAAATTTTTGCAGGTTTTGGCAGTGAATTTCAAAGGAATAGATATGAGTGGGAAAAGCAAAATCAAGAGATTGACAAGGAAGAAGAATATATCTCTGCTTGGATTGAAGAACAGGAAGTAATACACACCTTAGATATCTTACTTGAGATTGCATATAATCCACCAGAGAGAGATTTATATAATGGAATTGCCCAGCGCAGACAATTAGACTGGGAATACTATTTAGCTTTGATTATTTATCAGTTGGGTATAAAAGATAGGGTTTTACTTATTTCTAAATTGGAAGCAAATAATGATAATATGAATCCTATTATTGAATCTGTGAAAGAATATTTGGCAGATGATTAGGTAAAGTAAGAATTTTTCTCCAAATGATGTGTAATTTAGGGATACAGTATATTATATATGTACTCCAACCTTTCTAAAATTCGTTGTGTTCGCATCTCAGCTTGTTCCGCATTAAACCTAAAGTTGTACCGCATCTTACCCATATTCTCAATTCGCCATTGGTTGATTTTATAATCTATTTCATCGCTCATCCTCACTTGCTCATTTGTGAGTTCAGGATCGATATTAAGTCCGATGGTTTCTGCAAGGAGTCTGGCAAAATTCACCGAATGAAAGTATGGATAATCTCGAATTAATTCCCCAGAGCGAAGAAAAGCCAGTAATCCTTCAATTGTAGATAACCCATATTGAATATCATCTAGAAAATCCTTGAGCCATTGTTCTGGGGAAAACTCACAAAAACGAATCCAATCCCCCTGAATTTCAACCTCGTATCCTTCCTGGGTGAGAAACAAATCGCGCACAGGATTATCCCAATCGACAATTCGTAACAACCCTGGATATTGCCGATTTCCTGGATTTTTGAGCCAATCCCCCAACTTTGCCGCTTTCAACTGTGCGAGGAACTCAGGTAAAGGCTGATTCCATAGTTCAGCAGAATTGTTCGCCATAACGTCCTCAGCCGACCAGTAATGTCCTAGCCGTTCCCAATTGCCACCATTGCAGACTTCTAGCAAAAACGTTCTGTAAACGTCAGGTAGTTTAATTCCATGTTGTGCTTCTAACGCGCTCAACTTTGTTTCAGAACCAATTGGCGGATTAGTCGTGATTTGGGCATAGCGATTGTATGGATCGAATTTTCGCAATCGAGCGAGGGTGACGTGAATTCGTTCAGGAACGCTTAACCATTTTCGCAGAGGTAATTGGCAACCGAAATGACGCTCCACTGTAAAAATGTCTCGATCGTACACCCTCACCCTTCCTTTCGCGTCGTGAGAGAACTGAATTTGTAACTGAGTCAACACCTGACAGAATTGCTCTGCCTCAGCATCAGTCGGAAATAGTCCCACAAGATGGGGATGCTTGATTCTCTTAATCTCCCGATACATAAACTTACAAGCTTCCGCCTCATCCGTAAATTCAAACAGCAGCTGTTGAACCGCACCACGCTCGGTATAAACAACTTGCCAGCTATCGTCCGTTTGAATCAAGCAAATCTCATCATCACCGAAGGAGCGAATCTGATACAGGCTACAACCTTCACCCCAAAGTTTGAGATCGAGTAACTCTGCATTCAGATATTCAACTTCCCACATCCACTCACCTCGAAAACACGCATCTCAATCACCGCCAGTTATGTCTTCACGATCTTGTATCTTTTTATCATGGGTTTTCCCGCTATATTGATTAGGCGATCGCAACAACTTTTATCCCTTGCTTGGTGGCAACAATAGCTTGGAAAGATGTGTAGTCAAACACCAAAGTATTAACCACTGCATCCACGTCATAGGTTTTTATTATTTCCCCTGTCTGAGCTGACAGCACTGCCAGAATTTGCCCTACACCACATAATAAGCTGTTGTTATCCAGCCAAACGATATCACTTTGCCAAGGATTTAATCCATCATGGTCATGGTACAACCGAAAGAATTGACCCCACATTTTCGCCCGATATTGTGACGATTTTTCCCATTTTTTCCATATTTCATGGAGTGGTTCCTGCGTTTGCGGGGATAAAGTGCTTAATATCGAGCGTTCAAGCCGAAAACTTAACAAATCAACACCTTGATATCGATATGCAGTATAAGCCAGACGCTGACCATCTGGGCTAAAACTCAAGCCGCCACGATGACAACGCACACCACCTGAATATTCCCCCAAATAGGTCAATTTATCCTCAAGCATACTGTCAATTCTGTAAAATTGATGGGACTCATCCATGTCTACAGAATTAACAATGAGAAACTGCATTTGTGGATCGATGGCAAAAGCAGCATTATAATCTCGCCAACGACGCAACCAACGAATCTGCTCACCGCTTTCTAAATTAACTAGATAAATATCTCCCCAACCCTCACCAACCAATAAATAGCCCTGGCAAGGTGTTAATCCCAACCAGGAAATATGAGTACATTTACCATGTCCATAATACTCATCCTCCTGGGAATTCTCCTCATAGGGTGCATGGGGTAAGTCAACTCGTTGCAAAACGGAAAAATCATCCCAGCGACGAATCTCAATCCCAAATTCTGGCGTAACCTCAGAAGGAGCCACAGCAAACCTTTCCCCATCCGGTAACAAAACAATACTTGGTACTGATTCAAAATCATAGGGTAACTCGATTTGTCCAATTATCCGGGGTTGTTGGGAAATATCCCACTTCACCAAAGAATGAGGGTATATTGGTGCGATCGCCTGTTTCCTTACCGCGTCGTAAATTAGTGCTTTGCAATCCATACACCTTGCCCTCCTAGCCATCGCCATTAATTTTTCGGCTTTGCTAAATCCAGCTATGAAATATTTTCTGAAAGCCTGGAGGCTCTATCCAAAATCCGGCGGAATCATATTTCCATTCAGCAACGTATATTCTGATTATTCCAGAAACATCTCTAATTATTAATCATGACTCCCCTTGTTCTGCCCGAAAAAGCCGGAGAAAGCCCCCATCAAACCATTCCCCATAGTGAAATCGCAGTTCCCCGGATAGTAGCATCTGACCTCGACAGTAGAGAAAGTAGGTTTCCTTTGGGAAATAACTTTGCAAAGGGAGCAATCCTTTTTTCAACACCGTTCGCTCCCCATTTTGCCAGAGTCTTGCCAGGTGAGATGCTAAACAGTTCAAGAAAAACTCAGCTTTTGGTAAGGAAGGATCTGTTCCTAAAGTTACCAACTCATCTTCTCTTCCTCTCCAATCAACAGACATTTCCCAATCTTCGATGGGAGGTAAGCAGGATTCCAGCGCAGCCCAGACAACTAACTCTAGGTACGTCGGCTCATTCACGTTGGTAAATAAGGCATTCGCATTTATCGGCATCGTAATTTCTAAAACCGTCAACAAGCCGATCGCATTGTGATGTACACTTCCTGTCACCAGCCGATATTGCTTCCCATCGGCTTCAAAGGGAATCGTATAGGGGTATTGCAATTTTGCTTTTTGAAAATGCTGTAAGCAAAGCTGATGAAAGTCAGGTTGAGGTAGTGGTGGATCAAAAAACATCCAATCTAAACACAAACTATTTTTTTCTTGGCTCACAGAAGCACCATCTAAATAACGCCATAGTTTTTCAGCTTGAATGACGCAGCGTTGCAGATTTGGATAAGCAACTAGACAAGCAAGAATTTCTGGTGAGATTTCACGGTTGAGTAGGTTGGCGATCACCATCTGATGCAGCAGTTCATATCGAATTGCTGCAACCTGGTTGGGTGTATATAAGCGTGCTTTTTCTTCAAAAAATAGTAGATATATACTAGCGGCTTCCTCAATCTCAGACAAAATCTGCAGGATTAGTAAAGAGTGAGTAGGACTCGCAGCAGACGCAAAGCGTAAATTCCACTGGGTTTCATTGAGCAGTTCAATTCCCTCGATTTCTTGCAGATTGCTCCAATTCCGCGCAACCTGTATCACCTTCAATGCAGTTCCATAGGGAATACCGTACATCGGATAGTAACTCCCTGGATGCCATAAACAAATCGGTTCATTGTAAGACTCGCCATGAATTTGAAACAGCTGATCTATCAGTTCCCAAACTGCCCAATTTTGATAAACTTGCGGTAGTTTCCAACTGGGATAGCGAATCAACTGCTGGCAATTCCTGACAAAGAAGCGATTATCCTCATTCTCATACATTTCACGCGCCTGAAAGCACTGCCAAAATGTATCATGATGGGCATGACGTGCCAAAAACTGAATTAGGAGCGAATTGTCATATCGGGTTATAGCTTTGCGACTGTGGCAACCAGAGAATAAAACACCTGAATCGCTTTGCGCGATCGCTAGTGTATATCCATCAATTAGAACAAAGGTTTTTCCATGCTTATCTCTCATCCAGCAACTGGTTCAAATAGGTGAAAAATGCTGTAATAATGATTAAATGCTTGAATTTCTCCAACCTTAACCATTAAAGAGGTATGAATTCAGCAGTTTTTAAAGCATTCCTCCAAGCGATACGAGCAGCCATACGATAATCAAACCCCCTACAGATAGATTCGTGATAACTGCCATTAAAGACAGTAATTTTTAGGGATGAAAAAGCTTTATTTTCTAGATGAGAATATTTAATCAGCCCATCGATAATTCCTTCGATCGACTCTGAAATATATTCGTCAATAATATCTGTCTCATTTGGAATTTGCCAAATAATTTTAATCTGATTGTTCTCTAAATTCTGTTCTAATTTGAATACAATATGAGCGGGCTGACCGATATAAGAGCTACCTATGGTAAATTTACCCTCAGCAATTAATGGTTCTTTAATTGAATAACGTTGATACTCACAACCATGCCAAATATCTAATTCAATTACATTCTGAAATGTTTCCCAAATATTTACTACCCAATGCCACTTTTCCACATATTTACAAATATCGTGCCAAGCGGAGTTACGAATATGTTTATAAATTTTCAGCAATATATATAACTCACGAATATCCTGTTTATTCGGCTCCTCTTGGATAACTAATTTCATTAAACGTTGAGCAACTGTGATAGTTTCCTGGGTAAATAGCTCTTCTGAGTCTTCATCGTCTTTATATTTTCCTAATTCTGGTTGCTCATGTAGTGACTCAATTATTTTATTTAGCCAACCAATATCTTTTTGTCTAGCTTCATAAGTATAGTCCTTTGCCCAGTATAATTGTTTGCGGTTCATATAATCAAATTGTTTCTAATAATAATTGTTAGATATATCATACAGAAAGTACTATAATGGTTTTACTATGTCTACCATATCTCATCTAGCAAATTTCGTTTTCTTTCTAAAGGAATTGCGGGACAATTTTCAATAAACTGCTTCAACCTAGCCTCGGATAAACCCATTAAATATCCTTGGAAAAGAAGATACGGACTTTGCTGAGAATTCAAAATTGAGATCGATTTTTCGATTTCGTAAATCTCTTTATTTAAAAAATTGAGATGCATTTGTAACCATTGCTTCGGCGTATAGCGTTCCATCACAACATAGGTCAACAACGGTTGTAAGCAGATTTGAATTTTCACTTCATGTCCTTCTTGCGTCAGAAATAACCCGTAAGTCTCTTGTTCTGGAGGATACAACCCAATTCGTAATAGTCCAGGAAGGGCGTTAATTTTCAGGAGATAGGGTAACTCGACTGCATCAGATTGTTTTCCTGTTGCCAGAAATTGGCGAACAAAATCAGGCGGTGACTGGTGCCATAACTGGTTAGAATTATGCTGTATGATTTCATCAAATGTCATCAAGCAGTCGCGCTCGGCACAATCCCAACACCCTCCATTTCCCACCTCTAGCAAAAAAGCAGCATAGGCTTTTGGTAGCTGAATTTCCAATGCTTTTAGAATCGCCACGGATTCAAGCGGTGGATTTAAGTCTATTGTCAAACACATTCCATCTGGATCGAGGTATTTCAAGCGATCTAACGCCAAACGAATCTCCCTAGCAACTTCAATCATTGCAGTTTGATGGGCGGTTAAATGCATAGCTCTAACCCAGAGACTTGCTCCAAAAACATAGTAGCAAAGGATTCACAACGAGGCATGATTTTTGGAAGTTCAACCCGTACCAGTGCGATCGCCGCATCAACATCCTCACGATCACAGTATAAATGTTCTAGATGATACCCTAGTACAGCTTCAGGTATTTCCGTACTCCCACAGCAGTTGTGAGCAACCCAAGCGATGAAGGATTTTGTTGAGCCATCGCATTCGATATCCAACAAATAAGCTCGAATAAAAAATTCCTCTGAGTAGCCAAGCGCAATTGGAAGCGTTTCAATCAACCCTTGTTTGATGAATACTTTAGCACCTTTAGTAGCAATTTCCAGTAAATCATCAGCAGGCTTTTCAATCGCCAGAATCTGAGCATCAGCCCAAGCGATTAGGTTCTGCTCGGAAACAATGCCAATATTCCAAAGGGTGAGTGCGATCGCTAAAGGACTTGGATTTTCCAGTGACATACTCCTCACATCTTCCACTCAAAAAATGGTGAGATTAAATACTCAGCATAAAGCTAAAAGTATTAATTTATCGTTAAAAGCAAACAAAAATACTGTAGCTATATCGCCCAGATTTTCGATTTTGCTGTATGTATACGTAAATGTGCAAGATATTAAGTTAACCTAAATTAGGATTTATTAGCTCAAATGTTCCCAAAACTAAGATGGCGATTGCTGCTTTTCATATTTCCTTTGGTGGTGGTTGGAATTTATCTGCTGCAACCGACTCCCCCCGCACCTTGTGGAAGCCTGAAGAAATTTGGCGCGCTCGAGGAAGGAGAACGCTGTATCATCAATCGTAACGTTACCCTAGAAGGCAATCTCAAAAGACTTCCCAATCAACTAACCGTCAAAGGCAACCTAACTATTAGCGGTACGTACATTGAAGAACTGCCCAATGCAATGGTAGTTGAAGGAAACCTTTTTTTGTACAAAACTAACATTGCCAAACTTCCCCCAGATTTGCAGGTTCAAGGAAACTTCGATCAATATAGTGGATTTGGTTCTCCAGGGGTTAAATGTAACGCAATCCCTAAAACTGCTGTTATCAAAGGGAATCGCAACTGTCACTAATTACGATCGAGTCAAATTGACTATTAGTTCCATGCGATCGCGTAGCTGATGATACACTTGTTTTGCCTTTAACTGTGACTGTGAGCATTCGCTTGCATCAGTCGCTAAAGCTTCAGAAAGCAGTCGTTCAAACGGGGTGCCTTGCAGATTGATTGTCAAACTTCGCTCAGTTGTAAGTAAGCTGTGGGGTAAGCTCTCAATTTGAGTCTTGCTCACATCAATTTCTATTCCTGAAAGCTCTCCCCAGTTGCAAATTGTCTCAGGTAGTTCAGCGATCGGATTGCCTTCAATACTCAGTTCCTTTAACTTCGGAAAGAAGCCAGGATTATCAGGTAGAGAACGTAAAGCCATATAGTCTAGGCGAATGTCTTCAGCTTTGGCAAAGGGAATTTGTCCCCACTCCATCTGCATTTGTGGATGATTCCAGCAGCTAATCTGCCTAAGCATATGTAGTCCTTGGGGCATTTTTTGCCAATTGCTACCATCACACCAGAATTCAGCTAAAGCAGGAAATCGACTCAAATCAAGGTCAAAATCTTCTAATGATTTAGGTTGAGAGATATGCAAAGTTTCAAGATGCTTTAATTTATGAAACGAAAAATGAACTTGTTTGACATTTGGACAGGTTAGTGTTACATACTCTAAATTTGGTACAGCATCCACAAAATCAGGGATTTCATCAGCTTGAGTCAAAGTCAACTCTAAACCAAGGACGCGATCGAAATATTGCAATCGCTCGATCTCTTTAGGAAAGTTGTCAGTTTTTACATTTATGAAAATTGCAGGAGCAATTCCATGCTTATCAGTGATAGCTTGAATGGCATCTTTTGCTAACTGTATGTCGCCACTCAGCACACTTTGCCAAACTAATTCACTAATTGGATTTATCAATCTAGTCCAATTTTAAAGAACAATGTTACAATCCTGGCGAATTAAACCCAGGAAATCAATCGTGCCTAAACAATTCCGTAATCTCAAGTGGTTGAGATTTAATCCTACCTCTTTCACCCTGTTTGCGATTCTATTTGCAATAGTTGTGATAATTGCACTCTTCTTCCGAGATGATTGGATTAGACCGTTACTGGGCGACGTTTTAATTGTCATGGTGATTGCTTACTTTGTTCATGCTTTTATTGCAGTTCCACTACGGAAGGTTGCTATTGGAACTCTCATCTTTGCCTACTTGATTGAGTTGCTTCAGTTTCTTAATCTCATTGATATTTTAGGCTGGCGAAACTCCCAGCTAGCTCATTTAACAATTGGATCTACTTTCGACTGGCGAGATTTGGTTGCTTATACCCTGGGGATTGCGATCGTTTTCCTCACTGCCAATCGTTTGAAGTCATAAACTACTATTATTTTCCTCTTTATCGAGTGTTCATCATTGCTTTGAGATGACGCAAACGCCCCAGATTTAAACGATTTAGGCATTGCTTACTTCTGGTTTGGCTACCAAAAAACTGTGACTCAAACTTGCAGTACTGAGTTTGATAACGCTCCCAAAGAGCTTGAGTGGTATCTTGTCCAGATGTAACTGGGGCTTGCTGCGGCTCGTCTTCTGAATCATATACAGCTATCCCCTTTAGATCCGCAATGCGATCGTTATTTAGCCGAGCTAAACAGCGATGATAGAGCATGGGTGAAATTGAACCTTCCTGAAAAGGTGCAACCAACTCAGTACAATGGGCTTCACGATACTCTTGCCAGTATTTCTGTGCGATCATAAATGTTTGCTGATACTGCTTCGATAGTCTTGTTGCCCAATCGCCATAAATGCTTGATTGCAAAAGCTGAGTTGTTTTCGACCAATAGACCGCGCATCGATTTAACCCGATCTGTGTCTCATCCACACAATTTAGCTCTGGAATTCCAGGTCGTACAGAACCACTGGAGAGAGCCAAACCACGAGCAGGTGCTGCCAAAAGTTCTTCAAGTTGACGAAGACGAGCCTCTCTGAGACGCTGATAACATTGAGCCAATCTCAGGGTGTTCAGGGAGAATATATCTATTGCGATCTGGCAATGCTGAGTTTGATATTGCTTCCAGTGGCGTTGCACCGATGAATTTCTCAATTTGAGTCGATCGAGTAAGGATTCAAATCGAGGATCGTGAGATTGGAGAAGACATCTCCGAAAACGTTCAAAGCCTTTATGTAGCTAGGCTATAGTCCATAAATGCAACCATCCTAAATTAGGTAGTCTGTACGAAAAAATAAGGCTTTGAGATATTTACTGTTGATAATTAGGCAAAAACATCTAGTTATATGCGTTAATTTTAACCTCATGACATAGCAGATATTTCTAATGGTAATATTAGCGCTCTAATTCGTAGTCTGACTAATCCACAAATTGTCATAATCACCTCAGCATACTTTTTTGGATTTAACCTAAATCTGTCTTGAACAACTCGAAATATTTTTACCGAACGGATTCGATGTTCGACAAATATTCGTTTAGAGGAAAACTCCTTGTTTGATTTTTTCTGGTCTGTTGTTAACTCTTTATTTTTTGGTTTCTTAATTGGAGTATCAATTAAATCTTCTCCTAAATAACCTAAATCTCCCTTAAAACTTTGTTTTGGGTCAAAGTTATCTCGATTTGCTCGAAACAAAGTTATATCGCTTATTGGTCCAGGTTCTCCTGCTACAACATCAACGATATCTCTACCATCTGGCATGATAATCATTTGGCTTTTGAATGTATGATTACTTTTCTTACCTGAAAAATATTTTTCTTGTTCATCCTTGTCTCCAGGCCTTTCTCTAACTTGTTCATAGCTATCTACTATTAATTCATATTCTGTCAAAACTTCTTTTACTATTTCATGATCAGCAGCGTTTTTTTTTACTTGCTCAAGTAAACTAGATGGTAGTAGTTCTCGTAAAGTAGGCAACCAATAATTAAACGTATCATTAGCTGTAGATTCACTTACTGCAAACTGGATACCCAGAAGTTGAAAGGTTGTCATGTGTCGGAGATAAACTAAAGTTAAAATTATTTGTTCAGCTATAGATAGTTTTGGTTTACGACCTCCACCACCAGAAATAATTCTCACTTTTTTTGATTCTAAGACCGCTTGTTTTTCGTGATGTAATCGTTCCGCATTTTGGATTAACTGTTGTAACTGCTCATACTCCAGACCAATTAAGCGCTGTGTTTCTTTTTTGTTCCCTTCAATATAATTTAGGATCTCGCTCATGTTTCTGCGTCTAAAAATCTCTTTAATGTTCTATTACCACAGAACGTTACTATTTTGGAGATGTCTAGAGTTATAACCTCGCCTTCTCTCTGCAATTCTAGAATGCGATCGTTATTTAATCGCGCTAAACAGATAGATGTTGCAATTGGAAAATCTGGCGTATTGCGTAAGCGTTGAGTTAACTGTTGGCAGTGTTGTGTTTGAAACTGATGCCAGGATTGATCTGCGATCGCCAGTTGATGTTGAAGGGGTGGAATAAGTTGCGATTCAACATCTTGATAAACCAATGATTTGAGCAAATGGGTTACTTCTGCCCAACGCTTCGCACAGCGATATTCACCTGCTTCAACCTGTCGAACACAGTCCGGTTGCAAAACCCCAGCAAATCCTAATATCACGGTTGGAGAAAGTTGAGTCTGTGGCGCGGCATCTGACGCAGGGATAGCTTTGCTTGGTTCCATACCAAGCTGAGTTCCAAATAAAATGACACTCGCAAATATCGCAGTCTTCAATTTCATCATTTTCCATAATTAACAATTCTCATTAGCCTTCAACTACTATCCCTGGCATTTAAATTGTATGAGCTTAATCTCCAATCGTGACATAATACCAATAGGAATTGATTGCATGTTTTACCCTTAATCGATATCCTAAAAATAAATTTTGATGGGGAATTTTAGCCTGTTCACTATATACAAATCCCTGTGCCCCCCCAAAGACCCTAGCTGTAAAGAACAAAATGTATAATCCATCCTGTCCCCTTTGTGTTTGAATTTCTTTGCTTATTGAAGTGTGATGGTAAGCTGGCGGTAAAGCAGCAATATTGTTCATACCTCCACGAATTTGATTTGACTGTACCAACGCAATTACTTGTTGCCGACTTGCCAAATTTTGATAAAAATTCGCCGTTAGCCAAAACTGTTCAAACGGGACGATAATCCCAATTACCAATCCTAATAACTGTAGTAACAGTGGAAAAGAATGTCGCCACCGTTGATTTAGAAATGAGGCTTTCTGGATGGCAAGCACCCAAAAGTAAATCGCCCAAATTAATCCAATCAATACTGCGATCGCACCTGAGATCCAAAGCAATGGTAAGAAAAACCATGTCAGCCAATCTAACCAAACAAAGTGCAATAATCGTATTAACCACAGTCCTAAGCTAACGCAAATGATGTAGCGGACAATCCCCGACTGCCAAACTGAGCGTTTTTTCATAGCCAGCCCTGTGAACGGTTCACTCCATAAGTAATATGCAATCCAGTATAAAAAATATAGTGACTTTGTTGATTCTGAATTGAACTCAGTATATTCTCGTAAATATTAGAAGTGAACTTATAGTTAAATTGAAGTTTGAAATATGAGGCGTATTATTTGAGCCAGTTCATAGGGGAGTAGTAACAGAATAATGGAAGAAATAGAATACCCTGACTGGACAATTGATCGGCGATGCGTGTTACAGAAACTGGAAAATATCGCTAAGGATTACATTCATTACTTTACATATCAAGCAAGATACTATCAACCAATGGTGGTGATTTGGTCGCGTGATGAATTGTTAAAAGGATTAGATGCCCTTCATTTACTCAATTGTGAGATCGATAGACTGATTTTTGAGCGGATTTCTCAAAATTATCCTCATCTGAGTCAATGTGTTCATGCTGCTGAATGCTTGTGGTATACCAATCCGGAGATTTCAATCCAGGAAAGCGATGTGAGCTTGGATTGGATGATGTTTAGTTTGTTTGGGTTGATTGATGATGAAATTCGCTATTGCTGTCTGGAAATAGTCAGAGCCGCAAAACTAAATCAGCCTCGGACATTACTTGCTGAGTTACAAGGACAAAAATACCGTCTAATTACCGATTGGGATAACAAGCAGATTAAGCTGATGACAGCAGTTCCACTAAATGTCCTTCGCAATCCATTTATGCGTGAAACAACGCCTCAAAATCAATATGCACCAACCTACTTGGAGTTAGTGACCAGGGCATCTTGCGACAGTTTGCCGATGAATTGGGATATTTTGGTAGATTGGGGTGCGCTGGGGTTGCTAGAGGAACTGGAAGACCTCAGCACCGATCCTTCATTGCCCGGTGCTGAATATCTCAAATATTGCCTAGAACAATATTATTTTTTACTAAAATTGAGACGGTGAAATGGATGATGAGAAAAATTGCGGTAGAATTTTTGGATGATAATTCTGAAATTGAAATAGCCTGCTATGGTGCAGATTCTGATTGGGTCTGTCGATTAACCGATCCCCTCACTCAGCCAAAGGGATCTGTATCCGATGCATTTGCGCCATTTCCGGACTTGGGATTTCTTTGGTTTCGAGAGGTTGGCGATCGCGCGTGGGTCGTTTCTGGTATGGTAAATCGCTCTGTCTTTCAAGATGAAGCCTGGTTAGATGATTTGCTTTACCGCATTAGTAACGAAATATACCTGCGGGATTACTCGCCAGCAAGGCGAATTGAGTTTGTGAGCGTTGATGTAACAGCCATGTTTGATGGTGAGCGGGGAAGGGATAGATTCCCAGGAGGAGAAGTGGAGAAAATGTGGCAGAGAAAGTGGCAGGGTCAACAAGCAATTACCCCTTTAGAAAACGACAAAGAAACCAGCGGTAACTCGTGATAGAAAGAGCGAACTGATGGAATACCCAGGCTGGAAAATCTATCTGCGATTGTTAATTGATGATTACCCCCTCGTCGTCTTGGCAAAAGATAACGAACTGCGCTTTACATCTGAAGGATATTACCAAAACATCATCGAATTTTTATTACCCTTGGCAGAACCAGGTGAGGATTTTGTCTTTGAGTCCGGTTCAACGCGAGTTGAGAGCATCCATAATCAATTACATCAGGCGTTTGTAAGTGGGCAGGAATTCGGTAATGGAGCTATTTATTTCCGGCTTAGGTCAATTTTTGAATATGATGTGGCGACCGCAGAATCAGAATTCCAGCAAGAAATCGAGCGATATCAGCAACGAACAGGATATCCACCCACTGAACCTTTCTGGTATGTAAATCCAAATTTTGCCGGTTGGGATGGTTGCGGTCACTATATCCCGCAAAGTAGCATTAACAAAATCATTCAAGTCACTCAACAGATTAAAGCGGGGGAGTTAAACTTTCCTTTATGTGTACAGCTTTTTTCCGAAGATGAGTGGGATTTACGGTTTGGCTGGGCTGAGGTAACTGGGTTCGTCCCTAGCGTTCTCCGAAAATTAGAAACAATTGCTGCGGATTACATGCAGTTTTTTGCCAATCAAGGGCACCTATATCAACCCAACTTAGTAGAACCCTGTCGCACAAAATTGCTTCAGGAACTTGATGCTGTCGGATTGCTCAATTGCGAAATACCTGAAAGCGTCTATTCCCAACTAATGGGCACTTATCCTCATCTGAGACGATGCGTTGATGAGGCTGAATTTCTTTGGATGGTAGGGGATATGCCAATTCAGGAATTTGATTTAAGTTTGGACTGGATGGTCTTCGATCCGCTTTACCCAGACGGTATGGATTATGCTGAGTTTCGCGATCACGCTTTAGCCGTCTTCAGAACTGCCCAACTGGAACAACCTGAAACCTTACGAATGGAAATACATGGCAATCAGTATCAACTGGTTACTGGATGGGGAGGAGGGCGAATTAAACTGCTCAACTCCATCGAGCTGATGTCCTAAATTATAGAAAATTGCTTCGCATTTTTGGCTTGTAGATGAACGTAAACGCTTTACCCATCGATCCGAGCGATCGCTATATTTTTCTGTTGGATTTGTGGGATGAACCTTGGACAGATGAGAATGCAGAAGTTATTCGATATACACTCTTTCACGATCCAGAACCTTCGATTTGTTCTTTGTGTCCTCAAATTCTCAGTTCTTGGGGCGATCGTAGCTGTGACACCCGCAATGCTTTTTTGCGCTATGTTGAAGCACCATTAGATTTTCGGGTGCTGAATGAGGTACTAACAGCGAGTGGTGCGTTGAGCTTTGGAGACGATGAAATGGTAAATGCGATCGCAACTCATATTTGCAGTACCGAATACTGTGTCCCGTTAAATGTCATTGATGCCCTAAATCAATTAAATAACCCTACTCCAACCGTTCTAGATGCCTTGGAAAGGGCGACGACGATTCCCAACAACTACTATGCGGATGAAATGATTCGCCGTACTGCTGCGGAAACCTTAAGCAAGTTGAGGGAGAAATATCGCTAACAAGTTTATGCTTTTTCATTGAAAATGGTCAGACAACCTTGAATTGATGTATTTGTATGAAAATTTCCATCTATTTGGCTTATTATTGCCTTGGTACTGCTTTTTGCTGTATTGATCGCGTTNTGCATATGTTTTAGATCCNTGGGAATCAAAGGTTAATATAAAACCCTTTCTTTTAGTAGAAGTTATCAACAGTAATGACAGTTATCTTGAAAGAAATACTCGCTAATCACAAATGAAGCTTAATTCATTGCCCTATTTCTGTAAGAATTTACGGTTTGGAAACCAAAAAATCAACAGCCAAGCGAGTAGAAAGATATAAACTACGGTAACTAGGTAAGACTCATGAGTTGGCTAAAAAGAGTTTGTGAACAAGAAACAAGCAGCCTACTAAAAACAAGGGACGCTGGGCAATCGGAGACGAGTATGAGTCCTGGGCTGACTGGTGAATACGATCAAGCTCGACGCGAGAAGGCTGGAGAGCATCAACCTCCTCCACCTCCTGAATATATGGGACTTGAGGGTGAATACGATCAACTAGGCTTAGCTAAGCGTGTGGCTGAGGCTTTCGAGCAAGCACCACATATCGATGAAATTGAAACTCTACAAATCTGTCAAGATGGTAACACTATTGTCCTCAAGGGTTCTGTGTCAAGCCAGGACATCCTAAACGCTCTCGAAGATGTAGCCGCCAAAGTAGATGGCACTAAAGGAGTAGACACTACCGAGGTGACAATCGCCGCCTAAGCTTTGGCGATGCGCGTTCAAGTTTTTGTCACTAAAAAATACAAGAGTTTTCTCTAAGAGCCTGTCAAGAAACAACTTTTACAATATTGCTAGTAGTTAGTTTCAATCCCTATGAGGGATTTAAGTTAGTTGCAACTTGAGCAATTGTTTTGGCTTCTTAATTCTCAATACTGTAGCGATTGCTAAGAAAAAATCGTTGAATTTGATGATATTAATCCATATAGCCAGTGGGTATTTGCGTTTCAACAGCGTTCTCTGAAATTGGACGGCTACCATCTATTTCTAGAGTATCTTGAACTTGAAAATTATTCTTAGCAATCGGACGTTGACCGTCTATCTCGAGAATTTCTTCCACCTCTAAATCATTAGGATCAATTGGACATTTGCCATCTACTATTAACATCTCATGCTCTTGAAAATCACTCTTAGCAATCGGGCGTTGCCCATCTATATCAATTGTTTTTTCTGAATAATTTTTCGCCTTAATAATTGGACGCAGCCCATCTATATTCAGCGTTTCCTTAATTTCAATATTACTGGGATCAACTGGGCGCTGCCCATCTATATTAATTTTTTTAGGCGTTTGTGCCAAGTCACTAGATGATGATTCTGAAGGCATAAATTTTAGTATCTTCTAATCGAAAGATATATTTTTCAACAAACTTTAATGAGATGATTAATTACTTTAGTGAATTAAGATTTAAAAATCTTCTACCATAAAAGATAATATATCTCTAACTTAGGATTGATTAAATATCTTTCTAAAAGTGCATTTCGATGAATAATTCAGCACCAGGAGCAGAGCCGGAGACGCTCCGCCAAGGCCTCAGAAGTCAGAATTTCTTTTCAAGATAGTGAACTTCAAAATCATCTTCCCGTGGCCCTAAATCAACCCATCCATGCTTGAGATAAAATCTCATTGCCACTCGATTCGTAGGACTGACGTTCAAGCGAGCTGAGTGACAACCCAGACGCTGGAAAAAATCAGATGCTTGTTGATCTAACTGCTGACCAAAACCCTGACCTCGAAACTCTGGAGTCAGGTAAAACAAATTGACGTAGCCAACGCTTGAATCGTGTTTCCAAGGCATCATCTCAATTTGCCCAATAATTTGCTCTTGTTTCCAAACATGTACACAACTGTTCGGGATTTGTGTCATTCGCTGTCTGAGCCACTGCAAATATTTCTCAGATCCGCTTCCATCCTTTTTATAGAACCGAGCGGCTGAACCAAAGCGGCAAATGAAAGAGTCTGCTCTGAACTGAACGCATAAATTTTGATCCCGCTCTAGGTTGATCGGTTTGAACTCAAGCTTAGAAGATTGCAATGTTGTTTCTCCTGGCTAGATTTGTGCGTTGTTTCGGCAACTAACTGACTGTAACGTCGTCTTTGCCAACATTACTAAAAATTTGAACCCAAAATAATAATTTAACTTGCTCGCTTTTTTAGTGATGCTTTATCTGAGCAAATGCATCACTTGGGTCAGTTTTATCTAAATAGAATACATTCGCCAGAAACCAGAATTCAGTATAAATTCTGTGCGAGTAGCGGATGAATTGCAGGGGTCTAATACCCCTGCAATTCTTGAAGATTTAGCTGTCTACAATTACTGGCAGGTCTGAATCCCCCATTAATTCTGAATTCTGAATTCTTCTTCAACATCTTTTCTCAGTTACTGTAAAATTTAAGGCTAATCTCATCAGTTATGCTTTTTAGCCGATGAAGATACTCAATGAATGTGAAAATATGGTGTACATTCGAGCCGAAATAGTCAGGCTAGATCGTCAACTTGTTGCACTAATTAGTCAGCGTTTATAAGTAACCCTATGTCACATGAACAAGAGCCAGACTTTTATTTGTCTATTCAAGAGAGCTTAAAACAGCTTTCTGCTCAATTGGGGTCTCCTTTGGACGAAACATCAGTCATGCAAATATACCAGAATGCATCCGAACTACTAAGCCACCTTTCCCCATCACCCCTGACTTTTGCCCGTGTTGCAGGAACACTACTGGTTTACCAACTCCAAAACACAGAACCCGAAGAGATAAAGTGGTTCAATACCCAAGTGAAACAATGCTTAGACGAAGAAGAAGTTGAGGAGTTGATTGAATCCATTTATCGCACTGATACTTTGTAATTGCTCCGCCGATGGAATTTATGTTTTAAAGGTAATTGCCCAAATCATCGCTTGAGTCAAAGTATAAATCCTAACCAAAGTGTAACTAGGTCGATAAGGTGAAAACTTGCTCATAGACTGATGATGTCTATAATTAAGTACAAACTTATTTTAAAGCTTTAGGAAACAGCAGATTGCTCAAACTCTTTATCAGCCTAAGTTTTCCTACTGTTAGTCAGATAACAACAGCAGAATTTGCTGCTTGGTTGATAGACTGTGCAAAACTACAGCCACTTGTGCTTGACGCACGAAGCCCAGCAGAATATGCAGTCAGTCACATCAAAACATCTGTGCATATCGATCCTGTTACACCCAACCTCACAGCACTCTTGACAGTTTCACTAGACACACCAATAGTCATATATTGCTCAGTTGGTTACCGTAGTGCCAAAGTTGCCCAACAGCTTCAAAGGCAAGGTTTTTCCCAGATTTTTAACTTAAGCGGTGGTCTCTTCCAGTGGGCAAATGAACAACGACCCATGTTTAAAGATAACGGGCAGCCAACCCAACTTGTACATCCCTATAATGCCATTTGGGGAAAATTGCTGAAAGCTGGCTACCATGCTTAGTTATTTTTTCTCGCGCAATATTTCACCTTCACCTTTGTTAATATCCCACCTGATATATTGATTGAGTCCTGCTTGTTGTTGCTGTGCAACAGAAATTTTCACTTCAAAAATTATTTTGGTAATACTGGCAAGAACTTAATGAATTTAAAAGACTGCTTAGATAAAATAAATAATCAAGATGAAAGACGCTATTACCTGGATTGGCTTAGGGTCATGGCAGTCATGCTACTAATTTATTACCACACTGCCGCAGTTTTTTATCAAGGTGAATTAGGCGATTTTTATATTCAAAATGATTCATTAAGTTCTGCCCTGGGATGGGTGATTTTTTTTGTCCATCAGTGGCACATGCCATTATTTTTCTTCCTTGCGGGGTCTGCTACTTGGTTTTCTTTGAAGTTCCGCTCGCCTATACAGTATGTTAGCGATCGCTTTGCAAGATTATTGATTCCGTTTATATTTGGTATCCTGGTACTAGTTCCTCCTCAGGTTTATTACAAACTTCTCAGCCATCAGGAATATCTCGGCTCATTCCTACAGTTTTACCCGCAGTTTTTTCATGGTATTCGCCCTGATGGTAATTTTGAATGGGCGCATCTTTGGTTTTTGATTTACTTATTTGTAATATCTTTGATGACTCTGCCATTATTATCATTTTTGAAAAAGCAGACAAGTAAACCCTGGTACAATCGCATAGCAAATTTTATGAAACAGCCAGGAGCTATTTTATTAATGGCTCTACCATTAGCTGTAATTGAAGGTGCATTACGTCCCAAATGGTTTGGTTTTCAAAATCTCTACGATGATTGGGCAAATTTATTATTGTACTTTGCTTACTTTACCTATGGATTTATCTTCTATTCTGATGTGAAGTTTGAGCAAGCAATTGCACAAAATCTCAAATTAATTCTGTTGATATCAGCGATTACTATGTCTGTTCTTTTAGGATTACTTTCTAGTGATATTCTTGCCCTGCGCGGTTACTCTTGGCAATATATTTGTTATCAAATGTTCCGAGGTTTCAATTCTTGGTGTTGGGTAATGACTTTAGTTGGATTAGGTCAAAAGTACTTAAGCTTTAATAACGGTATCTTGCAATATGCTTCCCAAGCTGCTTATCCATTTTATTTACTACATCAGACAGTCTTGGTGTCAATAGCTTTTTACGTGGTTCAGTGGAATTTAGGGATACTAGAAAAGTTTTCTATTATTAGTACTGCAAGTATTTTCATCACAATCGCTTTGTATAAACTATTAATTAAACGCCTAAATATTAGCCGATTTCTATTTGGTTTGAAGCCAATAGATATTCAACAAAAAGAATAAAATAAAAGTCTGGGAAATGTATGTCTCAAGTTTCGATTGTTATTCCCACCTTGAATGAAGCAGCTAGTTTAGAGCGTACCTTACGCCAACTGACTTTATTGAACCCATCTGTAAAAGAAGTAATAGTAGTAGATGGTGGTAGCGAAGATGAAACAGTGGCGATCGCTAAGCAAGTTTTGGCATCATTGAATCCACAATTTAATCTGCAAGTTCTTCAGGGCGATCGCCTTGGACGTGCTATCCAGATGAATTATGGAGCCTCAGCTTTTGAGTTTAGACTAGACAGCAACAAATGACCCAGCAGTGCTGAGTTAATAAAACACAACCTTCAAGAATGAAGATATTTGAGATTAAGCAGATTTTTGTTCCTCTTTGCGTGGTTTAGAAGCAGTCTTTTTAACAATTGGATATCGTATTTTCCGGTTACGGACTTTACCTGGTGTCCACCCAAGGGACTTTCCACGAGGTTTGGGTGGAGAGGTAGGAGTACCAATCGCGGCGAAAACTCCACCCATAGCTTGAGCAACTCGTCCTGGGGTCAATTTATCCATTGACTTCTGCCAAGGAAGAGGATTATCAGCAACGATATCACAAGCTAACCATAACTCCCAAGTGATTAACGGCATTAAGTCACTCCAATGTTCACATTGTTCTGGAGTACTGAATTTTGGTACTGTCCAATGTAAGCGTTGCTTAAGAAAACGATACCAATGGTCAATCGTGAATCGGCGCAAGTACAATCGCCAAACTTCATCCAATGGTGGCATTTGTTCCCCAACCCAAGCCAACCACAAGGGTCTTAATACTCTCAAATTGCCATCAAGATCAAGACGTTCCACCTTCAGTAGCATCATTGGGCGTGCAGCAGCTTTGCGAAAATGCAAATCTTCCCACAGACTGACTTTAACTCGTCCCAATTTTGGGTCATTTACTTCCAGCACAGATGCCACTTCGCCCCAGGTTGAGGGTTCATTGAGTTTAAATTGAGCACCATGCTTGCGAGGACGACCCTTGCCAGAGTAAGCAGGTGGTGCGCCCCATAGACACAGATTTGAACGCAGTCTAACTAAGATATCGGCTTTTATACTAGCTGTCTTTAATACGAAAGGCGCACAACCATATTCACTGTCCCAAAGCGAAATTGGTCGAACAGACATTGATTCACATACCTTTTTGAGTTGTTCAACTGCTTTCTCAATCGGATTGTCCCAACTGGTAATCCGTTCATGCCTCAGCGGTAGTGCCCAACTTCCTGAATCCTCTGGTATCCAAGCTATAGTACTATATCCCTGCCCAATCGTAATCGGTTTATTTCCCGCGATCGCTGTGCTACTGTGTTCTATTGTCCGTTCTTTGAGTGTCACCGCATCTGGGCGTGACCAAGCTGTATGGTCTCCTGCCAACAATATGCGTTTTTCTGTTGGTATTTGCTTGATATATAACTCCATTAATTTCTCACGGTCTGGTTTGGTATCTTGTATCGCTTCATAGATACTCGGCCATTTACGTCTAAACACTGGCGATAAAGATAAATCTGCCAGACTGTAGACATTACGGGTCAACAGTATCGCATCTGTTAGTTCAAATGTTGCATCATGTGCTTTGCCTAGATGCGTATAGGCGGCTTGACGAAATTCTTCGAGTCTGGCACGTTTCATATTGGCAGATAAGAGTAGGTGATTCTCTCTTAGCTTCTGCCGAAAGGGGGACTGTCTTCAATCAGACATCCCCTTTTTCTCTTTCATCTCTCCCATTTAGTCTAAACTCCAGTAGATAAGCCAACCTCAGCAATTGAAGTACTAGAAACATCGCCTGTAGGCGTTGGTGTCAAACCGGAACTGGAAAATGCTTGTTTTAAACCGTACCTTCTGGCATTTGGATCTTGCGGGCCATTTCCGCCAATTTGAAATTCGTACATATGCTCTTCTTCGCGGTCGAATGCCTTGAAGATAATTTTATGAAGCTCCTCCAAAGTATTGCTGCCTTTAATCTCAATGGTTCGAGACACCTCTGGATTATCAGCAATAAATTCCTCGGTAATGGGGCCATCAATTATAAATACATCCAGCACATATAAGTAAGTCGGCGGGAAAATTTATAAGTATGTAACGAAAGATTAACTAGATCGATTGGAGTTAAATTTAACACGTTGTGTACTGTAGTTGCCTCTTTCTCCTCTAGCTTGAACACCATCAATTACTGCATAGGCAAGTTCTAGCTCGTCATTAAACATTTTTCCCACCAGCTCATCCTTTTTAAGGTGTTGCCATTCCAATTCAATCGGGTTCATTTCGGAGCAATATTTTGGTAAAAAAAAGATGTACAAACCCATTTGTTCTCACTTAGACCATAACTGCTGCACCTGTTTAGATCGATGTATGGGACTGTTGTCCTGCACTATGACTCTCGTACGCCCTCTGTTTTGGGCATCAAGGGCTTCAAGCTCCATCATCTCGATGTAAGATTTACGACTAACACCTCCAATAACCAAGCCGTAAATAAAGCTGATTAAAGGTTGAAAAAATCCAATAATACTTAATCTACGACCACGACACTGGGTTTGTTCCAAGTGTTTTTGCTCACCTCGTTTGTAATAAGTAAGTCGGCACGATAAAACCAAGGTATGTTGAGTTTTGTAAAAAACCTGGAACGATTCATTTATAAGCTCTTTGCTGACTTTACACTTCGTTACATAGGTTGATTTTTTAACGCCGACTTACTTAGGTGTAACTAGGCTCACTCCATACACAAAACCCTGATTCATCTAGATACTTTAGGTCTATTTCTCCGGCAGCAGCAGCTAATTCCAGCATATCTAAGTCTGCCTGCTTTTTTTCCCGTACTACAGGGTCTTGTTTTCCTTTATGACTCTTTCTGGCTCGTTTCCAAATTATCCCCTTTTTTTGAGTACCCGTCTTAATCTATCAGGACTCAGTTGAATGTGGCGATCACGTTCTAATTTTTGTGCTAGTTGAAGACTATTGTATGTACGTGGTTCTTTTTTCAGGCATTCTTCCAAAAATATGATGTCTTCTTCGTTATACTTCGTTTTACCCCCTCGACCCGATTTTTCCCAAAGCCCTTGTATCCCAAGCTTTTCCCATTTATGTAAAACTTCTCTTACCGTTTGAGGAGTCCAATTGAAATGAGCAGCTATTTTTTCTACGTACCAGCCATTTGCGTTTAACCTGATTACCTCTGCTCTGTCTTTCACTTTCTGTGGTACATCCGCAGTTCTTAGGTTTAAAAGGGTTTTGTCTTGCTCACGAGTTAGAAATACCCTGATGCGAGCGCCCATATCTCAATTACCTCGGTAGACACATTCTCAGTATTTACTTATCTTTACATAGTTTGGTTTTTTCCCGCCGACCTACTTAGTACATTTGGAGAAGAGTTAACCACTTTTTTGGGAACATTTTCTGATTTTTTAGTTTTACCCATAATTTCTTGCACTATCCTGATAGGAGCATTTTTTCAGAATTGCTTTTGAATCCCCAAGCAATTGTAATAGAGAGCCTCTCTCAATCACAATTTTTAACTAGCATACTTAAACAAATAAGCTTTGTGTTGCTGCTAGCAAATTTTGATAAATCGATGGTGAGGCAGCTACGATCAGTCCAGGCAGACTATAGTCAAGACAAGTATGTAGTGGCGGTAAGCTCGAGCCATCTAAAGTAGTAACAATACAACCAGCTTCTCTGGCAATGAAAGCAAGTGCAGCACCGTCAATAAATTTGCCCGAGGAAATAACTGCTCCACTTAATTCACCACTAAGGATACCGTTGAGATTAGGAATTTGAATGTCACTAGAGTAATCATTAGCGATATCAATTACTTGATATTGTTCTTTGAGCGCAGTTGCTAACGAACTCATTCCCCATCCCAACAATATATGAGGTGCAGAAGATGTCACACGCAAAGGTGTACAGGCTTCTAAGTTCATCTCCAATGTTCCTTGAAACGAGCCTTCGCCCCGAAGAGCATAATAATAAATATTTTGGGCAGGAGAAATCGCTAATACTGCTTCATAGTCATCCTGATTGAGAATACTGAGAATAATCTGGTAATTAGAATGCCCATCCATGTAAAATCGAGTACCATCAATTGGGTCTAGCGTGATTAAGTAATCATGTTCTGTACTCAGTTGGGTAGTATGAAAATATTTAGTATTGCGAGAACTCTCATATTCTTCGCCGTAAAAGGGAATTTCTGGAAAATTCGCTAGTAGTACTACTTCCACGAGATTTTGAATAGCCAAGTCCGCATCGGTTAATGCTGTTGCAAAAAAGTTTTCGCCTTGTCCTTTGGCAGGAAGTATAGCGATTTTTGTTTGCAGAGAACGGGCGTAGGCGGCTGCTACTACCAGATGTGGTAGTAAAGTTTTCAAAATCAATCGAGCAGTTGGCGCTATTGTAGACATTGCAGTTCACACCCAGATAAAATTACGGCATCAAAATAATACCTTGAACTCAGAAACGGAACTGGTAATCAGCAAAAGACTCATCTTTAAGGGAGCAGAGAGGAAAATTTCCGGACTTATAAATCGGTGTATTTATTTATACATTGATAACAAAGATAATATTTACGATCCTATACTTGAAAATTTAAACGTTAAAATTAAAACCAAGTGTAAAGTTATAGCCAAATTTGATTCAATAGTTCTGCCATTTCTACGGGAGAGAGCATGGAATTTATGTTTGACGTGAGTTCGGCAGACTCGTCTTTTGTCGAAATAATCTGGCACACCCATAGCGAACGTGCTGGGACTTTTACTTCGGCAGCTGTCAGCAACTGGGAAATGGCGATCGCAACCTTCAATGGTAAGACTACTATCGTCGCGCGAGGCCCAGAAACCAAAGCATCCCTAGCCGATTTCCCCGCCAACGCTGAGTTCTTTGGCATCACCTTCAAACTTGGCACATTCATGCCCCATCTCCCTGTCAAAACCCTTGTAGATAGGCAGGACGCTAGGCTTCCTGAAGCATCGAGCAATTCCTTCTGGCTGCATGGTTTGGCGTGGGAACTTCCGACCTTTGAAAACGCTGACGTGTTCGTCAACAGACTGATCCGTCAGGGGATAGTTGTACGCGATCCGGTGGTTGAAGCGGCGATACAGGGATACACGCCTGATATGTCTATACGTTCCCTACAGTACCGCTTCTTGGAGGCAACCGGATTAACCCAGAAGATGATTCAGCAGATCGAACGCGCCCGTAGTGCCGTCTTGCTGCTTGAGCAAGGTACACCTATTTTAGATACTGCTTTCGAGCTAGGATATTTCGATCAGGCACATCTAACTAATTCGCTTAAGCGCTTCATCGGCAAAACACCTGTGCAAATCGCTCATAAAAGGACAGTTCAATAGTTTGCGTTTTTTTCCAAGACTTTGTCCTTTTGTTGCACCATGATTGCAGTATAGACAGCGAACAGCAAAAGGAGAAGATCGTGCGGAAATTAGTCGTTACTGAATTCATATCACTAGATGGCGTTATAGAAGAACCTGCATGGACTGCACCCTACTGGGATGACGACATCGCGAAGTTTAAAGGTGAAGAGCAAGACACCAGCGATGCTTTGCTTCTGGGACGTGTGACCTATCAAGGATTTGCAGCAGCTTGGCCTGAGAGCTTGGATGAAGGAGCAGATTACATGAACAGCGTGTGCAAATACGTGGTGTCAACGACTCTAAACACGCTGGAGTGGAACAATTCAATGCTCTTCAAAGATAATATCGTCGAAGAAATCACCAAACTCAAGCACCAGGACGGTCAGGAAATTCTGGTCTACGGCAGTGCCACGCTTGTGCAAACGCTCATAAAGTACGATCTTGTGGATATCTATCGGCTGCTTGTTTATCCGGTAGTTGTGGGCAAAGGCAAGCGCCTGTTTCAAGATGATACCACCATGACTTTGAAGCTTCTGGAAGCACAGTCTTTCAGTTCAGACGTTGTGGCGCTCATCTATGAACCAGAGCGCAAATAATCATCGCCATATGTATATGCGATAGGACTACAGCATAGCTCTGGTTATCATGCATTAGTGGTAGACCAAAGACGAATTAGTTCTGTTTTAGTACTTGTTCAATTTCTATTAATTTTTGACGTAATACTTCTTGAAACTGTAGTAATTCAGAAGGATTTGTTTTCTTGAGCAACTCTAAAGAAAGTTTTTGCAAACGACGAGACGTTTGTGTTACATCCTGACTACTAGTATCATTTATTACTGATGATTGTGATTGAGATGCTAGCACCTCAGTAACTAATTTTCTTGTAGCAATAGCAGATAATTTTTCAACTATTACTTTCTGTGTAGTTTTTTCTCTAATGGACTGGGCTTTTTGTTCAGATAATCCTAAATTTTTGGCTGATAGTTTTTGTAATGCCATTGCATGAACACCTTTGAGTCCGCTTCGGATTGCAATTTTTAGGTCTTCTGCTAAAGACAGCATGGGAAAAATGTTGGCATCGATAGAAGCAGGATTTAGTTGTAAATCCAACAACACCCTTAATACTGCCTTCTCTGACTCACTTATATCTAAAATCTCTAGTTCTTGCTCTTGTTCTTTTATATCAGCTGTTACTAGTTCCAAAACGGGCTTTATACGCTTTTGTGCGTTCAAACGTCGTATTACTGTTGACAGAAGGCGCGGAATATCTTGAGCATCTAACCCAGTAATTGTAGATATTTCCCGTACAATCGCTTCTGCTTTATCTAGAGGATTGAGATCTTCTCGATGAAGAGAAGTCAGTAATGCTTTGCGATGTAAAGTAACTGGTTCTGGAATTATTACTGCTTGTATAGTTTGCCAACTTAAAATTTTAGCGCTTCGCCAGCGTCGCTCTCCATCGAATATTAATAGATGATTGCCTCTCTGAATTAGAATAATGGGTTGTAGTTGTCCGTCTCTACTTAAAGAGCGAGACATTGATTCAATACTTTCAGGCAAAAATGTTTGTCTAGGTTGTTCCGGATTCGGCTCAATTTGTTCGAGAGGAATTGATAGAATCCCTGAGTGAGACTCTAGTTGTTTCCGCAACTCTTTAAGTTGTAATTCTAGATCGCTAGAATTTTTAGAACGGAGTTCCTCAATTTCTGCTTTTAATTGCTGTATTTCTTCCTCAGCAGCAGATAAATGCTGAGATTGCTTTGCACCTGAAAAATAATTCGTAAGATTAGGAGTTTTACGAGCACACATAATTATTTTGTTCTTTTACTTGTCTTGGGCTTTCCAATTAAATTTGTAAGATAAGAAGTAATTTCCTGAAAATCATCCTTAGCAGGATGGCTAGGACGATAAATATGTAATGGTAACCCTTGACCACTAGCATTGACAAATTCTGCACTATCTCGAATTGGTGAAAATGCTCGAATCTTCATTTGTTCCAACTGTTCAGGTAATGCTGCGAGTATCTGTCGATGAGTACTTCTGCGGGCATCATATTGATTAGGGATAAATCCTAAAATTTCAGGAGTGGGGTTTAAGCGCAAGTATTTGCAATGGTAGTAGTACCACTCCAATAGATGTGCTGCTCCCTGAATTGATTTTGGCTCTAACTGTACGGGAATAATCATATGTGTACAAGCTGCTAGAGCCATTAAAGGTAGTGGGCCAAGAGTGGCTGGGCAATCAAAAATAATTACGTCCTGTTCTAATGGGTAGTCAGTTAGACAGTCCGCTAAGAGGTAAGCTCCTCGTTTGTGAAGCACAAGCTCATCTGCCGTCTGGGTTAGTATCATTCCTCCTTGACACACGGCAACTTTATTGGTGTATTGACTCCAGCATGGAGTTAGTGGCCAAGCACCCTCAAATTTATCTTTAAGAACCTCTGCTAAAGTCTGTTCTGGTTCTGGTGGATTCAATCCACAAAATAATGTCAATGAACCTTGGGGGTCTAGGTCGAGCAAAGCTACATTATATTTACGTTTTGCTAGCTCATAAGCTAAATGAACTGAAAGTGTAGTTTTACCACTGCCCCCAGCATTGCTGATCACAGCTAGTCGAATTTGCATGGTTTTGCTTTAAATGCTGTTTCAAGATTCGGACGGTTACTGTTTGGATATCATATATCAATATATGATGCGCTAAATTCTCTGCTTTTATTGAAAATTGAAGTTCAAGTCTTCGCTTTTGTAAAGCGACTTTACAGCCAAAATACAAAAATGTAAAGCAAGGAAAAGTTTTGAACTACTGATTCTATATCCCCACCAAGGAAAATTGTAATTAATGCAGAACAGAGGGTGAAAAAGACTAAAAGATATGCAAGCCAAGCTGAAACAAGGATGCCCTTATCCAAAGCTAGTGACTGCTATCCGTTCAAAGATATATAGAGTTTAAAGTGTTATTTTTCGTTAACCTTTACTGTGGAGATTCTCACTGAATGGACTTATTTGATCAGCATCTAGCCCAAGTCACAGCAGTGGAAGCTCCACTCGCAGCGCGAATGCGTCCCTTGACTCTTGATGAATTTGTTGGTCAAAACCATATCCTCGGCACTGGAAGGCTGCTAAGACGTGCCATCACTCTAGACCAACTATCTTCGCTAATATTTTATGGGACACCAGGCACTGGTAAAACAACTTTGGCGCGTGTCATAGCTAATACAACTCGCGCTCATTTCATTGCGATTAATGCCGTACTCTCTGGAGTTAAAGAAATTCGCGCCGCTATTGAAACCGCGCAAGAGCAACGCAAATTCCACAACCGCAGGACTATCCTGTTCGTCTATGAAGTTCATCGGTTCAATAAGTCTCAACAAGATGCACTGCTACCTTGGGTAGAAAATGGCACAGTCATTTTAATTGGCGCAACCACGGAAAATCCTTATTTTGAAGTTAATAAAGCGTTAGTCAGCCGTTCGCGGATTTTTCAACTCAAACCATTAAATGATGAAAACTTGTACCGGATTGTTGAGCAAACACTAAATGATTCTCAACGTGGTTATGGCAAGCTGAAAGTGCAGATTGATGATGATGCGTTAGCTCATCTAGTTAATGTTGCCAATGGTGACGCTCGTTCACTATTGAATGCTTTGGAATTGTGCGATTCGTTGATTAGTGAATCACGGTATCCAGCCCGTACATAACTAATCCAGCCCGTCAGCAGATTACTGACATTAAAGGCTGAACTCTCGGTCAGATGCAAGTGCAAGTCTTGCCATTCAGACTCAGAATTGACTCCTTACCTGCCCACACTGACCAGACTCGGTTTCTGGAGGGTGAAGCTGGGAACAGGGCGCAATCAGACGACCGTTGCGGGTTGACACTGGCGCTAACAGGGAGTTCCTATGATGAAACAGAGCCTAGAAAAGCGACTTAATGCAAGACAGGGCGCAACGCAAAATCCCTGACCTCACTGGAGTTCATTCCCGCCGAACATCGATTCCAGTATCGGCAAGAGTCCAGGGAATCCAGCAGTCGAATTGGCTACATCTAACGGAATTATCAATCTCTCCGAGGGAACGAATAAAAACGAATTGTGGGTCTAGGGGCAGTCGAACCCCAAGTAGCCCAGACGAGAGGAGGAATCCCCACAATTCGGGTAGGACAGACCGTAATTGGTCTGAGGTGTTCAGAATACACTAACCAGAGAAGAGAAAAAATGATTAGACACAGTAGACATACTAGTGAATCTTGGAGAGCTTTACCGTGGAAGAAATTCCGCCGAAATCTTTTCCGCCTTCAAAAGCGCGTGTATAAAGCTGTTCAAGTTGGAGACAAGCGGAAAGCGCGGTTACTCCAAAAGCTTATTCTCAAATCTACCTCGGCTCGATTTCTTGCAATAAGACAAGTATCTCAGTAAATGCTGGTAAAAAGACGGCGGGTATTGATGGTAAGAAATCCCTCTCATCTGAAGAACGCTTCAACCTTGAAGAATTACTGAAAATGAATAGTGGAAATTGGAAGCATCAAGGACTACGGGAAATCCCTATCCCTAAAAAGGACGGGACAACCAGAATGCTTAAGATACCAACCATCGCGGATAGAGCTTGGCAATGCCTCGCAAAATATGCACTCGAACCAGCACATGAAGCCACTTTCCACCCCAGGAGCTACGGGTTCAGAACTGGGCGCTCTGCCCACGATGCTCAAAAATACATCTTCTTAAACCTCAGTTCCAAAGCTAACGGAATAGATAAGCGAGTAATTGAACTCGATATTGAGAAGTGCTTCGACCGGATTAACCATACAGCAATAATGGACGAACTCATCGCCCCAAAAGGCTTAAAACTCGGAATATTCCGATGTTTAAAATCAGGAGTCAACCCAGAATTTCCTGAACAAGGAACCCCACAAGGGGGAGTGGTCAGCCCGCTACTAGCTAACATCGCGCTCAATGGGATTGAGAGTATACACAGATATCACAAGAGACAAGGAAACAGAATCACTGACAAAACCCAAGCTAGTGATATTGTCGAACCATCAATCCGATACGCGGATGACATGGTAATTATACTCCGACCCGAAGATAACGCGAAAGAGATACTTGAAAGAATCAGCGAGTTCCTCCGCAAACGCGGAATGAATGTAAGCCAAAAGAAAACCAAAGTCACCGCCACGACAGATGGGTTTGATTTCCTCGGCTGGCACTTTCAAGTCCAGAAAAACGGAAAATTTAGAAGCACTCCCTCTGCGGATAACTTCAAAGCATTTCGTAAGAAAGTAAAACACATCGTCAACAACTCGAATTATGGTGCTACCACAAAGGCTGAGAAACTAGCCCCGGTAGTTAGAGGTTGGAGAAACTACCATAAGTTCTGCAAAATGGACGGGTCAAAGTTCTCACTTTGGTTCATAAATCACAGAGCTTACAAGGTATTCAACAAGGAAACCAAGCAAAACCACTACTCTAGCAAGAAATTACTAGACAAGGCATTCCCAGCAGTTTCCTACTCCGAAAACAAACACGCCATAGTCAAAGGAACAAAATCCCCCTATGACGGAGATACAGCCTACTGGAGCGAACGGAATAGCAAACTCTACGACGGCGAAACCTCTAAAGCCCTTAAGAAGCAAAACCATAGATGTGCTTCCTGCGGCTTAAAGTTCATCGATGAGGAACGGGTTCACCTGCATCACATCGACGGAAATCATGCCAACTGGAAGAAAAATAATCTTGAAGCAATTCATGAGAGTTGCCACGATTACAAACACATGAGCAAAGCGCAAAGCTGAGAACATCGGAAGCTGGGTGCGGCGAAAGTCGCACGCCCAGATTTAACAGAGAGGTGCCCCGGATAATACCGGGCATCGACTCTACCAGCCGTAGAGACAACATCAGCTAATTCCAATGATGTCATTCATATCACCCTAGCCGTTGCCGAAGAATCGATTCAGCAGCGAGCTGTTTTATACGATAAAGAAGGCGATGCTCATTTTGATACCATTAGCGCCTTTATCAAAAGCTTACGCGGCTCAGATCCTGACGCAGCACTATACTGGCTAGCGAAAATGGTGTATGCAGGTGAAGATCCACGCTTTATCTTCCGCAGAATGTTGATTCTTGCTAGTGAGGATGTAGGACTGAATGGCACTAAGTTAATCACAAACCCTTGATATCAATGGCTTTTGGGTGTGGGGTGTGGGGTGTAGGGTGTGGGAAATTAAGAAGATGTTGAACTCCTTGAGCCAATTAAAATTCAATTGTTTTAAAAACTACACCCTACCCCCTACCCCCTACACCCTGCCCGGACAAGGTTTCACATGAGTCTTAGTGCCATTCGATGTGGGACTAGCTGACCCCAATGCTGTTGTCGTAGTCAATGCTTGTGCCGAAGCATTTGATCGCGTCGGTATGCCGGAAGGACGATATCACCTAGCGCAAGCAACACTTTATTTGGCAACTGCACCAAAGTCAAACAGCATTATGGGCTTTTTCGATGCTTTGGCAGCTGTTGAGAGGGAAAGGTCAGCAGATATCCCCAATCATCTCAAAGATGCTAATCGAGATAAAAAAGGATTTGGGCATGGAGCCGGCTATTTATACCCTCACGCTTACCGAGATCATTGGGTGGCGCAGCAATACTTGCCTGCTAGCTTGCAAGGACAAGTATTTTATCAGCCATCAATGCAGGGATTTGAGGATAAAAATTAATGCTCAAGTTGCCAGCCGCCGTGAGGCTCAATTAGCTGCTTTAGTAGAAGGAATGGGTGTAGCTCCTCTAGAAATTCTCACTTGTGGCAGTATCGACCGAACTACTGAATCATGGATACAACGTACTCTTTCGCAAGTAGGTACGCAATTAGCTACAGTACGCGATCGCATTTTCACCTTAGCCCAATTACAACGTCATCATTTGGTTTTGGATTTAAATGCAGGTAGTGGCCTACTCACCTGGGAAGCAATCCGCCGCGTACCAGAAGGTGGAGTTTATGCTTGTGTTCATACCCAAAATGATGCTCTTGCTCTCATGGAACAAGCAGCAGCACTTCCAGAACTTATGCGTCCAGTAATTTTAACTGCACAAATAACGGAGCTACCTGCTGTGTTAGCTTCACAAACGCCAGGAGTAATATTTGACTACATTATTGGTCGCAATGTATTGTTTGACCTACCAGATAAAGCGAGCGCGGCCCAAATTCTAGCTAAATTACTGCCTCCTTCAGGAAAAATACTGCTGGCAGAGTCGATACCACGCCACGCACAAAGGCTTTATCGATTAATTGAGCCAGAAAAGTTGGATAAAAAATTGTATCAGCGTTTAGTTATGGCTGAAGAAGCTATCTACTCAAATCAATCAGATCCGATGTTGAATTGGGATGCTTTTGATTTGCAGCAAGCTTTTGAAGATGCGGGGTTAGCAGTCGAAGTATCAGTTGAGCAGAACACAACACCAATACACATTACCTCAGGCTTTATTGATCGCTTGTTTAGAGCTAATACAAATCGACCCAGTTATGGTGAGCGACTAGCTCAGAATCTGACATCTCTTGAAATAAATTCTCTCAATGAGCTATTTATGCGCTCCTTGCTCAATCAAACAGTCAGTTGGATGAGTTCTACTGCTTTTTTGAAAGCAGCGTACAAAATTTGACATTGTTAGCAGTCTACAAAAATTTTATGGGGTATAAGCAGGTGCTATATATACCCCATAAATACCTGAGAATTTTTATGCTCATTTTACCTCCTATATAGGGTATATATAGGTGATGCTTAGGGTATTTTTTACTCATTCATACTTTATACCCCATTTGACCCCCATGACCAACATTCATACCTTACAAAAAATTTTTCCCTCCGGCTTTGATAACGGTTACGGTAGCATCAAACTTTTAGTCGATGGCTTTGATGTTGTTCGCGTTCCCAGTTATATTTCTTCTGTCGATATGGAAGATGTTCCCGGAAGAGTAGTTTTCAATGGTACTGCCTACACCGTCGGCGAATCTGCTTTTCGTACAGGTTATCATTTTGAACGAAATACTGACAGCAATGAAAATAAAGTCAATAATGCATTGATTACATTATTGGGTGCATTGGCACATCTGCCACACCGTAAGGCTTGGCATTTAAAGTTAGTCGTCAGCCTACATGATGTTGGTTTGGCATCCGAATTAAAACAAGTACTCAATGGAGAATACCAACCAATACTTGCTGGCAAAGTTTCCGAAGTAAAGATAGAAGTACTCAAAGTCGTCCCAGAGGGGATGGGTGCATTGTTTGGGCAACAACTTCCCCCAAAATTAACCGTTTTAGACTTTGGCAATGGTACCACTCTGTATTCTCGGTACAACCAAGGTAAGCGTGAAGTTCACACTCCTTATCCCACAGGTGTAGAAGTCCTCATAGAAGATATCTCCCAAAAGATGAAACATCTTAATGGCGGTAAAATCGGTGACCCATCAAAGATTCGATTTTGTCTAGAAATGGGACATACCAGGTATAGCCGTGACATTGATATCAAAGATGTCTACAGCGCTTGTTTGAAAGATTGGTATGAAAAATACTTGAAGAAAGTTGTGAATCTCACACTTGATGCCAAACACGCTGGAGACGAAATTTGGGCGATTGGTGGCGGTTGTCTGTTACCTGGATTTAAGAAGTTATTAGAGAAGAATGGGTTCAGAATTCTGGATAATCCGGTAGAAGCTAATGCCTTTGGGCTATTAGAAATGGCTAAAGCAATTGTCAAAAAGAATACCTAAGCATACTTTATAGAAGATAACAATGGCAGATAAACAAGACTCAACCCCAGAAAAAATTCGTATTAAAGACAGCTACCGTGAACGCATATTTGCAGAATCACAACAATTAGATAAAAGTTACCTAGAAACGCTTTACTTTATCATTGATTGCTATTTTGCGTTCAAAAAAGGTGCATTCCCGATATATCCAGCAATCACACATACACCTGTTGTTACTCCTAGTGCTACAAAGCAAAACCTAGAAGAACAGTCTACTCCAACGCCATCTACACAAGAAATTCAAGAAACTTCAGATGGCGAGACATTCACTCTTGATTTTGATTTATAACCAAGTGGCGTGTGTGGGGTTCGCACGCCTGAGCTACCTCGTTCTCTTCTTCACCCAGTTTTGGGGAGATCCAATAAATAAATCAGCCCAGCCGTATCAATAATATTTTTGGCAAAACCGAGAGATTTAGGCGCTTTCGCCTTAAGGGCGAAAGCGCCGGCTGGGCTGATTTATTCAGAGCAAGAGCCTTGGCGAAAGAAAAAACTAAGAAACACTTACTCTATGAAATCGATGATCTGCTCATAGCAAGGGTTTGTCGTAGGTAATGTCGCGCAACACTTTTGTGCGGTCGCAGCTACGGGCGCGATCGCACTTTCATAACTGGGTGTAGGAAGTCGGAAGTTTGGAAGTGAATGCCGTTGCCTGCTTGAGCAGTGACGGTTACAGCTACTTACAGCACGATTGCTCAAACGTCATCTCAGGAAGTCTGTCTGTTCACTAATTTTGAGGTAATAAGGGAAATTAAAAGCTTGAGGAGAATCTTCTTGGTAAGTCTCTGATTACTCAGATCTGCTGAGTCACTTTGCATTGTTTATTCTCCATTAAATCCGCTTTAATATCTGCGGAATGTGTGTTATGAACCTCTATCTGTTCCCGGAGATCGATCGGATTCTGCTATTATTTTAGGAGCTTTTTTAGGTTCTTGATTTTTTACTTCAACATTTTCAACATTTTGATTGCTTGATATATCAGATTCGATGTCAGCGCCTCTATCTGTTCCCGGAGATCGATCGGATTCTGCTATTATTTTAGGAGCTTTTTTAGATTCTTGATTTTCCATACGTTTTTTTGCACTCAGATTTTATACTGATTAAGTATTATGTGATGATACCATCTTCACTCTCTACGGCACCAAAAGCTTTCAATGTGTTTTTCTGAGGAGTTGTTAAACCAATTGCATTTTTAATATTCATACCTTCATAAGGTCTATCAATTCTTATCGTTTTTACACATTCACCCGTTTCAACATCCCAAATCTTCATGGTTTCGTCTTCGCTGCTACTAACCAGCACAAGACTATTAGGACTAAAAGCAATTGACCGTACTGCTTTGTGGTGTCCTTGAAATGTTTTGAGAACAGCACCTCTCCTGATATCCCACAGTTTTACAGTCTGATCATCACTGCCACTAGCTAAGATTTTGCCATCTGGACTAAGAGCAATTGTTCTAACTCGATATGCGTGACCTTTTAATGTTTGTAGACATTGCCCTGTATTAATATCCCACAGTTTAATAGTTTGGTCTCCACTGGCACTAGCAAGGATATCTGCACTGTGAGTGAACATAACAGATAAAACCCAATCACTGTGTCCTGACAATGTTTGTAAACAAATTCCTGTACTTATATCCCAAAGTTTAATAGTGTTGTCATAGCTACCACTTCCTACAAATCTACCACAGGAACTAAAAGCAATTGTTTTGACTTCACCAAAATGTCCCGCCAATGTATGCAGACACTCTCCCGTATGCCAATCCCAAAGCTTTACCGTTTGGTCACGACTACCACTTGCTAAAATTCGTGCATCTAGACTGAAGCTAATACAATGTACCCAACTATCGTGTCCCCAAAGAGTTTTAAAACACTCTCCTGTGTTTGCGTCCCAGATTTTGATAGTTGTGTCATCGCTGCTAGTTGCCAGAATAGTGCTTTTTTGCTGCTTCCCAATCTCTTCAGATGACGTTATACTTCTCCCATATATGTAACCATTGAGGTTTTGGGAAGCAAAGGTAACTGATGAAACCAAATTAGTATGCCCTTGTAAAATTCGCAGGCATTGTCCTGTCTTTACATCCCACAATCTCACCCGTTGGTCTTGGCTGCTACAGGCTAACATTTGACCATCTGGGCTAAAGGCAACAGATAATATCCAATTAATATATCCATTCACTGTTCTCAAACATTGCCCTGTGCGTATATCCCATAACTTCATCGTTTGGGTTTCATTAACACTCAGCAAGCTTTGACCATCTGGATTAACAGTAACTAACCAAATACGTGAACCGTAACTGCCTGTAGATGAATCACTATCCTCATACAAAGTTTGCAGGCATTTTCTTGTAAAAACATCCCATATTTTTACAGTTTTATCTTCGCTCCCCGTCACCAGTGTTTTACCATCTGGGCTGAAAGCAACTGTCCACACATAACTGTCATAATCTGGTAACGTACGGATGCACTCACCAGTGGCTATATCCCAAAATTTTACCGTTGTGCGATCGCTTCCTGTGGCCAATATTTGTCTGTCTGGGCTAAGAGCAATAGATAACACCCAATTGATGGGGATTTCTAAAACTCGCAGGCAAGAACCTGTGTTGACATCCCACAATCTTACAGTTTGGTCATCGCTGCCAGTAACCAAAGTTTGTCCATTCAAAGTGAAAGTAATAAAAATTACCCGATTGCTATGTCCTGATAAACTTCGTAAACATTGCCCAGTGTGGACATCCCACAACCTCACGGTTTGGTCATTGCTACCACTGGCTAAAATTTTGCCATCGGGACTGAAAGCCAGCGATTGCACCCAACTTGTATGACCTCGCAGAGTTAAGAGACATTGCCCAGTGTGGATATTCCACAATCTTACAGTTTGGTCATTACTACCACTGGCTAAAATTTCTCCATCAGGACTAAAAGCCAGCGATTGCACCCAATTTGTATGACCAATGTAAGTCATGATTTGTTTGATATTAGTAACAGACCACAAACAAATTTCACGATCAATGCTTGTTGCCAGTAATTTTCCGTCTGGGCTAAAAGTTGCTGATAATACACCTCCTAAAGTTCGAGTTAAAGCAGACTTACTCAAATCCGCATTATTAAAGTTAACTCGATGCAAATTCATATCCTGTAAGTAAGCTTGCCAAACTGTTAAGTTAGAAAAGTCATAACCACTCAGGTCAATCTGAAGCTGCCAAAGTAAATTAAGAATATTGCCTGCGGCATATCCTGGTTTTCGAGGCGTACCAGATTTCAGCTTTGACAAAATTTGATTCAAAGAGGTTGCCACATTTTCTGGGTTACCAAACTGGTTTAGTAATTGCTCGGCAATTGGCTTGATTATGAGCCGAACTTGTGCATTCCTTACATAATCTTTGGCAGTAGCTTTGATTAATGCACATTTATCAAATAATTCTATTTCTCCAATTTTAATTTCTTGACAAATCTGTGCAATTAAGTAGTCGATAACATACTCCATCACTACTGGTTGTTGAGTAAAATTACCAGATTTTTTTTCAATTAATGAGCGCAATTGTAGAGATTCTAAAGTTTCTAATAAATCTTTGAGTAAAACAGCCGGAATAATATCTGCTTGTAATTCCCTAAATGAGACCCATTCTCGATTAATTGCCAGCCAATACATTAGCTGTTGTTCTAAAGTTGACAATCGATGAAACTGCTGGTCAAGTAAATCCGAAATATCACCGAAGACAATCGTTCCTTGTTCTAAAAACTGAGCAACATTACCGTCAAATAGCTCATGAATAGTAGTTCCGATAATCTTCAATGCCAAAGGATTGCCTGCATATAAATCAACCAATGATTGACATTGCTTGTCTGAGACAAAAAAGCCTTTTTCTACGAGAACTTTCTCAGCTTCTCCTCCTGTTAAGCCAGATAATCTCAGTGAACGAATCGGAGAGTTGATACCTTCTTTAATTCTAATCCCTCTGGGTTTTTCTCGACTCGTCAAAAGTAAACAACTCTGATGGTTAGTCTCTCCCAAGCATCTTATTAAATGTCCATATCCTTCGTATCCTTGTCGATATCCTCCGGCGCGGCGATTGTTAGATAAAATTGACTCTACATTATCTAAGACTAACAAACAACGCTCTGCACGCAGGTATTTTATTAAACAAGAGATTTTATTGTCTAAGCTCTCTGGTAAATTTGTTTCTTGATTGGACAAAAACTTAATTAAGTCGTTCAAAAGCTCATGAATTGGTGGTGCATTACGCAAACTTCGCCAAATCAGGTACTTAAATTCTGTTTGCAAAAGCTGTGCCAATTTTACAGACAAAGCTGTTTTACCAATGCCACCCAGACCGATTAAAGTAATTAGTCGGCAATGGTCATTAATAATCCATTGTTTGAGTGTAGCTAATTCTTCGGTGCGCCCATAGAAAACTGAGACATCAATCGCTTCTCCCCAGTCTTGATGATTATTAGTGGTTACTCCTTCAGTATTGTTATCTCGCTCTAAAGTCTGGGATGGCAGATCGAAATCCAAATCAGCGATTTCTTTCCACGAGAGTGCTAACTTCTGACAAAGTTCTTCAAATGTTGCATGGTCAACTGGTTTACCTGTGAGGAAGTTGCTGACTGTGGCTAAAGCTAACCCTACATCTTCAGCCAAAGCTTTTTGGCTAGGGAAACCGTTACGCTTGACTGCTAGTTTGACTTTCTGAATGAACTCTTGGCGAACCCTGAGTGACCTGGGCATGGCTAGTTTCATTACAACTGTTTGAATTTTACCAGTAACACGCTAAAAGTCAGCCACAAGTCAGAAATAAGTCAGTAATCTCCAGGCGATAAGCCAGTATGCGGTAGGGTTTGATAAAGTTATCAGCTTCAAACCGAAAGTAAAGGGGTTAGCAAACAATGGTGACTAATAAATCAAAAGCCGAAGCATTGGCAGAGTATTATGCAGAGAATGGCTGGAGAACGCAGCCTTTCACAATTACCTATTTAGAAGATGCAGATCCAGATACGTGGAAGCCTCAACCTAACCAACCAGATGCCTGGAACGATGTGAGAATTCTTTGGCGACCCAAGGAAGGCAAAATTATTGTTAGTTGCTCTGCTACCACAGAACCTGGAATCAGTGCCGTGAATAATCCGATCAATTCCAATGGCACTTTTAGGATTGGGTTGGATACTCTATTCAAAGAAGCTTGGCAAATAGGTAGGCATATTACACAACATTCCAATCAATTAGCACTTGTTCAGTGCGGTGAAGTTATAGGTTATAGGGATGCTGATAAAGACAATATCAGAATTGGAGATAAAGCTTATGTAGGTAGCAATTTTGGCATTAATCAACATACTACTGGCAATGATACTGGCTCGCCTGCTCCTGAGAAAGTGGGTGGATGGAGTTATGGTTGTTTAGTTGGCAAACATTCATCTACTCATTACAACCTTTTTATGCCTGCATGTCAGGAAAGTGGACAAAAGAAATTTGATACCGTAGTTATTGATGCCTCAAAATTTCAAATATGGCTACAAAGCAAAGACTATACCCTATTGCCTAATTAAAAGTTGGTCAACATACGAAAATCCAAAATGCACAGTTGCTTTCCTGATTTGTGAGCCAAGAGTGTGTCGCTAGGGTAGTAGTGCAAGTTTAAGCTCAACGACTCGTCAATTTGGTGGACACCAGACCAGTTATAGAAGTTAAAGACCCAAATTAGGGGCAATTGTGCTTGTGTTTATAGTGTAATCTTCAATTTCAATAGTCTGCCCAGCACTTAATGTCTGTAATTCAAGTTAAGTGCACAGAAATTGGTGAACAGAGAAATTACAAACCTTTATGTCTGTCTATGAACATTCAATCTTTTCCTAACAATACAACTCAAGCTGAAAAGTTAAAAGATGGTAGTCCAATAATATTTACGTCAGGTCAGCATAATACCATAAATGATGATTCCGGCTCTGGCATTTTTGATGTAAGTAAGTCATCTTTGACTGTTTCACCATTGAATCTTGTTCCTAGCTCAGTAGCTTCTGCAATAGTCAAGATGCTAGAAGAGATGGGAGTACAATATGCATTTGGTGTTTCTGGGGGAGCAATTGTTCCTGTGTGGCACGCTCTGCAACATAGTTCTATTAACGTGCTGCACTTTCGTCATGAAGCGGGAGCAGCTTTCGCCGCCACTGAAGCCTACTTTGCTAGCGATCGCCCTGTCGTGGTATTTGCGACAACTGGGCCAGGGATCGCGAATACTTTAACAGGTTTATTGGCTGCCTGTTGGGAGGGTGCAAAGGTAATTTGTTTGTCAGCCTCTACCTCAGCATCCCAAAAGGGACGGTGGGCTTGCCAGGAAACCAGTACTTATACAATGGCTGAGACTTTCACTTCCAAATCTCTGTTTCACTATGCAACTACCCTCGAATCCGATGATGAACTTCCAGAGGTCTATCGCAGGTTAGCGAAAGGTTTAGCCCAACCAGGGGGCTTTGTCGCACATATCAGTATCCCTACCAACATCCAAACAAGTTCCATCAAAACATCATTGCCACCAGCGGATCTGTCTTTTGCTCCAGCTACCGCCAGTGAGGAAACCATTTCCAAATGTGTGCGGTTGTTGTTTTCGGGATCGTTTGCTATCTGGGTTGGCTTTGGTGCAACAGATGCAGCAGCAGAAATTCGTCAGTTTGCTGAGAGGACTGGGGCTGCGGTTATGTGTTCGCCACGCGGTAAAGGAATTTTTCCAGAAAACCATCCTCAGTTTGTGGGGGTTACAGGCCTTGCTGGACATGAGTCAGTTTTAACTTATATGCAAAAGCATCGTCCTCTATGGGTGCTTGTATTGGGAACACGCCTTGGTGAATTCACCTCTTTCTGGAATCCGGCGATGATTCCTTTAGCAGGTTTTTTACACGTTGATATCGACCCGGAAGTGCCAGGAACTGCCTATCCATGCGTTAATACATTAGCTGTTCAGTCCGATGTGAAAGCGTTTGTGCAGGCACTGTTAAAGCATTTTCCCATCTGTCAAAGTCACATAGCATTGCCTCGACCGGAGCGGCAAAAAATCAATCCCCAGATGACAGGCTTGGTGCGACCGAAGGTACTCATGGATGCAATTCAACAGGTAATTGTGGAGCGAAGTGATGCCATAGTGATGACTGAAGCAGGTAATTCAATGGCATGGGGAAATCAGTTGTTGCAATTTACTCAACCAAGTCGTTACCGCACCAGTACTGGCTTTGCTTCTGTGGGTCATTTTGTGACCGGGGTTGTCGGTGCAGCTTTAGCACGCAATGGTAAGGCAGTTGCTATTGTTGGGGATGGTGCCATGCTGATGAACAGTGAGGTCAGCACTGCTGTGAGATACCAGATTCCTGCTGTCTGGATTATCCTCAACGATGGATGTTACAACATGTGCGGTCAGGGGTCAGCGTTACAAGGGTTTGATGGTATGGATGTAGAGATACCGCAAGTCGATTTCGTGAAGATTGCCTGCGGTATGGGATCTGACGGTATTCGTGTGGAGAAAGAATCTGATATTTGCATTGCTTTAGAGAAAGCGATCGCTTCTCCTGTTCCCTTCATAGTTGATGTGATTATTGATCCCACCGAACCTGCTCCCCTAGAAGGTCGGATTAACAGTTTGATTTCCCAAGGCATTACCAATTCATAGGAAGTATTTGTTTTATGCAAGATTATTCAGTGGGCATTCGCTCTCTAGCACTGAGCTTTCCCAGCACCATATGTACGAATGATTATTACCGCCAGAAATACCCACAGATAGTTTCTCAGTCGGAACAAAAAAGTTTGGCAAGGCTGTTTTCACTGGCTGATTCTACTCCTAGCAACGAATTTGATCGGGAAATGCTGCCTTATCTGCAAGATCCCTTTCGGGGTGCTGTTGAGCGACGGATACTTGCTCCAGGTGAGTCATCGCTAACCTTGGAGTATCGTGCAGCACGAGACGCTTTGGAGGCTGGAAAATTTTCTATAGAAGATATTGATTTGGCGATCGTTACCTCTTTCGGTACTGAGGAAGTTGTAGCTGGTAATGCTGCTTTCCTCGTCAATCAAGTGGGCTTACATTGTCCCGCTTGGAATCTTAATTCCATGTGTTCCAGTGGTATAGTTGCACTGCAAACTGCTAGTACATTAGTGCGAGCCAAAGAGTACCGCAATATTTTGGTAGTTACTTCCTGTGCATACTCTCATCTTCTAGATGAAAGAGATACTCTCTCGTGGATAACTGGTGATGGTGCCGCAGCTTTTGTAGTTAGTGAACTGAAAGCTAACCAAGGAATTCTCGGCAGTAAAATCGTTCATTCAGCAGAGACTTGTGGCGCATTTCACACTGAAATTGCAGAAGATTCTCAAGGCAAGCTGCGATTATTTATGAAGACAGGCAAGGGAGCAAATCGAGTAATTAGTAACACTGCTGCTGATTTTGTGCTGAGATGCTGTGAGGGTGCTGCCGCTAGTGCTAACGTGACAATAGACGAAATCGACTTCTTTATTTTCAATACACCAACTGCCTGGTTTACCAAATTTGGCGCTCGGATACTAGGCATTAACCCAGAACGCACAATCAATCTCTACCCTGAGTATGGAAACATTGGGCCTGTACTTCCCCTAGCTAATCTGTATCATGCCGCCCTATCAGGTAAGATTCATGAAAATGATTTGGTTCTCGTCTATTCTTTTGGCGCATCAGCAAATGCCACTGCCACCGTGATGCGCTGGGGTGATGTAGCTTTAGGTGCTGCTGATTTTTTTGGGAAATTTAGCGTTGAGTGAGTTTGGTATATTCCCACCGCTACACTGCGAAGCAGTTAGTGGGGGATACCAAAGATTAATCTTTGGGCTTCAACTGCCAATCTCGGTAATCGCAGTGGGAAAACGGTGAAGGCAGACAGTTACCTTCGTTACCAACTCAAAATTTTTACTGTTTAGAAAAATCATTTGTCTCCACAAAGTCTGTCATAATCTTTGCTTTGAGATTTGCTACTTAAATATGGACGTAACTGACTACAACCACGTTTTAGCAAATCATCTAAATCCAAATTCCACAAAGCCACTACGCCGTTATAATCTCCAGAAACTATTGTTTTTGAATCAGATCTGAAGCTAAGACTCAAAATGTAACTATTACTTTGAAATGTTGCCAGTTCCTGACCCTCTAAGTTCCACAGCTTTATCGTCATATCATCGCTACCAGAAGCAATCATTTTACCATCAGGGCTAAAACTCACAGCCCAGACCTTACCTTTATGACCTGTCAAGGTTTGCAGTAACTTTCCATCTTGGTTCCACAGTTTAATGGTGTTATCATCGCTAGCAGAAGCAATCATTCTGCCATCTGGACTAAAACTCACATCATTTACACTATTTTTGTGTCCTCCAAGGGTTGTCAGCAAATTTCCATCTAGAGTCCAGAGTTTGACTGTATTATCATTACTAGCGGTAGCTATCGTTTTCCCGTCAGGGCTGAAGTTTAGTCGAGTAATACTATCATTATGAGCATTGAAAGTTTTCAATAATTGTCCATCTACGCTCCAAATATTTACGGTTTGGTCAATGCCAGCAGTAGCTATCGTTTTACCATTTGGACTGAATTTTACAGATGTTACTTCACCTTTATGACCCTTTAGCGTTCTGAGTAACTTTCCATGTAAGTCCCAAATTTTAATACTTTTATCAGCACTAGCAGAAGCAATATTTTTACCATCGGGACTATAACTTACAGCCCAGACTTTACTTGTATGCCCTGTAAAATTTTGACGTAACTTTCCGTTTAAATCCCAAATTTTAATGGTTTTATCAGCACTAGCAGAAACAATACTTTTACCATCAGGACTAAAATTTACGCTTTTAACAAAATCATCATGTTGCCCTAAAGAATTTCCTTGTATATTCCAGAGTTTGATAGTATTGTCTATCCCACTTGAAGCAATAATTTTACCATCGGGACTCACTCTTATATCTGTAATAGCACCTATATGCGCTTTCCATTTTTGAATTAAAGTTCCATCCTTGGCATTCCAAAGGTTTATAGTGCCATCCTTAGTTCCTGATATCAGTATTTGATTATTATTGGAAAAAGTAACCCATGTAACTGGTTCATTATGTTTTAAAGTATTGATTAAAGTGCCATTATGATGCCATATTTTAACAGTAGTATCCTCACTTGCACTTGCTAAAAGGTTTCCATCTCTACTGAAATTTGTTATATAAACTAAATCTTTATGTCCTTTTAAAACATTAACTAAGTTTCCATCTAAAGCTCGAATTTCAACTGTATAGTTTTTCCCAGGACAAAGAATAAACTTGCCATCTGGACTAAATCTTACTGACATAGACCAATCATTTCCGTTAGAGAAAAAATTTAATTGCTTACCATCTAAATTGTAAAGATATATGCCATTTTTAGTACCAAAAGCAATTTTTTGTCCATCAGGGCTAAAGTTTACACCTAAAGCTGGTAATTTTAAGCTTGGAAACTCTCGAACTAGTTTTCCTTTTAAATTCCACAACCTATTTTTTTTATCTTCACTAGCAGAAACAAAAAGGTTGCCTTGAGAATTAAAACTTATATCATTGAGTGGAGCATCTTCTGGTATCGTTATTATTTGCTTTCCTGTTAATAAATTCCAGATTTTTATAGTTTTATCCTTACTAGCTGAGGCTAGCATTGTACCATCGTTGTTAAAACCTAGCCCAATCACCCAATCAGTATGGTTTTCTAGACGATTAACTTCTTTATTCTCATAAACTGTTTGTTGCAATGCTTGCAAAACTTGTTGTTTAACATTCAGAGAAGCAAAAGGCATCCATTTCAATAAATTGCCAGCCTCTATACTGGCAATTAATGCTTCCAATTGTTCACCAGAAGTAAACTTTGATTTTGCAGAGGCACTTTGAGCTTCAAGCGTCTTAATATTGGCATTTATAGTTTGATTTAGGACTAGTAAAACTAATCCACTTAATCCAAAAATGAAAAATCCTAAAATTCGATTTATTTTTTTTTGTTGTTGAAGTTCTCTTTGGATAGCCTTATCGCTAGCCTGTACTAATGCAAATATCTTTTGGTCAATACCTAACTCGGTAGCATCAGGACTATTAAGCCAACCTTGAGCTTCAGTCAGCTGCACTTCATCTAATAAACCTCCACTGCTCCTTCCTAAACGTTCCCACTCTTGAGCTTTGGTTTCAAATCTTCTGCGTATCAGTTCTGCTTCTCTACGTTCAGTCAGCCATTGCTGTAAAGTAGGCCAGCCAATAATTAAAGCTTCATGGGCAATATCTACTTTGGGAGTAGAATCTTCTCTACTACTTAAAGTGAGTAGGCGACAGTTCACTAAATGATCAAGCGTCTTCTTAAATAAGTCTGCATCGTTTCCTGCGCTTAAGGTTTTAACAGGTTGCTGGCGACGGGTATCTACCCGTCCTTCACCAAACTGCACCAAACGTAGAAAAATGCGACGAGCGATCGCTCCTTGTTCTTGGTTTTTTCGGTTCAATTCTGCCAAAGCAGCATCAGCACGACGAGCGATCGCCACTTGCAAACCCGTGCGTTTATTATTTCCTAAAGTGTCGTAATCTTTACGGGAAAGCACTAAGGCTTCATAGGCTTTTAGAGGCAGAAATCGCCGTTCTAATTTTTCCCATAATAGTACCAATGTCTCTTGAATTAGGGGTAAAACACCCGGTTCACCAATAGCATCTTTTAGTAAACGCTCCACTAAAGCTGATTCTATAAATACGCCAACATTGTTAGCAGGGTTAAGAATTGCTTTTTGTAACCCTATTTCATCTAAAGGAACGACTTCTAAGCGATGTAACTGAATATTTTTCCAAAGAGGACATTGCATCAGTTCTGCATAAAAATCGGCTCGGACAGTTAAAACTAAATAACAATTGGAAAACTTAAGGAACTCTAATAAAGCTTGTTGGAACTCTTCTTTCTCAGTTCCAGAAATTGTAAAGAGTTCCTCATACTGGTCTATGACTAATAGCAACCGTTGAGCATTAGTTTGAGTATTGAGAACTTCTGTAACAGCTAAAGATAGGTCAGCTTGTTCGCTTCCTAAAGTCTTTTTTAGAAGACTCAAAGGGTTTTCTCCGGGGCGCATCGTCTGAACCAACCAGCCACCCGAACCGAAGCGTCTACTTTGGCGTAGTTTAGGAATGAGTCCCGCAAATACTAAAGAAGACTTTCCACTACCGCTAGAGCCAATAACCGTGATAAAGCGATGTTGGTACAAATGTTCTAAAATTTCTTCGACCTCTTGCTCACGCCCAAAAAAGCGATCGCTATTTGATTCGCTAAAAGGTATCATTCCCGGATAGGGACACTCTGGTTTTAGTGGTAAGGGAGGGACTGGACGCTGTAAATCTGCACAAAGGCGTTCTATAGCTTCAAACCATTTAGTTTCCTCCGTTGCATCAAGATGAGTTAATATTGCCAAACGGAGTGGCAGTTGAACTGGATGCAAAATCAAAGGAATAACTGGCCAAGTTGCTGTTTCTAACCCATAGCTTTGACCTAATAAATCAATAAACTCGCTAAAATTATCAACTAAGTAAGCAGGAGAGATAATGAGTAAAGTGCGATGGCTGCATTGAATTGCATGTTCAAATTCTTTTAGACGAGGTGCGCCCAAGGTAAATGCAGCTTCTGAATGATAGCGTATCTCAGCTTGTCTTAAACTATCAAGTAAGTAACCCTCTACCCAGGCTTTATCTGCATCAGTGTAGGAAATAAATAAATCATATTTCGCTATTTGTTTCATAACTATAGGTTCGACTTTTAAAAAACTTGAAGTTATGTTATTTCAAGAACACTTTTTACTTAGAACATTGACAGCTACTTGAAACCTGTGCGCCGCCTGAAGTTTTAACCTTTTGAGCTTGGTCAGTACCTCCTTGTTGTTTGTCAATAATCCAGTCTACTTGGGGTAAAGATAGTAATGCTGTTAGGTAATATTTTTGACTAATGTCTTGATTTTCAAGAATACGTCCTATTAAAAAATTAGAAATAGAACTGGAATCAGTTATATTAGGAACAGCATCTGGGGGAACTGTGCTGATAGACATAGTAGGTCTTGACTTTAATGTAATTGATGTTTCAAAATCATTTAAAGCTTTTTTATTATATTCATTATCAGGTTTTAAAAAATAATAAGCTGCGCCTCGGATTACATAATAATCAGTAATATCTGGATTAAGTTTTATCGCTTTACTAATATTGTCAATAGCTTGCTTGTATTCTTTTTTTCTATAATTCTCTAATGCTAGATTATAATAACCATTCTCTTTTTTGAAATTCAATGAAGTAATCTTCATGGGTTTGATTTTATTATCTTGTTGAGAGTTTTCTAAGTCAACGTATATCGCTCTCTTGATTATTAGACGACCTTGTCCAATAAACTCTGAATAGAAATAAATGTCACTACGAATTGCTTCAGTTAAATTATTAATTTCCGTGGAGGATAATTTATAATTTACAATATCATCTGTTTGTTGTTTATTTTGAATTCTAGATTTGTATCTCTCTGCAACTACTATTAAATAGTAGGCTAGAGCAAAATTTTTATCAATTTTAATAGATCGCTGAAAATCATTCTGGCTATCCTTAAGCCAATCAACATCATCTGTTGTTTTACTAAATATAGTATCCCTGATATTTCTTCGGGCTTTTATTTCATCATCACTGCCATTATTTTCATTAGATTTTATAGTAATTTTATATTTTAGATAACCTCGTTCAAAATAAGCTTCGGAAAAATCAGGAGAAATTTTAATTGCTTCATCAAAATTGTCCTTAGCTTCTTTTGCTTGTTTAAATGCTTGTTGAAAATCAGGTTTTGGTTGCTCAATTAAAGAATAAAATTCATAAGCAGCAACTCTAGCTATTTGATAGTAAGCCTCAGCAGACAATTTGGAATCAGCTTTAATGGCTGCTTGAAAGTCATTTTTAGCTCCTGGGTAATCTCCAAGCAAAAAGCGTAGCTTACCACGTCTGAGATAGGCGGGTGCATCCGAAGGTACAGAAGACTCTAGTGTTTCTAAATATTCTTGAGGAATTTCTTGCCTAAAACAGACTTCCTGTGCTTCTGATATCAGGCTATTACTGTTTGGATAATCCCTCATTTTTTTTGCTTCTTTCCTTTCAGGATCACCTTGTAAATATTTCTTAAAATCGTTAATTGCTCCTTGGTTATCTCCTTGTTTTGAGCGAATAATTCCTCTTAGGTAATAAGCTTTGGTAAAATTAGGCTGTCTTTCTATCGCTTTATCAAACTCATTTTTTGCTTCCTGTTGTTTACCTTTTTCTAAAAATAGAATACCTTTGTAATAATGATTACTTACAAAGGTATTTTGATTGGTGTCAATTTGAGTATTAAATTTGTCCAATAATAATTGATTAAGAAATTCATAATAATATAATAAAGTTAAATTATTTTGAGATTTCGTATTTTTTAAGTTATTGATTGCATTTTTTAAACCTTTAATTGCCTCCTGATGTAATGGTTTTACATCTTTATCTGGATCATAGCTTCCATATTCTTCTCTTCTTAGAAAAAAATCTGCCGCACTAGTACTAGCTATACCTTGAGATAAAGCAAGCATAAGTTCTGGATTAATTTGATTATTCTGAAAATTGTCAATAATTTGTTCAATCTGCTTCTTTAAATCTGTGTCTTGTTCTGATTTCAATTGTATTTGAATGATTTTTATGTAATCATTAATGGTATCTCTTATATTTTTAAGCTGTGCTTGTGCCTGTGCTCGACGGTAGTAAGCTTCTGTATTGTCTGGCTCAATTAAAATAACTTGAGTCCAGTCATCAATTGCTCTTTTCCAGTCTTTCTGTTCATTATAAATAATTCCTCGTTCTAAGTATGCTTCTACATAATCAGGGTTTATTTTGATTGCTTCAGTAAAATTATTTAGTGCTTTGTTTATATCTCTGTTAATATCCGCAGCTGCTGCACTATTAATACCAGCGTAAGCATACAACATACCTCGACGATAGTATGCTTCTACAAGATTTTTATCTCGTTTAATTGCCTCGTTATAATCTACTAAAGCATCCGAGAAATTACCTCGTTCCAAGCCTCGGTTAAATAAAGCTCTGCCACTCATCCTTGATGGCCAAATAGCTTCAAATAAAGCTTCGTTTGTTTTTTGCCCTACAATACCATCAACTTTTAAATTATTATCCTGCTGAAATTCTTTAACGGATTTCTCTGTTTCTCTATCAAAAGTAATGTCTTTAGAATTGGATCTGATTTTGCTTGTATCGTTAAAATATTCTAACATCTTAAGACGGTAGTGTAACTCAGCTACTTGCTCACCCTTACTGCCTAATTGTAAAATTGAGGTATGAGGTTTTATGTTTTTGTGAGACGGATGTAGAACTTTGTTTAAAGAATTTCTAGTATTTACACCAACTTGTCCATCAGCTATTAATCCATTATCTTTTTGAAACTTGTAAACGCTAGCTTCAGTTACTTTGCCAAAGTATCCAGTAGCCAGAGATTTTCTTGGAAAATAACCCAATTGTTTGAGATTGTTCTGTAATGTAGTTACTTCTTTTCCCGAACTATCGCGAACTAGCAATGCAGATGCTGGACTGGATAATATGAAAACTAGTGTTAAAGCAATTGGTTTCATTGTAATTAAAAATTTAAGTTTTGAATTTAGAACAAATTTTTGGTTTGATTGAGTTTGATGTGAAAAGACAATGCTTAAATCTTCATTATTAATTTCAGTTTGCAATACATGATCTTCAGTCTGTTCAAGTTTTGTGTCAAATTCAGTTTTTGTTAATCTTTCGTAGTTTAAAGCTAAATACAGATATGCTAAACCTTCCATAGATCACCTTATTGTTTTAATTAATGTAAAAACCAAAGATAGTATTAGTTATTAACTGACTTTTTAGAATTCAATTCGCCATCTCTTCCGGCTGGTGATTGCAGCAATTGGTAAATCAGTCGTTCCATATTCGTATCAAATTCATCGTCATCGGTCATATCTAGTAAAAAGAGAATACGTAACCCTAATCGGGGTGTGCATTCTTCTCGCATAATTGGTATTAACCGATATTTGCTTTCTTCTAACCCCAAGTGCTGCGCTGCTAAGTTCTCGAACTCGCCATAGTTGCTTTCTAAGTAATTTGGAGAAAGGATCACAAGTGTATACCGACTCTGTTGGATGGCACGTTCCATACTGGTAATTAAGGGCACGCCTAATGGAAAACGAGAGTCAATAGCAACTTTTAATCCTTTAGACTCTAAAGAGGGTAACAGCGTCTTGCGAACCCATGTTTTATCTGCATCCTTAGCAAGATAGCTAATAAAGACATCGTACTCATAAACATCATTAGGTGATGTTGTGGGGAGTGGCGTTGTCGCTTTCCCTCCCATGTAAAGGGCAATAGGAAAATTCTCTTCGATTTCCGCTTTGAGAATTGGGTGCTGCTGGGGCCAATCTTTAGTAACTTTAGGCTGTAAGTAGCTAAAAAGATCGAGAATCCGAATTACCCCACCTGGGCCTATTACTTTTCCTCTCAGCCCATCCAATAAGTGCTGGGTGAAAAGGCTATTAACAGCACCAGGTAATATATAAGACTGTTCACTGCTGCGGGAAGAGGCCAAAATTACTCTACCTCGTCCTTGTTTAAGAGCATCATAATAGCTTTCTGGTAAACCCGTATTTATCTCAGATGCATCAGCATCCTTTGGTTGACCAATACCACCAGAATGACAACAATCAAAGACTACCACTAATTTTTGAGATGGGATAGCACGTAAAGCCTCGGTAAATTGAGTTCCCGAAATCGCAGTTTGAGCTAATAACACCTCTGATGTACAGTTTGTATCAATTGGCAACAAGTACTCACCTGCATAAGAACCAGATTTTATCTGACCTCCATGACTAGAAATGTAAATTAAAACAGTGGAGTTGTGGTTGCTACGTTCGGCAAGTTTAGCTAATGCTTGAAGTAAAGCTGTCTGCGTTGCTTTAGCGTCTAACAGTAATTGCACATTATCAGATGGATAAGCACAATGTTGTGGACTAATCAAAATTTCGTAAATGTCCTTTGCATCTTTTAAAACTGCTTCTGGTAAACTTTTGATTTTTTGGTAATTAGCAATACCAACTACTAAAGCATGAGTGCTACTCATTGTAGGCATAGTGGTAGTGAGCGGAGTAAGATTTTTCATGAAGAAAAGCCTCTTCTATTTGTCATCTTTTATTCTCACGACCACTTGGTCTGTAATCCATTCACTAGCAGGATATCTAGCTGGTTCTAAATTTTTAGTTGGCGGTTGAGTAGCAGCAACAGCCGCTAAAAGTTCTTCCAATGAGTTTTCTGGGCTTTTTCCAGTAGGGACAAGAATTGGTTTATCAAGGGGAGGTAATTCCAACCAGTGGAAATCAGTTGCACCAACAGTTGCAAACACCTTAAGAATATCTTGACCTTCTTTGTATCCGTTTGGTAGACTCGCATGAAGTGGGAGTATTTCTTCTTGTCCAGGGTCAAATGTGATAAAGTTTCCACTTCCACAAGGATAGACTTGAGAAATACCTAAATCTGGCTTTAGATTTAGTACAGTGACGTTAAGTGTTTGAGACGAATCATTGCGAAGCCTGGCAAACGCCCATTCATTAACTTTGAGCGTTGGTGTATTTCCTGGTTCATCAAAAGGCTTCGGTTCAGGCGGTTCTGCTGGGTCGTAATTTGATTGCTTTCCAATAATCTCTAAGGTAAATGCCAGCTTAGTTCCTGGTAAATTTGACCGATGATAATAGTTGTTAAGCTGTTGAGTTGCCCGATATTTAGCTAAATGTACTAAACGCTTGACTACACTTGCAGTAGCATCAAGTTCGCCTATTTTTATAGCGGGTCGTAAATTGGCAATTGGTGTAGTACTAGGATCGCAAATTTCATATTCGCCATTACTGTTAACAGTTACTTGGTAATCAGCAGTTTCATTGTCAGAAACTAACTCTACCCAACCATTAGCAATTGGTATAGCATCTGCAATTGCTTGCAAGGGTGCACTGTATTTTTGATCAATTTCTTTTGACGACTCATCTTCTGGAGAGCCTTCAGCTTTCTGTACCAAGCGAATTTTTCTAACTAATTTGACTGATTTAGGATTGATGAGCAATGCCTGAGATGCTTGCTCTATCGGTTCAGAACGAAAAGTTTCCTTAATTTCAGCCCAAGATTCTGTTGCACCAACAGAGGTAACTTCAGCTAAAGCTAATCGCTTGTTCACATCTGTGAAATCAGTTGTGCCCGGGGGATAAATAGCCAACTGTGAGCCTTTGCTCAGTCCATGAACCTGGCCTCCATTCAACAACAGTCTTTTGTAAGCATCTATTTGATTAACATTGACAGCATACTGTAAATATACGCGATCGCTGCCAAAGACCAAACGATTTCCTTCTCCTTCCAGTTGAGGAGTTTGTCGCTGAAATTGACTGTGGATTTTGGCAAGTAAGCGATCGTGCAGTACTTTATAGGTTAGCCCAGGAGTTAATGGATTAAGAGAATCTAGCAACCAGTAAGTAAGTGCACCATTGCGTTCTTTACCGTTGAAAGCGTATTCAACGGCAGATTCATTAGAACGACAAGCAGCTAATAAAACATAGCCTTCTGGTTGTGGTAGCCATCCACTACCCAACTGAAAGTCACGAGTATCTGATTTAGTAAAAGCTTTCCATGTTTTCGTTAATTCCTCATTGGAAGCTACTAAGCTTTCAGTAGAACGTGAAGAGTTATCAATAGTATCTAAGCCTCTGATCTCAGCATCGCCACCTTTTGTTGCACCACCTGAATGACAACTATCTAATACAACTGTGACAACTAACTGCTTATCTACCATTCTTTCTAAAAGTTTAGCTATTTCAAGATCGCGTAGATACCGTCCTGTGGAATTGCCTATATTGGTAGGAACAAGTACCTCATCAATGCCATTTTCTCCTTTGAGTTGAGGATAAGCAGTTTTGGCACGACCGCCATGACCAGAGTAGTGAATATATACTTGATCTCCAGGCTCAGCAACTTCGATTAAGTGATTAAACATCGTCACCATGTTTTCGTAAGTAGGCCATTGCTCTGGGGGTTCTGCTGGTTCTGATTTTCCAACATCAGAGGCAGTAAGCTTAAAAATTTGTTCTGGTAGTATTCCTAACTTCAAATTTAGAAAGCTCTCCACGTATCTAATATCACGCACACATCCGCCAAGATTCTTGTACGAAGTTCCATCAGACAATTGATTAGGTAAGTAGCAGTCTATACCTATTAGTAAAGCATACAAATTTGTTCTCTCCTTGGTTGAATTAGCCATATATTAAAAAATTTCACAGCTTTTTAATTGTTAGAAGACACCCTATCAACACTACTGTTTCACTAATAGATTGATATTTGCAATACCTAAAATTTCTTAAAAGTTCACTAAAAGTTCAGGTATTGTTCCAGCAACCCAAAGACTCAAGATAGCTATTCTGAGCCTAGAAAAAAGCTAAACTTTGCACTAGCTTTTTGTTGGGTTTTAAACCTATCAAGACGTGAAGCCGCGTATCTCGGCTTCACGTCAACAACTAGAATGGAAAAGCTCATTGCCACCAGATATCGCTAAAACTCGTGAGGTTATAATAGTAGACTCGCAATCAGAAAATTTTGATCCCAACCAATCATTTGCATCTCCTTTTTATTGGGCTGCATTTACTTCTATTCATAAGAAGGTTATCGTAGTTTTTACACTCGCCCATTGTTACCGATGTGCTGTTCAGTTTCAATCGCCCCTAGAGTTTTCAGAGTGGTAAGCGTTGCCTCACTTAACCCAGTAACACCAGCGATCTTCATACCCTCGTAAAGTCTTTTACTTCTCAAGCTTCTGATACATTCACCTGTCAAGATATTCCAAATCTTCAGGGTCTCATCTTCACCGCTACTAATGAGAGTATGCCCTTCAGGACTAAAGGTAACTGATAAAACTGCTTGAGTGGGTTGCTGTAAACTTTTGAGGCATTCACCAGTTTTCACATCCCATAACTTCACAGTTTTATCCATACTACCACTGCTGAGAATTTTACCATCTGGACGAAAGGCGAGCGATCGCACCCACCCTGTATGTCCTGGCAATGTTTTCAAGCATTTACCAGTCTTGACTTCCCATAACTTGACTACCTGATCTCCGCTACCGCTACTCAGGATTTGTCCATCAGGGCTAAAGGCAATTGACCACACCCACCCTGTATGTCCTGGCAAAGTTTGTAGGCATTTACCAGTATTGATTTCCCATATCTTTACTGTATGGTCATGACCACCACTAGCTAAAGTTCGCCCATCAGGACTGAAGGCCACTGACAAAACTCCGTGGTTTTGTTCATGTAAAGTTTTGAGGCATTGACCAGTTTCGACATCCCATAATTTCACTGTATGGTCATGACTACCACTAGCCAAAGTCCGACCATCAGGACTAAAAGCAATTGCCCAAATCCAATTCGAGTGTCCTGGCAAAGTTTGGCGACATTTACGAGTTTCAATATCCCAGATCTTGATCGTTTTGTCTTCACTGCCACTGGCGACAATACAAGCGTCAGGACTCCATGCCACTGACTTGACTTCATTACTATGTCCGATGAGTGTTGCGAAGCATTCGCCAGTGTTAATGTCCCACAATTTTACCGTTTTATCGCTACTACTAGCCAGCATTTGACCGTCAGGACTGAGGGCAATTGACCAGATGCCATTACCATATCCCTGCATAGTTTTTAAACATTGACCTGTAGCAACTTCCCATAGTTTCAAAGTTTGGTCATTACTACCACTTGCCAAGATTTGACCATCAGGACTAAACATCACTGCTCGGATCATACTATTGTGTCCTAGCAAAGTTTTCCGGCACTCACCACTACTGACATTCCAAAGCTTCACTTTCTGATCCCAACTACCACTTACCAGGGTTTGTCCGTCTGGACTGAATGCAAGTGACATCACCCAATCAGAGTGTCCCTGCAAGGTCATCAGACATTCACCAGTTTTCAAATCCCATAACTTTATTGCTCCATCGCCACTACCGCTAGCAAGTCTGCAACCATCTGGACTGATAGCAACTGACCAAATCCCTTCATTATGTTCTGGCAAAGTTCTTAAACATTTACCAGTACTGACATCCCACAGCTTCAGTGTTCTGTCCACGCTACCACTAACTAATACTTTGTTGTCAGGGCTTAAAACTACTCCTCTTACCATATTTTGATGTCCTGACAAAGTTTTCCCACACTGACCAGTATTCACATCCCATATTTTTACAGTCTTGTCATCACTACTACTAATTAATAGTTTCCCGTCTGAAGTAAACACGAGTGACCAAATTCCCTGTTCATGTCCCTGCAAGGTATTGAGACATTGACCAGTTGTGACATGCCAAAGCTTGATTGTTTGGTCTTCACTGCCACTAGCCAGGATACTACTGTCATGATTAAAGGCAATTGCTGACACCCAATCAGTATGGCCTTTAAAGATTTTTAGCTGTTTCCAATCACTAACTTGGTACAAGCGAATATCACTATTCATATCTCCAATAGCTAAAAATTTTCCATTGGGACTGAATGCTAATGATAAAACTCCACCAAAAGTTTCTGCAAACAAAGACTGCATCAGGGAAGCGTGGTTAAAATTCACATTATGTAAATTCACATATCGTAGGTCTGCTTGCCTAACAGCCAAATGCGAAAAATCATAGTTACTCAGATTGGTTCCCAGATAACAAAGCATGTTGAGAATGTTTCCGGCTGCATAATTTTGTTCTTCCGAGAATTTTTCTCGCAGCTTTAATAAAATTTTGTTTAGTTGATTTTCTAAGATTTGCTTATTTCTAAATTTAGTTAAAAGTCCATCTATAATTGGTTTGAGTATCAAACGAATTTGAATATCTCTAATATAGTCTTTTACTGTCGCTTTGATTAAAGTATGACTTCTGAATAAGTCCAGGTTTTGAGTTTTAACTTCTATCCAAATATTTTGAACAAATTCATTAGTTATGTATTCCATAACTACAGATTGTAAAGTAAATAAATTAGAGCTTTTCTCAACCAGAGAGCGTCTTACCAAAGACTCCAGAGCTTCTAATAATTGTTGTGGGAGTATCAGTGATACGATATCATTTTGCAATTCTGTGAATGAAACTGGCTGCCGATTAACTGCTAACCAATACATGAGATTTTTTTCTAAATCTGACAACCGCGAAAATTGTTGGTCTAAAATTTCGCGGATATTACCAAAAACAGAAGTATTTTGGGTTAAAAAATTAGAAATATTGCCATTAAAAACATCTAAAATTGTCGTGCCAACTATTTTTAAAGCTAAGGCGTTACCTTGATATAGCTCAACTACTGCTTTTAATTCTGTCTCGGAGCCACATACCCCTTTAATTTCAAAAATTTTTTGCCCGTCTACCACATTTAAACCACCCAGTTGTAATGAGCGAACTGGTAGCGCTTTTCCTTCCAGAAGGGCTAAGTCTTGCAGTTTTTCCCGTGAAGTTAGCACCAGGCAACTAATATGGGTAACTTCTCCAATTTGTTTGATAAGTTGAGCATATTCTTCATAACCTTCTCGATAGGTTCCTACAATAGTGCCACTTTGTAAAATCGTCTCAGCATTATCGAGTATCAGAAGACAGCGATATTGGCGCAAATAATCAATTAGTTTCGAGATTCTGCCGTCTATGGTGTTTGGGTAATCGGTTGCTAAAACCTGACCTGCGGACAAAAATTGAATTAAGTTAGCCAATAGGTCAAAAAGAGGTGGGGCATTGTAGAGCGATCGCCAAATCAAGAAATCAAACTGCTCCTCAACTTGTTGAGCTAGTTTAGCAGCCAGAGAGGTTTTGCCAATTCCCCCCATTCCTAACAGTGCTACTAATCGACAACGCTCTTCGATCACCCATTGGTTGAGTGTGTTGAGTTCTGCTGTACGTCCATAAAACACAGAGACATCAATCGCTTCTCCCCAGTCTGCTCGATTTGGAATTTGGGATTTTGGATTTTGAGTGGAATTCTCCAGAGTTTCCCCTGTTGTATTTACCTTGCCAGATTTCCGCCATCGGCGCTCTAGAGCAGATTGAAAGTTTTTCTTAGTGACTTTCTCTTCTATTACTTCACTCAGCAGTTTCCAAAGTTCGGGGCCAACATGTTGTTTTATATATGCGACGGAGTAGCAAGCTGCTGAAGCAATTTGTTCGTATGTTTGATGTTCCCAAGAGCCTTTGAGGATAGCAATTTCTACTTGACTCAGCCGTCTTCCTACCTTGACGAACACAGCCTCATCAGCAACTTCTAGCGCTTCCTCAAAGTTCATAGGCTAATATGTAAATTCTATACAAACTCTACCATAAAAGTAATTTTACCGGAACTTCACCGGAACTTTACTGTATCGCTAATTTATGGCGATCATTCTAAACTGAGTAGGAGTAGCAAGTAAAACTTCTTATTAGTAATAATATTTACATTCAAAAGTTTATGGAAATTGCAATACTAAAACATTTTTCCAATTTTTCTAATCTCTACGTGTGCCATTTTTCGAGACATAATGTATATTATTTTACGAATAAAATTAAGTTGTTCTGCTGACAGGGGAACTGTATTCAATGAGACACTCTATTTTTAATTTTACATTCTTCATTTAGCCTATACCCAGTGATTAGTCCTCACAAGATGGGCGCACCAACGGTATATCAGTTCCCAGTGGAGAAGCACAACAGAAGTTACTATGGGAAGCCGTTTGTTTGTTCTTTGGCAATCATGGGGAATAGAACCTACGGCAATTTTAGGACATTTTTTATGGTGTTGATTTGTGGAAAAATTGCACGACGAATGCATTTTAGCTAATTACTCATCCTGGCGATCACTTCTTTATGCAAACAGATCCAAGCTTTGTCGTTGATATGATCAGAAGACAATTTAACGGTAGTGTGAGGATCTAGGTGGGGATAATTGACCAATTACCCATATATATTTACAAAACGGCACAGCAATTGCGTTTTTAGTTTATTATCCAATCCCAAGCAAATGCGATTTTTTAATTAGATACTTAAACAAAATTAGTTACATAAATTCAAATGATTAAATTCTTTACCAGCCTAGAAACTCAGCAGAAATTTAGACTCATGATTGGTATTTATGTCATACTGAGAACCAGAAGAAAAGCTCGCTTAGAAATATTATCTAAGAAACTATTTTATACCTTTTCCACTTCAAATGCTATGACTATTTGATTGATCTGGTGCGTTATTAGAAATTAACTTCATGAGACATATTTATGTTCAAACAAAACTTTAATATGCATATTTTTTGGTGGTTTTTGGTTTCCAGCGTCAATATTTTACTTTTAATTATTTTTTACGAAACAATATATTTAAATGACATTTCAATAGCAATTTTTAGTGTCAGCAATATACTAGTAGCTGTTTTAGTCCGTAATGAACTGATTTTGCATTTATTGTATCGTTTGGCAGTATGGACTTCGGTAAAGATTGTTTATGGCAAATACTATCTCAATAGTGGCGTTCATTACATCGGTGGGGTTCACGCCTCATGTGCTACTTGGGGTTTCCTCTGGCTAATTGTTGATGTATTCCAGCAATTGGGAAACCCAAGCGATCCTCTATCAATGGCTACAGAAAGCGATCCTATATCAATCGTTACATCCAGTATATTGTTAACACTTTTATTTATTATTATCCTCACCGCTATTCCCCCATTCCGCCATAAGTTCCATGACACTTTTGAAATAAGCCATCGCTATCTGGGATGGACTTGTTTGAGTATTCTCGTCTTGCATCAAATTAGATTTCAATTTATTATCGTTCTCAACCAAGCTTATCCTCTAGAAACTTTATTAACTAATCCAGTTTTACTCATGATCGCGCTGATGATTTTCAGCATATTTTTGCCTTGGATAAGTGTGCAGTGTTTTGATAATTTTAGGATGGATTGTCCATCTGTTGGGGTTTTAGTTGTGACTCTTCCAGGAAGGGCTGACGTAGGGACATTTGCTAGAATTAGTCTAGATGGTATTGAATGGCATTCCTTTTCTATTGCAGGAACGAGTTTCAGCAAAGAAACGGCCGAATCAGAAATTCATCTAATAATCGGCGCAGTAGGTGACTGGACTAAAAATTTGATTCGGCAAGTTGAAAAAGGAAATTTGCCCAAACGATTATGGGTTCGTCGAGTCAAGCCTCCTGGTTTTATGTTCTCAATTAACGCTTATTCACGAGTAGTTGTAATCGCAACTGGAGCAGGAATTGCACCAGTTATACCTCATGTGATAGAAAATAGTCACAAACTTTGTATTGTGTGGATCGCTAACGAACACAAACAAACTTACGGCGAAAAGCTTTGGTCTTTGCTTGACTCTCATCCTCGTTGCAATATTTTCGATACAGGAATGCATGGTAGACCAAATGTAGAGCAGCTAGCTCTTGTCGCCGTTCGAGATTTTAGGGCGCAAGCTGTGTTTTGTGTATCCAACAAAGTGGTTACTGAAAAGGTGGTCAAGGCTTGTTTGGGGAAAGGTATTCCAGCTTATGGAGCTAGCTGGGATTCTTGAGGCTGCCGAAAAGCGAGTTTGTTGCTTAAGGAATGAGATTACGTCCTGTACTTGTTTGGACGCTGGTTTACTAAATATCCTAAATAGTATGCACGAAAACTAACTAAAATTTAAAGCAATCACGGATTTATAAGCAACAAAAGTTTGACACAACTTATTTGGTAGTAGTGCTAATTAGAATAATGCTTCCGATACAGAAAATAGTTTCTTTTGTTTCATGAAATTAATTAAAACAGCTTCAGGAAAAATTATCCTTTCGATTCTAGTCCTTAGCTGTCTGTCTGTTATTGGAGTTAGGCTGAGACACAGCTTCTCTCAAATTCGCAGTGTACAAGCCTATGTTAATGGTGAAATCATTTTTGTGCGGGCATCCATTCCAGGCGAGCTAGAGTTGAAAAGCGAGAAAATTAAGTTGAGCAACCAAATTGAGAAAGGTACACAAATCGGTACTATTAAATCTACTGTCGAAAATCCACGAGTATCAGTCCTCAAAATTGAAAATCAGCAATTGAAAACTCGCCTACAAGATGCTCAACAGCAACTCTCTGGGGTAAAACAGCAAATTCAAAATCGAACTAAATTGATGAACTTTTTTAGACAACAAACTGTTACCCAGAAAATGCTTCAAACCAAATACGCCGATCAACAGATAAAACAACTTGAAGAGGAAATCGCTGGGGAACAAGTCAGAAAAAAAGTAGCGCTTGCTGACGCTCACCGCCTTGCTAGTTTAGCAAAGGAGGGGGCAGAAACCATTTCCAGATCTGAAAACAAAATTGCAGAAGCGCAGCAAGCCGAAGCTGTAGTAAAGGAAGCTCAATCAAGAATTGAGCTAGCCAAACTCAACTTAGAAGCAACGAAAGCCGGACTTCAGCTAGAAGGAACTCGCACCTTAAGCTATCCTGAAACTCGCGTTCTCGAACTTGATGTAGAGTTAACAGACCTAAAGGAACAAGAAAGAATCCTCTCTAAACAAATCCAGAGTATTCAGTCACAGTTATCCATTACCAGTAAAGAATTGCTCCTTCAACAAAATGTCTTAGTTATAGCACCAACAACAGGCGTGATCTGGTCAATTGATTCCAAGCCCCAGGAAATAGTCGAAGCTAATAAATCGATTATTCAGGTACTCAACTGTCAAAATCTTTGGGTAGAGGCGTTCATAAATGAGACTGACGCGTCGAAACTTGTCGTTGGACAAGAAGCCCAAATCAACCTTAATAACTCAAGTAATGTTCAATGGAAAGGACGAGTAGAGACAATCAGAGCAGGTACAGGTCGTTTTGAAGTTGGGCAATATGTTGTAGAACCACCACCAGAAATTACCCGCCGTCAACTACCAGTACGGGTAGCGGCAGTACGAATCAAAGTTGATTGGCAAAAAACCCCTAGATTTGACGATTTTTGTTTGGCAGGCAGGAGTGTAAACGTTCGCTTTGTGGATTCGCGCATAAGATGAAATTTAAACTACGAATTTATAAGGTTTCCAGCCTCTCTAATTCGTGCATAAAGTGAAATCGACTGTAGGGTAAAGGTTTGAGACAAGTAGCCAATTCGCGCATAAAGTGAAATTTTACATTTAATCACGGCAATTCGTAGTGTTTATGCCAATACTAGTGAAAATTTATACTTAATTTTCAATGTTATGTAGGAAAACTGCTTGATTATGGCACGAAGTGAGCGATCGCTCGAATGCTGGAGAGCAAGCTCATCGCACTTTAAAAGTACGCTTTTAAAAGCATTTGGGCTATAGTTAAATCAAAGTCGGAAAATTTCAATTTATCTGCGAATTCGCTACCTGTTTCAATCCGTTACGCCACAAGCAATTTCACTTTATGCGCGAATCTCGTCGTTTCAAACCCCTATAACTTCGTTGTTCAAATTTCATCTTATCTGCGAACCCACACCCACGCTAAGTTATTACTAGAGCGATCGCTCTTAAGGCAGGGCGTAACCCATTGCGCCCATATTCTCTTAGCATTACTCTCCTAATTGTTCAACTTTTTTATTTAATTGCCTGAGCAACTTTTGTAAACTATCTTTGCACTTAGTCAGAGCTATAGTTGCATTGTGCCTATAATAAATTAAGGCTAACTATAGCTATAAATACAGGTCATAGCACTTACAAAGTGTGTATCGCTTTTCTGACGCATTAAGAGCGATAGTAAAGACAACCAAAATTTATCGGCAGCGCAATAGGTTCTATTTTCGTTGCCAACATGCTCCATCTAAGATCGCATGTTGGTGGAAGTGTTGTATATCAGGGGAGAAGGTATTAATCGTAGTTTTTATCGTAGATAAGATAAGGGTATCTTATTTTGTGTTGTAGTCTTGTGTTACAACGTAATCTAAACCATAATATGAGCAAACAGTTTAGTTAATGGTTTCCAGCGTGGCAAAACTCA
>NZ_AP018210.1 GCF_002367995.1 Calothrix brevissima NIES-22
AAACAATTCATCATAATCAGTGCCTAAGCGGTCAATGCGTCCTGCTCTTTGAATCATGCGTACTGGGTTCCAGTGCAGGTCATAGTTAACTAACACCCCAGCATCTTGCAGGTTTTGACCTTCTGATAGTACATCTGTACAAATAAGAATATCAATTGGGTTTTGTCGCAGTGCGGCTAGTTCCTCATCACTTTGGGCATTAGCTTTGGGGGCAAACCGTTTTACTTTTTCTTCCCGTTGTTTCCCAGGGGTTGCACCAGTCAATAACTCAATCACAGGTGTTTTACCGTTGACTGTCATTTCTGTCAGCCAAGCCTGATCTGCAATTAATTGATTGTATAAATAAGTAGCCGTATCTTTGAAGTAGCTGAAAACTAATAGTCTTTGACCTGTAAGTTGAGTTTTGAGTAAAGCTTTAAAAGCGGCTAATTTACAGTCATAATCTGTATTGACTGCTGCTGAAGATTCAATTTGCTCTAACTTGGTAATAATATTGTTTAAAATAGTCAGGTCTGATTCAATCTGCTGCTGGAGTTGCTTTAAGTCATAATCTTTAGAGTCAATTTCATCTAATGAATCAATAAGGGTATTAACTGAGTTACTTTCTTCCTCATCTTCAGCCGCCAATATCAACTTCCGGTAGTTTTTACTATCCAGTAGTTTTCCTTGTTCAGTCAGCAGTCTATAAAAGTTAATCTGAAAATTGCGCTGGTTAGTAATACTGTTTTTGAAGGCAATCAGTGAACTTTCAAATCGTTTAAAGTACAGGGCTTTTTGTAAAGCGACTAAGGCATGATTGCGTTTAACTTCATCTTCATCTTGCTTTTGTTTACGCTTTTTAAATGCCTTGATGTTATACGCTGGTAAATTCAACTTGTCAATTTGATTGGCTATCCCTTTATATAGTCCAGCAAAAGTATCTTCAAAGTTGTATGTGAATTGTTCTAATTGACGTTTAGGGAAGTTAATCAACTTACCATTAATGCGGATTTCTTCACCTGCTGCTTGTCGTCTAATCACATCCTGGCGGCTACGTCTCACCATTGTTTGCAGCAAGAGTTCGGTGATTTCTACCCCTCCTTTAGCTAAGGATTTAAAATAAGTTTTGAGGTTAGAAATACCCCATTCTCGGTAATAGGTTTCACCGCCACGAGTTAAAAGTAAAATTTGGTGGTAAAGGTCAAAGATACTGTTATTAATGGGGGTAGCTGTTAGTAACACCACCCGTTTATTGCGCTTACCACTGCTGACTAGCTTTAATAAATTACGGTAGCGATTGGTAGCGCTGTTGCGGAAGTTGTGAGATTCATCGACTACCACAATGTCATAACGGGCGTAATCATGAATGTTAAACGCTTGACGGCTAATTTCTTCATGGGATAGTACACGCGCTTTAATGCCAAATTCTTCTAGTTTCTTTTCCCAAACTAAATCTCGCAACTGCGCTGGACAAATCACCAGTGCGCGGGGAACTTTACTAGGTCGTCTGTCTTTGATGAGGTAATATTCCAGTAACCGCAAGCCGATGAATGTTTTACCCAAACCCACGGCATCTGCTACGATACAGCCCCGGTGTCTTTCTATCAGTTTGACTGCTCTTTCAAACCCCTCTTGCTGAAAACTGGCTAGTTCTAAGGTGGTGCGATCGCTCTCGCCAATGATGCTGTCATCTTTGAAAAATTCGTAGAGTACCTTAAGAAATACCTGATAGGGTGTATATGCCTTACTGCCAAATTTGGAAGCGTTGAGGGCATCAATTAACTTAGTTTTGTAATCAACATCAACACTAGAGTCATTCCAAAACTCTGCAAACCAGTTATGGCGTAAGTCGTGAGCAATGGCTTTTTGCTTGTTGAGTACGTTTAGTTCGCGGTTGGTGTCAATTCCCGCCGGGGTGAAGTTACTTGACCCGATAATACTGTAGTCATCAAATATATAAGCTTTGGCATGTAGAAATTCTCCATTCGTTGCCCCATACAACCTAACTAGAATGTGGTCTTGTTGCAGATATGCAATCATCCGGTCAATCTTTTGTTTGTACTCTGCCTTAAACTCCTCCTCCTCTAGTTGCTGCTGGATGTCACGGCGGAAGTAGCGGATTAAGTCAATGCGATCGCTTTCTGCTGGTCTAATGGTAGGGTCACGCCCAATGAGTAATCGCAGGCTGGTTAGACGGTTCATGGCAGCTTCTAACCGTAACCATGCCTCGATGCGGAAAAATCCGGTGGCGATGTCGAGGACAATTTGATTTTCATCCTCAATTAAGGTTTTGAGGATGGTTTGGAGTTTGTGGCGGGAGTTGTCGATGTAATCTGGGAGTGGCATAAAAATAATATTTATGTACTTGAATTACTTATTCTGGTAGCAAGACAATAGTTATTGATTTCTTGACCTACCAAAAAGAAAAGGTTGATTATGTTTTCTCGATACTTAGTAATTAGTTGCTCGATGGTTATTGCTGGATAGTTATTATTGTCTTTTTCAAATTCAATCAAAGTCCAATTAGTATTCAAATTTGCATCATCCATGTTCTGAGATGGAGTGCTGCTATTTAAATAAATAAACTTTGAAATGCTAATTTTTTCTATATATTCAGTATCGATTAAATTGCGATGTTTAATTGTGTTAACCAATGCTGAAATATATTCATATTCAGAGGATTTTATTAATTTTTCAATCGCTGCAACTAAATTTTCAAGATGTTGTTTTTGCTGAATATTTATATATTCAGCGGTTTGGATAACATTAATTTTATCCTTGACCGAATAAATATTGATATCTTTATCTCTTTTGAAACACAAGGAAGTGTCTGTAAAAATTAATGGATTGATTATTAAAATTGTTATTATGTTTGCCAAAACATCTGGAAGGGAATGCAAATTATATGCAATTGTTTCTAGATCCATTACTATTTCAAGTTGCTTTTTTCTAAAATCTGGAAAACTTATTAAACTTGGTAGTGACGACTGGTAATTATTTATTCTTTCTACTGCATATAAAATTCGGGCTATTTTATCTTGCACTGCCTTGAAATATATCTTTGCCTTGTTAGTAACTTGTTCTGGGCAATATTGAAGTAATTCTTGAGTGTTCCAAATTATTTCAGTCATTTGTTAAAATCATATATTGTAGAAATTTGCTCAAGTAACAAATTTATTAAGCCCTAATAATTTTCATTTCTTCAGCAGTCAGTCCATACAGATGAGCTACCCTATCATCAATCTCTGCTTCCCAATCCTCCACACCCTGTCCTTTGGCATTAAGGCATTTTTGTACTAAGTTATTTATGGCTAGGCGTTCTGTTTTGGAAGCGGTGGGGATAGAAAGCTGAGAGACATACATAGGTTTATACTCTAAAAAACCTCCTTGTCTAGTTGCGGCACTTTGAGAAACTAAATACTGAGTTATCTGACAATTAAGAATACCGAGTAAATATTTGCTATCTGAAGCTATTAAGTTAGCTGGTGCGCTTAAATAATATCCTGCTTGGGCAAAGGTAAAATTAGGCTTAGTTGATAAATTACCCCAAACGATTTGAACTTTTTCAAACTCTTGCCAATAAGCAATATTGTCTTGTATTTCATACCATTGGTAACTCCCTGCTTTTCTACCACCTTCTATACCAGGAGCTAATCGCTCTTTATATTTCAACAAATAATCATGAACCGCAGGAAATTTATGAATATCAATTCCTCTTCTAGTAAAAATCAGCCACAAATCCTGATAATCCACACTCCACCGCTTGACATCTCGTCCCCTTAAAAATGGCTTTAACACCTCAGCCGATGATTCATGCTCATCAATCAACCTATCCCCTGTTGCTCTATCTATAACAAACGCTTCATTTAAACCTGTTACAATACCCCGATAAAACCTACCATTTACATACTCACCTAATGGTGTACCCATACCCCTCAACTTATCCAACAACCGCAACACACCAGGAGATTCTAACCGCCACCCATCAGCCCCTAATTCCTTCTGAGGCATATAAAAACTCTGGTTCTTATACACCAAGTTAAACTCATCAACAGACTTCCTAGCTTCCCAATTCAACACACGAGCTTGATGATTGTTTGGCTTACTCTTACTAACCAAAATAATGCTAGGGTATGCGATCGCTTCAAAAACTGGTGCATCACCAAAATCAATCAACACCTGGACTTGTGACTTTTCCCCTAAAAATTGACGCAGCTTCTCACCATACCCTGCACGGAAGTATTTGTTAGATGTGATGTAAGACAAATTACCTCCTGATTTGAGCAAGTTAAACCCACGCTCATAGAAGTAAACAAATAAGTCAGCTACTCCGGTGTAACAGTCATACTCTTCCTTGAGTGCTGGTTTGAGTTCTTTAATCTGCTCTTGTCTTACATACGGTGGATTCCCAATCACAATATCAAACCCGCCCTGCTGTTGAAATACCTCATTAAAGTGCAGATGCCACTGGAAGAAATTAAGCGATCGCATCCCCCTTTCGACCTCAGCTGCAATAGAGTCCAATTCTTGCAACTTATTACTGATAGCTTGTTGCTTCTGAGTTTGGGCGCGGCTGGCTTTGCCCTTCAAACGTCTAATATCCTGTTCCAAATTGCGCTGCTCAATCTGCCAATACTGAAGACGATCAGCCAACGCCACTCGAAATACATTCTTCTCAGCTTCTAAAATTTTTCCTCTAAGAATCTTGCGCTCCTCAGCATGAGCCTCAAAATACTGATGTTGTAGGTCTATTAAAGGTTGAATAGCTGCTTGTACAGGGGTAACATTCAGCATTGTCTGCTGGTCTTTGGTGGGGTCAGGAATTAGCCTTTCACCTTGAATAGTAGAAATGAGCGAATCCCCACACATCAACTTGTAATCCAGGTTGGGCAGTGGTTCCACATCTGACAAACTGGGAATATCTACTACCAGGGATAACCACATCCGCAGCTTGGCAATTTCCACAGCTTCGGGCTTAATGTCCACACCATAGAGGTTATTAGCAATAATGTCCCGCTTCCATTGGCTCATGGTGAGACTACCCCGTTCTACAGTCATTCCCTCCCGATGCGCGATCGCTTGCTTGACTGACAAAATTACTTGCATCATTCCCATTGGGAAAGCGCCTGACCCTACGGCGGGGTCACAGACTTTCACAGACTCCAAAGCTCGCTTGAGTTTTTTCGCCTGTTCTCTTGTCAGTAGTTGGTTAATGTCTTTATCAGGTAGTTCTGGGTCAAACTCGGTAAGTTTTTTGACTACTTCCAAGTCCAGACCAGTTTGGTCTGCTAGGTAGCGACTTAGGGATTCCACACACATGAACTGCACTATTCCGCGTGGAGTATAAAAAGTACCACTTTGACCACGCTCATCAGCTGCCAACATATTCTCGAATACTTTACCCAGCATCTCAGGGTCAACGGCGACATCTTCATCACCCTGAACGTTTTCAGAAACGGTAAAGTTGTAACTATTAAAAAACTTGAGGATACCTTTATCGCCACTGGGGTCAAACAGAGAGTTAGGTAATTGAATTTCAGGGGGTGTTTCCACACCTGCGGTATCAATTACATCTTTGCCATAATCCCGGTCAAACAGTCCACCATTTAGGTAAGGAATCTGACCCCAAGGGGATTGCATATTAGGACGTTGTTTGTTGAGCATTTCAAAAAACAACGGCTCTAGCACCTGGGCATAAAAGTCTGTTTCCTCCAGGTCTGAGCGCAGTTTGTTGTATTGATTTTTAAGAAAATTGCGATCGCCTGCCAAGAATTCCTTTTTCTGCAAAAAGTAAAGGAACATGATTCGCCCCAGGAGTCGTTGAGAGAACTGGTGCAACCGATTAGGATCATTAAAGTAAGTATGGGGATTATTAGCTTTAATAACTCGTTGTAGTTCCTCAAAGATTTCTCGATAACCGCGATAAAACTCTTTGGTCAGCTTCTCAACATCAAAAGCTTCACACTGAACGTTGTATAGTTCTCTGGGAGAGAAATTTTTAGCAGCAATTGCTTCTAATCTGTCCCGGTCGTAGTTGGTGGGATTAGCTCTATCAATCAGCAGTTTACGGATGCTGACTTTAAGATTCATATCAGCATCAAAATCAAAATTCTTGCGGGGGTTGACCAACATCAACTGGTTATAGTCTTTTGTACCCAGCAGTAAATAATCAGATGGTCGCCTGCACAGACTTTGGGCAAGCGATCGCATCCGGTTACTGGCAACACTAGGAGAAAGCCATTCATCAGACTGCAACTGAAATAGTAAAACTTGCAGCGACTCACTACCATGCTGATGATTGGCAATCATGTATGCGTCCCAAACTGCTTCTGCACTCCGAGATGGGAGTTCCAAATCATCAATAGCTAATTGTTGAGCAGCAGCATTGTAGCCAATTTTTTGAAATAGAAAGGCTACTTTCTCAGGACTATTTATTTGCCGTACATCATCTAATTGGAGTAGTCGCGCTGGCATGATGCTACTTTTCCTGATAATAAAAGTTTTTTATCAAAACCCAATGCTTATAAATTGATAAACGAAGTTAGCAACCACAATTTCTTTCGCGGTGATTGCTTCTATAGAGCGTTCATTAGCACTAATTAGGGAAATGTTTAGTTAGCAACTCTTTTCCACAATCGCCCATTTCTAATAACTGTTTTTCAATGTTTTTTGCAGCTAGGCGTGATGGTTTTGCATGACCATTCTCCCACCGATTAACAGTAGAAAATGTCACGCCAATTAAGTATGCAAATTCTTCTTGAGAAAGCCCTAGATTCAGACGAATATCACGGATAAGATTGCCACATTTTGGTTGTGTAAGTCCCAAGATGGGGTGCTTATTCATGTATATTTAATGTCACTGGCTGATGTAGCCAGTGCTATATATAACGCTATATTGCCTCTATACAAGAGCCAAATGTAATCCGCAATATTTCGGATATTAGTTTTTATTTTTACTGAACAAATACTGCGTTAATTACTGTGGATGTTAGCGCAGCAGATACCTAACAGGTTATATTGGTCGATTTGTGTTACGTATATCTATTGATAATTAGGTGATTACAATTTTATTTGGTGGTATTTTTTAGTATTTGCGTACTTCAGTATAATCAAAATTAGTTAATCAACACCAGGTATTAATTTATAGTTGCAAGAATAAGATAAATACTCTCATGAGAAATTTGAATGATTCGGCTGATAGGTAATGACGAACATTTGGGTATTGAATTAACTCGCGATGCGATCGCTTTTCATCTATCATCAGTTTATTGCTATCAAAATTGATATCGTGTGACTGCTCACAAAACGCCACCCAGCGTTCGGGATTGGGGTCACCGTGCCAAAACTGTCCAGTGGGGTGAGTCGTCCCGGAAAATTTTCCGGAACGTGGGAGATCGCAGCTAACCCAAATACAAGCTGCTACTATCTCCCGGTCGAGCGTGTAAATATCTGCTAGTTGTAGCCACTGATTCATGCCCCAAAGTTTGCTGCACCAAATGAATAGGCGCACCCCTATCTAAACTGTGAGAAGCATGGGCATGACGCAACCAGTGCGGTGATGGGTCTTTGATGCCAATTTTTGCAGATGCTGCCTTAACCACTCGCCAGGCCTGAACTCGGCTCATGTGGTAATTGCCCTCAACATTCTGCTCACGACTCCTAAAAATTGGTTCATCGTTGCCAGCATCGCCCCTATAAGCTTCTAGTTCCCGCCAAAGGGGGACAGGGACTAACACCACGCGAGTTTTGCGACCTTTGCCAAAAATAGTAAGCTGCCCGCCGACTTGACGAGCGATCGCTGACTTCCACTTTAGTCCGACCAACTCAGATACCCTCAACCCACAGTAGTAAAGCACTTTGAGCATGAGTTTATTTCTGATATCAGTTTCTAGTGCCAGCAGCGTGTGTATTTCACCTTCAGATAAAATTCGCTCACTGAGGCAATCTTTAGGCTTGGGTAACTTCATCGCTTTTCCGGGATTAACCTGTATCAAGCCTATCTCGTGAGCGAAAGTAAACAGTGATTTAATGGCACTTACCGCAGTTTTACGGCTGTTTTCACTCCCCCCAAGGGCATCACTCCAGGCTTGCAGGTGCGACAAGCCCAATTCTGGCAGTGGCGCGTTGCTAAAACTGAAGAATGCGCGAGCATAACGACGGTAGGCTTGCTGAGTGTGCTTACTCTTGCCATGCAGCCACATATCCAGCAAACGCTCGACGGGAGTTTGGATCGGGGTGGTTGTGGGAGCAGTGTTAACCATGCGATCATTTTCCCCCAGTTCGGTGACAATTTCGGCATCAATAATGGGGATAATTGCAGTTTCCATAGTCGGAATAAATATGAGTTAGATGTAATTTTTAGGCGTTATGAGTGAAACATTAGACACGTTATGTTACACCCAGGGGTTTTAATAAAGGGTACTGCCTCTGACAGCACCCTTTGAGATTAAGAAAGTAGGGGGCGAAGTTTTAACAGTGCGATGCCACAGGCGATCGTATAGCCGTCCTGGAAATATTTCCAGAACGATTGATATCAAATTTGATTACGGCAGTAACAATATTTATGCCCTGATCGCCTCATGCAGCAAAATCAACATCAAATAATTTCTGCCTGCCTTTCACCGGAAATGGCACTGCGATCGCTTGAACATTCTCCAACTTCCAGGCAAAGCTTCCTATCAGCCAGTGCCCGCAGAGAATTTCCGTTGGTGTCTGTTGACCTATGAATTCGGCAGTCATTTCGGTGCAGTCGGTCAGGTCACAAACCGCGATCGCTCGACCATGCGGGAAATTAGCCTCGCTCCAATCCGGTAGTTTCAAAACATCTTTAATTTTTAAAAACTCGCGATAGTGCTGGGCCTTGTGGACGGTGGAGCAAATCAATAGCTTCCCTCTATATTTGGTGGGCCAGATGCGAGTTTCGTAATGCTTGAACCCCAGAGGGATAAGGGAGGCCCAAGGCTGCCACAAGCTGATTGCTTTCATTTAGCACCCCCACTGCCGCAGGAGTCGCTGGAGCGTACAATTCCGCCAAATAGCTGGCAGGTTCCGGCGTTGCGGATGTTGGTGGATTGCTTGAAATGTGGGCAAGATTTACAATTTTGGGTATTCATCATAACTTCTAGGTTTTTGGTGAAGGGGCGATCGCAGGTTTCTCAGGCAGGCGATCGCTTTTTGGTAGTTCACATTCAATGGCTTTACTCAGACTGGTGACATTCAGGATCAGCTTCATAACCACTGGCAGTGGGCGAGTAATACGCAACTTCCCACCAATCAGGCGCTACAAAAGCGATGGTTGTTTCTTGCTCTTCGATGTCAGCCCAGTCGTCGTAGTTAGCCAAAAACGCATCCCGCCATTGCTCAAAGTCGTCCAGCTTCTCTTGCTGGGTGCGTTCTTCTAAATCAAAAGCAGTGCGCGATTGGTCAATGAGGTATTGGCGGAAGCCTGCTGTTAGGAGCGCGATCGCTTTGGGATTGCCACGCTCCGCTTCAAACGCGATTAGGATGTTTAGGTCGTCCAGCGATATGGTTTCGGCAATGGTTGCGCCGCGCTTACCCTCGCGCCTGACTGCTACTCGAATAGCGTAATCCGTATAACCTTTGTCCTGTAAGGCTTTGAGCAACTTTGGGGCATCGGAGCGCAATCCGTTAATCCACTTAGTTGCGTATCCCAAAAGCTGTGCAATCCCAGCTTTGCTGTATCGAATTTCACCAGTATCCAATAAAAAAGCTACTATGCTGGTGTTGGTTCCAAGGTTGACGGTTTCCTGTCTCGCCTGCTTGGTAGTGCGCGGTTCTTCTGGTTGCATATTTTTGGTTAAATATTTTTGTAAGCTTTCCTACAAGGCTTGTTAGCTCCCTTATATGTAACTATTATACAACCGTTAAATAAGAACTACAACGACCACACTATAGAAAGTTGCCGGGGTGTTTTGCAATTGACGCTTGTTAAACTTATACAACCGTTGTAGATAGCCTAGTATAATAGTGAGTTGTAGAGTTACATAAACGGTTATGCCACTAGTAGTAAGAGACGGAAAAGTAGTCGATACCGGGGCTATAATAGGCTCTCCGGCGTGGGAAAGCTTCCTGCGGGAGAATTCATCATTCCGTTATGAAACCGCGAATCATGGCGGTTATACAGCGACTAAACAAAATGATTACTGGTATGCCTCAAGAAAACATCAAGGCAAGTTACACAGGAAATACATTGGCACAACTAGCGAGTTGAATATTAACCAGCTTGATGCAGCCGCGATCGCTTTATCAAAAATGGCAGAGCAAGCCCCAGCAAAAGATAAAAAGCAGGCTGTCGTAAATAATCATGAGTTGCAGAAACAAGTTACATATTTAACCGAGCAAGTGGCAGCGCTAAAGGAGGAACTGGCGGATTTGCGGGGAAAGTTGGCGGCCTAGAATGCGATCGCTATGAGGCGGAAATCCAAAAGCTAGGGGATGAGGTCAATGCCGAACGCAACGAACTGAAGAGTGAAAACTGGCTTTTGAAGTCCACGATAAACAATAAAGACCGGGAACTGGAAGCGCTCAAAGGCATCCAGAAACCAGACTTTGAGGCTATCCGCGATCGCATTCTCCACAAACTCAAAATGGGGAGACAGTCGGCGGCGGGCAAAGCACTTGATGCATTTATCAAAGAATTGGAAAAATAATCAAAGTACCGTCTGGGACATATTTCCCGGACGGTGCAACTGAGCGATCGCACCCACACCGTCGTGCCGGAAAATTTTCCGTAACCATCCTGAAGTTTTTTCGCACCCAGCTATTACCGTATCATTACCCCACTCATCCGCGATGAAAAATCGCGAATTGGCTGCTTTTAGGTGGTTTTGGGGCGTTCTGCCAATGCTTTCACCTGTAACCGTCCTAGTCGCCTAATTGATCTATATCACTGATGATTAAAGCTAGAATAAGTAAAATTTCTTACTAGCTAATATATTTATTCACTTAACCATGAATAAGACTGCCGTCCTTGCAATCGCCGCAATGCTTATCTCTGGGCTTCCATCCTTAGCTCAAACCAACTTACCTGCTATGACTGTAGTTAGTGTTGGAGATGGCGATACACTACGGGCACGGAACCAGCAAGGACAAGCCGTAACTATCCGGTTAGCGTGTATTGATGCTCCCGAACTAAAACAACAACCTTGGGGGCAGCAGTCAGCAGCCCGACTCAAGCAATTATTGCCAGTTGGTCAGTCTATCAAAGTTAGGCAAGTTGACCGAGATAAGTACAAACGAGTTGTGGCTGAGGTTTATGTAGGCGATCGCTCGATTAATCTCAACATGGTTCAGGAAGGACAGGCAGTAGTCTACAGGCAGTATTTAAAAGGCTGCACCAACACTAAAGACCAATTTCTCAAGGCTGAGGCCACTGCAAAACAGCAAAAACTGGGATTCTGGAACCAACCCAAGCCCGTTATGCCTTGGGTTTTTAGGCAAGGCTTGGGTACTACTACTCAGCCAGTAGTGGCCCAACCACAGCAACAATGCGATCCTTCATATCCTGATTTTTGTCTTCCACCTAATTCGCCGGATTTAGATTGCAAAGATATCCCGTATCGCAGATTCAGAGTCAACCAGCCAGATCCACATAAATTTGATAGAGATAAGGACGGCATAGGATGCGAGCGATAAAGCTTTAATAGGAGAAAATAATAGTTGTTGGTTAACAAAGTAAGTCAGTATTGGAAACTTCTTTCTGGTCTTCTGACTCAGGCATGGGTTAATCTTGGTGTTATTGGTGGTCTGGATGTAAGAAAGCAAATCACTGTTTTTTGATGAGTACGGGAGTTAAATGTTCTGGAATTCCATCTAGTTGAATAACGTTGCACCCCAGTTTATAAGCAAATTTAACTCCTTCTCCAGCCCCAAGAGCGTTGTAAAACCCTGTTGCAAATTTGACTGCTGCTTTATCGCCAATTTCCTTATTCATTCCAATTACATAAGGAATATGTTTGGCGATCGCACTTGCTTGCACTTCCGAGTAACAAGCGTTGAGAACAACACACTCAATTGTGGTGGAGAATAACTCAAAGAGTTTAGCCAAGGCTACGGTATCTGTAGCGAACTGCAAACATAAACGCTTCAAACTGCAAACAAGGCAATTTTGAAACCACATTAACTGCAAATAAGAGGGGTCTTCAAACCACAATAATTGCAAATGAAACCACATTATTTGCAAACAAACCACAATAATTGCAAATGAAACCACATTATTTGCAAATAAGCCGTAACCTTTACGGTGATTGGGTTAGGAGATTTATTACTACAAAACTGTCCAATTTATACGAACATATTAACCAAACACTTATGCCCGAATGTTGTGGTTTAATCTGAACGTTATCCGTCCAATTTAATTATGAATTAGGTTTTTAGGAGCAAGTACTACTAACCTGTTTCTTTTGCTTGGTAGAGACTCTTAAGTTTAAGACTGGAGTAATGGTGAATCTTCTTTAATTTGGACAGTTTCATCCTCAAAGCACCCAAAAAGCTAAAATCCTTGCTGGCTAAAGATTACAGCCTATTTGCAGTTAATGTGGTTTCAAAATTATGTTTGCGGTTTGTTTGCAGTTAATGTGGTTTCATTTGCAAATAATGTGGTTTTGAGACCCCTCTTATTTGCAAATAATGTGGTTTCAAAAATGGCTTGTTTGCAGTTTTAACGATTTATGTTTGCAGTTCGCTACAGGTATCCACTAATTTCAAATTTCCCGCTTCATCCTCCAGGGCTAAACCATCATCCCCTGAACCATGACCGCTAAAATGGACAATTTGGGGTTTGAAGTCTAACAGTGCTTGGTAAACGTCCTGAACACGTACAGCCCAGCGTTGCTTGAGGTCGAATAGTTCTCGTTTTTTGGCTCGTTGCAATCCAGTGTCTATTTCTCGTATCTCTTCATCCAATCGCAATTGTGAAGTGTTCTTAGGATTGGATGCCAGAATTAAAATTGTTTTGACCGCAGAATTGTTAGTTTCTGTTTGTGCTTCCTTCTGCTGTTGCTGTTGACCATAATTGGTAATGTTACCGCCTATTTGTTCAGCATTTACTGTATCTGCATTGACTAAACCGCCCCCAAATTGATTGCCTTTAAGGTCAAAGTTAGATTCTTTTTTAGAACTTTGTGACATAGATTTACTTTCCGATGTGGCTATATTTTCAACACTTATAATTTGGTTAAATTTGGGAGTAAAAATAAAAGTTATTATTCCTCCAATAGCTACAATTATCCATTTATTGGCAAAAGCAAACTTTAAAAACGGGTTGAAAAAACCGCGTAAGTGATGATAAGGGGGTGAAATGTAAGCAAATCTTATTCCTCTTTCGAGATTAGGTATAGACCAGATTACTGTTTCAGTATCAAGGTAATAAGAAAACATTAATTTTTCTGCACCTTGTGCCTGATAAAAAGAACCAATAGGAAAATCAATCAATTCTACTTTTGACTTGGGACAAAGATCCTTACAGATTTTATCTTGAAAATAAATACCATTTGCAAGCTTTAAGTTAAAGTAGCCATTTGGAGCTAAATTTAATGGTCTAATATATACTTCTTTTAAGATTAAACCTTTATTAATACTACTTATCTGACTATGCATTTGATGCCCGGATAGCGTAGATATTTTATTATATAAGGATGAGTTATTTTTAGATTTAAACTTTAACCGATATTCTAACAAATCGCGGTTGAATTTTATTTCTTCCTGGACTTGAAAATCTTTTAAGTTGCTAAATGGTGAAAGCGTAACTTTATAAGTTTCTATAATTGGTATATCCAAAGAGTAACGTCCTAAAAGCCAAAGCAATAATATAAATATTAAGAAAATAGGCAATAAATAACAAACCCATCTTTTTTTTAGTTCCTGTCCAATTATTTGAATAATTTTTGCTAAAAATACAAAATATCTTTCTGTTATAAATACTATAATCACGCCAGAAATTAAGGGTAGGATTGCAGCGTAATTAAATAAGATTAATGCTATGAATAAGCAAAATACTAATAAGAAAATTGAAACTATTATCCATCTAAGATTTTTTTGATTTTTCAAGGTTTTTTTCCTAATTAAAATTTAGGATGTGTTTGCTGGCTTAGATTAGATAAAACTATTTTTTGAGCTAAAATTAACTGCTCGGTATAACCACTGACACTCTATAGCTGGTGCTTGTTCCCCTTCGTATGCCTGCTAAGATAATTTTATTATTGGATGGAGTTTTCTGACCCTGCTTTATTAATCACTTTTTTTAAAGTTCGCCAAACCTCGCCAATGATTTGATATCATCTTGGCGACTGTCGATATTTGGCGAGATTTATGAACAAGCAAGAGGCGGCTGATTATCTAGGTGTAAGTGTTCGCACCCTTGAGCGTTACGTCCAGCCGGGTAAAATCAGCGTCAAGTACGAAAAAGGTAAAACTCGCCCGACCGCCAACTTTGACCCCAAATAATTAGAAACCTTTAAAGCAGAACTATAACAGCCAACGATTAAACCAGCTTTTGAATCTCGCTCCTCTGCGACAGAGCCACAGCAACAGACAGATAAACTCACACATAACTCTGGCGAGATTGCTTCCTTTGACGAGGCTGAGGAGAGGAGCGAAATTGGCGTAATTGAAAAGATATCTGGAATCATTGAGGCTTTACTAGGCAAGGCAGACACTCAGCCATTAGTGCCCATTGCTGAGGCACAGGCTTTAACTGGCTTGTCTAGGGAAGTGTTGAGAGATGCGATCGCACACTAACCAGCAACATTGGGGGCAACCTTTCTTTGATACAGCAAATCGGCTTCAAATCTTGATAATCTGGTGTATCAAATCAAGGATGCCTTGGATGGGCATTGGGCATTGGGCATTGGGCATTGGGCGATCGCTAATTAAAATCAAGCCCTTTCAGGCAATTCTGGAGGGGCTTTGCAGTTTTATCCCCTTTCGGGGCGATGCGATCGGAAAGGGGCAGAACAACCCTGTACCTGACGCTTTATCCTTCTTGTTTCCATCCCCTTGCGGGGCGATGTGATCGTAAAGTTAAAAACGCAGCAGTTTGAGTTCAGACAATCCTTTCGTTTCCATCCCCTTGCGGGGCGATGTGATCGTAAAGGCATCGCAACGAATGCCAAAGCCGCCTTGATTACGTGTTTCCATCCCCTTGCGGGGCGATGTGATCGTAAAGTTTACAAGGGTTAAGTGAGTACTGGGCTGATGAAAAGTTTCCATCCCCTTGCGGGGCGATGTGATCGTAAAGTGGGAAGCGACACAAAAAGAAGTATCCCTTCTAAGAGCGTTTCCATCCCCTTGCGGGGCGATGTGATCGTAAAGTCACAGACATTGCTAACAACTCTCATGCTACTGGTGGAAAGTTTCCATCCCCTTGCGGGGCGATGTGATCGTAAAGGTAAAGAACCCTCACCTTTTCATAAACTCTTCTTTGCGTTTCCATCCCCTTGCGGGGCGATGTGATCGTAAAGTTGTTTTTAGCACTCCGGCTCAAAAAGCGCCCACTCAGTTTCCATCCCCTTGCGGGGCGATGTGATCGTAAAGCCAAGAAAAGACTCACTACGTTGCGGTAGATAAATCAAGTTTCCATCCCCTTGCGGGGCGATGTGATCGTAAAGCAAAAGGAAATCACAGAACTAAGAGCTAAAGAAGCTCGTTTCCATCCCCTTGCGGGGCGATGTGATCGTAAAGAGTTCACTTCTGGAAGCCTTACAGGGAGGGGGTTTGAGATACCCTAATCGACACACCTCTGAAAAACACACAAATTTTTTCAAAAAAGCATCAATTTTGTAGCCTGAAAGCCTTACTGGACAAAGCATCGACACAGGTCAACGAGATTATGCGGTTTTCAAGGTTCAGGCGAGGTGTGTAGATGGAATGCAACACACTAGGGTAAAGGGTAAAATGTGCTACTTCAAGCTGTCAAGTTTTGGACAGAAAAGTTAATGGTTGCGCGATGGATGCGATCGCTAAACTGATTTTTTAACGGGCGATCGCCCAATACCCATCGCTACCATCAAAAGCCGCAAAAATCGCCGATATCTGAAGTATTATCACAATAAAAAGAGAATGAATGCAAATTAAGCGATATTTGGCAATTAGGGGAGCATAGGTTAATTGTGGGTGATAGCACTGATTTGGAAACAGTGCGGAGGTTGGTAGGGTCGGAAAAAGTTGGGGAGTGCGATCGCACCCTCTCCATCAAGGGCAAGGGCAAGGGGATGCAAATAACTAAAATTGATTTAGCCCCAACCACTGTACAAGCCGTAAGCGAGTGGCTAGAAGCTAGAGGGCATTACTTGGCAACATCCCCACTATTTACCGCCCTTGACCCTGCCCACTACGGGCATAGGCTTTCGGGAGAGTCGCTACGGCGTATGGTTGATCAGAGTAGCCAGCAGGCGGGAATCAGCAAGAAAATGTCACCCCACAGAGTTAGGCACTCCGCCATTACTGCCGCACTTGATGCCACTGATGGAAACATTCGCAAAGTCCAGAAATTGAGCCGCCACGCCGACCCTAGAACCCTCATGATTTACGACGATAACCGCGCCAGGGATCAGGAGGAATTGTCAGGACTACTAGCTAACATGGTTTGAATCCGCAGGCACAAAAAACTTCCGTCCCTTGACCAGACATCACAGTCTGGCTTTTTTATGCTTATTTTTTCTTTTTTGAGAGAAAAGCGCGGCAAAGTTTGCCTTCAGGAATGGTTATCGGTTTGTCCCGTGAATTGGTTTAGGTGGTCAGCAACAGGACTATCTCCCAATAAATTCTTCTTCTTGAAAAAAAGAAGTTTCATTACTACCGACCGGCCCTCCGGGTGGGGTTTCGGGGAGCCGCTTGCGGCTGGGCGAAGTCTGTAAGTATCTGTTAAATATATGTTAAATATATGTAGAGAGCCAGGATGTATACGGTGTAAGGGTTTCAGCCGTCGATTTTCTCATGAATGAGAATCCATTCTCATGGATGAGAATCCATTCTCACGGATGAGAATAAATTCTCATGGATGAAATAAGCAGCCTTATTGAGAATGAAGGAACGGTAAATTAATACTTTCAGCCATTTTCGCTGATAAAAGTGTCAGAACTGGGTTGAGATTGGGGCATCGGGTATTGGGCATCGGGTATTGGGCATCGGGTATTGGGCATTGGGTCGTCCCGGAATTTTTTCAGGGACGATAGATTTTTTTATAATGCCCAAAAAGCCGCAAAAATCGCCGATATTTGAAGCATTATCACAATAAAAAGAGAATGAATGCAAAATAGGCGACATTTTGGAGCTAGGAGAACACAGATTAATCGTAGGAGACAGTACTGATGTGGCGACAGTACGGAGGTTGGTGGGGTCTGAAAAAGTTGGGGAGTGCGATCGCACCCACACCGTGCCGGAAAATTTTCCGTAACCAGTCGTATTTCACGCGATCGCTAAACTGATTTTTTTCTAAATCATCATGATCTTTCGATGATCTTTCGATGACTTAACAACGCTTCAATTACTCTTGGATTTGTGCGATCGCTCAGTTGAATTTTTTCTGTAGACACCCCTGTTTTCCCCCTGTTTTCGCCCTGTCAATAACGATTCAGTTGTGCGATCGCCAGTTGAATTTTTTCTGTGGTTATCCCTAGTTTCTCCCTAGTTTCTCCCTGCTTTCTCCCTAGCAATAACGTTCACTTGTGCGATCGCCACACAACTAACTAGCCTTCAAATTAACAATTGAGCAAAATTCTAGAGCTTCTTCTAAACAGAAGTTAAGCAAGGATGCTTCGGCTTGATCATCTGTGCGAATCTTATCGCCTGAGAGTGTCAACCATTGCAGCTGCCTCTGCAAGCAACCGGACGCGCTCCCTGATAATCTGCCGGAAGTTGTCAAATCTGTCGTTAACCGCGTCCTCCAGGACTGGCAGGGGGATGTACTTCCTACTTTTGCGCTCGACGCAGGTGAACTTATATCCAAGCGTTAACAGCGCGACAGGGTGGGCGATCGCCGCGCTGACAAACCACTGATTCTCATCGGTGGGGTGGTACACAAGTATCATCCGCTTGTATGCCGGAATCTTTTTGTCTCCAGACGGGCAGCGCAGGCGGATAGGGAGGCAATACTCATCAAAGTATTTTTCTAGTTCGAGCGAGGCGGCGGGCAGGGCTTTAACCTCTTGGACTTTTAGCCCGTTTACTTCCTTTAGTGATTTTTTCAAAAAGCCTTCTTTGTAAATCATCGGGGTCAAAATTGGCTGAAATACTTACAGAATCTACGTTTAACCTGCCGACACTTGTGCCGACACTTGCCGACACTTGAGTAAGTAACAGTCTTGCCCAACAATGCCCGCCGTCCTTTGCGGATGCAATCATTAATCATGCGGCAGGCGATCGCGGTCTTACCGGAGCCAGTTGGCGCGTAAAGTAGGGCGGATTTGATGCCTTGGCGGAAGAAGGCATAAGTGTCCCTGATTACGTGGGTCTGGTAATCTCTGAGCTTCATTTCTGACCACCTCGCGCAAGCACAAAGCACTCGTTGTAGTTCGCTGCAATGGTAGTCCCGTCTGGAAGTTCAATTTTGGCGATCCAGTTGTGATTATCAATGTCCGCGAGAATACCGCTCTGAGTAGTTCGCAGTCCGCGCTTCTCGCAAGTTTGCCCAATATATTCATCGGGGTCAACTTCAGTTAGGGGCATTGGCGATTGTGGGATGGGTTCGTTCACGCAATGGTCATTGCGTGAATCATTGCTTTGCTCTGCAAGGGGGGTGTTACCACTATTACTTAGTTCGTTTGATACTCCGTAACAAACGTCAACAGTGGGGACGCTTTGGGGACAAGTTGTCAACAGTGGGGACGCTTGCTGTGTAAGACTTTCATCCAAGTTGTCAACAGTGGGGACGCTTTGCACTATAGATAATATTTCTCTATTACTAGTTTGATATCCATCTAATGAGGTTTGTTTCTCAAAATTGGATAAAAACTTGTTCCCACTGTTGACAAAATCTTGAACCTCTATATCTGTATAGCTTTTAGGGTGGTGACAAACTGTCCCCACTTTGTCCCCAGTGTTGACGTTTTTCACGGACATTGGGTAATAAACTTTTGATACTTGAGTAATAACACCTGTACTGACTAAGGTGTTTAAATCTTGTTCAATCTCTGAATTCGGTAAATCCTTGATTGCTCTGATGCCGCGTTTTATGTCTCGAAGCTTCACACCTTGAGGGCGTTTTTCGATATATTCCTTGATTTTGAGCAGATTACCTGCCAATTCCTGCTGTTGGCTGTTTATGGCGTACAGTAACCGCGCCTGTGCGAGGTAAAAATCAACGATGTGGCAGGACACCGCCATTGTATGACCGTCAACAAACTGCCGAGGCGTGGTTTCCCCTGCTAATACCGCGTTAACTAAGTGCAGCCACAGGGCGAATCTACCCAGGTAGGTTTGTAATTTGGGGTAAGTAGCAGCCAACCCAGGGTTTTCTTCTACTTTCAGCCAGTCCATTAACTGATGCTGGTAGGTTTCATATATTTTTTTGGCATCATTGCTCAAAAAGTAATCGCGTTCTGGTAGCCTCCCCAACTCTTTGTACAGGAATCCCAAAGCGGACTTTAACAAATTGCCGAGTTTGTCGTCCTCGTCCGTGTCCGAGGACAAGTTTATGTAAGGGAGTGGATTATCTTTGAGGCAAAAAAGCCAGCGGGCGAATTCACCCGTGTGATCCTCAAAATTGCCTTGAGACTGAAGATCCTTTAAAGTGTCTGGTTGGGTGTTGCCCGTCCTAGAGATTGCAGAACGTTTTAGAAAAATGCACTTTTCACTGTCTACGCCATCTTTAAACAAGGCTTCGCCATTAAACTCACTTAGATCAAGCTGGGCATCGTCACCCTTGCCACCACGATATTTGTTCCGCCCTGTGATGAAACCAGACCATTCGTCGCGGTAGTAAAGCAGTCCCCTGGGATTTTCTCCATGAATTTTCATTCGAGCCTCGGAGGTTGACCCTTTGATAATGAAACGTTTACGCGGACTTGGTTCATCTGGCAGATCATCCCCCTTGCCGCGCTGCTTCATCTGTCGTTTGTAGTCGTCTGTGGCGAGTTTCCAATTTTGGTATTCATCATCTTCAAAATCGTTAAGTGAGTCGATAATTACTTGCTGCGACGGGCTTTTGAGAGTCCCAGTCATTGAAACAACGCACGACCAAAAAATGCTTGTGGCTGTGTAGCCCGTACTAGGCTTAATAACTAGCCGTGATGATGTGCCAATTCTGGAGCCTGCCACAGGAAATAAAGTCGTTAACAGTACCTCTGGCGAAATGGGCATATTATCAGCAGTAAATTGAATTAAATGTGCTAATTTACCACCATCGCCCCAAAGTATTTGTTCGGGGGTCAGACTGGCCTTCCGTGCCTCCAGTAAGCTTGGTAACTGCTTTGTGGCTATCTCGCGATCGCCCATCTGGCTATCTTCTTGCTCTCGTGCTTTATAAAGCCGCCATAGTTCGTTAGAAGTGCGTCCGGTTCTTGCCGCTAAATCCAACAAACTGGCTTCGAGCCGCGATTGCCCAAGATTAGCCTCAAAAATTGAATTAATCTCTTTAAGCAGTTCATCACCATTTAGGGTCTGGCGTGCAACTGCCGGATGCACGATAACTTTGCTACTCTCGTTTTGTACTGATTTTACATTTGTACCGAGTAATAAATCTTGCTGAGTAGCATAAGTCCCGCGATCGCGCCACCATTGCCCACGCTTTTTCAATTCCTCATAACTAAGTGTGCTTCTGGGCGAGAAGCTTTTTTGAGTCCACCAAATCTGATCAGCTGTCTTCGAGTCTAGGGGTGTCTTGGAGCGAGCATTGAATTGATCAAATAATTCTCTGGAATCTCCAGTGAAATTTTCGCCTATTTCAAGTAATCGAGCCTCAATGCCGATCAAATTTCGCGCTAGTTCGTCGCTTGCCGAAGCCGTTCCTTTTAGTGTGCCATGCTCTATTAATCGGCGATCGCTTTCAGAAAGATACGCTATAAGCGGCACTAAGTCCGATGCTTGTTGGTACTTCTTATCTCCTACTTGCTCGATGATATCGGTAGCCTTTGCGCCATCTTTCACCCAGTCCCCAATATCCAATCCCCCAGATTTTGGTAAGTGTTCCCAGAAAAAAGGATTGGGCGGTGCATACAGCCATTGAGCATTGGGGAAATCCTGGGCGATATCATCCGCGTGCTTAAGTCCCGGTTCATCCCGGTCGGGACAAATTACAACCGATGCGCCAGCTAAATCTTCCTTGTAGCCAGTGCCATAAGAGCGGTACTTGCCAGAACCACCAATAAATGTAGTTGCAGCCAAGCCCAAATCCCAGAGGGTATCAGCTACGCCCTCGCCTTCTACGATGAAAATTAATTCACCCGCCGCGATCGCCTTGCGGACTTCTTGGTAGCGGTAAATAGGGATTTTGCGCTTAATTTCGTCTGGATTGCCGCTTACCCATTGCTGTCCATCCCAGTGGGATTGCGGAAAACTCTTCTTCCCATGACCATCGTCAATGCGGGCCACCTTAACCAAGGGCTGACCATCGCGGGATAGGTAAAAATAATCCTTCTTCGCTTTGGAACGCACTGCTTTTTCTTGGACAGGCGCATAGTAGTAGCTGCCATCTCTGTCTTGTTTGCTGGTTCTCGTCCATCCCTTGGCAGGCTCCGCGTCTCGCTTGCAAACTGACAACTCCCCTAATGAGTAGCACCAATCTGGCTTGCCGCAATGTATGCAGGGATTTAATTTTGAAACATGAATTAAGCCGTTATTGCCGTTATGATCATTAGTTATATACATTTTGTTTGCCCCCTCCTTGGGGCCTTTCTTTTTTGGTTTGGAGGGGGGACAACTGGGAACCCTTGACAGCGATCGCCAATCTAGCTACGATTTAACTAAATGGAGATCAATGCTGTGGTTCCTAATTCCCGATTGTCCCTCCCGGTAATAAGCAGAAAAGCGCCTTAGTTTTGCAGACCGAGGGCGCTTTTCTGTTTTTAGGCATTTTTAGCGCACCTCTTGAGTATTTTTTGGCGTTGCATTTTAGTTGTAGAGTTTAAGCTTGCGATCGCATTATACATAAAAGGAATGGATTGTGAAAGTCATACTGCAAATTTATATTTTCTATTTTCTATAATCCTTTCCCTGTCTGCCTTGTCCGCCATATTTGGCATTATTTGAAAACTCCTAAACTATTAGGAAAAAAACACCGCATCGTCCCGGAAAATTTTCAGGAACGAGCGAAGAAAATAATGCAGCGATCGCTCGTTAGATTATGTGCGATCGCTATTCTTCTGGAAATCTTCTGATCAGCTGTAGCAGTATCGCTTCAAGGCTTCGTAGCGCGGCATTAGTGGACTGCTGATTCTCTTCAAAGCGTCGCTGATGCTCTGCAAACTGGACTTGATTCTGCTCATGGCTTTGGTGAAGTTCCAGCAACACATCGTTTAGCACTGCGTCCCTATTAAAAATGTTTGTCGCGGTGGTCAACAACTCCTCAAGCTGATTTTGGGTGTTAGCTTGGCGATTAGCCAATTCCGCAAGTGCTGATTCCAGAGTGATGATTTGGTCTTGGGCAATGTTTTGTTTATTGGACAATTCGACTTGCTGTACCGCCACTCGCTCTAAAATCGCTTCGATGCGGTCAAGTCTGGTTGGTTGTTCTGGTGCGTCAGTCATAAAAATATCCTGTGTTATTGATCATTAGTTTCCGCATTCGCAGCGATATATCCCAAAGCTAGGCATCGTATAAAGTGGGAAGCATCCCACCCCATGCGATCGCAGAAATTCTTGATCATTTCTTTCTCTTCCAAAGTAAAGAACGCCTGGACGGCTGACGTTCCCGCATCTCTGCGTTTAACTTGTGGTAACTGTTTAATCATACTCTCAGTGTCATGACAATTAATTCCATCTGCATCATAGCGCAGCGTCATGACATTTCCAGAAACATTTTCCTTTAAGTTTTGCGATCGCTCATATTCTTCCCACTCGATGCCACTCTCAGGGTACTGTCCCGCTTTTTTCTGGCAATCGCATCCAAGAGTAAGCGCTCCACTAGATTCGCCGTAGAGCGCCCTTCTTCTTCAGCCCATTGGTCAAGGAAGTTTTTATTTTCGGTATCAATAGCATAAGCCATCCGAGGCTTTGGGTTGGTAGCTTTGCCCATAAGAATTGCTCTATATAGATTTACTCTGACTTTACCCTATATATAGAAAGGTTTCTACAGTTATAGACATTTTTCTCTGACAAATATATAGAAAATAGTTGACGACTTTCTATATCGTTCGTTATATTGTAGAGGTGTTAAGCGACCGGCAACTGAAAGTTAAGCAAAGCGACTGCGGTTGTTAACCCAGTTAAGCGTTTCTTGCAAAGCTTTCTCAGCGACACTGCACCTTGAAAACTGAATACTACGGAAAAAGTTTAGTGTATAAAAACACTGTCAACTGAGTGTTAAGCAAGTATTAGCGAATGTTTAGCGAGGCAACTGGTTGTAAACCAGAATTTGGTAAAACTTTGAAAAATAAATAAAAACAACTAGCTTATTTTGTTGATTTTTCAGGCTTCTTACTAATTAGTCATGCACACATAGTTAACACCCACAAACAAGCGAGAACAGATAGTTAACAAAGTACTTTTACGCCATAACGTGTATTAAAAAAATACTTGTAAACTGGCTGCAAAGTGAAGTTAAGTAACTTACAAGTAGAGTTCAGCGCCTGATTATCAGAGCTAAGGCAGTGTTAGGTGTTGGTTCCGCAAAAGTTAATGAATGTCAAGTTAACAGGAGTTAACGCGCAGTAAAAACCATGATTCTTCTAGACCTAGAGCCAATTAAAAGTGACATTTCCATCTCTGCTCTAAGTGAAGAAATAGGGATATCACGAACGACCATCTATAAATATAAAGACTTGGCGGAGTACATTCTCGATTTTGAGCGAGATTACCCCAGCTTTGATGGGGAGCCAATTACTAACGGCAGTGGATTGACTGAATATCAATCTTGGGTAATCCAAGCGCTGATATCCTACCGCCGTAAGCGCGGGCTAACGATGGATGCACTGAAAGCGTACATCAAGTCCGCGAAGAACCAAGTCTGGGTGACAAAACAAAGTTACAGAGAATATCAGGAGAAATTTGCAAATGGACACGAAGCAATACGCCAACAGTAAGGAAATCCCTACTAGAACAGTTATTGAAGCCTGCAAAGAGTTATTCGGCGATGTACCCAAGGGCGAACTGAATGCCGACCAAATCGCCGCGCTAGATGCCAAGCTTGCAGGTAAGCCCAACCTTCCTGCACTGCCCGACGCTGGAGACAAGCTAGCGAACAAGCCTGGAATCAACGCAGAGATTGACTATAAAGGCTTACCAGAAGCGAAATTTAACCAACTGGTAGAAGCCTTTATCAGTCAGGGTGTGTCCGAGGCTGAGGCGCTGATTCACCTGCGAGATGAGGCATTTATCCGCACATTACAGAATGCAGATTTAAACCTTGCTGATGGGGCTATCAATGCAGCCATCGCCCGCATTATCCGCAATAAGGCGATCGCAAGCCGCAGCCAGGACATCATCAATGCTCGAATTGTTGAAGTACAAAGCCAGGACATTGCAGGGCTGATTGAGGCGGCAAAGAGCGAGGTTAGTAGCTCACAGCCTTGGAGGGCGTTTTTACCTGAAGCGAACGATTCACAGCCCTGGAAAGCATTCTTAGAGGATTTATAAATATGGATTTGACACCCAAAAACTTGATTTACGGCGTATCTGCGATTGGCGCTGCCGTCTCACTGATTGGCGGTGGCAATATGGGGAACAGCCTAGACGCATTAAATAGGCTTCGGGCAGCTAATCAGCAAGAGATGGTGACTAGTGCTGAATTAGAACGCGCCGAAGCCTCCCGCAAGCAACAGACCGTCATCGCAAACGACCGTTACAAGGCTTGTGAACTCATTGTAGCTGGAGGAGGTAAGCAAAAAATTACCTTCCCAGCAATCAATCCCGCGACTGTAATTACTGACCGCAATACTGGTGCGCCCTTAGTCAGAGGCACGGTTGTGTGTGATGCCTACGGAAATACAGCCATTTTGGATCAGCAAGGCAAAGCAACTGCCTTCGCTTTTACGGGCGATCGCAATGCAGTACAAATCCGTATGAAGCGCTATAGAGGTGGACTTTACGCCCAGCCAGTTGCGGGAGGGCAATAATGAAACTACCTAATTTTAAGCTTGCGGGCTGGTTCATTTGGCTGATGCTCTGTATTGTGGGCGGCATCCTGATTGGGGCGCTCCATGTCAATATCGTCCCCTATCAGAAGCTAGCTGCGTCATTCCTTGCACCGTCGGCGGGAGACCCCAATGCAGGCTTTGGCTTCCTGCGAATGCTGCCAGGATTCGGAAAACTAGCACAGGTGCTAGGCTTTGTCAGTGCTTATGTAATAGGTGCTTTTGCCTACGCCCTGGTTCAATTTCTAGAGCTAGCGCCTAACCTCATCCACCGCAGCCCCAAGACTTTAAAAGGGCTTCTAGCCTCGTCTGGCGGTCAAAAATACGCGCTAAAAGAAGGAGACAAAGGAACGGTTAAGCGCATCAAAAAAAGCCTGAATCAAGGGCTAGTATGGGCGCTGGCACACCTGGAAGTCATTAAAAGTATTGCTTATATCTTTGATGCTTTCATTTGCTTTATCGCATACCCATTCATCAAAGAGCTTGCGGGTGTGGGCGACTTCTTCGGGGTGTTTTTCACGGGGCAATGGAATCGCATCGACTGGCAGAACCTCTTGCTGTTCGCCATCACAGTTTACGGGGTTGAATCCCTTCTAAAACTAATCTGGGCGCTTCAAGACCTTGAAAAAGCGTCTCGCAGCCAACAACAACAAGATTAACCACTTAACGCCGCGCCTCAAGGACGCGGCATCCACTATATGACTAACGAAAACAACCAAACTCATGAACTGACCAAACGCGAGGAACTTATTCTAGCAGCCCTGGAAAACTCACAAGAAGAAGGCGGCGAGGCATTAGTACTAGGTGGCATCCTTGCAGGCTTCGTAGTCGGTTCAGTGTTTAACCCTTTCCTTGGTGGTTTCCTAGCCCTTGCTATTTCCGGCGGGACACTTGCTAGTCAGTTCCAACGAGGGCGCGATCGCATGAAAATGCTCTCCGGCGAATTACCCATCGCTGGGAAGTTAGAGGGTGAGGACTTGGACGAATATAAGTCACTGGTTGGGGAAGAACAATTCACGCTTGAACTTTCCCAACTTCAAAATGGGAAGTATGAGTTAAGCGAGGATGCCGCTAAATTGGTGCGGGCTAATTCGGCGATCGCCATTAACCCAGTTGAACAGTTGGCTATGTATGCCTCGCGAAACTGCCTAGTTTTGGGCATAGGCGGCGATGGAAAGGATTTTCTAGTGAGCAATGCCATCCGCGACATTAAGCGGGAACAGCCCGAAATTAAGCTATTTATCATTGACCCTAAAGGGCTGCAAACAGAAGCGACATACTATCAAGGTGTGGCAGATGTTTTTCGCTCCAATCAATGTGGGGAAACTAGCGACGAGAACGCGATCGCATGGTTTAAACAAGTGTTTGAAGAGTGGAGGACAGTCGCAGGAAAAGAGGGCGAACGCTGGCTACTTATTGTCACTGAGACGACCTTAATCGGAGAGGCATTCTCACGCAGCAAGGATAACTACCTTAAGGAAGTCATCTCAAAGCAGTTGACCACTGGGGGCGGGTTTGGGAAATCCTGCTGGGTTTTGGCTCAGTTTCCCAACCTTGCAGACTTGGGTATGAGCAACAATTCGCGCTCTCAGCTTAATGTCTTCGCAGTCGTCAAACGTGAATCAGTGACCACTGCCGCTTCTCAATGGAGCCGTACCAAAATCATCGGGAAGATTGACCACCACGAATTAGAAGCCCTCTGTGAAGCTTCCCCAGTTAATCGCTGCTTCTACTCGCCAGCCTCTGGGCGCTGGTCAATGATGCCAGAGTTACCCAATTACAGCGCATACAACCGCGACAAGCATCAGCGCGTGAAACCTGCCAGCCTAGCGCCTATCAGTGAGCCACAAGCCCCAACTGTTATTCAGGATGCGCCTGCACAACAAAGCACTCAAAGCGAAGTGGAGAAGGTGTTTCAAGCTCTAGAAGAGGCGCAAACCACCGACATTATTGAGGCATTGAAAACCGCATATCCTGAAATTCCTAACAACCAACTAAACACGGTAATCGACCGCATTAAGCAAGAAGCGATCGCACAAAGGCGGTACGCAATCATCTCCAAATTCTCACTTTGAGTCAACGTAACGTTACAGCAACTAAGGAGTAAAAAATATGGTTATCAACAGAGCATTAGAAATTGACCAAACCTGCGGCGGCGAAGTGTTGCAGACGTTAAATGAAATCTTAGAACAGTTGCAAAACTTTAAAGCCCAGCATCCGCAGGTGTTTCGGCATCTATGCACTACGGGCGCTGATGTAACCCTAGCCGATGCGATCGCAGCTGTGCAAGCAGCAACTGATTACCTGCTGGAGGGCAAGTGATGCAAGAGCTAGAACCGATTTACGAGTCCACAAGGTTACAAGGCGGCGCAGTTTATCAAATAAACGGTGTTCTGTACAAATACCTCTACTCCGACCCCTACGCCCGCATTGACCACCCCAGGTTTAAGTTTTCCCCACTACCAGGGCAACGACGGAAGTCTGAACTGGTTTTGAACAAGAACAGCCTTCGTAAAGCCTACTTTGTGCCTAGCTATAGAGCATCGCAGGTATCGACGGTTAGTGAGGATGCGGTGCAAATGAGTTTGTTTTGAAGGGCTGCGGCACAGTGATTGGAACCCAGTGTGCCGCGCCCCAGGATGTATCTACGCCGCAAAACGTATACACAACATAGGAAATTATGCCACGCCAAGAAGTATTCACGAGCGATCGCGACGACAAAGACAATCTAAGCATTCAATTCAACCCGCCAGTACATTACACGCCTACGGAGGTTGAGGCGGGCAACAAATTAGTGGAAGTGATTAATGACCCAAGCCTGACCGAAGGCGAGAAGAAGGACGCGGTTTGGAGCATTTTGAACAACCTATGACTCAAAAGCAAATTGACAAGATAGCCCGTGTTGTTGTCAAGGCGATCGCTTACCCATTTGATGCAATCATGACCGCCTATGACAGATATCAAACCTTGCTCTGTAATAGCCAGAAAGCTTACAAGATACACGTTGCAGCCTTAATAGCCTTATTGCTCATCAGCGTAATTTGCAGATTAATAGCCTAATTTTTGGAGAAATAAGATGAACACCAAACCTCAATTACCATTCGGCGGCGACCCAGAAGTTTTAAATCGCATGGTTGAGTCTTTTAAACAGCCCAAGCTGATGTTAATGACTAACCGCGATCGCCTTAAATTCCTTCACGCCCTACTCATTGAGAGGCTCATTGCCGAGAAAGATGTACAAGGCATTCTAGAAGCGATCGCCGCCTTGCGGTCAGAGCAGAATCAGGAAATCAGCGACAAGCCTGCTTTAAGCTCAGTACTAGGCAATATTTCAATCACTGCCCTGCTACTCTTAATCACCGCCGCGTTCTTCAACCCTGGTTTTATCGGGGTTAACTGCGACACAATCACCAATGGTAAGTCCACTTTCACAAATAGGAGCGACTATTGCCAAGCTGTGAGGAGAGCGAATCGCTTTTTTAACAACTACACAAAGGAAATAACAAAAACGCAAGAACCAGATAAAGATTAACCATCGCCTGCACCACTAAAGCCCGCCCAGGCTCAACACTGGGGGCGGGCTTTTGCGTTGTAAATAACAACTTTTAACTCTCATGTAGCAATATAAAAAACCTGGACAGGATAAGAGTTTTCAGACCATCTTGCAGGAAAAAACACATATCTCGGCTCAATGCCTATACCGCTACCATCGTCCCGGAAAATTTTCCGGGACGTGCTGTTTTTCGCACCCCTAGCCAAAAGAGTAATTTTCTGTAAATGTATAAACACGATTTCCTTTATTTACAGAAATGATTATTTCAGTACAGAACCAAAAAGGGGGCGTGGGCAAGACAACGCTGGCTATTCACATCAGTCATGGGCTGGTGTTGAAAGGTCATAGTGTGTTGTTGGTGGATGCAGATCCACAGGGGTCATCAAGAGATTGGGCAGCGGCGCGTGGAGAGAAACCCCCATTTCCAGTAGTAGGATTAGACCGCCCTACCATTCACCGTGATTTACCAGCCCTTGCAAAAGATTATGAGGATGTGGTGATAGATGGGCCGCCGCGAGTCTCGGATTTAGCGCGAAGTGCAATTATTGCCGCAGATGTGGTTGTAATTCCGATTCAGCCCAGCCCTTATGACATCTGGGCAGCAGATGAAGTTGTTAAACTCATCCAAGAAGCTTCTGTATTTAAAGAAAACATTAAAGCCGTATTTGTAATTAATCGTAAAATAGTAAATACGGCAATTGGGCGCGATGTAGTGGAAGCCCTTGAGCAGTACCCCTTTCCAGTTTTGAAGTCAGCTATCAGCCAGCGTGTTGTGTTTGCAGAATCAGCAGCATCTGGCAATACGGTTCTCGAAGTTGACAAGAGTGGTTCTGCTGCCAAGGAAGTGAAAGCGCTGGTCAATGAATTATTGAAACTGGGGGTTGAATAAATGTCAGCTAAAAAGGTCAATCTTGGTAAAAAACCAGAAGCACGAGAATCTGTAGACTTAGATAATTGGGTTAGCGATCGCTCTGCTTTGGTATCTCAACCGGAGCAAGCGCCACCTGAAAAGATGAAGCGTTTAACCTTGGATATCCCTGAGTCACTGCATAAAGCAATTAAGCGTCAAGCAGTTGATGCTGGGGTAACAATGGCTGATCTGTTGCGAGACTTGCTAGAGCAGCACTATGGTACTAAACAGTAAAAGCGTATTTACAGAAATAAGGAAATAGGGAGGGGGCTGACTTTCCAAGAGAACTAATCCTCCCACACCTTCATAAATTCTTCCCACTCCTCGTCTGTCTGGGGTGGTTTATCTTGTGTCAGCCCTACAATTTGGGTCAACTTCCTTGCTATAGCTGGACTTTCGCCCAGTTCTATTAGCTCAAGTTCCAAATTTGGGTCGTATCCTTTGGCAACAAGAGCAGCATATTCGGTATCGGTCATGTTGAGGTTGTGGATGTTGGTCATGGAGTGGGGGGCGATCGCAACTATACAATTAAACTACTTTGTTTAATGCTTTCTCCAAACGACCAATAAATTCTGATGAGCGATGCCTGCGGCGGGCTACGCCGGGAGCAAGTGTAAGTATCGAAATTACCAATCTTAAAAAAGATTCAAAAATTCTGTAACGACTTCTAAAGGATGGTTATAACACTCACTTGCATTAAATCTAACAGTCCGAATACCATCACGTAATAAGACTCTATCCCTCCTGTAGTCTCTAGTCTTTTGTGATGCTTGCTGATGATGTTCTCCATCAACTTCTAAAATCATACATTTTTGTTTATAAAATACTAAAAAATCTATTTCTACTCTTTCTTTTAATTGATTATTATCAATGTTAGAGATAGGTAAATCAGTTAAATCCATATAAGCACGGCTGTTAGCAAAAAATAGAACCCTTTGGTTATATAAAGCGTGTGCTACCCTCACTTCTGTCTTTGACCTAAAATTTAACCCGCCCCATTGATGCTGGGCATTAGTATCATCTTTTGATATTTTACTCTTAACCAAAGATATTTCAATTTTTATATTATTTAAAATTGACTGTTTCCATTCTTCATTAAAAAGTAATTTCCACCAATGTTGTGTTGTTTGTCCATCACGTTGGTCAGCGTATGCTAAATTTAAATTAGAAGCTAGTTCTTTATAAAATCCTGGCTTGGTTCTGATATATAACCAGTCACCAATACTTTTCCTAGTATAATTGTTATTTGAATAGATTTTTAAAAGATAATCAATCAAAGAAGAAGTTCGTAATTCTACAAAATAGCGTGAGTTGGAACTTTTTAATATAATTGCACTTTCGTCTAGATTGTGTTCTTCTCCTGATGGATTAAATTTTGTTCCCGTTGTTTGTTTTTGAACATTCATATTATTGTGCGCTATAACATCTCAATTCATGTACACGTTGCCACTCTTGTTGTGTCACCTTGTAATTTGTACAGTTAGGCTGACGAATTACCATCAACGTTTTCAACACAGAATCAAGCTTGAGGTCTTCGCGCAGCAGTGGCTTTTCTAACAGCTTGCTAGTAAAGCGAATTTTGGCGCAAGGTTTGACACCAATCCGGCTGGTATCTAGCCAATAGCCAATGTCTGGGGGGTTAGCAATAATTTTGGGAGACTCTACAATTTCAGCAATGGCATATATCCCTGCTTTATCCCCAGCTTTCCAAATCAGCACCCCATCACCAGGAGCCATGTCTTTGGCATAGCGAGTTGCCAGCCAGGGCATCTGCTCAAAGTCGCGGATGCCGTCTATGATACGGTAATACTTGGGGTTGCCTTGAAATAGCCAGTAGCTCATTGTTTGGTATATTTCCTCGCTTGATTTGGTAAGGAGCGATCGCGCCTATAGTAATGGTCTTTTTGGACATTTATCTGTTTTGTGGGCTTTAAGTTTTTTGGTTTTAATCTTTGCACCGCAATAAGGACAGATTCTGAGTGAAGAAGATGTTAGCGAAGGCAGTGAACTAAAAGTTTTATTTTTAGGCGATTCTGGGGATTTTTGCGACGACAGAATAAATACAAATTCGGTGGATGAAGGTAATTAAGAACTAGATGTGTTTGAATTGAAAATTCTATGAATATTTACTTTGGAGAGAATTACATTAACGAAATCTTCTGTAGAAATGGATTGAGTACCAAATATGAGATGATTTCCATCAAATCCTGAATAATATCCTTCATATTCTTGACCAGTATGATTAGCAACAGATTGTCTAACATTCATTTTTAGATTATCTTTCAAGTCAACGAGTTTCAGAATATCTCCGGATTCTGCACTATCTAAAAAAGCCAATAAAGTTGATTGACATCGCAAAATAGCTTTGCTGATTAAAAAAGTATTACTTCCAAAATCTATTCTCCAATCACTTTTAATAGGACTGGATATTTTCTCACCACTTAATGCCATGCTAAGTGCGTATCTTTTACCTACAGGGTCATAAATACGTTTGAAATGATTTGGTGCATGTACCGGAAGCTGGGAAGATGAACGACTATACCAGTAAGCTGTTTTTTTAATCATTTCTTCAGCTAGAGAACGGTTAACATATTTCTCAGGGGCTATGTTTATAATTCGCTCTCTTTCTTGTGTATATACTTTATTTATATCCATAAATAAGTCCTTAAATTTAAATGTGTTAATCTGGTTTAAACCACTCATAGCAAATCAACTTGATGTCTTTTTGCTGGATAATTTCTATAGGTCTTATGTCTGGCTCATCCACAAGTTCCTCATATTGGTCGCTGTCGACAAAATATTCATCTAACTCAGTTACAAGTAAGCTGACATTTTTGTGAGTCTTAAACGACTCCCAAATTCCTTTAATGTCTCGTTCATAGCTGCGGTAATGCACTGTAGTGATAACTTTTAACACTCGTTCTTTGGTTTCTTCATCAATGGGTTCGCTTTGAAATAAATCAGGTTGAGTAAGAGCATGATAAATACTTTGCAGGAGCTTTGACATTGGCGGCTTCATGCCTTTAGCCGTCTGCTGTTGTTGGAAGAATGTCATGATGTTGCGGATAGCGCCTTCTAGAACAGGAAAAATCCGTCTGTCAAATTCAACTGGTAGTAGTGTTTCTGGTGGGGGAAAGTCTGAATGTTGACATTTGAGCCAATTAAAAATGGTGCGTTTGTCGTCAATCAGTGAAGTTGGGTCTAGAGAGATAGCGCCATTGATGCGTGGGTAAAAATGCCAAAAGTGCTTATCTTTGACTCTAAAAGCTAAGAATACTCCCCCATTAGGAACTTTGTGATGAGCTATGAGTTTATTTGAGGTGCTATGAATCCCAAAGGGAATCTCATCAATTAGCTCCTTACTGGCTTGTTGTAAAAATTCTAGTAGGGGCAATCTCATTTCATCTAGAGATACCAAATCAGATGCCAGTTCTAGTTCTGCTAATATGGCTTCTTTTTCTGCATCTGTATCAGCCATCTTCAGTTTGTACAGTTCCTCTAGGGATTTATCAGAGACAGTTTCACCCAGTACACTACCGTCTAGCCCTACTTCCCGGTCAATGGTAGCGATGCGCTCTTGTAATCTTTTAACTAGCCCTAATAAATCGTCTAGTCCCTGTTCTGGAAAGCAGTTGTAGAT
>NZ_AP018211.1 GCF_002367995.1 Calothrix brevissima NIES-22
CCTTGCCCACCTAGTAAAGTATCAGAAGCTTCACGCACAGCAACCTGTATATTCCCACCATTTGTTATAGACAAAGAACCAGAAGTAATGCCAATATTGCCACCGTTACCGACACCTCCGGTTGCAACATTACTAAACACACCACTGGGAAATCCATTGCTATCTACCCCATCAAAAGTAATTGCATCTCTGGCTTGAATGGTGATATTTCCAGCATTTCCTTGTCCACGAGTAAAGGAATTTATTTGAGCGCCATCTGTTACCTCAAGAGAGCCAGTTTTAATCGTGATTTTACCCGCATTACCCACTGCTTGAGATTGTACTGAGTTAAAAATTAGGGTATCTGTCCCAGCTAGCTTAATTTGCCCAGTAGCATCAACTGTAATGTCTCCTGCTTGAGTGTTAGTAGTTCCTAAACCTGACCCTATGCCAGCAAAAAACTCACTACCTGCTAAAATCTCTATATTTTGAGCATTGGCAGAGATGCTACCGCCACCACCACCGATAACACCAACTATGGCTTTGTTATTGAGAGATATATCTCCCCGTTGTACCCCATCGGGAAAACTTAAACTGAAAATATCCCCATTAGTTTGAATTTCAATACTTCCCGCTGCTTTCAAACCGCCTAACTCGATACGTCCACCATTTGCGATCGCCCATCCTCCATCCATGCTGACATTACCGCCAACCAATAGCAAACTTTTGCCATCAGGAACACGCAACCCAAATACATTCACACCCGCCGGATCTGTGCCCACTGGTACAATAGAATTATTTTGAATCGTTGCATTTTGATTAATTTGGTTAAACAACAACGCTGAAGGATTCACTGTCAATAATGGCGGTGCTTGGGGATTTGTGGCACTAAAAATTCCCCGATTGCCAAACTGTACAGCATTCGCAGTTGTTCCAATAAATGAACCCCGGATATCTAAACTGGCATTATTTCCAAACACAATGCCATTGGGATTAATTAAAAATAAATTTGCAATTCCATTGACCCCCAAAGTCCCTAAAATATTCGATGCATTCCCACCCGTCACCCGTGTCAAAATATTTTGTACCCCAGAGGGATTGCCAAAATACACACGTTGCCCATCATTAATATTAAACTCTGTAAAACTATGAAAAAGGTTACTACCCCGTTGAGCGCCACCATTAATTAAATCTGCATTTGCACCATTAATCAGCGTGTTTGGAGTAATGGTAGAAGCCTCTGTACCCAAGGTATTGTCAGGAGTGATTTGTGCCTTAGCTGGTGTGCTGGCAAGTATAAACAGAGAAGGTATGAAAAATTTTTTGAAAAAATTTTGGTTCTCAGGCATTTATGATTACCTTAAGAGATTTATTGATGCACTATCTTATGGGATTAGATATATCACTATTTCTGCCTGAACATCTGCAATAATAAATCATAAAAAATCGTGAAATGCCCACATTTCTACCGCTTTTTGCATTGTTTGTGGGGTTAGTGGTATAAGGTAATTTTTACTACCTAATTACCAACAAGTCGGAAGTCGGAAGTCGGAAGTAAGAAGAAAAAATAACTTTAGTTGTGGGTAACAGCGCCCCTTAAAAAAAAGATGTGTTACGAGACGCGCAGCGCGAGAAACACAGTTTCCTTATTTCAATCCCACGACTGAAGTCGTGGGTACACTTGCGACTTGCGACTTGTAACTTGCGACTTTTGAACTTGATTTTTTGCGTCTTGAATAATTGTAATTTGTTTGTACTTCAACTTGAAGTGCGGAATGTAGGTTTTAAACCGTTGAAAATCCTTGTCCAGTCTTGAAAAACCGCCAACGAAAGTTTCTAAAAACCACTCTTCCAATGAATTTGCCAACGGTATCACGGTATCCGTATCTCGGCTCAATACGAAATAAAGTTCAACTTTCCATAACTTCTTCCCCTCACGGGGATTAAAACCGATTTTTTCTAGAGCGATCGCCTATAAAGTCCGAAGGAGCGATCGCACTATTGGTTCCTGTCCAAGCAAAGCATTTGCAAAGTCAACAAAAACAGCGATCGCACCCTTTTCCTCTAAGAAATCTGCTTTTGTTTGATAGGTACAACAAAAAGCCCCAGCTTGGTAGCTCTTGTAATTACAAGAAGTCTTTTGGCTTCATTGCATAAAAGTTTGTCATCAAACCTAATAGCTATTGAATACAAGCTAATACTAGCTTTCTAATTTTTTGGAGTAGGAAGATGACAGTATTTTCTAATCTTTCTTTGCTGGCTGCTCTAGCGGTAATTGTTACCCCAATTCTCACTATAGATACTGCTAATGCACAACAGAGCTATCCATTGACCTGTCGTGGTGGTGGTACGCTAAGTATCCAAAATGATGGTAGTAATGGTGTGCGAATCAATTTCCAACCAGGAGCAGGAGCTGTACCCCAGGGCTTGTCTCCTGGTCAATGTACATGGTCGGATCGGGCGTTGAGGTCTGGTGAACCCACAACTATTTGTGATAGTAGTGCAAGTGCAGCCCAGTACGTAGGTTTGTTAGTTCAAACAGACCAGTACCCAATTTTGCAAGTTTACAACAATGGTCGTGGCTGTATGCAAGTGACTAGAGTTGGCCCGTGAGATATAGCCCTATTACACCCCCAATTTACTCAAAATCCCTCAGCCTGCGGACATCCCAAGGTAATGAACGTCTACTTTGTCGCAGTATCGATTCGTAAGCTTCAGGTGATAACCAAGAACCATCTTCTAGTTGCTGGTAGCCTTCTGGTATTTGTTCTGGTGGGGTATTCGAGGGAAGAGTCCAGGGGCGTTTGGGTTTAGCTGGTGGTAGGGCGCTAAGACGCTGCTCGATTTTTTTCAGGCGTAGGTTAATAGGGGTCAGCGCTTGTTCAACGGCGGCAGTGATGGTGGCAGATAATTCTTCTTTGCTTATTGCACCAGTTGAAGTTATGCTTTTTGGGCTATACCCAGTTTGCGACCAAATAAAGACCCTTAACCCTGCCTTAGCAACCATGCGATAATTGTTGATTGCTATTTGTTTTCCTTTATACTTACGAGCTTCCAGTGCGTAATATTCCAGTACTGCATGGCAAACCTCATCAATAATGAATGCCGAACCTGATGGGTCATTCGTGAACAGTCTCCAATCATTACCAGCAAATTGTTTCAGACATTCAGCAAGTTCATTCGTGAACGGGTCAGAATCGCTTATTTGATTTAACAGTTGTGTAATTGCCGATTTACTTGTTCCGCAAAACTCAGATAAAGCTGTTACCGTCATCCCACTTACTCCATCGACATCGCGGGTACAGTAACTTTGGTCATCGTTGATATTAGATACCAAAATCTGGTCATTATTTTTAGTCATGGTAAAAAACTCCATTGTTTAGGTAAGAGGTACGCTCATAACGCACCTCAAAGTGATGGGAAAATATTCGTTACGCAGCGTCAGCCACAAGCAACCCACTCAGGGCAATAATCATTAGTTGTGCTTGTTCTGGAGTTTCGCACCGGGGGCGCTGTTCAACATTGCACGGCTGGGCTACCCATAACCCATCAACAGCACGGTAGAAAGTGCCCAGCAGCTTCATACCAGACCACACTCGGTAAAGAGTACCGAAGTCACAATCACCCACAGAGTCAATCTCAAACTCTGGTGCTACATCCTGGGCTTGCTCGTTGATATACTCTTCCAACTCAAACTGAGCCTGGGCTTGAATATCTCCAGGTTCTATATGTGTCATGATGTAATTAACCTTTTACTACGGGTTTACAAAGGGCGATCGCAACTTCTTGCCGGGAGAGCGATCGCCTTTGTTATGCAATTTATTATAGTGTGTAGGTGTGTATATATGTAGTTACGTAGTCTAATAGATTTGTAAAGTGTTGAGGTGTTGATGTGTGTATATAATGCCAAGACCAAAACGAGCGCAAAAAGATAAATATGGCGAGACGAAGCAGCGATATCAGATTATGTTGACTGAAACTGCATCGCTAGAACTAGATGCCATATCTGAGGAGTTGGGGATAACCAGAAGTGAGTTGATTGAAAAAGCAATACGGCAGGGGTTATTTAAACAAGTCAAATTAGAACCATCTGAAATAACTGATGGCTAAAACCACAGTTCACCTTGTCGTTGGTATTGAGGAATTTACCTTGTTGGTGTTTTATACCGAAGCCCATTGCTGGCAGTTTCGCTTGATTAGCCCTGCTGGTGCGGTGAGGAGTGAACGCAAGATTTATTACACGGCTGAAGCTGCACAGAAGGCGGGGCGTGAGTGGATAGGTAATGGGAGTTGAGCGATCACAAAGCATCAGTGCGAGATATGGATTCAATCAACTCCTCAACTTCTTCTTCATCTAGGCATTGTTTGACCTGGGTGTTAAACCACTCAATCTCTTCCGGTTCTGTGTTCGTGACTCGATATACCAGTAATGTTCCTGCAACGCGGGCAAGAGTAAGAGGTGATGGGGAAAGCTGGCTGAGTAGATCACACGCATTCTGGTATATTTCCATGACTGATGCTTCGTCTTCTGGAGATCCCAACTGAGCGGAAAGCTGTTTTAGGTTCTCCTGAATAGACGAATGGAAGCCTGGATCTTCTCCATGTGCAATAGGGTTACTCATAATTGTCGTTCAAACGTCCATAATTACATACTTACCACAACGATAACTGCCCTGGCGAAACGTTTGATTTACCACCTCTATGGTATAAAAGGTGACATGCACTACAGAGAGCTATGAGGTTATCTCTGTGGTTATTGGCTGGATTTCTGTCCCAATGATGCACCTGTAGCGTGTACACTCTACGTTTTGAGCGTGTAAGTTTTGCTGTTTTTTCTCCTGGCGGGATGCACTGCAACCCGCATTTTTGACAGCACCAAGATGCCTCTTGTTTAATGGCAATGGCAATTTCTGACCAATTATCTGGGTACAGAGAATGGGTAAACGTCATTGTCAGTTAAATATTGCGGTAATTTTATGATTTTAATATGTAGTGATAGTCTTTTTATCTAAATAGGCATGGGTAGACAATATACGCTGCCTAAACAATATACGCGAGCGATCGCACTCTTTAGCTTAGGGGGTGTATCTACGCACCCTAAAGTTGGGAACACTCTTTATAGTTGCTTCCCCTTCCTAGAAATGAAATTACTCTTATTCTCTCAACCCAAACCAAAAGAGCTAAAACAGCAAGCCCAGCATGGCTTTACCCTACTAGAAGTCTTAGTAGTAGTGTTGATAGTAGGGATTTTATCAGCAATTATTGCTCCTAATTGGCTGGCTTTTATGAACCGACAACGCCTAAATAAAGCTAGTGATAACATTGTGGCAGCTTTACAGGAAGCACAGCGACAAGCAAAGAGAAATAAACGTAATTATAGTGTCAGCTTTAGAACTACCAATAGCCTACCAGAAATTGCCATTTATTCTGGTACTACACCAAGTAACTGGCAAACTTTCGGCAAAGATGTTGGTATTAAGCAAGGACAAGTAATAATTGGTACAAATCTCAATGGTGCTAATACGTTAGCATCCCCTAATACTGTAGTATTTAACAATTTAACTACAGCAAAAACCATTACTTTTGACTACATGGGTGCTTTAGCCGCAAAAACAGATGGTAGCGCTGCTGATACAGGTTTAAAAGTTGTTGTAGCTTTACCAAGACCAGGTAGTTTGACAACAGCCGATAATTTGAAGCGATGCGTTGTTTTTGAAACCCTGATTGGGGGAATGCGAACAGCTAAAGATACCCAATGCTAAATAAAGATTAGTAGCGAACTCCTCAATCACCTGCTTTTTTAAGAGAACCAAAAAGCGATCTCTTCCTCTCATGGTTGCGATCGCCCATTTCTTCCCCAGAACCAGAAACAAGCGATCGCATTTTAATCAATGACCTGCCTTCTAGCGGATTTAATCTGTCCGCGCTTAGTTTTACTATCTAGGCGTTTTTTTTGAGAACTGCGCGTTGGCTTAGTAGATTTGCGTTTTTTCTTCAATACAACTGCGCTTTTAATAAGTTCTTTAAGTCGTTCTAAAGCCTCCTCCCGGTTTTGCTCCTGGCTGCGGTGTTCTTGAGCTTTAATGACAATTACTCCCTCTTGGGTAATGCGTCTGTCGTTTAGCTTCAAAAGCTGCTCTTTATAGAAAGCGGGTAATGATGAAGCCTCAATGTCAAAGCGTAAGTGGATGGCAGTAGCAACCTTGTTAACATTTTGACCACCTGCTCCTTGGGAGCGAATCGCGCTAATTTCGAGTTCGCTATCTGAGATGAGAATTTTATGAGAAATTTGCAGCATATCTTATATATAGCGTAGCGCGATTGCTTATTTAAAACCTTGGCAGCACTGTACCCGTCCCTGCGTCTTTTTTCGTGCGGACATAAGCCTTTGTTGTATCCGATAAATTATCCCTCCTTATGTGGTATAAAAGGTGACTATAAAGACATAAGGAATTTATGAATTATTTGAGAACAGATATTATTTCGATTTTTGATTTAGATTTTGTAGGAGATTCAATTTCTTCATCAACTATGCACAAGCTGGAGAAAATGAATGAAAAAACAGAGATTGAAACTATTTATAAATCAAGCTACCGATGGATATTTTATCAAGGTTTATTTCGAGATTTTCAGAGATTTTACTTTAAGATACCAATATCAACCTCTACAGGTAAAGATTGTTCTATTCTTGTAAATCAAGAATATGGTATTGGAATTGTTTCAATATGGCAAACATTTAGAAATGTTAATAATCCAATAGAATCTAAACAGAAAGTTTGGAATTTTGACGGTACTAGGTGTTCAGAAATTGATTCTGTATTTAAATTATTTTCTGATTTAGATATTGAAGGAATAGAACGCCATTATCCTTTTGCTTCTATCCAAATCAACTCAGATAATATTTCGCAATTCTGTTCTGAAAATGCAGCAATGCTTGGAAGATTATTTACAGGTGGTTATGAGCATGAGGAGGAGGAAAGGCTCGAAAAATACATAAAACATAATAATATTAGTAGCCGCCACTATGAGAGACTTTTTATTCGTTGGACAGATGCACTAGCTGTTTATAGTAATTATATTAAAGATAATGAATATGAGTTATCTTTATTTCGTGCAGCCCAAATTTTTGAAACCTGTATTCTTTTACGCAGAGTGTTTAAAAATATTTCTGCAAAAAGTGAGAAAATTTCTTCTTCTTTATCAGTAATAAACCCTAATCCTTGGGCTGTCAATAAACTGCAAAGCTCTTTTTCTAGGCTAGAGAGAAACTTTGTAATAGCTCCTCCCATTAGCTCGGTAGAAGCTGAAGGACTTCTAAAAGCTGCTTATAAAAATTTTGGTATTTTTGAAATGATAGAATCTACTAGAAAAGAATGTGAGTTTATGGAAAGACGCTTTCAATGGGTAAAAACTCAATTTATTGTTAGTCTTGCTATACTTACATATTTCTTAGATAAAATCTGGGATATTGTTAAAGAGTTATTGATAAAGAAATAAGTAAATTTCTGTAGATTACCTGACAGACAACCCTTTTAAATGTGCGAACCTACATAAACGAACCAACACAATTTTTAACGTATAATCATGCTTGTGCATCCACACTGCAATAGAAGATGCGATCGCACCTGCGGAATGTGGGTTAAAACCTTGGCAGCACTGTACCCGTCCCAGCATCCTTTTTGGGACGAACATATCCCTTGGTAGTATCAGACTTTCTATGCCCCAACTGGTCTTGCACCTCAAAAATTGATTTACTATCCACCGCCCTGGTTGCATGAGAGTGCCTTAGCCAGTGACAAGAAAATTCTATTTTGGCCACTTCAGATATATCCTGAATCAACCGTTTAATTGCGCGATCGCTTAACGGCAAGCCCCGTTTTTTTGGGTCAGGTGACATATTGGGAAACACTGGCATTTTGTCACTAGCCATACCCCGATACTTCTTAAACTGCGATGATGTCTGGTGGTCTAATCCTATTTCCCGGTACTTCCCACCCTTACCCCGAAACTTAATTGTGTAATACCCCCTTTGCCTATCCTCCGGTGTTGGGTCAAATTGCCATTGAAAGTTGTGCCAATACAAACCCGGATAATCTTCTTTGGGTTTAAGAGGTTCATCACCTGGAACAGTTACCCGACCAACTTCACCAACCCGCATCCCACTATAAAAAAGCAAACTAAAAACTAGCCAATGCTTCCCTCCCAACTGCTTGGCTGCTTGGGCTAGTTTCGCCATCTCCCAATCTTCTAGATATCGCTCTGCCTTCGGTAACTCACTGAAATTATCGTAATTTATCGTACTTGCAATATTCCGCAAAAAGTAGCCAACATTCTCCCCACTCCCGTAACTCCAGAGCGAACGTAACATCAATATTTGGTTCGATTTAGTATAAGGGGAAACCTCACCCCAAGAAGCAATAAATTCGAGTAATTTTGGTTGCTGTAGCAATCTTAAATCGGGTATACCTTCATTACGTACCCAATCGAGTAATTTTTGACCAAAATGATAGTATTTACGCTTAGTTTGTTCGCGTTTTTGACTGCCAGCCCAGGCTAAAATTAATTCCTCATCATCAGCCACCGCAGGAGTACGGTAATAATATTGCCGGATGACTTCCGATACCAACTCTGGAGTTACTTGTTGAGTATTTTGCGTTACAACTTTGGGTGAGTTTGTCCTCAGAATTTCTACGGAGCTAACCTCAATATTAGTAACATCCATTGGGGAAATAAGGATTACGCGACTATAAACATATAGCTTCCTGGAAGTGCAGTTTCAGGAAGCTTTTATATTCTACAATGCAAGCGTGGATATGCCGGCATTGCTCCCAACTGTATTTGTGGTCAAAGTGCGCCCTGGCTAATGGATTTTTTAGAGCAGGATAAAGTAGCAATTTCAAAGAGGATGAGGAACAATAGGAGCGATCTGCCGTAGGCGGCAGCGCTTCTCTACGAGACGCTCCGCGAACGCTATCGCACCCCTTCAGCAAGTACGACTCAACAGCAACAAAAAACCCCAGCGTAAACCGAGGTGAGGGGGAGAAATCCAATATTCGCTGGAAGTTATTTCACTGGATGGTAGCGTTCAGTTTTAGCGTTCCATTCCCATCCTGTACTCATGGGGTCGCGGTTACGTGACCAACTGATAAATTCTTGGGCAGTTTTGGTTTCCCTTTCAGTGATGATGCTTTGGGCCGTAACACCGAGTCTTTGAGCTAAACTTTCATTTGTCCTGGGTAGCAGTTCAACTTGGGGTTGTTGGTGCGAGTACACTTGTCTGCGAGGTCGAGTGTTACTGTACTTGCCAGAAGCAATAGCTTTCTCCATCTGCTCCAGCTTCTTGGTAATTGTTTCTAGTTTGTTGCCTAGATGGGATTCCAGCTTTTCTAGCTTCTCCTCTAGTTTGCCGGAATTATCGATATCAATATTGCTATCAAATTGAGATACTAATTCTTCTAAAGCTTGCAGTAAGGCAATTGTATGACCTTGACGATGCAGTTTAGATAGTTGGCGTACTACTGGAATTAAAGCAGTAGGTACACGAATCATTTCGCTTGGTGGGGTCTTATCCTCAGTCATGATATCAATTTTGATAGCAATGAACTGATTGTAAAGTGAAAGCGATACCTACGGTAAGCTATGCTAACGCCTCCGCCAAATTCTTAGAGGAAACTTGAGCAATAGGGGAAGCGATCGCCTGATGATGGTTTTCCTCTAAGAAAAAATCACCAACAAAGTGCGATACCAAAGGCGACAAGCAACGCTGCTCATCAACAGGCCAGTTTTAAAAGTTTCCTATTCCCTGTTTTCTGTTTACCTACACAATTAATTGAACTTGTAGCGATTAGAGGTTGTCATATTCTATGGAGCGATCCCTGCACCGAGTCATTCATCTATTGGTTGCAAAGGAGGACGCGCCGCACATACTATGCACTCTTATAATTCATTATTAAAAGGAAAACCAATTGAAGACTATTAAATTTAAGTTGACTCTAGGTCACAAGCTAAGAGCAATAATTGCTACAGCGTTCATGATTGCATTGCTGGTTGGATGCACGCCGACAACCCAAGCACCGCCAACACAAAGACCAGCGCCTTCATTTAAGCCAACAACGCCCAATACATCAAAGAGCGTACATTTGCTTTTAGGCAATCCCAGTAAGGCAACAGAGAATGTTGCAAATCCTGATAATTATTTAATGATTAAACCCCAGTATGTACTTTCCTACAACAACACTAAAGGGACTCCCAACTGGGTAAGCTGGCAGTTGAATCAGTCATGGTTGGGAAGTGCTGACCGTCAAAACAACTTTCGCCCTGACAGTACACTTCCAACAGGTTTTGTGCGAGTGACTCCTACTATGTATGCTGGCTCTGGGTACGATAAGGGTCATGTTGCGCCGTCGGCCGACCGCACCAAGACGGCTGATGATAACTCTGCCACATTTTTAATGACAAATATGATGCCCCAGACACCGGACAACAACCGGAACACTTGGGGAAATTTAGAAGATTATTGTCGAGAACTGGTAAGCCAAGGCAAAGAACTTTATATTGTCGCAGGGCCTAGTGGCAATCTTGGTGAACCTCTTAAAGGTAAAGTAACAATTCCCAAATCAACTTGGAAGGTAGTTGTGGTTTTAGATAAACCTGGTTCTGGGCTTAACGGTATTACTGCAAGCACTCGCGTTATAGCGGTGAACATACCAAATGAGCAGCAACTAGACAATAATTGGAGAACTTATAAAGTCAGTGTTGATGAATTAGAAAAGTTGACGGGTTATGATTTTCTGTCTAATGTTTCCCCCAATATTCAAGCAAGTATTGAGAGTAAAGTTGATAATCAGTAAATCAAGTTTCTACAACTTTAGTAGAAAGCCCCGCTAGATTTCCTGCCGGGGTTTCACCAACAACATAAACATCAATCTCTTTGCTGCCGAGGCGGTACACCTGTAAATTGCTCAGGTTTTCTTTAAGTGTTTGCACAAGAGATTGAAATCGTTTGACAGTAGCCTTTTCTTGCTCCTCATACCAATCTTGGGGGGTGGTCGCTACTCTAAAAAAATCATCAACTGTGATGACTTGGACGGATGTATCTTGGGAGTGATTTGTCTGTTGTACGACTTTTTGAGGTGTTATAGGTGCATTATCTTCCCAGAGAAAAATTTCAACCGGGTACTCAGACTCGCTCATGAATAACAAGCCATCTGATGCTTGTTTTAGCTGCTCAACAATTTCTGAATTGGTTTTAGTCATAACTAATAAAAAGCGATGTTCCTTGAGAATGCGATCGCATGTTAGCAATTGCAGCTTGTCTTGAGTGCGATCGCAATTATTGTAACGATACTTGAACCAACCTCTGTTGCAATCGAGTATATCTTTCCTGGGACTTAGTGGAGCGCACACACATCTGTATTGCCTTTTTACTACCAATAATAATCGCCAACTTCTTGGCACGAGTTAGCCCAGTGTAGAGTAAATTACGAGTCAGCATCATGTAATGTTGCGTATACAAAGGCAAAATCACTACTGGGTATTCAGATCCCTGTGACTTATGAATGCTAACAGACCAAGCAAGGGCTATTTCATTCAGGTCAGCGTAATCATAAATAACATCCCGTTCTTGATACTGTACGATTACTTCTTGTTCCTCGGTATCTATTGTGCTGATGAATCCTACATCACCATTAAAAACTTCGCGCTGGTAATCGTTGGTGAGTTGGATAATGCGATCGCCCGTTCTAAAAATAGTCCCACCCCTAGTAATCTCTACTTTGTCGGGACTAGGTGGATTAATTAATTGTTGCAGTACATTATTGAGATTGCGTGTACCCACTAATCCCCTTATCATTGGTGCAAGCACTTGGACATCGGTAGCAGGATTAAAACCTAAATTGGGAATAAAATCACTAATCAACTCGCTAATTGCCTGTACTCCATGTTCTGGTTGAAATCCGCCACCATGCCAAAGACAATCAGATTGAGGTGTATCGGAAATTGATTCAATATTGGGATATTGCCCCTGGTTAATTTGGTGGGCGGCGGTAATAATTTTGCTAGTAGCAGCTTGGCGAAATACTTGAGTAAGGCGGACTACAGGTACTTTACCAGAATTAATCAAATCAGCAAGTACATTACCCGCACCTACCGATGGCAATTGGTCAATATCTCCCACCAGCAGGAGTTGAGCATTGTCGGCAACTGCTTCAACCAAGGAATATGCTAGAAATAAATCCTGCATACTAGCTTCGTCTACAATAATTGCACTTTGGGGTAAGGGGTTAGTGCGATCGCGCTTAAAACTCCGACTCCTGGGGTCAAATTCTAATAGGCGATGAATAGTTTTAGCTTCTAGTCCCGTCATTTCACTTAACCGTTGTGCCGCCCGTCCAGTAGGTGCGCACAAGGCAATTGATTTACCCATCGCTTTCCACAGTGAAACAATGGTGTGAGTGGTAAAAGTTTTTCCCACACCAGGGCCACCTGTAATGACGGTGAATCTAGAGTAAGCTGCAACTTCTACTGCTTGTTGCTGTTCGGCAGATAACGAAACTTGGCGACTAGTGCAAAAACGCTCAAGCCAAGCGCGAACGCGGGGAATATCAGGATTGATGGGGTAGGTGAGGCGATTTCTCACCAATTGGGCTAAGTTTTGTTCTGTATGAAAATAAGTAGGTTTGTAACAATTGAGCGTTTTATCGCTATCACGTTCTCTAATTAGCTCATCTTTGAGCGCCATATCTTTGATAGACTGTGTGATGGCATCTGCTGTTGGTTGATGGTCAGCAGTAGTGAGCAGTTTAGTTACCGATTCAATTAATTCTGTTTGCGGTAAGTAGCAGTGTCCATCTTCTGCGGCTTCACTCAAAGCATGAACAAGTCCAGCACAGTAACGAAACTGAGAATCGGCGGGAACTCCCAAATTACGGGCTATTTTATCAGCAGTTAAAAAACCAATGCCGTAAATGTCAGTTGCCAACTGGTAGGGGTTTTCGGTGACGGTGGCGATCGCTTTGTCTTGGTATTGCTTGTAGATTTTTACGGCATAGGTGGTTGATACACCGTGGCTTTGCAGAAATACCATCACTTCCTTGATGGCTTTTTGGGTTTCCCAGGCGTTTTTGATTAACTTGATTCGTTTTTTGGCGATGCCGTTGACTTCAATTAGTCGGTCAATTTGGGTTTCAATAATATCTAAAGTCTCTGTACCAAAATGAGTAACTATCCGTTTAGCAGTCACAGGCCCCACACCTTTAATTAGACCGCTACCTAAATACTTCTCAATGCCTGTGAGAGTGGCAGGTTTGGTTTCTTTATAATTAACAACTTGAAACTGCAAACCATACTGGGGATGTTCGCGCCAAAATCCAGTTAGTTGCAGCGTTTGTCCGGGTTGAATATCAGCAAAGCTGCCAGTAATCGTAGTTAGTTCCTTCGCACCAGGGCGTTGTAGTCGCGCCACAGTATAACCTGACTCTTGCGAGTAATAGGTCAGACGTTCCACTACTCCCGTAATTGATTCGTGCTTGGGAGTAGCGTTGACTTGCTGCTGCTGGTTTGGGGGTGCTGTGGACATCGCATGAGTGGAAATGGCGCAGCTATTATACTCGATACTCGCTGCTTTGTATAGTATTTATGTACTATACAAGAAATTAGAGAAAATAGCGTCGCTGCTGTTCAGTCCAAACAAGTGGCTTTCCCAATGCCCAATGCCCCATGCCCTACACGCTATCATCCATCCAGCCGCACTCACAATCCCAATGTACCCGTGCGGTATAGTCACGGTCAAACTCAGCACCACAAGCAGGACACCTGCCAGTAAACATGGGATGCCAATCGAGTAACCATAACTGCTGTTCCCTTGTCCAACGCTGCGGCGGCTGCCTGATTTCCTCGCCGTTATAGGTCACGCGCTCTATAACTAGTTCATCATCAATGTATCTGGCCCCTTGAGGTTCCCACTGTTGTTGGTCATCGCTCTCACCAATGCCCAAAAAGTCCACAAACTGTTTACTTTCTAGTTCGGGGTCAGGGCGAAAATCAAGGCAGGTGTTATTATCTGGCCCCCCAGGATGGACTGCACAGACAATGTAGGGGTCATGGGCGCAGAATAAACAGCGATCGCACTGGTTGATTTTTGGCATAGTACTATTTTACTAATACACCCAGCTTTTCCTCTAAGAATATCAGGCATAGTACGATAACTGTTTAGAGCGATCGCCCTTTAGTGTTAACCTTTATACCAAAAACTATTAACTAATATTATTTGGAATCTGCAATTAAATTTTGAAGGTAGTCCCGCGTTTCTAACAAGGTTAGATACAGAAAATTCCCGTTTTTATCAAGTATTTCGTATTCATCGATAATGACATGATTAGCATCTTGCCCCCACCCAAGACCAGAAATTAGCCCTAAAGAACAAGCCTTGCTTCCAAGCTCACCGATTTCTAAAAGTATGTCTTTATATTCTGCTTTTAGTTTCCCTGTCCTAATCATCTCATCAAGTCTGGCTTGATATTCAGCATTAGTTTCACTCATCAACTTAACTAATTGAAAGTCATAGGTGCAAAATCAACAGCAATCGCATTTAATATCATGCTCATGAACTAAATAGGAGTCCTATATAATTAAATCTTAGCTAGCCACTTTGTAAGTGCTAAATCTGTTAGTGATTCTAGAGTACTGGGAACATTGTTGTAACTATCAGAAAGTGATACTGGTATAAATGATTTATGCGAACGACTCCAATACAAATTCCCAGGTCGTTTTTCTGTTGGTATAGCGTCCCATTCAGATTGAAGTTTCATTCGTCCAAAACCTTCAGGAACATGACCAACATGAGTAACTGTTTCACCATCTATCCATAGCCGCAACCTACCAATCGCTTCTTTTTGGCGTGATGTAGGAGTTGGCAGCCACAAAAATATGACTGGTTTATTAATCTTTCTGTAAAAGCAAAGTTCCGCTATTGGTTTAGATCTACCTCTACCATACCTAATAGTATTTCTACCTTCAATTTCTTCCTTGATGCGCCCATCAAAACTTAATATCTTATCTCTCAGATTGAGAATTGCTTGCTGTTCTTCCCCAGTACAACTGCCCAGCCAGTCTAACAGTATTTGTGGCGGTTCTGGAATATTGCTTGACGCAACGCTAATATCCAGTTCTTGGTAGGGAATCGGAATTGACCAACTTTGATTATTATCAATGTCTTGTAGCTGTAAGTGAAAATTTTGATTGATTTTGGCAACATTAACTAGCAAAAAGTTTACTATCAATTTTGTATATTTACGGTCAATCAAATTATGTCGATGAAATGAAGGTGTTGCTGCTATGAGGCGAACTGGCTGACTGTAATCGATTTGTTCTGCAAACGGTTTTTCATCTAACAAGTTGTCATAATAGCGAGTTAACTGCTGCACAACATATCTATCTTCAGCATTTTTAAGTTCTAGAATAACTAATCGTTTTGTTTCATCCAATGCCAAAATATCGCAGACTTCGCCCTTAGCAGCATACTGTCGCTTGAGTGGAGTAAAGCCTAATAACTGCTGTAGGTTATCCCAAATAAAATCTTCAAGTGCAGCTTCCGATGCAAATTCCCACCCCTCACCTGTTTTTCGTAAAGCAGCACCAGCTAGCATATTTGACTAATCAAAATTCAATGCAACTATCTTACCCTGAAATTCTTGAGAACTGCGATCGCCCCCTCAAAACTTTTCAAACACCCTCTAACTGCTTGCTGGTCTGGCAAATGATTTGAGTAAGTCTGAGGTAATGTGTAACTAAATTTTTGCTGCTTTATTAATGGGCTGTTTTTACGTAATTATATGTATAGAACACATTACCTCGATCAATTTATAACAGCTAGTGGCTGTAGTTAAAATCTGCACACACAAACTGCAAACACATATGATTCTCCGAAGCCAGCCATATGCGTCCGGGTTGATTTTTATCCCCGACGAATACTGGAGCGCGTTACATTTACTTCTTGGATTAAGTCGATGATACGCTTTTTCGTGTCCCGTGCAGAACTTTTTTCTTTGCCTCCTAAACCCAGCCTTGCTTCAGTCCAATCACGGATGATTTGTTCTTCCTCTGCTTCATCTCCCTCATCCAGAATCATGAACCGACGGAAATAGGGTACATCCCACTCGATCATGTGTGTCCATACGTCATAGGGGGCGATCGTCCAATCAATTTGCCAAACTTGTTTCAGTAGCCTAAGGAAGACTGTTTCTTCAGGAGTGCGATTGCCGCTATCTATTAATGATTGAATCTCTTCGCTTAATCGTTGTTTATCCATTCCAACCTGCAAAAAAAATACGGATTAATGTTTCCGTCTCCTAATGTAGCATCAGTAACTCAGAATTTGACATTGGGTCATCTTACCGCATTGCCAGTCCCATCTCCCCCGAAAAAAATCGCTCTCCTATTACTCCCCATCTTTTATCTCTAATTGATAAATCCGGGATAATGGATGCTCTGTCATCATTCGCCAATAGTAGCCCTGGGGCAGTGGCATTGTCCTAGCACAGCGATACAAAAAGATTGGCTCGTCCCGCTTCATCACTTTCTTAACAGTTTGCTCCAGGCTGGGGTCGGGGTTATCGCTGTCGTACCAAATGATATGGGACTTCCCAGCATAACCAGCTGCCATTAAACTAGCAAACAGCCATTCCATCACCAATTGAATCTGCTCTTGGGGGACACCGCAGCTATGTTGAGCGTAGCTTTCGATAGTTGGCTGTGTCGGTTTGGGTTTGAGGAAGTTTAAGAATTTCATGACGGTGAGAAACGCAACTATTACCAGGGTTCCCAGATGAAGGGGTGCGATCGCCTGTCTGCTAGTTTTCCTCTAAGAATTTTTTAGGGGCGATCGCTCCAAGGGTGCAACTTTTCCTCTGTAAATACGGAATCAAGCCAAAAAGTGACCTGAAAGCCTAATATTAATTTGATAAGGTGAAGGAATAAATGGCTTGTAGGTGCGACCAATGTTTAAGATGTCATCAATTGCTGGCTTGTTAAATTCAGCCACCGTTACAACTACCTTGGCACTGGCAACAATTATTTTCTCTCCATCAAAAACTCTGTCACAAACACCAAGCGACGGGCACAACACAATTCCCCAGGCTGGTTGCTTATCTGGGTATCCTGATGGCACATATCAAGGTTCGCGCCCAGTTACACGCTATGAATTTGCTGCTGGCTTGAATACGTGTCTAAATCAGCTAAGGGACTTCCAAGAAATAAATTACTCAGCAAAATCATAAGTTCACATCCAAAAGATAATGATAATCATTCTAAAGGGGTGAGAAGTGGTTGCCATTGGCAACCACTTCTCACCCCTTCAAATTCGAGAGAGAAAATTCTGCACTCTGTAAATCATGTCAGGTGCAATATCATAATTAATATGAATATTTTTATATTTAAAACAACTAATAAAAATTAAGTACTGCCACAACAAATATCAACAAACCACTTGCCTAAATTGGAAAATTTTTCATGTGTAGAGTTAGTGAGGCGCTCAATTTGTTCTTCAAGAGAAGACATGGCTTGATTCGTTAGTTTAACTCCAGTTTCATAAGTTTGGGTCACCAATTTAACTACAGGATATTTACCTTTCCATGTCATGGTCTTAGCAAAGTTTAAAGCGGTTTCTATTTCATCCAAAATACTACCGTTCCAATGATTTTCTAGCATTGCCCATGTTCGCTCAATTGGATTATATTTACTATGATATGGTGGATAGTATGCTAAACGTATATTCAGATGATGAGAATGAGCAAATTCTACAATGCGTTTCATGAACTGGGTACGTCGAGAATTATTTTCCACACCATTATCCTGATTCAGAATAAGTGTTTTTGTATCTGGAAATCGCCAACTCTCGCTTTTCCAAAAATCTGATAAAACATCAACAATAAAATCACTCGTTACCTTAGACTCTGTAAAGTATAAAAATAGTTCATCTAACTCTGGAAGAAAGATACCATAAGGAGTTAAGGTGGTTTTTGGATGATAATCATGGTCTTCAGTTGCCGTAGGAACACGGGTTCTACCTCCACGGTCAAATGACCCTATATTCACACGAGCTTTAGCATCAAGACTTAAACGTAAAACACTTTTATCATCAATAGCTGATTGATTAACTATTGCTAACTGCTCGAAGATTGCATCAGTTTCTGGAATTTTTTTTGAGGAAGTACTTTTGCTACTCGTTTGAGTTTATAACCCAAACAATTCAATTTAATACGAATTGTTTCTGCGGTCGGTAATTGTTCATCACTATAGCCACATTTTTCAATCAACAGCTTTCTTACTTCGCTAGCAGTTAAGCGCGTATATAACCTCTGGCTTTTAAAACTTGGGTCAGTTTGACTTTGTGAATCAACCAGTTTTTTAATATCTTCTAATAAATAAGGTAGGTGTTCTTCTACTTTCCTTCGACCTTTAGCTGAATAATTATCTATACAAGTAATCCCAGTAGTTAATTCTTTAATCCCTTTACGAATAGTTTTTCTATCCCATCCTAACTCGTTTTGAGCTATTAGCTGTCCTCCATGACCTAACGAAATCACTGTTTGCGCCTGAAAACGTCGTTTCGCTGCTCCTTTCAATTGAGTTGCTGTTTCCTTTAGTAAACTTTTCACTCTCGTCAGTTAATTCAATTGACACTCAAACACACCTCGAAACTCGAACCATACATTGAATTTACTACAAAAAGGGAAGTCAGGGCTGCCATCCGCAGCCCTGACTTCCCCCTCTATAATGATTATCATTCTTATATATTGGGGATTTTATTTCTTGGTAGTCCCTAAATCAAATTATTCCCGCTAATAGGGCAGATTTAGCAACAAAGGAAGATTTAGAAATTTTGCTCAAACGACAAAGGGAATTAAACCAACAACTTCGAGAACTCAACGAGCGAGTTGACACCCCAAGAGCTACCAAATAGTTTATGCGAGCGATCGCTCTATCACTCCCGTTAGTAACTGTTTATTAATTGTTCTATCAGTTGCAGCAGGTTTTTCTCAATTTGTCCAAGAGCTTCTGAGGGAGAAGTTTTATCTATGTCATGAACAAGCCAATATTCAATAGCATCTGCCCATTGCGGAAAACGCTCATTCATCAGTGGCCGATGTTCAAATTCATCTAGGGCAATGATTTTGGTAGCCGATTGAAAATCAAGCTCAGTTGCTGGCAGTGGAAACCGTTCATCATCAGGTAGGTTCACTAAGCGCACAGCTAAAGCATCAAGCGCATACCGAGAAATTGCACCTACATTGTTGATACCTTGCTCAAGTGCTAACCCTCGTGAATCAGCCTCCCAATCTAACCCCTGTTTGGTGGCTAGCCAATTAAAAAGATGTTCAGCAAAGCGACTGCGGTAGTAATTGCCTGTACACAAGAACAAGATTTTATTCATTGAGTTGACCAAATAAGCCTACGGGCTTTGTACTTGGAAATGGGGTGATTTGCAAGATATCTAGGCTACTTTTTAATCAGATGGTTGCGGTGGGGTGATTTCCTCTAAGAATCGGAGGGGCGATCCCTGTCATCTAGTAACGCAGCCTCAATATTTTTGAAGCAAGTGTTTAGACCAAAATAAAAGATTAAAAATTTTTCTTAATCTCTTACTATCCGGTATACTCACACATATAGCCAGCTATGACACTTGTATGGTCAATTAAAAATGCTGTATGGCATGAAATACCTTTAAAATTTGAACTACCAATTGAAATGGTAGATTTATTTGGAGCAGTTACTTTAAATCCATTTTTATCCCCAAAAATTCTAGCTCCTTTATAATACATATCAATTTTAGTGATATTTATGTTACTGGGTGGTGTGTATTGGAGTTCAAGAGCAATATCATGTAATTTTCTTCTTATAGTTACTCGACCTCCAGAAAATGTTATATCCCAGTTTTTAATCAAACCAATCCACTCATTCTTAACAATACGAAAAAGCTCATTACCTTCTTGAACACAGAAAAGACCTGTTATTAGGTAAGGCGTATTAGGTTGTTCAGGTGGTTCAATTTGAAGAATAGGCTCTCCCAATACTTCAAATATAGTTACCGTTTTTTCCCACCTTGCTGTGCCTACCACTATAACTGGATAATCATTATCCATTTTTAATTTATGAGAAGTAAAACCTTTTCTTAAACAAAATGGATTTTTTGAGGCATGAGAAACTTTAATATTTGACGCAAAGCCAGTTGAAACTTCATTATGACAACTACCACAAAGTAAGGCAATACCTTCTGGATTATGTTCTTTTGCGTCTTTAAAAGGAGGAGCAAAATGATGATATTGGACTATTGCATTCCCACATATCACACAACCAAATCCGCACCTCTTTCTTATTGCTCTTTTAATGGATTCATCTATGTATCGTTTGAGTCCGTGTTCGTTAATTGTCTCTGACAAAGTGATATTTCCTTAATTTTTTAGAAATGCCTAATGACAGTATTAAAACAGATTATTTATTGCAGAGGCAATTGATTTCATCCATATTTACCAACGCCGCGATGTTGACCTCATCTGGACAACACAGACAGGGTAAATTTTAATTGAGATTAAGGGCGACAGGTGGAATAAAACTCGTAACTTATTTTTTGAAACTCACAGCAACCTAGAGAAAGGAACCCCCGGCTGCTTTATGTACACTGAGGCAGATTGACTATTTTATTACTTTGTCAACACCCGCCAGCTGTACAGACTACCAATGCCCAAAACGCGGGATTGGTTTTTGATTACTATGCGGCGGTTTCGGGAACGCTCGACTACAACGCCTGTGGGGAGTAGCTATTACACAACTGTGGGACGACTTGTGCCAATTACTACGGTGATGCTGGAAGTGCCAGGGGTGAAGATGGAGCAGCTGTAGGGGCGATGGGGAGTATTAGCTAGGATTGCCCAATTGCAAGAATGCAACCTTTGAAGCAGCTTTGACTAAATCAAGTAAAAAAAGTTCTCCGAATATTTCCGGATCACATACAAGCCTGAGTGTAGCTAAGATGTATCAAATGATATATCAAGTGTTACATTAAGTTTGTTATTTGAGTTCAGAGGCTAGATGACAATAAAAAAGCCCCTAGTCATTAATCAGCCAACTGTTGGCAAACTCATTCGTGAACTCAGGCTTTTGACTGGGCTAACGCAAGAACAGTTTGCGGCTACTTTAGGTGTTACTTATCCCACAATTAACCGTTGGGAGAATGGGCGATCTAAACCATCGCCACTAGCAATGGAGAAGATTGAAGCGCAATTACTCCAGATGGGCGATCGCGGTAAAGATTTGTTAGAGAAGTATTTGGAAAATTAACTGATATTTTTAGAATATTTGAAATTTTTAATGCTAAAAGCAGCAATTTTTTAGAGGTAACTATCTATGACTCTAAGTTTTACTAACATAATAGCTAAAATCGCATCCGTTGATTTATTTAAAAGAAATAATAGTACAGGCAATATAGAGACTGGTATTTTTATTGGTCGTCCTTTTCACATTGATTATGAAAAAGCATATATTTTAGTTGCTGATTCTTGGAAGTTAAAAGCTAAAGGAATTCCCCAAGGGTCTTTTTTGCTAGCTTATTACGAGAATGAAAATGATGTTTATGAGGTATTGCTTCTCAGGGTTGTGAAACCAGCAAAGTTACCAACTGATAATGATGTTATCAGTTCAATGATTGAGTATTACAAAGATAATTTGAAAACTAGTGGTAAAGAAAGTCAGTTAGATAGCTACACAAAATATGAATTTAGCTTTTCTGGGCTAGAATGCAGAATTTTAGGAACGTTTTATAAGGATGATAAGGAAGGTACACGTTTTGGTGCTGATGTTGAGAACTTTTATAGCGCTCATAACTATAGGGTAATTAAGCCAAATCCAGACGTATTAGAACTTATCGTCAACTTCCGTGAAGAAGGCATTACAGGTAAGCCAACTGATATCAAAATTGGCAAGGTTCGCTATAGCTCTAGCCTTCGTTTTCAAGCACAGGAAGATGATGTACCTGTATTTGTCAGCCCAAAAGACTTTCTTGGTAAACGTACTGCTCTATTTGGAATGACCCGCACAGGTAAGTCAAACACAGTTAAAAAGGTCATTCAAGCTACTGTTTCGATGAGCGATAAGGCCGCTTCTACACTGAACAGTAAGTTAAATGGTAGTGCTGTAGCGAACTTAGAACCTTTAACTGAAGATGGTTTACCAAAGTATCCAGTCGGTCAAATCATATTTGACATCAATGGCGAGTATGCAAATGCAAATATGCAGGATGAAGGTACAGCAATATTTGAAATATACAAAGACCGAACCATTAGGTACAGCACTCTCAATAAAGATGGCTTCAAAGTGATGAAGGTGAACTTTTACAGAGATGTAGAATCTGGATTTGAATTAATACGCAGCCATTTAGGACTAGAAACTGCCGATTATGTAAAAAGCTTCTTGTCAATTGACCTTGAAGAACCAAAGGATAAAACCGATTTTTCAGCTACTACGCGATATGAGCGTAAAAAAGCTGCTTACTTGTGCTGCTTGTATAAAGCTGGATTTACTGTGCCTGATAATTATAAAGTCAAGTTCCAGGGACAAAAGGAACTAAATCAATTGGTAAAGGAAGATGGAAGTATAGATCCAAGCAAAGGTATATCGCTTGAAGAAGCGAGCAATTGGTTTACTACCATTTGGGAAAACTACAATCATGAGTTATTTACTAATTATAAAAAAAGTAAAGGACGTGAGTGGGCTGATGAAGATTTAAAAGCTCTGCTTATTTTTTTAACACGGAAAACTCAACCCGGCAGCAAAGCAACTATTAATGGATATATCAAATTACGGGATATTGCTATTCTTCATACAGAAACAGTTGGTAAACCCTTTGAAGCAGAAATTATTGAGGAACTTCGCAAGGGTCAGATTATCATCGTAGATTTATCGCAAGGCGACCCAGAGATTCAACGCTTATATTCCGAGCGCATTTGCCGCCAAATTTTTGCAGATGCAATGAATCGCTTCATTCAAAATATACCTAACAACTTCATTCAGTTTTACTTTGAAGAAGCCCATAATCTTTTTCCAAAGAAAGATGATAAGGACTTAAGCCAGGTCTATAACCGGATTGCCAAGGAAGGTGCAAAGCTCAATCTTGGTTTAATTTATGCTACTCAGGAAGTCAGTTCAATAAGTTCCAATATTCTGAAAAATACTCAAAATTGGTTTATTGCCCATTTAAATAACGAGGACGAAACAAAAGAAATTAAAAAGTATTATGATTTTGGAGACTTTACCGAGTCTCTAGTTAGGTTTAGTGCAGATAGTGATAAAGGTTTTGTACGCATGAAAACCTACTCCAATGCCTTCGTAGTTCCTACTCAAATTGACCGTTTCTCTAAAATTTAACAAAGCAAGTAGTTTATGGGATATACAAGCAAGCGTGGACGACGGCCTAATGAGTATGCCAGTAAGTCTGCACACAGTCACATAATTAATGATGAATCATTACAGGAGTTTCTTAGTCAATGTAATCTCCCTAAATCAGCAGATGAAGTAACTATTTCCGACTGCCTCAACTTTTCCTATGAACCTGTAATAAAAAATCCAATCCGCAATATTATCGCTATTGATGGTGGATACAGTGAAGTATCTGTACAAACTGGTTTCCCATCCTCAACTGTCTGCTTTTTTCAAATAGGGGCGCTCATCTTTAGTATTGATGACCTTGATGGACTTGGTAAACAGCCTTTCATAGACCCAGAGGATATGGCGAAGTTAAAGCAAATTCAACGTTTAAAACTAACTCTGCCTGTTCGCAATATCCAATTTAAAAGTGAAAGTACGCTGATAGACTCAGTACGTAGAACTATTCATAACTTTTTCTGTCAGAAAGTAGACAATGAAGAATTGATTGCAACACTACGATGGTTTATCTTTCAGGAATATGATGTAAGTTTACCAACTTGGAATTTAGCAAGTTGTCCAGTTTGCGGAAATGCAGGTATTCCCCTTAATCTGCGAGAAATGACAAAGGACTATACCTTTTCTTGTAATCATTGCAGCACTGAGATTTTTCTAACAGATGTATTTCGGCTACATGAAGCTATTGATGAAGAATTAGGTGCTGGTGGTATTTTAGGATATTTGATGACTACGTTAGAGCAGATTGTCCTAGTTCACCTTATTCGACTCGTTCTTAAAATGAAGCCTGCTTTATTGGAAGAAATCTTGTTTGTTAAGGATGGCCCGCTTGCCTTTTTCGGGCAAACAGCAAATATGTACAAGCCTATGCGATCGCTTGTTAACTTTCTGTTTAAACATCACAACTTATACCTGGCTGGATTAGAAAAAAGTGGAGCCTTTGTAGAACACGCCGATGAAATATCTGAGAAGCTTGCAAACGGAACTGTACTAATTCTAAATAATGATTACATTTACAAATACATTCTCCCTGGTAAGGCTGACCCAAGTAGACCTTATGGCTCTACAACTTATTACAGCAATAAGTTTATTTTTAAAACATTAGCAGGTGGGATGTATATTGTTTCCCTACCAACTCCAAAGAATATGACGAATCCCAAAGAAGCAGATTTTCAAAATTTGGGTGCAATTTTAACCAACATTGAAAAGCTTAAGTGCGATATGTACGATAGTTCTCTCATTCCTATTGCCTTAGCAAACAAACTTGTCTCTTTAGCTGACCATCCTAGCTCTAGAATTCTCCAAAAGTTCGCTAAAGGTGCAATTCTTAGTTGAAAGATTATTAAAAATAGGAAAAATATGAAAAACATTTTATCTACTAGTAGAGTATTATTAATCGGTGCTGTATTTGCTTTGAGTATACAAAACTATGCAATTGCTCAGGACACATCAAAGCTTGTGGATTCAATCAAATCTGTTGCACAAGTTAAAAAAGAGCTAAAAGAGACATTTGAAAATTTAGACCAATGTGGTGCAGGGTCTTGTTTTAATTCTACAAGCACTTATATTTGTGAATTAGTTGGTGCCTTGGATGTGAAGGTAAATGGAAGAATTGTTGGACAAATGTCTGGTGGAAAAAGTGAACTTGCCATTTCAGCATCTGATTTAAAACTAATGAAAAAAATATTCAGCCAGTGCAAACCAACTAATTATCAATACTGGAATTGGGATTATGTACTCCATGTCAGCTATTTGCCCAGCGATAGTGTAGATCGAGAGGTTCGCGCTGCTTTAGGGGTGCGTAGCAGACGCAGATAATAATTGAGGATGAAAATCAAATAGTCCTAGACATCACCATAGGCTTTTTCTGCATTGAAGTATAGATACGTCTGCAAGCTGCCATGAACTAACTCACCAGCCTGCGGTTACTCCTTTCTTTGGGCGTAACCCTACCATTCAAGCAGCACAGAGCGATCGCGTACTTTAAGAATATTACCAGTGTCTTAAAGTACTAATTCTCTCTAAACGTTTTATTTACGAGTGATTACTGATGATTACTAGGTTTAAGCATAGCTAGGATGTAGCAAATAACATAGCATCCGCTACTTAAGCTAGTGGGTCGAAAAGGTAGATGACTATCAAAAAACCCTTGGCTATCAAGCAGCCAGAGGTGGGGCGAATCATTCGTGATTCGCGGCTTGCCTTCGGGCTAACACAAGAACAGTTTGCAAATACTCTTGGTGTGACTTATTCCACAATTAACCGTTGGGAAAATGGACACACTAAGCCATCACCACTGGCGATGGAGAAGATTGAGAGAATGTTGCAGGAAATAGGCGAACAGTTTAATTAGTTCTACGAAATCAACCAATTAGTTTTAGGGAGTAAGCCATGCTTGCTCAGTTTTGATATGGCGACGCTTTGAGGATGCGATCGCTTTACTTTAGCTGGCAATTCAAAATTAATGAATGAGTGGCTTTGTTCTAGTTTTGGCAGCAACCGGATGCGATCGCAGAAATTATTGAATCCTTAGCAACTAAAACGTTACACAACAGTAATTGAGAAGTTAGCGCAGTTTATCTAGTTCATGTTTTTCAGATCAGGTGAGGCATCTAATGAACGGTAATACAAACATGAGAACTACTCAGCAAGTCATAGAAATCACAGGCGCTCCTGCCCAAGTATGGGGGAATGTTTTAGTTCCCGCAAAAGGAACAATTACTGTCAAAGTTACAGGTGACACCCTTCAAGGAACAACAAAAACTGGGTTAGAAAAGAGAGAGACTTGGATACGCATTCAAAATATTGATTCAGCAGAAACATTAGAAGCCCCTATTTATGCATTATTGGGTTTTGGAGTATTTCTAGCTTTTTCAGCTTTGGGTGCATTCAGTAACTCTTCTGGACTAGGTTTAATTTTACTTGTTGTAGCAGTAGCCTTAATTGTCTATGCAATAACTAATAAACGGCGGTATTTAGCAATCTACAGCCATCGCAATGCAATTGTTGTTTTCATGAAGAAGTCCCCAGAAATTTATCAGCAGTTTGCTATGAATGTATTGGCATTATCTCGGAAACTCAACACACCCATCAACACACAAACAAAACAAGCTCAAACCCAAATTCAAGCTTAGTTGATGAATATGTATACGAACATCAGGATAGAGAATAGAAATTGAAGCTCCACTGAAAAAAGTACGTATGCCTAGACATCGTTCTCCCCATTTTTAGAGGAAACCTCAAGCAATCGCACACAGTAATCAATGTCATGCATTCAGTATTGTTCAGAGTATTTTTATCCTGATATTAACTAATAGTGTATCGCTCACAAAACATAAATTTCAGGAGCATCAAATGGTCAACAGCACAGATACCCAAGCAACTCAAACATCCAATAGAGGAGGAATATTAAAAGTATTAGCTAGACTAGCAACAACAGGAATAATTAGTTTTGGGATTGGTGGAGCAGTAACTTTTGACCGTTATAACAACTATTGGAATCAAACAATATTTCGTGTTCAAACTGTCGATTTTAATATCTTATCTCATACTTTACCAACGAAACTTTCTTATGCAATTGCTAAAAACCAACCTGAAGAAGTACAGCGTACATTAGATAGTAATTATAACTTATTTGGATTAATTATTACAGATTCTAGTGGACAAAAAATTATTGCTCATTCAGGTAAAAATTCTGGACGTTCCCTATCTTGGAAAGCAGCACTAGATCCGCAACAATTACAAAATCATCCTTATGATGTGTTGCTTGATCCTCCACCTCTATTTGCACAGTGGACTTATAGTAAACCCCAAGCTACTGAACGCAGTGCTACAAGTTTAACTAATCGAGGTCGTGTTATAGGCAGGGTTTACTATGTGAGGGGTGTTAGACCAACATTTCAAGAGGATATTGCAACATTTTTAAGTAATCCTTTCTCTGGAAGTAGTAGGATTCAAACTTACGCAACTACTCTAGCAGCGTGTTTTGGTGGGACTTTTCTTATCTGGAGTATTTTGGAGTTTATTCTTTATAAAAGACGAGTTGAAATAAGGATAGCTAGGGAAAAAGAAGAGACACTAAATAACAATAACAGAATTTTACAATTTCAATTAACTGAGAGAATTCATGAACTTCAATTACTACAAAATCAGAGAGAAGATGAACGTAACGAATTCAATAAAGAAGCCGATAAGCTCCATAGCCTAAATAACAGACTAAAAAACGAAATTTTTAACCTCAGGGATTTAATTAAGAATTTATCAACAAATACAGATTCAACAAATTTACAAATTGAATTAAAAAATACTAGATTACAATCACAAGAAAATTTAGACAAGAAAAAACAATATGAGCAAGATATTAAAGAATTAAATAAAAAATTACAAATCATTCAAAATAAACAATTAGAAACTCTTAAAAAAAATGAACAAAAAGAAAATGAATTACAAGAAATTCAACAACAAATACAGGAGATAGAAACTTCTCGCTCTTTAGCTGAATCTCAATTAGAAGAATTACGAAGCCATGAAGAAAATTACAAAAAAATTGTTGCTGAGTTGGAAGAACAGCTAAATCAAAAAAACTTTAAAGAAGAAGAACTTCAAAAGCAATTAGAGAATCTACAAAATTCATTATCAGAATATCAAGAACGAGAACAACTATTAGAAAAACTTGCTGAACAGGCAAAAGCTGAATCTGAGGCTTTGGGTAAAGAGATTGCACGTTATAAAGAGGACACAGGTAAACATCCTTTAAATGATTTTGAGGTGTCCATTTTGAATTATCTACAACAGAAATTCTCAGATAAGAAAGTTTTTGTACAATTTGATGTAGGAAATGGTAGGCAAGGAAGTATGTCTACAGATTTTATAATTGCAATGAATAACTGCTGTATTGTTATAGAAGCTAAATCTTACACAGGAAAAATTAAAGCTATTGGTTATCCACGTAATACTGGATGGATTTGTATAACCAATACTAAAATTGAAAATATTAATGCTTGTTGGGGCAAAAATCCATATGAACAAATCTGGACATATAGTGTTTCTTTATATGGGCGAATTAAAATATCAAATCGAAATAAGTTACCTGTATTTGGTATTGTTGTATTTCCAAAAGATGCAGTCGTTGATAATAATATTCAATCTAATATAAGTAATTTTTACAGAGTGACAACCCTAGATAATTTAAGCACTGCTATTCAGGAATTAGAAAATCAAGCTAGGTTTCAAAATAAAACTCGATTAACCTATGAGCAAATTTTGGAAAAACTTACAGGTATATCGGATCAATAACCCGCTTAAGTATCAACATTTGGTATCTATTATGTTTAATTCTCATAATCATCAGTATTTTATAAAGTTTTTAGTATTTATTGGAATTTTGGGTTTATCAGGTTGTAATCCTAGCAAACCAACAAAATCCCTAACACCCACAATTTCTCCAACGTCTTCTAGTAGTGGGATTAAAGAACAGAAGTTAAATGCAAGCACTTTAACCATAGGTATTTTAAGCAAACCAAGTTACTACCAAGAATTAACTACTTACCTACGTGAGCAATTTGGTAATAAAGTCCAGATAATTCTTGATGGTGATGACTCAATTTCTTATGAAGAAGCCAGAAAAAGAATGATAAATAAAGAATGGGATATTGCTTTTACTTTATCACCAATTCTTTCTGTAGCTGCTAAAAATAACGATTATCACTTTGCAGCTAAAATGTTTCCAAATAACCCTCCATATTATCAAGCTACTTTATTTACAAAATCCAATAGTAGTATTCAATCTATTAATGATTTAAAACATACAAATACTATTGCTATGGGAGATTTCAATTCAGCATCTAGTTTCTATGTACCTGCCTATGACTTATTTGGTAAAAGTTTAAGGGTAGATATGGGGCATCGAGGAAAGGATATTAAAGACTTAGTTAAAACTGGAAAAGCTGATATAGGTGCTGCGGCTTACGAAGCTGTTGCAAATGACAAAGATTTAAAAATAATTCATTTAAGTAAGCAAATTCCTGGTGCTAATGTTTATTTATCACCTAAGCTTTCTGAATCTGACCGCCAGATAATTACAAAAGTTTTGCTAAATGCACCAGAGAATATTAGAAAGCAAGCTAATTATGGTGGTGGTGAAGAACATGATTATTCACAATTAATAAAAATATCTCAAAGAACTGAAGAGATATTAAAATGTGCAGATTTTAAACAACAAACAGTTAATTTTTACTGCACTGGTAGCTCCGAAAAACAAAAACCTAGCAATTCTAATAACACATCAGAAATATTAGGGCGAATTAATGGATGGACTCGCCAAAATAATGAAATTGAAACTTTCAAGTTGTCAGGAAAAGATAATCAAGTTTACCAGATAACTATACCTCGAAAAATCCTTTATCAAGTTCCTGGTGCTTCTAGCCCAATTGCTTTACAAGGTAAAGAAGTCAAAATCATCAATGTTGCACCTCAAAAAGCGCAAGCAGGAATATTTGAACTAAAACTTACACAGCCTAATCAATTAAATGTATTAGAAGATACACAAAAGTCTTCAATTCAGTCAAATTATCAAGTCAAGCAAGTCGATGACGGCGATACAATCACCGTCACTGATATATCTAATCAAAAAATCAGAGTGAGGTTTGCTTGTATAGATACCGCAGAAGTACCTCATTCGGATACAGAAAAAAACAGTGATAACCCTGCTGATAAGAATCAGTTTCTATGGGGCAATAAAGCTAAAGAGCGACTGGAATCTATCATCAAAATTGGCGATCGGGTAAAACTAAATATCGTAGATACTGACCGCTATGGGCGCAAAGTTGCTGAGGTACGCTTAGAGGATGGTACTTTCATACAACAGATATTAGTGAAAGAAGGGTTAGCGATGGTTTATCGCCAATACCTAAAAAACTGTGCTAGTGCTGCTCTTGTTGAAAAAGCTGAAGCTGAAGCTAAACAACAACGTTTAAATATTTGGGCAGATTCACAATTTACTGCACCTTGGGATTGGCGATCGCAGAAAAAATCTTCAAAAAAATCCTGATACTTGCACAAAGAAACCCAATTATTATAATCACCAAAATAGAAATGTCTATATTACGCTCTAAATTCTTTGCTGTTCCTGCTTTATTACCAGTGCTACTCCTGTCACAATTGCAGCAAGATACACAAGGGGAACAAGGGGGAATTAGTAACCAACAATTAAACGAGCAATCAATATTGGCAGTTAATTGGGTGCAACAATCTGGAGAATACAGGGCTTTAACTTATCAAGCATTCAATCTAGCTCAACTGAATTTTGATAAAGCTAAGTCAAAAAGAATTGCCCACCCTGCCATTATCGTTGATATTGATGAGACAGTGCTTGATAATAGCCCTTATCAAGCTGGTTTAGTGGATAGTAATAATATTTTTCAACCTGCAACTTGGAATCAATGGATTAAAGAGGAGAAAGCAAAAGCTATACCAGGAGCAGTTGAATTCATTAATTATGTAAATAAAAAAGGTGGTAAGGTATTTTTCATTTCCAATCGAGATGAAAAGAGTGTTAAAACTTCTAAAAATAATGATTTAAAAATAGCTACTATTAATAATTTAAAAGCAGTGGGATTTACAGGAGTTGATGAACAGACAGTATTGTTAAAAGGAGAGTTTACCAAAAAGATTGACGGCCAAGAAAATACCTCTAAACAATGGCGAGTAGACGCTGTTAAAAATGGCAGTGCTGATGGAAAAAGATATACAGTAATTGCCTTGATTGGTGATAACCTCAATGACTTTGATGAAACAGTAGGCAAGAGTAATCAACAACGCCGCACTAGTGTAGACAATTATCGTAATTCTTACGGTATGTTTAATATCACAAAAGGAATAGTTAAACCTGCTTATATTGCAATACCTAATCCTATGTATGGCAACTGGGAAACAGGAATGTATAACCCACAAGCATTTAAAAAACAAAGTCCTTTTGAAATGACCCCAACACAAAAAAACCAACAACGCAAGGAATCTTTAACTCGTTGGTTGCCAAAGGAATAAAATATTCAAGTTAATTCGTTAAATTTACCCTTTGTATAGAAGCCACCACACCTCAGATGCCGAGTACAACTATTTAGCGATCGCTCCCCCAAATTCTTAGAGGAAAAATAAAGTATGCGATCGCTCCCATTCAAGCGAGGAAATTTACGAAACAGGCATACTGGATATTTCAAGGACATCCCAAATATTACCCCATTGAATAAAATATGCGATCGCTATTCAGGAGCTAAAAATGAGAAAGAATTTTTTGTTTACATTAATATTTAGTTTGGCTGTCGTTTTATCTTTATTAACTAGCAATGCAGTTGCTTCCTTGAATCAGCAAGAGTTACCATCAGCCCTCATAGCTGCTATTCGTCAAGATTTATTACAGTATCGGGAAAGTTTTACATCTGATAAAAGTGAAAGTGGTTATGCCCGTCATAAAGTTTTTTTGTTGATCTCAATAACGATCGTGTCAAAGAAGCAATTGTATATCCAATCGGTGGAATAAAAATTTGCAGCAGCCGTAGCTGTGGAATTTTTATCTATACGAAGGTAGGTAATAATTATAGAAAAATCTCTGGTGAACGAAATGGTCTATCTTCTGCTGTTTCTGGATCGCGCAATGAACCGTCAATCGGGGTTTTGACTACGAACCACCAAGGATGGCGTGACATAGCAACTCGATTTTTTGACTATGAAACTAGAACAGAGAAATCCCGGATTTCTCACAAGTGAGAAATCCGGGTTAAGTACTGGTTCAATTTTTCTCGAGTATTCTTGGGATGCACGATACTTTATTGACTTAGTTGCTTGGATAAGACGATTATTTTCACTCAGTCCAAATACATAATCAATTCCAGTTTGAGATTCACACCATGCCATAATCTCTTCTCTAGAATATGCACTATCTCCTCGAATAATAATTTTGACATTCTGCCATCGCAGGCGGATTATTTTTATGACTCGTTGTAATTCTTCTAATCCCCATGCTGCTGGGTCTAAGTTGGATGCACGAAGTTTTGCTGCTATGATTTTTTTACCACAGAAAATATACAATGGAGCGTAACAATATCCCTTATAATAAGGGTTAAAAAATGTTTCTTCTTGATTACCATGTATTAAATTATCCGTAACATCTAAATCCAAAATTATCTGCCGTGGTGGCTTTTGATAAGATTCTAAAAATAGCTCAACTAAAAGTCTTTCTATCGCTGCTCCATCATATTCAATCCGGTGATATCGACTATTTTCTCTTGAAGATACATCTTCTGGACAATGTTCCAGACGATTTAAGGTACTTTTTCCGGCTAAAGTAATCAATTTTTGATCTGAGTTAATTACTTTTCCCACTGCGAGCGCAAATATTGGATCGTGACGCAGGGTTTCATGGTCATTTATATCTTCATAGCCCATGATTAAGCCATATATTCTTTGTGCGATTAAGCTCTGTACTGGATGTGAAATTTTCTTTGGGTCTCGGTAGTCTTTGAAACATGCTGCGAATCTTGATGTTATGTCTCTTTTTTTATCTAATTCCGCAATTAATATTAACCCTGCATCCGATGTTACAGGCTCACCCTTGAAATTAACTATAACTGGACATGACTTTACTTGTCCAAATACGAACTGTTCCGTTATACAATGATTTTTATTTGGGGTCATACTTTCAACTGCTGGAATGCTTGTGCAATATACATTTTGGCAGTTTTTGACCCCTCTTTTTTCAAGTCTTGTGAGAAATCCGGGTAAAGTACGACACTTTCATGGCTGGTGCATGGATTTACTCAAAAAATACAACATCCCCAGACCTGATTCTAAAGAGTACCAAGGAGAAGCTTACACAAATGAACTGGTTCAAAGAGTAATTACAGCTGTAGATGCTAAGAAAATACCCGCCGGAACTTACGATGCAGTGATGCTTGATGAAGGTCACGACTTTAAACTGGAGTGGTTAAAACTGGTTGCACAGATGGTCAATCCAGAAACAAACTCACTGCTCGTCTTGTACGACGATGCCCAAAACCTTTACGGTGAAAAACGCACTCAAAAATTTAGCTTTAAGAGTGTGGGCATCCAGGCACAGGGACGCACCACCATTTTAAAACTCAATTACCGCAATACAGAACAGGTATTAAGGGTAGCCTATGAGTTTGCCAAGGAAGTAATGCAACCCACCACCGGGGATGATGACCAAGTGGTATTGGTAGAACCTGCTAGTGCAGGACGGCAGGGGCCAGTACCAGATTTAATTAAACTCCCCAGTTTTAAACATGAGGTAGATTATTTAGCCGAACGGGTGCAACAGTTACACGAGCGTGGTACAGCTTGGAATGAAATAGCAATTTTTTATCGCTCTAAGTTTATGGGCGATCGCATTTACAATCACTTCCAACAAGCCCAAATACCAATCGAATGGGTAAATGCCAATAGTGACAGCCGCAACTATCACCCAGCCGAATTAAGTATCAAACTCATGACTATGCATTCATCTAAAGGGCTAGAGTTCCCAGTTGTGTTGATTCCCGGTATTGGTTATATGCCTTACCAGTACGGACACGGCACATCTGAAGAAGAAGCGCGATTACTTTATGTGGGAATGACAAGGGCGATTGAGCAGTTGATTATGAGTTGCGATCGCTCATCAGAATTTACCAGTCGTTTGGAGATAGCATTAGGTAAAGTGGTAGCTAAAGTAGTTTAATTGGTAGTTGTCCATAGGCAAGCATTTATCGCAAGTATCGCACCCCATCCTTTAGTAAGATAAAACCCTAGAGGCAAATTTAAATATGTCAAAGAAAGAAAGGAGATTTAAGGCAGTTAGTTCTCTTGATGATGTGGAAATTATTATTCAAGAGCCATGTCAGGTTCGTTGGGCAGATATGGAAGGTGATAATGATGTGAGAAAATGTCACTATTGTCAATTAAATGTTTACAACTTTTTAAGCAAGTCTCCTCATGAAATTCTCAATTTAATTAATCTCCATGAAGGCAAACTTTGCGCTCAGTTTTTTGCTCGCTCTGATGGGACAATGACGATGGAATCTTGTCAAGAAAAACAAAAAAATCATGGAATTGCTAGAGGGGGAATTCAGGTGATAAAGAAAGAATGATACGAAAAGTTGCTTAGTAAAGATTTAGGAGTGTGAAACCCTGTCACAGAGCCAGTTTCAAAAATGACTTTGGCTTATTAACATACCTTTAGTCGCAATAAGGCACGAGAATATAGTGGTTACGCAATTCTTATTGAGAATACAAATTTGGGGCTAATCCCTGGAAACCGTTATCAGGAAACGATTGTAGAGATTTTGATATGACCTGAATCCTTACGTTGCTTAAATGTGCTGTAGTACTCAAAAGCAAGGAAGTAGATAAATAGTGGAATTGATGGATGAGCGTAGTTTACTGCCGCAGACATCGCCCTTAATTCTTAGAGGAAGTATGGCTTAGGGGCGATCGCTTCTTGTTCAATCGAGGAAAAAACCGTATGTAGGCGATCGCCCTTCAAAATTTACCAATCGTTTGGAGACGGCATTAGGTAAACTGAGCGCGAAAGTAATTTGATTGTGTTGACAATATATTCTTAGAGGAAAATGGGAAAGCGATCGCCCATTCAAGAAAGGAAATTGTCCAAGCGATCGCTTCTGCTGCATTTAGCAGTGTTTAGCTCAGGTTATGCGATGTCTAATGACAGGAATTCAAAAACAAGCTGCTTTGAGAGCTACACTGTAAAAGAGTCGCCAATCACACTAGAGAACCTAAAAGCGGTAGCAGGATCGCTGGCATCACCAATAAACTCGAAGTTCTTGACGAACATATTGGTAGATCCAAGACTTATTGTGTAGAAGCCATCGCCATTTGTGCTACCTGAGACTCTGTAGGTTCCAGTGCCGAAAAGCAGCGTATCTCTGTTATTTCCACCATCAAAGCGTCCGGTTCCAAATCCTTTGATGATATCTTTACCATCTCCGAGCCTGGTAGTGCCATTGCCACCAAAGCCACCAGTGAGAGCATCGACGATATCGTTACCAGTGCCAGTATTGATGGTGCCGTTATTGAAGATACCGATGTACCCATCGCCTAAGATGGAGTCGTTTCCGTTGCCGCTATTGATGATGCCATCGTTGTAGATGCCAAAAGATCCGCGAGAAGACCCAGCGATGGAGTCATTACCATCCCCCGTATCGATTTTGGGCGTTTCATTGTTGAAAATACTGTTGAAGATGCCTATTTGGTTGCCAGTCCCGATGATAGAGTCATCGCCAGCCCCCGTATCGATTTTGGCAGTTCCAAAGTTGTTGATGCCGATGGATCTATCATCTTTCAAGCCAAAACCATTAATAGAATCATTACCATTCCCCGTATTAATCGTGCCACTACCAGAAATGCCAATGGAGCCTCCAAAGCCATTAATAGAGTCGTTACCATTTCCAGTATTAATTGTGCCTGTGGTGTTCTCGATGCCACCACCAGATCCCTCCCCGAAGATATAGTCATCCCCTGCTCCTGTATCAATTTTGGACATTTCAAAGTTGAGGATGCCTAATTGTTGGTTGCCAAAGCCAGTGATTTTGTCGTTACCAGCACCAGTATCGATAGTACCTTGATTGAAGATGCCGGTGGTGCTGCCAGTGCCAGTGATTTTGTCGTTACCAGTGCCAGTATTGATGGTGCCGCCGCTTTGATTGACAATGCCGAAGTCGCCGCCAGTGGCAGTGATTTTGTCGTTACCATCGCCGGTTTTTATAATGCCGTAGTTATCTATGCCGTTAGTACCAGTGGCAGTGATGGTGTCGCTACCATCGCCAGTATTGATGGTGCCGCCTTGTGCGTTGCGGATGCCGATATTGTTAGTGCTAGTGGCAGTGATTGTGTCGTTGCCATTACCTGTATTGATTGTTCCGCCTGCACCCTGCTCTATGCCTTCGCCCTCATTGAAGCCACCATTGCCAGTACCACTAGCAGTGATTGTGTCGTTGCCATCGCCAGTGTTGATGGTGGCGTTGAAGCTGCCAAAGCCGTTAAAGAGTCCGATTTGACCAGTGGCAGTGATTATGTCGCTGCCAGTACCAGTATCAATAGTGCCTTTTGTGTTGTAAATACCAAAATCTCCTTTGCCTATAACCTGGTCGTTACCATTACCCGTATTAATGGTGTGGAAGTTGTAAATGCCGACAGTGGCACCAGTGGCAGTGATTATGTCATTACCATCATCGGTATTAATGGTGCTGTTATCAGTGTTTATGAGGGCGGAGCCGTTAGCAGAAGTCGCGGCGATTGTATCATTGCCAGAGCGAGTATTTATGATGCCATTGTTGGTGATGCCGATGCCGAAGGAAGTATTATCGCCAGTGCCAGTGATTTTGTCATTACCACCAAGAGTATTGGCGGTGCCAGTATTAACTATTGCCTCAGTCCCTGATACCGGGACGATATCAGCCTTGTTGGTAAATCTTAGGGTGGAAAGATTTATAGCCATATTAAAAACCTTGATAACTATTAGTTTTAATTACTTAGGAAAGACTGTACTAAATGGGCATTCCGGTACACTCAAAAAAACTCAAAATTCTGAAATTAATACCTATTAAAGGTTTCAGTAAGTATCAAAAAAATGGAAAATTGTCGCGTCGCCCAAATTTATTTGAACAAATTAAAAACCTATGCACTAAAAGTCTTTATTGTTAACACTTTTAACGATTAGTGCAATTTATTTACAAAAATTTTCCAGCACAGTCCCACCTAATTTGACATTAGATAAAAATTGTGAGGAACTTGTGACGGAACTAAAAAAATTAAGTAATTACATGAGTTCGATGGGGCCAATTGACTGTGGTAAGTTAATATGCAAATTGCTTTTATCCTCATCATCAGCCGATGCGATCGCACAGGGTTATGTTATGAATTTAAATTTAAAGGAGTCGTAATCATGGATGAAATAGTCGTAATCATGGATGAAATTGTTAGAAAATTAGCAAATTGCGATCGCCCCCAACTCCTATGACTAACATCCACGACCTTGGCATGACCGATACCGAATATGCTGCTCTTGTTGCCAAAGGATACGACCCAAATTTAGAAGTTGAGCTAATAGAACTGGGCGAAAGTCCAGCTATAGCAAGGAAGTTAAGCCTAATTGTAGGGCTGACCAAAGATAAACCACCCCAGACTGACCAGGAATGGGAAGAATTTATGGCAGTGTGGGAGGATTAGTTTTCTTGGAAGCTTGAGGAGATGCGATCGCTAAAACGATAAAAAACGATAATTAGTTTTTTTGACCTTTATGCTTTTAACGCTATTGAACAATGGAAGGTACCTTTTCTAAACTAAACTGTGCGCGTTTGCCCCTGGGCGCAGCTTCCGTTTAGCCTGGGCGCGTTTCAGACATTTTTGGCGAAAAAGCCCGTTGGATTTTGAGTTTTACTTTGAATTCAGATTCTCTCTTGTGCTTAAAACTCAGCACATAGTCTTCTGAGCATCTTAGCTTACGCCTAACATCCAGCAGCACATCATTTAGAAAGCAGCAAATCCGTCTTAAGCGCCTGCGGTAAGAATACCTATTCGGTCTTCCCTCTGGGATCTTTTCATCCGCCAGCACTGCACGAAATCGTGCAATAAGAACGTCTCTGCTTGGGGATAAATTTTTACTTTGAAAACTATGCTTGATGGCACAATCTAGAGTTTCTTCGAGGCTAGGCATCGCTTTCTTGTTGTAAGAAGCTAATTCGCGAAGGTCAGCAAACGCCTCAAACATTCGCTCAAAAATATAAGCATCAAACAAATTTAGCCCTTCCAAGCTTTCAATCAATTTTTCGTCTTTCATAAGAGAATTTACGTTTACGAACATTCAAACATCAAGCCAAGGGTGCGATCGCTCCGACAATCCTCGCTTGAAAATGCCCTACCCAAACGGTTGTCCCCAACGCTCCCACATTTCTTTATTAAAAGGCGATCGCCACTTCTGAATCATTGCCTGTTCTAAAGTTTGCCGTGCTTTTCTCTCCACTGGAGCATCCCACCAAAAGCCAATATTAATCGCCGTCTCCATCTGATAGCGATAATGCAAATCCTGGTAACTGCTGATGTAATCTTTGCAACCATGAGTCCCACGCCAGCGTTTGTTACTGCGGCAGGTTTCTCCCACATACAGTAAAAGAGAAGCAGCACTATCAATCACAAAATACAAAGCTGCTTGACCAAAATCATCTGGCATCCGATAAAAGGCCATTGGTTGTAAATGCAGCTTAAACGGATCTATAGTGTCTGGGTCACAGTGCATGGGGGCTAGGTCGAAGAGTGTCACCTGCTCTGGTGGCTTGCTCTCTCTAACCTTCTGCTGATAGTCAAAAATCCGCGATTTCCATTTCACCAGGGCATCGGCATCCATTACCAGTGCATCGGCTCTGCTGTTACGGGTAGGCTGAATTGTATTATCTGCAAACAGGTTTAGTTGCTGGGGTTCCACAGTGCAATGTAATGAATCTGTCTAGAGGACATAATAAAGCATTACCGGAAAGTGCGTAGGCGTAGCCCGCCTTTGGCATCGCTCCAGGGAAAACTTTGCGATTTACTGATTATCTAAAAGGAGGATGGCAAAGGAAGATTTAACAAGTCATGCTGGAAGTAACACCAATAAGTTTTTTATGAGGTGTAACATGACTATTACTTTAAATCACACTATTGTACCTGCACGGGATAAACAAGCTTCGGCACAGTTTTTTGCCAGTATTTTTGGTTTGAAGGTAGAAAAAGGTGTAGGTCACTTCGCTGCTGTTCAGGTTAATGACACCTTAACTTTGGACTTTGCTGATAGTGACGAGTTTGAGTCACATCACTATGCGTTTCATGTTAGTGATGAAGAATTTGATGTCATATTTGCACGGGTAAAAGACAAAGGCATTGAATATAGTAGTGACCCCATGCACCACAATAAAGGTGAAATTAACCATAGAAAAGGAGGGCGTGGATTTTATTTTTATGACCCCAACGGCCATAACTTAGAACTTTTGACCCGTGTGTAAATATTTACTGGACTATCTAAGCGATTAACACCACAGGCATCCCTCCGGTTTTTAACTTTTTAAAAATCAGCCGCTCCTCATTCTTAGAGGAAAGTTGAGTTACCAGTTTTCCTCTAAGAAATTTTGCAGTATTAATTTACACTAATTACACTCATCTTTTAAGAGGGGAAACGGGCGTAACCCAGAATTTCTAAATCGCAAGAGTTGCTTGTGATGGTATTGGAAACATTTAACTAAATATTTTGTCTTTCCATTTAAATACTATTGCAAGCACAGCAGATGTGAAATCGCATTAGAATTATCTGCAAATCAAAAATAAAACTATCAAGAAATTTATTTTTACATTAGTAGCATGAGATTAAAAGTTAATCTTCACAATTCTCACACACAAGAGGTAATTATCTTCACTGATTATGGAATGGAGTTTCCAGCCGATTCAATTCCAGAACCCAAGCCCAATGATTTTTATATAAGTTATGAGGAAAGCTTTCCGACAATATTTAAGTTTATTGCTTACCGTACATTTTCAGAGTTTACTATTTGCCAGCTAAGGCAGACTATTTATCAAATAAATTTTTTTCCCAAGCAACACCCCAACAATGATTTACCATCTGGGTGGAGTATCACCATAAATTGTGACCCAGATAAATTGGAGCAGATAAAGGCTGCCGCGATGGCAAAAATGAGTTAATAGTTAATTGCGATCGCACCCCTACCCAATTTGCATCACAATCAATAGTGCAGAAACAAACAGGGTATTTGTACATGATGAATAAAACTGTACTAGTAGGGGCGATCGCGCTTATTGTCGCTGGCTGTGAACCAGCCCCACAACCATTAACATCACCTGTATCACCACAAACAACCACAGTTCCTACAACTTCTCCTAGTCCAACACCTGTATCACCACAAACAACCACAGTTCCTACAACCGCTTCTAGCCCAACACTTTCACCAACCCCGGCATCAAGGACTTCACCCACATCTAAGCCAGCAGTAAAACCGACTATTAAACCCACCGCCGTCAAACAGTCGCGTCCTGTGGCTACCTCAAAGCCCAAGGCAATAGTTTCAACTCCTCGCCCAATATCGAAACCTGCTGTTACTCGCTCACCTGTAACTTCTGGAGCAGCCATACCAGCGCAATCAGGTAACTGCAAAGAATTACGCGCTAGGGGAATTGAAAATATTGATGTGAAGGCTAACCCTTGGGCTAGTAAATTAGATAGAGATAAAGATGGAATTGCTTGCGAGTCAAATTAATGGGTCTGGGATAACGCGATCGCCCCTCATCCTCTAAGATTTATTTTTTGGCTTTTGACTTTTTAATAAAAGCGATTATTTCCTCAAGTGCAACTCCTTGATTTTGCATTGATTTAATAATTGCGATCGCACCCACAGGAATGCTGCCAATACTTCTGCCCTTCCACTCGCCGTCTATTTTCTCTTCCCAATTAAACCCCCAGCGCCAATGCTGAGGCTTATCAGGGTCGCGTTTGTCCTCTATGATACGAGGGTAAGAAACAATACTGCCATTTTTCAACTTCTTATTTTCAAGGTATTTATACAAACAACCCTTTTGCTTACTGGGTTTGAGAGACTGTGCAGGGGCCACAGCTTCCTGATTTTCCTCTAAGAAATTTTTAGGTATTACTTCATACCATCCCTGCTTGAGAGTAAGGTGCTTTTTCTCCCTACCCTCACCAGCTAATACGCTGATAGTTTCCTCATTGATGCCTGTTACTGTGGCTTCATGCCCTATCCAATGGCTAAGGTTTTGGGTTCTAGTTTTAGTAATGCAGATTCGCTGACCTATCTGCAATTGATGTGTACACTCGATATTTGCAGATAAAGCAGTGGTTAATTGCTTCTTAGACTTATGTTTATCCTCGCTTGAATTTTCGAGTATCAATTCAGACGAACTATTATCAAGCTCAAAAGTATCTGCGTGATTGCTCAGTTGTAATTGCTGTGTACACTCGATAGAAGGATTGGGAGCGTGAAGAGACAGGCGATCGCCAACCGAAGAGTCATCATCTACCTGTAATTGGTCTGTACGCTCCATAGGTTCTAATCCACATACACCGCAGCCGCCACTTAAATAGATGTGCTGTGAATTGCAGCTAGGCATCACCGTGCCAAAACGGGAAAATTGTACGCTAAGGCTGAAAGCTATATTGCATAAGCATTTCAGCGATACTTATTTTCCTTAACCCGTAAAGGGCGCAACTTGTCCAAACTAGTCGCCTGCTTCAAATTCCACACATAATCGCCAGTGAGATTGATATGCTCCCACTCCAATGGCGACAAATGTTGCAAATATTCTTCACTGATATCCATTCCCTGTTGTTTCAAATAATCCACGGCTTTTTCTAAGTACACTGTATTCCACAAAACAATAGCCGCAATCACCAAATTCAACCCACTGGCCCGATAAAACTGATCTTCATAAGAGCGATCGCGAATCTCGCCCAGCCGATTAAAAAACACCGCTCTTTTGAGGGTATGTTTAGCCTCACCCTTGTTTAGCCCCGCCGTCGCTCGCCGCCGCAATTCTGGACTCTGCAACCATTCCAAAGTAAAAACAAATCAGTCAACTTAATTCTTGGCAGTAAACTATGAACTTTTCTGCTAAATCCATCAACCTCCTTCGGCACAGCATTGGTGAGAGGAGTAATAATTAACATCTCGTTTTCTATCCTGACATCAACTAGTTTCTTCTCTGCCATTAAAGAAGAAACTAGCGATAATTGTTCAGACAATTCGAGTGACCGTTGTTCAATATAGGTACTAAAATCTGTCGCTACTGCCACAGGTATTGTGTGAGAAGAACGCATTGACTGCCATGCACTATCTGCTAACAGATAATCCTCGAAATCTTGAAACTGCTTCGACCCTGCTACCCAAATATCCCCAGAACGCAAACCACTGCGTAACTCAGCTAAAGCACACATCTCATAGTAGTGACGGTCAATAGTATCGCCCTTAATTACATGTTTTAACCAACGAGGTTTAACGAAACTAGTGTCCGCAGATTCCGGCACTTTTCGACCGCCTGATATATTTAATTCTTTAATAACCTCCAAAGCTTTTATCACTGGTAAACTGGCTTTGGTAGCTTTAAACTCAAAAGCTTCTAACAATTTGGGTGTATAACGCCGCAACTGTGAATAACGGTTATCAAGCAATTCAAGATAATCAAAATCTGCTGGTCTGGCTAGCTTTTCAGCTTCAGCAACACTACTAATAAATTTTTCCCAATTCAATACAGATTCAATCGCTTGATAGGCATCATTTGACTCATCTCTAGCCGCAATTAGCGCCTTACCCACTTGAGCATACAATCGCACTTTCTCATTAATTGCTTTGCCATCACGTTGAAACTTATCACCATGCTGATGCTCACTTTTATTAAACAATTTACTCATCATTTTATCGTGCATCCCTATGGCATAATCGACCAATGAGGCACTCCATTCAATGAGAAAAGCACCTAAAATAGCATAGCGTCTCAATTCATCCAACCTAGATAAGTGAGCAGGTGTAGATTTCGCACCAGTTCTGGTAAATTGTAGCAGGCGATTTTGGTGTACTCTTTTCAAGCATCCAGAGTCGAGATTGAGATGGCGAATAAACTCTAGTCGTTCCACTAATTTTAAAAAGTTTCTCGGATTAGCTTGACCTGGTGGTTGACGCAGCCAAATTAAATCAGTCAGCTTTTTATCAGGCTCGACAACTAATAATTTATCCAGTGCTGTCTTTTGTAATGTTGTTAAACTTTTAGTTAACTCAAGACATACTAATTTTTGAGCGCGATTTCTGACTTCCCAGGCTAAACGTTCTACTGTAGAAATAGCTGGAATAATAATTTGGCGCAAGCGCATCTCATCCATTAACGCTCCCACAAGTGCCATCCCTTTATCTGAGGATATGGCAAATGGTAATAACCATTTTGAGAGTTGTTTGTATATAGATGTATTAAAAGTCCGAAATCCAAAATAATTTTGAATTTCTGCTAAATGTTCGCGTCGAGTTGTATCTCTTTGGGAATACTCTGTTATTATTGCTGGGTCAAGTTTTAATTGAGATGCAATATAAAATAGTACAGATTCCGGTACTATTTCTCCTAGATTCCAAACACGACCAGGAAAGCGTAGGTAGCACAACTGTACGGCAAAACCCAGACGATTATGTGGTCTACGACGCTCTTTGATAATTTTGAGTTCGTCATTACTAAAAGTATAGTAGCGAGCTATATCTCTTGTGGTAATAGAATCGGGAATTTCAGTAAATTGTAGTCGCTGTGTTGGAGATAAAAGTTCGCGCGTTGCCAATTAAATACCTGTATATTTGATTTCAAGCAGTAGTTTGATTTTGTTTGTAATTCGCGCCGCAGTAAGGGCAAAATTTGAATTTCAGCGACATAATTGGTTCATTGCAACTGACACAGCGATTTCGTAAGGCTGTACCACAAGCAAAGCAATACTTTGACCGTAAGTCAGTCCACATTGGGTCAGGGGTAGTTCCTGGAGTCCAACATCTGGGGCAAAACTTGAGTGAAGTTATGGTTTCTGGAGAGACTTTCTTAGCTGCTGCATCCAAGTACTCTGGTGGTATCCCCAACGCCGAAGCCAGACCACCTTTAGCCTTTTGATTGAGCCTTGAAGTTTGTCCACCTTCAATTTTGCGGATGGTCTGGATATGTATCCCCGCTTTGAAACTCAACTCTTTTTGGGTTAAAGAAAGATGACCTCGCAATCTCTGGACGTAATTAGCAAGCCCTTCTTCCCCTGTGGGAAGCGTCGAATGTTCTGTTATCACTATTAAAATATATCTAAAAGTATATTTATTAATAATAATTATATATTTACACTTTTATTCAAATAAATTGCCAAAAGCTCTCTAAAGTAATGATAACTTTAGCTGCTTTAGCCACCAAGTTTTTAGAACGTCCAGGACTAGCCAAAAGTACTCTGCGTTCTTATGAGTCTACGATTCTCCCCTTACTCAAGGAGTATGGGCGATGGTCAATAGAAATCATTGACAGACAAGTTTTAGTGGAATATCTCAATCATTTAACCGATGTTTCCTATACTACACACCACCGTCATCAAGCTGTAATCACGGCTTTATTCAACTTCGCTGTTGATATGGGATATCTCAAATCCAATCCAGTTGCAGGACTCGCAAGACGCAAACCCATTCGAGAGCAAGGAGAACATACTACAGATGAACTGGTGCGTTATCTTACACCTGCTCAGTTAAGTGTCCTGTATCAAATTATCAAAACAGATGTGCGAATGTCTGCGTTAGTGCGTTTGTTGCATACTAGTGGCGCTAGGATTGCTGAGGTACTGGCTCTAAATTTAGATCACATAGACCTCAACGCCCGGAAATTTCAGGTTATTGGCAAAGGTAATAAGCAACGGTGGTGTTTTTACAGTGAAGTAGCTTCTTTCAGTCTAAATCACTACATTAAATATTATAGACATCCCAACCATACAGCACTATTTACAGCTCAACAGCCAAAAAGTTTGGTTGTCTCCCGTCTGTCATACCGGATGGCGCATAAATCTTGGAAAAGCTTAATTGAGAACATTCCAGAACTCCAGGGGATTCGACTTCATGACCTCCGACATACTTTTGCTACAGAGCGAGTGGGATTAATGGGCATTGAAGAACTTAGGGCGCTCATGGGACATGAAAGCATTCAGACAACATTACGGTATCAAAAAGTCACGTCACAACGTGCAGAAGTTGTGGCACAATTTGCGTTTAAAAACCTACCAAATTTTTCTGAATAATTTCAGCATCTAACTGACTAAGTGTGATAATAAAAAAATACTTTTGCCAAAACATACCATCCTTGGTGCAAAGAATACATACTACTCTGCACCAATAAAATTAGGGTAATCAACAATGTTTAGTAATTACAGTGAGTACGTGAAATTTCGTAATTCTGCCCCTGTTGGTAAAAATTATGATGCGGCAGAATTAGCAAATCGCCTAAGACCTTTGTATGTTGATGGCTGGAATTCTAAAAAGATAGCTGAAAAGGCAGGAATATCTTCTATAGCATCCATCCATAAAGCATCTCAAGGGCAAGTAATGACTAAAAATGAATTTATTGATGGACAGTGGATAAAAATCGTAGACGAGGAAAATTTATTTAAGCTAGTGAACTTTTTAAATGGGTACTAAAAGTGGGGTGTTAGATGAAGGCTGTTGGCAGTTTTTAGATTGTGAGATGCTCTTCGGTGTTCCTGCTAAAGAATGCCCAAATGCTGAATCTTGCAAGCAAAACGCGCTAGAAAGCTAAAATACATGGTGCAGTACTTTCAGCCTATCTTGCCTCTGCTGACAGCTTCGTTGTATCTACGTATCTATGCCAAATTACACCTATCTTGGCTCAATCTCACTTACGGGTGTTATTGAAAAATGAGTGGCTAAGATGCTTATGGGGGAACGCTTTTAGCCTTAGCGTACAATTTTCCCGTTTTGGCACGGTGATGCCACTTGTGCGATCACCCATCCAATTCTTAGAGGAAAAGTTAACTCTGCGTAGTTTACCGCCTTCGGCATCGCCCATCAGAATTTACCAACCGTTTGGAGATGGCATTACAGCATAATTCTTAGAGGAAACCAAGCGATCGCACTTGTTACACATTCATGTTCATGATTTTTGATTTTGTGACTTAAACCTACCTGCAATAAACTCTCGCTTACTTAAATGTTTTGTCTTGCGTTTGGTAACTCGCTCTCGCCACATACGGAAACTGGATTCTTTCATTTGCTGCCGCATTAAGGCAATTACCTGTTTCTCTTGTAGCCCAAACTGAGTTTGAATAACATCAAAAGGTGTTCTATCTTCCCATGCCATTTCAATGATGCGATCAATAGTTTGGGGATCAAGGTTTGGTAACTTCATGATGGGAGGTTGTAATTGGTCAATTCGATCGTAGTCTATTTTACTTTTTGTCTTAAAGAATTACGGCGTTGCAGAAAAAGCGGTGTGATTTAGCAACTAATAAAATCTCTTCCCCTGCTTTACCTGCTAAAATCTGTGTATTCAAACACCTACTACCATTAAATGATGCCTTGCTGCAAGAACTGACCGTGAGCCAAGAGTAGTGTAATTAATTAAGTAAACAAGTGGCTAACTTTAATGAAAAACTAGCATGGGAACGACTGCATCAAATGCAAGCAGAAAATGTTACTGTCTACTCTAAAGTTGTTGCTATGAATGCAAACGATGTATTAGTAGAGGTGGAGGGCTTGCTTGGCAGCATTGATATATCAGAATTCATTAGTGACCAACCAATACAAAACTTAATGGCAGAAGAATTGCCTCTTAAGTTTCATGAGGTTGATTCGGATAAGAAACGTTTGATTTTGAGCCATAAGAAAGCGTTAGTTGTTTCTAAAATGAAACAACTGAGAGTTGGGGAAGTAGTTAAAGGTAATATCAAAGAAATAAAGCACTTTGGAGTATTAATTGATATTGGAGATGTGATTGCTCTGTTGAGCATTGCAGAAATTACTCATGCTCATATCGATTCACCTAACGAGATTTTTCATGTAAATGATGAAGTAAAAGCAATCATCATTGACCTGGATTTTGAACGATGTAGAATCTCACTTTCAACTAAGCAACTAGTATAATTATAAGTCACATAGCAACACATCCATAAAAGCTTCTGAATAGTAATTTTTAGTTTATAGATGCAATTACTAACTACATGGTGATATGTAATAAGCCTACAGGGATAGAGTGTTACTGGCAATGACTATGCTCACCAGATGCGATCGCCCCCAACCCCCATGACTAACATCCATGACCTCAAAATGACAGATACCGAATATGCTGCTCTTGTTGCCAAAGGATACGACCCAAATTTAGAACTTGAGCTAATAGAACTGGGCGAAAGTCCAGCTATAGCAAGGAAGTTAAGCCTAATTGTAGGGCTGACCAAAGACAAACCGCCCCAAACTGATCAGGAGTGGGAAGAATTTATGGCAGTGTGGGGGGATTAGTTCTCTTAGAAAGTGGCAAAGGAGCGATCGCTAAAACGGTAATTTGTTGTGTGACTTTTATCGTTACCGTTGATATAACAAAGTGTGTTAACTCTCAATTAACTGGTATCTTAAATAAAGAACTTGCATTCTTGCAACAAAGCCGTTTCGGACAGATATTTTCAACCCAATAACCACAGGGATCGCAGGCATGACAAAACTAGAGGGGAAAGTCGCAATTGTTACAGGTGCGTCTAAAGGCATCGGTGCGTCGATTGCCAAACATCTGGCAGCTGAAGGTGCAGCAGTGGTTGTCAATTACGCCTCTAGCAAACAAGGGGCTGATCGCGTAGTGGATGAGATTATTAGCACCGGTGGAAAGGCGATCACAGTTCAGGCAAATGTTGCCAAAAAAGCAGAGATTGAACATCTGTTTACAGAAACACAGCAAGCATTTGGCAGGGTTGATATTTTGGTCAACAATGCGGGAATTTATGAATTTTCACCACTTGAAGACATCACAGAAGCGCACTTCCATAAGCAATTCGATATCAATGTCCTGGGATTAATCCTCACCTCACAGCAAGCTGTAAAGCACTTCGACTCGGCAGGCGGCAGCATTATCAATATCAGTTCCATCGTCAGCACCCTCGCGCCCCCGAAGGCTTCAATCTATAGCGCTACCAAAGCAGCTGTTGATGCCATCACGAAGTCCCTAGCTAAAGAGTTAGGACCCCGCCGCATCCGTGTCAACTCCATCAATCCTGGCATGGTGGAAACAGAAGGTGCACACACAGCAGGAATTACCGAAAGCGAAGGTCGCCAACAAACTGAAGCGCAAACACCACTAGGTCGCATTGGACAGCCACAGGACATCGCCCCTGCCGTTGTCTTTCTTGCTTCCTCTGATTCCGCCTGGATTACTGGCGAAACGCTGTACATCACCGGTGGGCTTCGCTAGTTTTCAAGTTTAGTTGTAGTAATAAAAGTATGGTTTTCAAGGGGGCGTAGTTTACCGCCGCAAGCATCACCTCTCCCATTCAAGCAAGGAAAACATAGGAGCGATCGCTCCTCCCAATTCACCCGCCGTTTGGAGACGGCATTAGGTAAAGTAGTAGCGAAAGTAATTTGATTGTGTTCACGATTTATTCTTAGAGGAAAATGGGAAAGCGATCGCCCAAGCTGGTTGGGGCAGCCATCGCTGTTCTAATTCAAGCGAGGAAAAGACGAGCGTAAGCCCCCACCCAATTCAAGCAAGGGGAAAACCCAGCAGCGTAGGTGCAGACCCTTAAAGTAGACATCGCATACAAAAAAGCCCAGTTATCATAACTGGGCTTTTTACTATCTCAATCAATTATTGGAGGACTCGTAGTCTCATTACAACCAATTAGGCAGCAGGTTGTTCGAGATTAACCTTGACGACTTTGTTCTTTTCTTCTTCAGCTTTTGGCAATGTCAAATTCAAAATGCCATCTTTGTAATCTGCGGTGACATTGGTATTTTGAATTCTGGTTTTTAGCGGAATTACACGCTGGAATTTACCGTAGTAAAACTCAGAACGAGTATTATATTTATGTTCTAATTTGCGTTCTGCAAACACTTTGACTGCGCTTTCAGTAACTTCAATATCTACATCTTTTGCTGAGACACCAGGAAGTTCAAGTTTTAGGTGCAATGCATCTTCAGTCTCAGTCAACTCGGCTGCTGGAGTTCTAAATGTTGGTACTTGTAAATCTTCAAACATTCTGTCAATTTGATTTCGTAGTGCAGTCATTTCAGCCCAGGGGTTGTAACGTACAATAGCCATATTATGTTTAATCTCTAACTAGTTTATCTACTTAATCTGTGGATTTGATTTGTTGCTTTGATTCTTATATTAATCATGGCAAAAAGCTGTGTAAATTCGGTTATTATTACCGAATAAGTGATGATTACCACACTAAGTTAAGCAGGAAAATATATTACGGGTAACTCTAATTTAGCGGTTCGGTAAACTAGAATAAAAACTATTAGGACTAATAATAAACAACCAATAAATCTGCTGTTGAAGCGGGTAGTGTAGTTAGGCGTAGACGCGGAGCGGCTTGTCCTTTGACATCGCTTCTCCAATCCTCGCTTGAAACTGGAACTGAAGGGCGATCGCCTTATCAAATGCTTACCTTGGACTTAAAACCGGAGGGCGATCGCCAAAAATTGCACCTCGACTCTCTAGGTCATGCCTCATATCCTTTGTAAGACCTATACTTCCTCCAAACAAGGCATTCGCAACAATAGCACGGTTCAGGTTGACACCGCTCAGGTCGGCACCGCTCAGGTCGGCATCGCTCAGGTCGGCACTTCTCAGGTCGGCACTTCTCAGGTCGGCACTTCTCAGGTAGGTACGGCTCAGGTTGGCATCGCTCAGGTCGGCACCGCTCAGGTCAGCACCCCTCAGGTTGGCACTTCTCAGGTCGGCACTTCTCAGGTAGGTACGGCTCAGGTTGGCACCTCTCAGGTTGGCATCGCTCAGGTTGGCATCGCTCAAGTTGGCATAAATCAGGTTGACACCGCTCAGGTTGTCATCGCTCAGGTCGGCACCGCTCAGGTCGGCACCGCTCAGGTTGACACCGCTCAGGTTGACACCGCTCAGGTTGACACCGCTCAGGTTGACACCGCTCAGGTTGACACCGCTCAGGTCGGCACCGCTCAGGTCGGCACCTCTCAGGTTGACACCGCTCAGGTCGGCACCTCTCAGGTCGGCATTGCTCAGGTCGGCATCGCTCAGGTCGGCATCGCTCAGGTCGGCATCACTCAGGTCGGCATCGCTCAGGTCGGCACCTCTCAGGTTGGCATCTCTCAGGTTGGCATCGCTCAGGTCAACGCCACTTAAATTTCGATCCTTAACTGCTTGACTAACAATCTCCTGTACTAAACGCCATTTCTCATCAGGCTCGGTACTTTCGTCTTCCTCTGAACTTTTGCTTAAAACTTGAATACCTTTAACAGGGAAACCGCCAATTGTTGTTAATTGTCCTGATTCAATTTGAGTTTCAAGCCATTGGATACTCTCTGGAGAACCTTCTATAAATAATTTGATACTGCCTTCTTTAATAGCAGTAACTTTTATAGGATCTCCTGGGAATTGTTGTGCAATGAATTCAAAAGTTGCCTTTAAATCATTATTAATTGAATTAATATCACCTTCTAAATCAATAACTGCTTTAATTGTTTGCTTTTGTTTATCTATTACACTCACTTGACGACGAAGTGTCTTTACTGACTCCACCTTATCATCAGTATCTGAACTACTGCAATTATTTTTTATTGCCTTATTAGATTTTAATTCTGGTAATTCTGCAATCTCTCCCCAATCTACAATTTCTTCCCAATTTGATAACTTCAGGTCTTCACATATTTTTTTAAAAGAATCAATTTGAAGCGGCTGGCGCTGAAAAAATTTTGTAATCGTGCTACGAGATAATATAGTAGAATTTGCAAAATTGGTTTTTGTCTTTCCTAGCCTTTTCAAAGCTTGATTAGCTCTATCTAAACCTTCTATAGAAGCTTTATAAGTTATTTTACCGCTTTTTTTGATTGGGCTAGATTTTGTCATGGTTTAGTTGATTTTTATTTATATAAAGTATTTACACAGTCAAAACTAAGGCATAGGGCAATCAGAAAATAATCACAAATAAGTTACAACAAAATCATTGTGTAGTCAATGTTTCAGAAGATTGGTTCCATAGTAGAAGTGTAAGGAAAAAGCCTAGATCTTAGCTAGGCTGACTTACAAAATACAAAAACTTCTTTGTGGATTATAAACCCATGACCATTAGAAAAGTTAACTCTTCCTTACCACGCAATAACAATCTTCTACGCAGAGGATATGCCTACTTACTTATTGCTGTTTTGGTTATTGTTCCTATAATTTCCTCTCTTTGGCTATCAAGATGCAACTCTGTCACCCTTCGATTAAAAGCTTGGGAGATTGAGTACATATTTGAAAAGGGAGCTTGTGTAACTCCGTCAGATAATCAAACTAGTCAGCCGTGAATAGAACAGCAGAAATAAAGTGATGAATAAAGATGCAAGCGCGCATCATACGCGCTTGCATAATATAAGATAAGATCAGTTTTTAGCTTTCGCCCTCTTAATAAATCCAATTATTTCCTGAAGTGGCACACCCTTATTTTGCATTTCCTGAATCATAGGAATCGCACCCACTGGTACAGAGCCAATGCTTCTGCCCTTCCACTCGCCGTCTATTTTCTCTTCCCAATTAAACCCCCATGGCCAATGCTGAGGCTTATCAGGGTCGCGTTTGTCCTCTATGATACGAGGATAAGTTACAATCCTCCCATCCTTTAATTTCTTATTCTCAAGATACTTATATAAACAACCCTTTTGCTTACTGAGTTTGAGAGGCTGTGCGGGGGACACAGCTTCCAGGCATAGCGGCCAGGCTCCCATAATCTACACCTTAGCTCTATTGGTGTCTGGGAAAGAACTATCATAAAGATACCGGGAATTGTGATTCTCGGCATCATAATTATCAGTGGGAGTTGGGGATTTAGATTATGGAAAATTTACCCGTCAAAAGCGTGGAATCACTTGCTGTGGAGGTGGTGACGCTACCGCTTGATGAAGCTCGTGTTGCGCTTGTGGATTATTATTTTCCCAACCGCCAGAAAATTAATTCGACACAGCAGCTAATTGAGCTATGGGTGCATTCTGTCACTATCAAAAGCGACCAAACGCGACGGGCATATCGGCAAATTGGTTATGAGCTTGTCGATTATATGCAGTCGCGGTTTGGGATATCTGATTTGAGGATGGTAACGTTATTCCATCTACACGCTTATCTGGCTTGGCTCAAAGATGAAAAGCCAGTACGCGGAAAGAAAAATACTTATGGAATTAGTAAAAATACTGCGGCTAAGTACACGGCAGCGATTAAAAGTTTGTGGGAGTGGGGTACTAGAGCTTCTATTGGTTATTTTGCTATCGACTTGGGCAAGGACTTAAGCATCCAGTGGGACGATAAGCTCGCAGAGCGCATTCTCTCGGAACGCGAGATTGCTAAGTTGGAAAAAGCGGCGATTGAAGTAGACTTGCAACATAACACTAATAAGATGCATTGGCTGCTGTTTACTCTCATGTTTTACAGTGGGGTGAGGGCAGGAGAAATTGCCCGACAAACTTCTGATTATGGTAAGCGCGTAATTACGCCGGGGTTATTTTGGCGGCAGTTTCGGGAGGATGGGGACTGTCTGTTGTTAACTGTGACGGGGAAACGAAATAAAACTAGAACTATTAGTCTCGATCCGGAAACTAGTGCGGTGTTACTGAATTATCGTGGCGATGCAGGCAACGATCAGCCGGTGTTTCCTAGTCCCAGCCGGCGGGATAGGGGTAAACCTTTAAGCGATCGCGGGTTGCGACTGATGATGGAGGAAATTTCTGCTTGTGCGGGAATTAAGTTCAGCGCCCACTTTTTGCGCCACACTCACGCAACGCTGGCTAAAAAAAATGGAGCTTCTGATTTTGACTTGCAAGCAGATTTGGGTCATGCTTCCCCAGCGACAACTGCAAAATACATTCACCATGTCGGGCGTGTTGGGACTTCTCACGCACTGCGTAAAAAAAGCAAACATTAGCTAAATTTTTTTTGTGCGAACTCCAGAAGAGAATTTGAACTATATCCTGGCCGCTTTTAGGCTATTGTTTTGTATTGGCTGTTGGGGTTGTTGGTAGCGGTGGTGCAGGAAGTTTCAAGCGATCGCTATGTTGCCATTAATCAGGAGATGAGTATTCTCTACCGTTGGGGGTAGTATAGTCCGTCTTTAGCATTCCATTCCCAAGCTGTACTCATTGGGTCGCGGTTCCGTGACCAACTCAAAAATTCTTTGGTGCTGAGTTTTTCTCTTTCTGCAATCAAGCTTTGGGGGCTAACACCAAGTCTTGGGGCAAGATTTTCGTTTGTCCTGGGTTGTAATTCAACTTGGGGTTGCTGGTGTGAGTATGTTTGTCTGCGAGGTCGAGAGTTGTTGTATCTACCAGAGGCGTTAGCGGAGCTTATCGTAGATATCGCCCGTTCGATTTGCTCTAGCTTCTTGGTAATCGTTTCAAGTTTTGTTTCTACCGAGGAGCCTTGATCTGCAAGATGGGATTCCAGTTTCAACAGCTGCTTCTCTAGCTGTTTAACTGATTTACTACCTGCTGTTATATCGATATCATTTTTGCTATCAAATTCTCCTATTAATTCCTCTAAGGCTTGCAGCAAGGCAATTGTATGCCCTTGCCTATGTAGTTTTGATAGTCGCCGAACCACCTTAATTAGTGGAACGGGCACGCGGATCATCTCGCTGGGTGGGGACTTTTGCTCAGGCATTTGATATCATTTTTGATATCGACGTACTGATTGTACAAGGTTTGGCAGAAGGCTGGAATCTACTGAGTATTAATTGCGTCTATCTTTTTCAAGATTGTCACATATCGACACAATTTTGACAGGAGCAATGTAAAAAACCCCTAGTAAATTAGGGGCATAAATGGCGATTGCGTGGTGGTAGAGGCTATTGCACTAAAATTTGACGGCTTAAAATACTCATGAATTCACCAGGGTTACCAGTTGGTAGAAGTTTGCTCCAATCACCAACCTGGGCATAACCAATAACCTCTAAGTAGTGGATTGTGCTGGTCACAGCTTTAGAAGAACCAATCAAGAGATGTTTGAGTGGTTCTCTTTGAGGAACTGTATTGTCAGACGCTTGATTTTGTCCGGGTGGATTTGGATCTTCGACACCGGATAGGAAGCTTTGGGTAATCATGATTCACCTGTGTTGAGCAGGAACAGCTATCACCCACAATAAAATCTCTGTTGTCATGGTGACAACTAAATCATGCACCTATGACAACGAATCATTACAGTTTATATCGTTTTTGCGGCGACGCTTTCTTGCCCAGATTTCTCTGAGGTGAGCAGGTTCATTTTCAAATTGAGTCCACAGAGCATGAATTTCTGCCAGTCTGCGTTTGTCAGCTTCTGACGGTTCTCTACGATGTTCACCTTGGGAAAACCAATGAGCTACTGTGCTTTTAGAGCGTCCACATAACTCTGCAAGTTCTTCGTAATTGACAGCCCAATGCTTTAGGAACTCTTCAGGCTCCATCTGTTGCTCAACCTTAGCTTGATAAACCTTAAACAGTTCCCAGTGTCTTCTAGTAGGGGTTTTGGCTGCAATCATGGTGACAATTGGCAAAATGCACGGGTGACAACATAATAATCATCATATCCTGCTGGGCAACAAAGCAGAGTCACCGAAGATGTTCCCAAGCTTCAACCAGTACTGTTAAGGGCGATCGCACACTGGTTGTTTGTTTTGAGGCTTACGCCTCTTGGGGTAATGAAAGTATTATCTTATGAGCTTAAAGCCATGAAAAATGCTGAACAAATAACTGCTGAACTCAAATATTTTACGGGTTCGGAACTCATCTACAAACACTGGCTAGGTATTCAATACACTGAAGGGGTTAAATATCTAGCTGATGCGGCTAAAGCTTACTGGCTAATTGATGCAATTGCTTCATATCAAACTCAAAAGTTTCTCTCTAATTCCCAGCTACAAGATTTCCAAATTTGGAGTTTGTTAGTAGAGAATCAATCAGGCACGTTAATTTGTGAGTGGGATACAGATCAGGAAGTACTACGCCAAGAAATTGAATATACGGACTTCCCACTTGCTACCACTAAACTTTATCTAGTGCAGAAAGTTTTAATGTTACCTACTGAAAATTGATTTCAAATAAGCTAATGCGCGTTCCAATTTAAGGGCGTAACAGCTTAAGACCACAAAAAGTGACATTACTGAACTGCACATTAATTTGAAATTCAACTCGCTCTTATGTTGAAAATTACACAACAGCTAAGAGCGAGTTTTTGTTAAGCAATCAGTTATGAAAAAGAACGACATAACTCAGCTAGAGCTTGATTTCTCTGTCATTAAAGATGGTACAAAAGTTAGGGTCAAGGGATATGATTGCCATCACTTATTAGACCTTACAGATATTATTGGAGTAGTTGATTCTTATTGCCAAAGAACGGGCGATTATTTCATCTATTTCAAAGGAATGCGAGGAATAGTCCCTAATACTCGTCTCATTCTCATTTATAGGCGTGAGCAATTGCAAGTTATTCCAGGTCGTCGTGGCAGATGTAGTTGGGAACGTTTAGTCAAGAAGAAATCGAATTAAGAATCTTCACCCGAAATTAGATGTGAAAGTGCCGTTCCGTAGGTTAGCGCAGTAAATGCGTTTACACGCATCAGTCAAAAGAATTTTATTGCAGGAAAAATGAACATTATCACACCGAAGAGAATACAAGATTTAGCAGTGTGTAACAAAAACTTGGAGTCAGTAGGACAAGAAACAATGACTGATTCCAATTCACAAGAATCACGAGAATTAGCAGTTAAGGAAGCACTTTGGCAGGAAGAACAAGCTTATTACCATGACCGATTTATTTACGATGACAGATTTTAGTTTTCTGACCATTTGCAAAATGGCGCTCAAGTAATTTGGTGTTCAAAAAAAGAAAATCCGTACTTTATCGCTAACGCGATTAAAGGAATTGATATTGATGATTTGGAGCAAAAAATATGGCAAAAACAATTGAATTTAGTGCGGCTTCGTTTCCTTCCATCGTGCTGCGAGAAGACTTGGCTCATACCTGGAACGATATTGGTATTTCTCAACTTTCAGATGCTGAACAAGGTGCTTTGTTGAACTTACTCGAACACTTTGGAACAGAGTTATTACGGGATTTCGATGTTGAGCGAGTGCTGTTGGTGAAAGCAGCTAACGGTGTTCCTCAAGGTGTATATGGCCCCGCTATCTTTCGGGATGATGATTCTATAGTCCTGAAACTGGGAGCTAATCTCTTTCGGGTGCAACAGATGAGCGATCGCCTGATACTCGGAAACTTGAGAGGCAAAGTCACGGTGACAGAGGAGAAAGATGCTGCCGGAGTAACCTATCCTAAAGCTTTCTGTTCTTTTGTTGCTCCCTCTAGAGATGTCTTTAAAATTAGCATCTCACTGGCGACAAAGGAATTAAACCTCACATCGGCAGACCTGAATGCAACCTTAATTAACGAAGAATCCCTAGTCCCTTTCTTACGGCAAGTTCCTTGTGGCTCTTGCATGAAAATGCATGAATTGGGCTTGGGCGAATTTCAGGTTCAAGGTATCACGGAAACCGAGGGAGAGTACGGCACAAGTTACAAACTTCACCTTGCTGATGGTCAGTCTGTCTGGGCTAGGGGTAACGTTGCGTTGCTTCTAGATTCTGGATGGCGACCTACTCCTGGTGAAGCTTTGTGTCTGGTGATTTCTCATATTGAGCAAACAGGAGATAAGTACAGTGTCGATTGCGCTTTGAGATTGCGGCTTCCCAGCTTACCTAATACTAGTAGCAGCAATCATCACTATCACAATACAGCGATCGCTATAGAAGCTTCACCTGTCATAGATGACGAAGACATCGAAGACGATATAGGTTTCTAGCTGGTTTATCTCTGTTCTTGTTCAGGTTTCGTTTCACAACTTGCTAAGAAAAAATCACTCCGTTAAGGGCAATAACGGAGTGATTTGGTTTGGCGGTGCTTACGCACCAAAGATTTTGAAAATTCTCCTTTTAGCTTAAAAAGTGAGCAATGAACTAACAACATATATGCGCTCACTTATTGGGGGAATTTTGCTGACTAATTTACAAAAATCAGAACGATGACACAAGTAATAACCTCTCCCACATTAACCGAAACTTCATCGAGTCTACTAAATGTTGCTACCGTCAGAAATCATGACTTGAGAACCTTAAATAAAACCAAGGTGCGATTCAAAATTAGCTTGAAAAATGCCACAAAGAAAAAAGCACCGTCCTGGCATCAGGTACTTTCCGGTAAAAGTTCTTTCCCAGCAGATTCTACTGTTACTACAGACCAAAATACACAAGACCTGGAATCAGACCTGGAAAAAGTTACACGCAGTGAAGTAGGATTGCGTGGTATTCCAGTATTCAGAGCTTTAGAAGATGCTGCTGCGGTTTTGCGAACAGAAATTGAATCTGTCAAAGAATGGACTACCCCAGATGGCTCTGTCATGGTTTGTGCTATTGAATTGGCGCAAATTGTGTGGACTCAACTACTGCATATTCGTGACGAACTTGCGCCAGCACTTCGCACTGAATTACATACAAAATACGAGCAAGGATTGGCAGAATATACTGGGCGACTTGATAAGTTCCTTCAGTTACAAGCATGGAATTTAAATGCTGAAGATTATGAATTAGCTCGCAACGAAATGCTGTCAGCTTATCCATCCAGAGAAGAAATTGATGATTATCTTCAAGTTACCATTGCTAGACCGGAAATCGTTAAACCACTAGCAACGCAATTATCAGAAGAACAGGCTCGTATCTTAGGAGAAATTAATCGTTATATCGAGCAGTATGACCAAAATCTGGAAAGAAGTTTAGCAACAGCAGCAATCTCATCTGGAGAGAAACTTGCAGGAGAACTTATTGAGGCATTAGCAGCATGGGAACCAGGAAGAAAGCCAGTACGTTTTCGCAAGTTCATTGAAAAACAACTTAAGAAAGCACGAGTATTACTGCTCAATGCTGATAACAGTGCTGTGCCTTCATTAACTGTCTTAATGAACAACATTGAACAGATAGTTGAGGACACGAAAATCTCATCAAAAGAGCAATTATCAAGACGGTCAGAACTGGAAAATAAAATTGCTGAAATTTCGGCTTTGATGCTGCTAGAACAACAAAAACTGAGAGAAATTGCAATTACTGAAAGTTCCTTGGATGACCGTTCTGATTGGGTAGTGTTCGCCACTTCTGAAGATTAGGGATTGGGTACTGGGAATTGAGATTTCGCCAGTCCACTAGTACAACACAGCGTAAATAGCGCAAAGTTGAGCCAGTGTGTTGGAGGGGTTAAGAGGCTTAAAGGAGGCAGTGCGTTCGGTCGCCAGACTTGTTCGCGCAGCGTCTCCCCTTGGAAGAAGCAACTGCCGTCAACTGGCGTGGCGGTGTCGGTTTCCGTCCCCGAAGTTTACTCAACGCTCTTAACCCGCGCACGCAACTTCTCTTCGCCAAACTTTGTAAGAGAAACCACCTATTCCAAATCAACGAAACGCTTACGCTGTATTGATTTTGAATTTTGAATTCACGGCGGTACTAGTCCCCTAGCTCTGGGGAATGGGGCATGGGAAAGAACATACCAATGCCCCATGCGGCGGGGCGGCTGTCCCTCTCCACCCACGGATCGGAGTTTCCCGCCGCTTTCAATAAATCACCAAATGTAAGGACGGAAATAATTTATGAGCCATTTTTCGAGCATAAAAACAACATTAATAGACAAGCAAGCTCTTGTCGAAGGACTAAAGTCACTACTGGCATCTCATCAGATAGATATTCCACTTGAAATCTATGAATCTCCAATGCAACTATTCAATGATTACGACAGGCGGAATACAGATGAAGCAGAAATCATTATCCGTCGCACTTACTTAAAGACTCGGAATCGTAATGCTTTAGTTGATGTTGGATTTGCCAATAACCCAACATTAAATGCCTACGAAATTAAAGTAGATGCTTGGGATTTCAATCAAAATTTATTGGGTAGCGTCTTTGGCAATGTGCGAAATTTCCAAGAATCAGTGCAACTTGCTCATAACCAAGCTTACATCAATATCCACTACCCTCCAGAAATTTGGAATTATCAACAATCTACTCTCGATGATGGCAGCTTACAAACAACTCTTACTAAGAAAGTAAGTTTAACTGTCTCAAATTCAAATGGTAACGATTGGAACAATTGGCAGTAACGGGAGTGAAAAATGTCACAAACTCAAATTATTATCAAACAGAAAAAGGGGCAACCTTTACAGGTAGAAGTGGTAGGTGTACCTGACTCTAGTTGTCGAAACCTCACACAACCTTTAGAAGCACTCGGACAGGTTGAGGTGACACCAAAACCACAGATGTACGTTGAACCTACAATCACTACATTCTCAACCGTTGAAATCGACGGATAAGTAGAAGCTAAGAGGAAGCGACTACCTAAGAACGCTTCCTTTTAGCTCAATGATGTTTTGAAACCAAACCAAATATATGACATTTAACACACAAGAAGTCATCACTTCGTTTCACGCTGGTTGCGCTACAGTAGCAATCAATTCTCCAACAGCTAGCGAAATCAACATCACTAATCAGCTAATTGTTGATATTGCTCTCCGGCTTGGTATGGAAAGTTACATTTGGGATATAGCTAAGTCTTTGCAGAAAGTAGAACCAAAAATGCGTTCTGGCAAAGTTACGGGACTTCCTAAAACACCTGCTCCTAATTTTGATGCCAAAGGACATCCCATAGAAGCACTCCTGAAACACATTGAGGCTGAGTGTGCTAACAACACGAGTGTCCGAAAACTTTTCATCCTCAAAGATATTTACCCCTTTATTACTGGAATCAACCCCAATCCAGTATTTGTGCGTCTGGCGATCGATACTTTCAATGCAGCCAAGCGTAGCTCCCATCGGTTGGTTATCCTGCATGACAATTTGAGGACACCCAAAGTCTTCCAAGACTTGATTGCAGATATGCACAATCCTAATCCCACACAACAGGAAACGGAACACATATTTGACACACGAGTAGAAGCATTGAGAAAAAGTGCGATCGCTCAAGGCGCAGAACTGCCCATACAAATTAGCCCATCAGATAAGAAACGCCTCATCCGCGCTTTGCAGGGGATGTCTTATGAAGCAATAGAAGATGCCATTTCTCTATGTGCCACATCCTTAAGAAAGGTTGATGTAGGGGCAATTGAATTTCTGTCCAAACACAAGCAAAAGAAATTCGCCGCCAAGGGTATTCGGTATGCAGAATCTCCAGATGTGGCTGTACAAGGATTGCCAGCAGTTACAGAATGGGCAGAAACGATGGCTGCACTGCTAGAACCGGAAGCTCAAGAGAAATATAACATCCCCTTTCCTTCTGGAGCATTATGGGTTGGTGTGGGAGGTACTGGTAAGACTTTGTGCGTCAAAACCATCTCGCAACTGTGGGGTTTACCTAGTTTAATTATGGACACTGGCAGTTTGATGAGTCGAGAACTGGGTGCAAGTGAAGAACGATTGCGGGAATACATTCAAGCCGCAGAAGACCTTGCACCTAGTATTCTGTTCATTGATGAGTTTGACAAGCTCATGCCAGGGGGGAACGCCGTAGAATCTGACAGTGGTACAAGTGCGAGAATGTTTGGCTATTTCCTCACATGGTTTGAGGAAAAGAAAAGCAGTGTATTTGTAGCAGCTACCTGTAACCGACCTTGGGGAATTAAAGACGAAACTCTCAGGCGATTCACCAAAATATTCTATGTTGATTTGCCGAATTTAGCAGCCAGAAAAGATATCTGGAATGTACAGCTACATCACTGCAAAGTTGCAATTAAGAAACCTGAAATTGAGAGATTAGCTTCTGTGAGCGCAGATTATACGGGTGCAGAAATTAGGAAGATAGTTCAACAATGCGCTAGTTACTCCTATGCCAAAACCCGAAAAGTCAATGTGTCTGTTGAAGACCTGTTAGCAGAACTTCATAGGACTCCAGCACAATTTAAAGCTAACACCAGAGAACTAGAAGAACTGCGAAAATGGGCGCGTTCTGGTGGCGCAACATGGGCTGCACCGGAAACTGAGGCTGGCGATAGAAATCGCGATCGCTCTGTCACCTTTCATTCCACCAGTGAAAATTCGCACAGCGACATCATCGATTTTTCTGATTTCAACTAAGTGATTATACCCCGCTCAATATCTGACTAAATGATTGAGCGGGTAACAACTTTATTGGTGTTTAATTATGGCAGATAAAACTCAAGCACTCAAAGTCCAAAAACTCATTTGTGTCCGCCCTGGAACAAACAATAACAAATATTGGTGCGGTTATGTAATGCCCAATGGGGAATTATTCGTAGAGTATGGGCGGGTAGGAAATACACCCCGTACTCATATTTATGCTTGCGGTTCTAGCAATGCAGCCAATAACAAGCTAGCCACTTTAGTTTGGGAAAAAACTACCCAAAAAGGCTATACTTTTGCAACGGTAGATACTGACACAAATCCTCAGCTTGATTGGAGTCAATTTCCAGTTGATGCAGTAAATCAACTCCAACAAAAATTATCTCAAATTCAAGCTATAGGAGATAAAATTTCCAGAGATACGCTAATTAAATTTGACTGCGTTCACGGCTTGTTTATTACTGATTTAGGAGCTATAAATCAATCCACAATCAATAGAGCTACTCTGGCATTAAACGCAGTTGAAAGAAGCTATAACCAGGATCATAGCAGCTTTAATGATGCTGTAGGTGATTATCTGCGTTGTATCCCGTTACCAGTTGGCAGAAAACTAGATGCTAGAGTCATACTGGGAACAAGACAATTGATTACTCAGCAGCGACAAATCCTGTCTTTACTACAAAATGGACTAGAAGCAATAGAGAGTTTACGCCAGGAAATGCTCTCTATACAAACACAGTCTTCATCTGATTTATTAAATGACCGTTCTTGGTGGGTAAGATGGGGAATTGACTCAGTAAGTCCATCATTATCTTCCGAAAACTTAGACAATCGTTCCTACTACGTCCAATTTAATTAACTAAAGAAAGGGATAAGTTAAATGTAAATTGATACCTTCTGTATCAATTTTTTGTACTACTGTTTTGGTTATTAATCAGGAGTTGGAATATATCCTTATTCTGACTCTTGCTTCCTTGAGGTTGCTTTACTTCATGAGTATGCTTTTTATCAGATATTTCACAGGAATTATATTAATGTAAGGTACTGGATAATAGTGAGTCTAACGACTCAAATCAGCGGCAGTAGATAACCTCGAACTCAGCACCAATATATCTCAATTGTCCGCTGCATTTGAATTGTTATGCTGTCGGCAAACTCACTTACCTGTATCTCTTTCATCAGAACCAAGCAGTATCAAAAAATTAGTGTCATAGATTGCTCCCTTCCAATTATTAGCAGATTGAACTTGCTCGACAGTTAATCCTTTAACTCCTTCCAAATTTGTTTTTTGAAGATCTGCACCTTGAAGAATGCAGTTTTGCAAATCGGCTCCTCGCAAATCTGCTTCTGCAAGGTCGGCATCGCTAAGATCAGCATCTCGAAACTTAGATTCAGCGAGGTTAGCCTTCCAGAACCTAGCACTTCGTAAGTTGCACCGATTAAAGTTAGTTTTCCTCAAATCAGAACCGTGAAATTGAGCATAGCTATAGTCAGTGTCGGAAAACACAACTCCTCTTAAATCGTTGTAGTTCATATAAAGCACTGCATCATCTGGATCTTGGCTAACATTCCGCCGCCCAATAACAGATGCTGCTGACTGAACATCTTTGTCAAACATCATTGATTGAGTTGAAAAGCCTGCCCCTGCTAAACCACGACGATCGCGCACAAAAGCTGTTAAGACTTCCATAATCATCCAATGATCCTTTGAAGAATCATGAGCAATCCTAGCAAGCGCATAGATGCCACCAATACGAACTGAGGCTTTCTCATGCCCCAGTTGCTCAACCGCTTTAGAGAAACGATCAGTAATATTCTGTTCTTGTGAAGCCGCTAGCTGTCGTCGAGAAAGGACAATGTTCCAAAAGATAGCTACGCCACCAATGATGGTTGCTATTAGTCGGATTCACTCAATCCCAACTTTAGCGCGTTCTTTAGCATCAATACCCTGCCAAAATTGATAAATATCAATACTGGTTGGGACTCCTATACTAACTGTCACTATCAATATGAAGACAAAACTGATAGGCGCAGCCCACTTAGTCATTGACTGATCCAGATTTCTAAAAAACCCAGATGAATTAGATTTCTTACGCCCCATAAACCTCTATTCATCTGAAACTTTTGACAATCTAACAACTGATAGCTCAAATAGCACACTTAACGGATTGAGAAAACTGCTCAACCACTAACTCAGGCAGCATAACTATTTATTATACAGAAACTTTCCGTATATCATACTCAGCGATTCAGGTAGGGAAAGCATTAGAGGCAATCTAATGATAATATCAAGAAATTCTCTGGATATCATCAATATGCGACTATTATACAGAATTTTTTCCGTATAACTACCTGATTTGGGGTGGATATCTAGAATTTTACTTGATACTGTCCAATAAAACATAATATGCAGAATTTTTCGTATCTTGAACAATACGACTGGAGAGAATTTTACCACTAGCTTGCTCTATTGTCTGTTGCCAAGCAAGACGTTGTTGTTCTGGTTCCAAGAGAACCAAAGGTCTAACTTGGCGATCGCTCATTGGTAATATTTGGGAACCAATGGTTCCCATTTGGCATTTTATAATGAAATATGGACAATAAATTTTCATGAGGTCAAAAATATGACACACTCTTCACCAGAAAGAATAGTGAGACGTGGGAGAGTATTTCCGGAAATTCAATGGACAGAAGCGCAAAAAGCTGAAGAAAAAGCCAGAAGACAGGCATTTTATGAGCGTTGTTGGGTGATTTTTGAGCGTTTAAAACCAGAAATACTAGATAAATACTATGGTTGGTATATTGCCATTGAACCTGATAGTGGGGATTATTTTATTGATCGGGATCAAGAGGTAGCAAGTAAAATGGCCAGAGAAAAATATCCTCATGTGATTCATCATATTTTTGGCATTAATGAAACCGGAGTTAGTGGCAGAATATGATTGAGGGGAGATTTGGAGATAAAGGTCAAGTTTACTTTGAAATTGATTTAATTGGAGGGGATGACTTCAGCTTTCCTGTAGAAACAATGTTAGATACAGGATTTACTGAATTTTTAGCTATGAACAAACAAGATGTACAAAGTCTTGATTGGTCTTTTTTGCGTCAAAATAAATTAAGAACTGCTCAAGGAGAAACTGAATTTGATGTTTATATTGGTAGGGTAATAATAGATAGTCAAGAGTGGGAAATTCCTGTATTTGCTGGAGATGAAATTCAGGAAATTTTACTAGGCTCTCGATGGCTGAAATTATTTATATTAGTCGCTAACTATAGTCAAAATATAGTAAGTTTAGAGTTAATTTAATCAATAGTTTCTAGATAGACACTTGCTATGGCTCCTGATTCCTTGAGGTAAGTTTACTTCTTGAGAAAATCGCTCTCACTTGCACTCTACCACAAGCCTTACGGCTAAGAAATTAAAACGATTCAAGTGAGAGTTTGTATGGCAGAAGTGTTAGTGGAACCACAATTTCAGGTAGTAACTCATATACAAACTGGGGCAAAAACAGGCAGGATTTACTTTCCGGCATTATTCCTAGCTGAATTTTACAGTAGTGTTATCAAATGGCTGCAACGGCAAGAAATCCACTTTAGCGAACAAGACCTCAAAAAATATGGAGATGGTTCTTTTCGCCTCTATTTTAGAACAGCCAAATCTCCAGAAATAGAATATTTAGAGCTAATAGCAATACTGAAAAATCTACACAATAGCTATTCCTAAGAGTCTCGTTATTCCTCCTAAAATACACAGCATGGAGAAGAGTAGAGAATTTTGTTGAAATAATTTCTCCGGAGTGTGATGAGGAAATTTATTGTTAGCAGATGTAGCTTTTAGTCTGTGTGCAAGCTATTGGTGAAATACCAGTGGCTTGTTTTTTACGCTTACGCGCTGCTGAGGAATGAAATTTAAATAGCCATTGATCAATAAAATGTGCAATATCACTACAGACATCGACCGTGAAATTGACTTTTTGATGCAGGAGCGCGATAGGTTAACACTATATTGGTTTGAGTTAGGTGAGGCTGACCGTACCTGTAATTTACAACCATCGTATTCAGAAAATTACTGGTATCTGCTTGGCTGGCATGACAGAGACTACCAGATAGAAATCGCCTTTCAACCGGAATCCTCAACTTTTGAGCATTTTTAGAATCAGTAACACCTCTAGCTTGTAGCTGGGGGTGTTGAAAGATGTGCAACCCCTGACGGGAAAAGAACTACAAAAAGTCAGCACACACTTCACGCAATTTTACTGGAGACACAGAAAATGCAAAATACTCAAGACTTTTTGACAAATGCGATTTTGGCGATCGCCACCGTATATGCAATCTTGATGATACTTGATTTCTTTGCAGGTTTAGTAAAGCTATGGAATGCTTGCACTCATCAACAGAACAACAAAGCATACTCGGTTAACGACAAGCAAGTGACAGACAGAAATACTTCACCAGCTTCTAATGAACCTGTAAATAATCCAGAATCCTTATCAATTCGACTGACCGATACTACCGCGCCAAGCACAACAGATGATATTGACACTGAATCTCTAACGTTGTTAATAGAGAAGCTGCCCCAGCCTCGCATTCGTACCGCAGCCCGACGTTTAGGGATTGCTGACAAGGTGAATGGTCATTACCAGCGATTGGCGATTCTGCGGACACAGATGAAAGCCAAGTTGACATCCCAGCCAAAGGAAGTAGCACGGGTACTGAGTGAATTGACGCTACAAACTTCCACTAGCAGACCAAAAGTTATTGCTGGCTAAATAGGTAGGCACTCAGCACTATTTTATAGAAAGCAACGACACAGCCAATATTTGAATCGGGTAACTTTTATTTCTCATGGAGTCCGTACTCTTGTTCCACATCAGCCAGCAATTTTTCCTGTAACGGCGAAAGGTACGGTTTGAGTTGTTTCCCTAACCCTAAGCAAAGCCAATCTACTGCACTATCTCGGTTTTCAATTTCATGCAGCCGCCGCAGTCGCGCACACAGTTGTTGCATAAATTGGCAGTCATTGTCTAACATTTCTAGGGACTTGAGATGTTCTATTTTCACGGTATACTCAGCATCCCAAGTCTCAAGAGTGCAACTATAGTCTCCAACATGAGTGATGACACCCCAACAACCACTCTTGCCTTTAAGTTCTGGGTTGTCTTTGGGCAGTAGAGTACATACTTCCCCAAGGCGGTAAGGATTAGGCAATTTGGTTCTTTCTCGAATTTTGTCCACAATATCCTGAACAATACGACCAGAGGGAATTTTACCACCAGCAAGTTCTACTGCCTGTTGCCAAGCTTGACGTTGTTGTTCTGGTTTCAAGGGAACCAAAGGTCTAACTTGGCGTTCGCTCGTTGGTAAGATTTGGGAACCATTGGTTCCCATTTCATCTGAGTTCCCAATTTGGGAACCATTGGTTCCCATTTCATCTGAGTTCCCAATTTGGGAACCATTGGTTCCCATTTCATCTGAGTTCCCAATTTGGGAACCATCGGTTCCCGTTTCATCTGAGTTTTTAATTTGGGAACCATTGGTTCCCGTTTCATTTGGTTTCCCAATTTGGGAACCAATGGTTCCCATTTCATTTGGTTTCCCAATTTGGGAACCAATGGTTCCCATTTCATTTGGTTTCCCAATTTGGGAACCATTGGTTCCCATTTCATCTGGGTTCCCAATTTGGGAACCATTGGTTCCCATGAGATTGTCAACCACAAAAGAACCAGCTATCAAGTAGTTCACATGGCGGTGAGTGAAGCCAAACCGGGAACGACAGTAATCTTCAAATGTTGAGTGAGTCGAACGGTACAAACGTCTATCTCGTAGTGCTTTCAATGCTTTAGCAGCTATGTAAAATGCTCGTTCAACTTGCCTTTCTAAAAATATGCGATCGCTCCACTCTTCTGTGGTAAGTTCGGAGCTACTAACTACTTCAACTGGTGTAGTCTGGTTGGCTTCTAAGTCACTCTTGGGGGGTAGCAAGTTCCTCTCACTGGAGATGTTGGACATCTCGCTCATACTTCTACCCCCCCTAGCTTCAAAGAAAAGTCGCTATCGTTTGATATCTTTGATACCTTACCATAAACCATAAACTTATGGTTTATGATTTCAGATAAACTGACAATTTATAGTTGAGGAGAGTTGAAGGGTTGAGGCATCAATGAAAGTTAGAAGAACGATAGATGTAGAAATCCCCAGTCTAGGAAAGAGAATTAGACAAGCAAGAGAAGCCGATAAGCGCTCTTTAGCTGAAATCTGCCGTCAAATTCCCATGACAACTATGAATTGGTACAAAATAGAAGCTGAAGAAACAAAAGCTTTGCCAATCGAAACTTTACGGCGCATAGAAGAGGTATTGGGAGTTAATTTTAGTATCAACTTTGATGAATAACCCAGAATTAATTTTTTCAAATTCACGCTTATGAGTGAGTTAATTATTTGTAGGATCTGTCAATTCTCATGAACCTGACTGATGCATAAAATGACACCGCAAAAAATCAATCTCACCCATCTCAAACAATATCTCAAGAGTTGTTCTCCAGAAGAATTGATTTCGGACATTGCCGAACTTTTTAAGAAATTCCCATCAGTGAAAGATTATTATCAAGTCTCGAATGGCACGCTTGAAAAGCTCTAAGCTATGCTCCGTAAGGACTACAGCTTTTAAAGCTATTGAACAATGGAAGGATGGCTCAGAAGATTGTCCTTAATGCAGTTTCGTCTTACGCGATCGCTAGAAATTGTTGGGCTTTACGGTAAACGTTGGGATGTTGAACTAGATTTAAGACATCTCAAAACTCAAAACTACTTTGGGCATGGATGTTTTGCGATGTAAAACCCCTTCAATGGTACGCAAAGAAATTTATGCTTATTTGCTCGCTTATAATCTACTTCGTAGTTTGATGTGGTCGGCAGGTACTACTTACGGTACTCCTCCGTTGCGCTTGTCTTTACAAGGTACTCGCCATCATTTAAATAACTTTATTCCCGAATTGTTAGCTGCTCACAACACAAAACGTCTTGAAATTTATCGCACTTTACTAAAAGTTATCGTTCACAAGACTGTGAGCGATCGCCCTGGCAGAAGTGAACCACGAGTTCGCAAACGCCGCCCAAAAGTTTATCCCTTGATGACAAAACCCCGGCATGAATTACGCAAGCAATTGCAAACTGCTTAAACCACAAGTGTTTCAGCTTTTCAAGCGTGCCATTCGCTGTATTGCTTATTCTGCATAACTTAGAGCTTTTCAAGCGTGCCATTCTATCAAGTCTCTTATTGCACCAAATCTTAAGAATGTGTAACGCTGCATGATTCACAAGCCGAAACGATAGCTGGATGCCTAAGCCAAGGAGTCAGGGGGGTGACTTCTTGGCTTATGCATCCAGATAGTTATCAGTTTTAATTTCTTGAATTAAGGAATTTGTAATCTCAACCATGTGGTATTAATAAAGACAACACCATCTGAAGAGGTAGTACATGGAGCCGTTGACTGCTGGTGCGCTCATGCTTGTTTTTGTGGGAAGTAAATTCGTCGATTGGTCAATAGGTAAAGCTTTTGATGCAGCTTATGACAAGGCCAAGCAAGTTCTGGCAAAGAAATCTCCTGAAACGGCAGAGGCTTTAGCAGCCGCAGCAGAACAGGCAGTATTACCTACCACAGAGCGAGAAGATATTGGTGTAGCTGTTTTGATAGCTCAGGTAGAAAAAGTAGCACAGACAGATCCAGAAATTAAGGATGCGGTCGAAGAGTTAGGAAATCAAGCCAACGCTTCTGCACAAGATAATCCAGCACTGGCCAAGGCTATTCAAGAATTAACAGAAACCATCAAGGCTCAAAAATCAACCAGCAAAAATCCAGCAAAAATAGCCGAAACAATTGGAATTAACAATCAAAATATTTTAGGTGGCGAAGTTTATCAGGCTTTTGGACAAGGTGGCATCACTATCGATAAACGCCAAATATGACTACAGCCGCCCGATAGGGAACGGGTAGATTCAAATCCCCCTGCTAACGTTCGGCATCTCTCCAGGAAGCGCTTGTTAGCACTTAGTTTTACTGTCACTTGTATTTTATTTGGTCTACGCTTTCTTGGTTTGCTACAAGGAATGGAATTGAAAGCATTTGACCATCTAATGCAACTTCGGCTCCTGGATGAAGGTGCTGACCCGCGGCTATTAGTTATTGAAATTACAGATAATGATCTTAGTACCCAAATCAAACGGAACGAGCATGGGCAAGGCACTTTAAAAGATACTTCTCTCAATCGCCTTTTGATGAAATTAGAGAAATATCAGCCTCGTTTGATTGGGTTAGATTTATACCGTGACTTTGAAACTTCTGCCAACGAACCGGATTTGGTGGCTCGTTTGAACAATGAACGCTTCTTTTCTGTCTGTAAAGTGCCTGAAACTGATGAAAAAGAGCGAATTGTTGCATCGGGGATAGCCCCACCAAAACAGGTAGTAAAAGGAGAACGTTTTGGTTTTGCTGACTTTATCCCAGATAAGGATCAGGTTGTCCGCCGATTTCTTATGGCTCAAGAGAAATTGTCCGGTGCTGACTGTGCTACAAAACAGTCATTTAGCCTTGCTCTTGCACGGCGCTATTTAGAGTTAGAGGCTACCCAGAATAACCAGTATAAGTACAAAGACCCTTTTGAAACTCAAGGTCAACTACAAATTGGTAATGCTGTTTTTGAATACCTTCAACCATTTACAGGTGGTTATCAAGGTGTTGATTCCGGTGGTTATCAAGTATTGTTAAACTATCGTGCCACGGGTGCTGAACCTGAAGCGATCGCAAAACATGTATCACTAGAAGACGTTTTCAATGATCGTCTTTCTGAGCAGGATGTTCGGGACAAAATTGTTCTAATTGGAATCACAGCTAAAGTAGCCATTAGTGATGATTGGTCTACCCCTTACGGCACAATGTCAGGTGTGTTTGTCCAAGCTCATATGGTGAGCCAAATTTTGAGTTTTGTAAAGGGGGAGCGAGGTTTATTAAAAGTATGGTTGCCAGGAATTGAATTTTTGTGGATTGCTTGCTGGTCTTTAGTTGGCGCAGGACTTGCTTACTATCTCCGCTCCTCCTGGCGTATGGTAGGTCTTGCTGGAGGAACTACATTTCTTGTTTTATATGTAATTTGCTTAAGTCTTCTGACATGGAGTAATCTTTGGGTGCCTTTAATTCCGTCAGCGATCGCTTTGTTCTTAATGCAAGGAAGTATTCTTTTTATCGTATACCGTCCAAACAAAAAATCTTAATGTTCAACTCATGCGTCAGATAAAGTTTATTCCTCGAGTTGCTATCCTTTGTTTGGGTGCAGTAACAATGTCTATTTCATTACCATTATTTGTTACTCCCAATGTTATAGGAGCAGAGGAATTAAGCCTGATTGAAAAAGTAAAATACTTTTTTCTAGGAAAGCGTCCTAGCAAAGTTGCTAGTGGTCGTCAAAGAGGAGGAGCGCGGCGCGATCGCTGTCCTAATGTGCCTGACTCACTGACTGCCCTGGTTCCCTTCGATGTAGATGGAGTTCCATTTGTTGAACAGACAATCTCTGACAGACCGACGTTTTGGTTTTATATCCCATACCTGCCTGTCTCTCGTCGAAATGCAGAGTTTGTTCTCATTGATGAAAATGAAGATGATGTATATTCAGCAACATTTTCTCTGTCACAAAAAGAAGGTATTGCAAGTTTGCAACTTCCATTAACAGTCCCTCCCCTCAAACAAGGTAAAAAATATCAATGGGTATTTTCCGTAATCTGTAATCCCATAAATCGGTCAGGTGATGCAACCGTTAATGGTTGGGTTGAAAGAGTACCAGAAAGTTCAACTTTGAATTCTCGGTTAAAAGTAGCAACTACTAGAGAGAAGATTTCTATTTATACGGAGGCTGGATTATGGTATGAAACTTTAACATCATTTACTATTTTATTAAAAAATAACCCACAGGATGAAGACCTAAAGAAAAACTGGCTAAATTTACAACAAACTCTTGGAATAACGAGGATTTCTTCTGAAGGTTGGATATTATACTCACTTCCAGAGCCTACTAAAAATCTTCAAAAAAATCATTTGTATTAACTACATATCAATAATGGATAATCCTGTTTATAAGTAGTTATTTCTGAGAAGACTATTATATTTATTCATTTCAAAAATGCCAGTTATTTTGAATGTTTAATTCAAGTACAGGATTTTCTACAGGCTTCTGTATATTCAATTTCTCTCTCAGTTCTCCAATTTGGTTATCTATTCTTCTCTCTAAAGAGATTATTTTATATACACTATTACTGGATTTATTACATATGGAGTTTAAATCCATATTTTCACTGCTTTCACTGCTTTTGTTGCTTTCCAAGTTTAAAGTTCTCATACCATGCGTCGGTGTATTTATAGAAAATGTAAATTTATCAATATTAGCATTTTTTGGATAGTTATAGTAAATCGTTGTAGAAAGTGAGCCTAATGATAATTCTACATAACAACTATACTCACCAATTTCAATATGATGATTAGTATTCTCTGAAATCATTTTGAGGAATTCTATTCTATCTTTAATTGATAATTCATTATCTGTAAATATAAATAAATCTCCAGATTTAGTACTGAATTGCTCATTAGATAGTTCTTTATTAGTTATTTTATAATTATATTCTTTAGCTAAGAATTGACCAAAATAATCATTAGCAAAAGCTGAATTAATACTGGCAAAAAAACAGTACTTATTATGGCAATATCTACAGTATAAACAATTATTTTGGTTAGATATTCATACATAAATTTATTTTTGCATACCATTGATAGATATTCTGAATCTTTGAAATGTTTGTTTATGAAGAAACAATTATTTTGATTTAGTCATTTTTTTATGAGAGGATTCCAATCATTTTGGATATTTAATTCAAGCCAAGGATTTTGTACAGGCTTCTGCATATCCAAATTTACTTTCAGTTCTCTAATTTTGTTATCTACTCTTCTCTCTAAAGAGATTGTTTTATATACAATATTAATAGGTTCATTGCATGTGGATTTTAAAGACATAGTTTCGCTGTTTTTGCTGCTTTCCAAGTTTAAAGTTCTCATACCATGCGTCGGGGTATATATAGAAAATGTCAATTTATTAACATTTTGTGGATAGTTATTGTAAATCATTATGGAAGCTGATCCGTAACTTGATAGGGATGATAATTCTACATAACAACTAGATTCACCAATTTCAATATTATGATTACTATTATCCAAATTACTCTTGAACAATTCTAATCTATCTTTCATTGAAAATTCATCATCTGGAGATATAAGTAAATCTTCAGATTTAGTACTGAATGGCTCACTAGATACTTCTTTATTAGTTGTTTTATATTTATATTTTTGAGCCACAAATTGACCAGAATAATCATTAGCAAAAGCTGAATTAGTACTTGTAGAAAAGGCAGAAATTATTATTGTAAAATCTACTATAAAACAAATTATTTTTATTGCAAATTTACACATAATAGATGTTTTATCTTTATATACTATTAAACACTCAACATCTTGGTTTTATCTATCCTGTAATGGAATCCAATAATAAATAAAACTCTCTTCTATCTTTGTAAATCTTGTCATAAATGGGTTTTAAGGTTTTAAGATTTCCTATAAACCTTCGATTTTAATGCCATGCTATGAAAGCAACGCAAAAACCTAAATCTTTTAAGAATTTTATTTCCACTCGCCTTGAAGTGTGAAAGCTGCCCAATAGTAAGGATTTTGCCAACGCGGTTGTTTTAAGATAGCCAGTTGAGCTTCACGTAATGCTTTGGCTGGTGAAAGCCCTTCTTTGAGAATTCCTTGATAAAATCGACTCATTAAAGCTGCTGTTGCCTGATCATCTACACTCCATAAACTGACGACTACTCGTTTTGCTCCCGCATACATCAAACCACCAGTTAAACCGATTAATCCCTCTCCCTTAATCTGCTTACCTAAGCCAGTACGACAGCCACTCAACACTACTAATTCAGCTGATAACTGTAAGTTAAAAACATCAGGTGTAGATAGCAAACTTCTCTGAAGCTCACCCTGCTCATTGATGACTGAGAGAAGCATACCAGATCGCTCTGGTTTTTCAGCATCTAAAATACCATGAGTTGCAAAGTGAATGATGCGGTACTGGCTCATCTCTGGCTCAAGTACGGCTTGCCGACTAGCTGAAAAACCAAATTTTTGAATTTGGTTGACCGGGTTTACAAGAGACGCTATCTGGTCAGCTTCGTTTCGGGTGCTAGGCAACCTTGGGAAAAGTTGTTCTGTAGTAAGAGAACTCGAAGGTTGATTCTCTCCAATCACTGAACGTTGTTTAGTTTGCAAACTAAGTTTAGTGGGCTTACCTTGGAATCGCTCATCTTCTTGACCAAAAACTGGATCTGCCAAAACGGCGAGCGTTTTGGTGGGTGATGGAATATTTTTGTTGTTCCTGAGTACAGCAAAAGTCGAGGCTGAGGGAAGCGTTAGTGTTTCGTGATTGACTAATAGTGGTTGAGAAAAGCCTGAGTTGAAATCTGGGAGAGCGCCAAAAGGTATATATTGCAGGACTCCATCTGCCACAATCAGCAAACGTTTGTTACCCAACTGGCTAGCAACCTGTCCCAAAAGCATTTGACTTAGCTCGTTACCCGCTTTTGCCGCTTTATTAGTTCTAATTCTCAAGCTGGGTATAGTCATGAAGTCATAAAACTTTCGAGATGCTGCTTCAATGTCTGCACGTTTAGGAAGTTCATAACTAGAAAATCCAGTTTTGCTTACTACCCACAAGTAGCTACGTTCTTCACCAAGTGCATACTCCAGTAGAATGCTGTCATCATCCAGCACTTGTTGTTGGATGGTGGATAAAAGAGGAACAGCCGCTAAGTTTGTGTATTGGGTTGTAGAATAATTAGAAATTTTAGCATTAGAAACATAGCGATCGCGCCGATTCAAAATTGCTAACAAGCTTCGATTTTTAGATTGCTCATTAGCTTGAAATGCTTGTACTACATATCCATATGAAGGAAATTTTTTATCTAAGCGCATGAGTAAATCTATATAAAAACTGTAGTAATTCTGTTTAGCAGAAAAGTAAGAAGCAAGGTTAATATAGTGTTTGAACGTGTGCTGTTCAGTCCTAGCGTTTGGAGAATAGTCAATTTCACTAGGACGAGGTTGACTTTCAATCAGCCGGATTGCTATTTCAATTTGAGCTTTTGCTGCATAAAGATGGTTGCGATCGCGTTCAACTCTTGCAATACCTAATTGACTGTTGGCTTCTGCTAAACTATTACCTTGTTCGTGCCATATTTTCAATGCTTGATTGTAACTATTTATTGCTTCTTCATATTTATTAAGACTATAATAAACGCTGCCTAGTCCATCTAATATAGATGCTTGAACTTGTTTTTCTCCTGTTAATTCTGATAACTTTAAAGCTTGTTGGTAAATACTTAATGCTTCTTGTTTTTTATCTAAATCAGCCAATATATTACCAGTTTCATTTAGAAGCATGGATTTTATATAGTCACCAAAAAAACTTAATAAATCCTTTGCCTGATTAATATCACTAACTTGTTCCTTTGACTCTGGCTCAATTTCAGATATTTTGAGATACTGTAAGTTTTGTAATGCTTGATTGTAAATCTCAAGAGCTTTTTGTTTATTTCCAATCAGGTGATAATTTTTACCTATCTGTAGCCAGATTGCGCTTAAGAATTCCTTGGAGAAAATATTTAAGATTTGATTAAAATTTATTACTTCAGTTATGGCTAATTTTTCTAAATCAACTTGTTCAGTAATTTTTAAAAATTGAGACCAGAGTTCTTGTTGAACAACCAATAATTGTTTTTCATCTTGATTTAAAATAAATGGAATAAGATTGCTAAATAAAATGATTACATCTTTTTGTATAGCATTATTATTTACTAAATAAGAGTTACCCTCTTCTGAATTAGAATCTTCTTGAGAATTAATTAAAAATGTTTGTATTTTACGAATATACTCTTGTCCTTTATTAACATAATTATTCGCTATCTGATTTTCTCCTAAATCTATGTATATATAACTCTGTAAAAAAAATGCAAGGGCTTTTAAAATAATTAAATTTATATCATCTTTAATTTTAATATTATGGTTTTCTATTAAGTAGAATCCTTGATTGTTTAAGCTTAATGCTTGTTGATACTCTCCAATTATGCGATACGTATTACTTAGGCTTAGAAGTATATTACTTTCAATTAATGTTTTTTCTATTGGGGTTATTTTTGGTGTTTGTATTGCTTGATCGCAATAATTTATACTTTCTCTATTTTGGGTGAAAGTATTACAATTTTTAGCATTTTGATTGATATTATTTAGTCCATCAGAGCTTATTCCATCATGACGAACTAATTCTAGTGCTTGATTATAAAAAACTATGGATTTTGAGTATTCACCTAATCTATTATATGTATTACCGATATTATAAAGCGCATTTATCTCCTGCTTTTTATCATTTTTGAATCTAGAAATTTTAATTATTTCTAGATTTGTTGCTATTATTTGCTCTGGATCTGAACCTGGTTGTGCTTGCTGTGATAATCTCTGTAGAGACTCATCCGTTTTCACGAAAATATTCTTTTCTTCAATATTAAGTTTAATAACTACTTCTTCATGTTTTTTACCGGAATCTATAGAAACTGTAATTTCATTAAAATCTCTGATTCTTTTTATTCTCGCCAATTCTTTTCTAACACTATTTATGTTAAATACATCTCCACGCTTGAATCTAAAATCGTGAATAATTAAAAGTTTAGGAGTTTTACCACTAATTGGTTTACCATTTTGAATATTAAAACTTTTACCATTAATTATTTTTACGAATTGAGCTTGAATATCTTCAATAACTCCTTCAGCTACTTCTAGAGTAACTGTTCCATCATCAGTAACTTTTGGTGTACCTACAAAATCAGCTAAGACATAACCGTTATCCAAATACCAATTTTCAATTTTTTTTATGCCTTCTTTTAAACTTACCAAGTTTAAAATGCTGCCGTATTGACTCTGAAAGGCTTCCTTGATAATTTTTTTGGATAGGATTTTGCTATTGATTTTAACTTCTTTAAAAATTGGATTTTGTTTAACCTCAAATGTTACCCTAACTCCTCGTTCCGTATCTTCTGGTACTGCTTTTACATTGGAAAAATAACCAATGGCAAAAATAGCATTAATATCATTTTTTAGTAATGAGTATGTGCTGATTCCCCCTGGTTTTGTCTGAATAGTTTCATAAACTATATGCTGTAATTCACCTTCTACCCCAGTAACTACAACTTCAGCAATTAGCACTTTTGGTTCTGGTTTATCCTTTGATTCCACATACTGTGAAAAGGTAGGTGTTTTTTTAGAATATTCAATGCTAGAATCTTGAGTTGGAAAGTTTAAGTTTGCCAGATTAGCCTGCAACCCCAAATTTTCTAACTTAGTTGATAAACTGCTACCTTGCTGTTGGGCGAGTGCAACTTTGCTAGATAAGCATAAGGCAATGCTAAAAAGCACTACACGGTAAGAGGCAGAATGTAGGAGTAAGTACTTTAGGATAGAAAATTGTCTAGCCATGTAACTGATTGCTTGAAATACTATGTGGTAGTAATAAGTATTACATTATGGTGTTATGCATCTGTATAGCCCCCAGCTTCAACCTAGAGTCTGCGATCGCTATTCAACGCCTGACAATCCTGGCTTTGTCCGTAGCTGTGCGAATCTTACAAATGCTTGAAGGGCGCGACAATACTCTGCTTTCTGCCGCGCTTACCTTTTGTGAACAGCAACAACAATGCTTAGGAGTGATTCAATCTTCTGTTGAAGGCGATACCCAAAAACTGCAAAATCCTTATCCACAAGGTTGTTTGCCTTGGGCTATTTGGATCATCGCTCGCTTGGGTGGATGGTCTGGATATCTCTGTCAACGACCTCCGGGAATGCCTACCCTTGTTCGCGGTTTACGGCAATTTGAGTCTATAGAACTCTTGCATAAATATTTTCTGGTATAATAAAGGGTTATTTTCCTGCACGTTAGAGAAGTTCAAATAGCCACAATTTACAAAATTTATAATATTATCTGTCGCTAGAAAATAACGAACCAAAAAATTGATATAACAAACTGATTCAGCAATTATTTATTGACTGAATTTTCAAGATTAATGAAGTTTTACTTAAGCTTTTAAAGCTAATTCAAAATTGTAGATTCCGGCAATCAAATTAGACCTTAAACCAAATCTGCGATGACGATTACGATATTGGTTAGATAAAATATTAAAAATCTTTAGACAACGATTAACCTGTTCGACAACGATTCTTAATCGATTCAGTTCTCGGTTATATTCCTTCTGTTGTTTAGCTAACTTTTTCCCTTTTGGTTTCTTAATCGGTATTTCACTTAATTTATGAATTTTAGCAATTCCTTGATATCCTTTATCCGCTATTACTTTTAGTAATTCACCAAACCTGACACCACTGGTTTTAAATAAGCGAAAATCATGAATTCTTCCTTTACCATGACCTAAACAGATGATTTTGCTAGTTTTTTGGTGAATAACTAATTGTGTTTTTAAAGTATGTTCTCCGGTTTTACCGCTAAAAAATTTCTTTTGACCTCTTTTTGGTCTTTCAATTGGACTTTCAGTCACATCCATCACAACCAAATCTTTTGAGAGGACATTTTTAACAATTCTTTCTTTCCAGGCAGGCTAAACTTTTTTGAGCTAATTAAAATGTTTTCAATTTTATAAACTGTCCGACAAACAGCGGATTCTGATAGCCCCCAATCTAATCCAATATGATAATAAGTGCGGTATTCTCTCCAGTACTGAATAACCATTAAAACTTGGTCTTCTATTATTAATTTAGGACGACGACCAGGTTTCTTTTTCTTTTGAGCATCAGCTTTAACTACATGGTATTTAGAAATACTATTTTTGAACTGTCAAAATACTTAAAGCCTATGTAGTAAGTAGAGTTTTTACTAGAGGCAGTTTCATCTGCGGCAAATTAGTTTAACTCAATGCCAACAAGACCGATTGACATTTACATCAATTACTGTAAACATACAAAAATGTAATTTTTTTTTGTAAACCATGTACTTTGACGACGTGCGTCAGTGGCAGGGAACTGCGGAAGCGCTTGCAAAAGAACTAAAACGCCAGATTGAGCAGCTAGGACTGTCAGTAGAAGCACCTGCCCTGCGGACTGTTCGCTCATGGCGATCAAAGCAACTTCTATCCCAACCCAAAGGCGAAGAATTTGGATTTCGACAAATTTTAGAGGGGTTAGCAACAACTCTCTTATTGAAGAAAGGCTGGACATTAAGTGCGATCGCTCAAATTTTGCCTTCATTTCCTGAAGATGTTTTAGAAAGGCAAATCATTGCAGAAGCTGATGGACAAGACCCCACATGGTCACCTGCTTTTGCTACAAATCCTTTTCTACTATCTGGGGGACATCGCCAAGTATCCGATTTGGCTGAAGATGCTATTGTCCTGTTGGCGCAGGGAATTCTGCGCCAATATAATCGGGTTCTTTCTGGTAGAGAAATTGTGTGTCAACACGACAGTATGCCACCCGAACTCTACAAAGCGATGTGTAAGTTGGGTCGTCTATTTATCGAAGAAGGATTAACCGATAATGCTGCTTGCATTCATACTGTTTTAGAACGCGCTCGGTACTCCCTTGATTCTGAGCAATGGAAGTTAGAGGTTTTTCGCGACTCTGATTTTCGCTTCGGTGCTGTTACCCTAATTGACCCAGACTTGTGCGTACCAACTTCGGATTGTTCGGAGATAGCTAGTATTAGTGGAGCCTTTGGCGAAGACAATGTGATTGAGCATCGCCTGCACAGATGCTTGCGCGAGGCTACTGAGCGAATGGGAATTCGTCGCCAGCACAAAGCCTACACTGCTTTAAGGGAACTAGTGGGCAGGTATTCGCTTATCGGAGAACGTCAACTATTAGAATACTTGGTTAACAACAACCTAACTCCTCTACAGGAGATGCTAATTGACACATTCTTTGATTCAGTACCTGATATTTGGCTAATTAAAGGGCTTGCTCACCGATGTGCCCATTGTGGTACATTGATGCGACCGCATCCTAATAAAAATATTTTTCCAGAAGGGCGCTGTCCAATCCGTCAATGTAATAGCCGCAAAAAAGCAAAAGTTTCAGAGAAGTTAGACCCCAGCCAAGACCGTTTGTTGATTGCCAAGTCTCAAATTTTAACTTACTGGACTGGCCCGGCAATTGATGAATTAGAAATTTTTGATATAGCCAGACAACAGGGTTTAAGTGCTGAATTATACCCAGAATCTGATTTATGCGATGTTTCGATAAACGAACGGGCAATTGGTATTGATGCTAAATCTTACACAAGCCCTGTCTCTTTAGGTCTACGCCTTAACCGTAACATTGGGGGGTTGGTTCACTATCGTCGCCGCATTATTGCTGTTAGCGATCAGCTAATTGAAGATAACCCTAGTTACATTTCAACCCTACTGTCAACACTCGATAAAAAGAGCGACCCTGCTACTTTAGAAATTCTGCCAGTTTCCTCAGTGATTGAGTTTTTGAAAGAGATATAGTATGCGAATTAAACCTGATTTCTGGCAAGGCGCAGACCGAATTTGTTGGCTGTGTGTCTTGATGGAAGAATTTATTGGTACTGATTCACTGGAGTACGCTCCAGTGGTGATGTCAGGCATGGCGAGTATCTTGAATGCACCTAAATTAAAGCAAGCTCGTCAAGCCATTTTCAATATGCGGCAGATGTCGCTGACTTATGTTACAGAGCAGTCAGTAAAACACGCGGTAGCACTTTATAACGACCATCACTACTGCAATAAAACAAAAGGAACCTATGAGATTGACGCTCAGACGCTTCGCTTCAAAAGAACAGACCCTTTAGAAGACCCGTTGATTGCAAAAGCGCGTAAAATTCTCAATGCGCCAATGTCCTATCAGCTACATACTGCAACGGTTGCCGATCCTCGTCAGCCAATGGTGGTTTCTTTAGGTCAACAGACAACGGCAGTGAGATTACCAATCAATCCTATCACCGCTCCTCTTGCCGAACGTCGCACGCATTCTCTCAATCGCCAGCCCAAAGGAAAAATCCGCATTCCCCTGAAAGAACTACGCGACTTAGCTATTGAGATGGACGAGCGAGAGTCCAAAAATCCCGAACGGCGATCTGGGAGCTGGGCGAGTCGTTTTGAACACTTTGACCTGATGATACCGTCTATTGGTAAGGGACTGCGGAAAGAAGATGACACATTGGAACTAGAGGGTATTAAGCATTTAATTGGCTTGCCAGGGGCTGGTAAAACAACGCTTCTCGTGCTAACAGCTATTTGGTTGGGACGAAACGGTTACAAAGCCATGTTTCTTTTCCCCTCCATTGAAGTAGCCAGACAGTACATGGCTCAACTGGCATTTCATAAAGTTAAAGTGGGAATGCTAGTGGGTCAAAGTGATGAGACTCGTCGTCGTCATGCAGATAATATTGCTGAGGCAATTGCAGCTGGTGGAGGTAATGGTGGCTTTGCCCACAGTTTGGAAGGGGCAGAAGTATTTAGTTTGAATTGTGTTTTACCAGCCTTTTCAAATGCTGATACTTCGATGTGGGGTTTTGGTTACGCACCTTGCGAAGAGATTTTGCAAGGTGGGGGTAAGAAAGGGCAAATGAAGAAGTGTCTATGTCCTTTGTGGACAATGTGCGGTCGTAACAAAGCACCGCGAGATTTGATAGACGCAGATATTTGGGTTGGTCATGTGCGCTCCCTCGATACTCAAGTGCCACCTCATGCGATTCGAGAGAATTTGCGATATTTTGAATTGATTGCCCGCACGTTCGATGTAGTTGTGTTTGACGAAGCCGACATGGTGCAATCAGTTTTGGATGCTTACGGGGCAGCAACTTTAAGCATCTCAGGTTCGGACACGTCAATTCACCGGGAAATTCTCGAACAAATCCATAACCGCTTTGCTCGTGGGGAAAATCATCGACTATCTGACCGGGATGTAGAACTCTACAGTCGTTACTTAGCGGAATTTGGCAATCACAATACTTCGCTGATGACCGCCATTCAGAATATGCCCTCGTCGAGGGTGGGAGAACGTTACGAAAACCAACTGCTAACTGTATTGAGGATTGTTAGTGATTTATTAGATGGCTTTGAGAAATACTCCAAACGCGATCGCCTTGATGACCTTGAAGTCAAACTTGGTTTCAGTAAAAGTCGGGCGCTGACTGAAGTTTGGGAATCAGCAGCTTACCGTGCCTTTTACAACCGTACAGGTATTGAGGAAACAGACTGGGCTAAAGCTGATTTATGCGCTCAAATTCTAGAAACCAACCGTAATGTTCTAGAACCACAGTGGCAGAATTTAATTCAGCACTTTCGCCGTTACCTAGCTGAGGATTCGATTAAGCAACGCGACAAAATTGTGGAAGAGATTGCCGAATTGTTTCTTCCCCTCTGCTTTCCCGACCGTCAATTCCCGACTGAAGCAAACGACGTAATTACATTGTTGGTGTCAGTCACTTTCATGATTTTGGGTTACCAACGCATTGTACCGGGAACTAGAACAATGGTGGCAGAAGGGCTAATCCGAGAACCAATTGTAGAGTCTACAGCAACGCCAGAGCTGCGAAAGATTATCCCAGAAAATATTCTCGGTTCGTTCTCTGGGGTGAAATACAGTTTTAAGAAAGCACAGACAACTCGTACTACCACTCGAAATGTAGAACTTTCCTATATTACTTTTGTAGGTGCGCCGCGAATGTTGATGCACCGCTTTTATAAGTTGTTAGAAGCAGATGGGGAACAATCAAAACCAGCTATTTTAATGACCTCGGCAACCTCATTTCTGGAAGCCAGTCCGGCTTACCACATTAATGCTGGCCCGCATTATTTACTCAAACCGCGCCAATCTGAACATGACCCAAAACGCAGCGTTTACCGCTTCAAATGGATTCCCGATCGCGAGCGTGGCGATGAACCCCTGCGATACAGTGGTGCTGGCGAACTTCAGGAACGCAATCTCAAGCGAATGGTGGACGCATTGGTACGGGGTGGCACTACAAAATCAGAAATTTTCAAGTCTATCCGCAATTTTGATGTAAAAGATGGCATACACCGCAAAGCAGCCTTAATCGTCAATAGCTACGAGCAAGCTCGCACTATCAAAAAATTTCTTAACGACTATCATCCAGAGGTTGGCAGACGCACAAAAGCAGTTGTTCGCTCCCTCAAAGACGGAGAGCAACCGACAGATTTTGTCACAACTGCCCAGTGCGAGGCACTTGGAGATGATGAAAGCTGCGATATTTTAATTTTCCCTATACTTGCAATTGGTCGGGGCGTGAATATTGTTTTCACCAAAGGGCAAAGGAAACTTGATGCTGCAATTGGCTCGATTTACTTTCTCACTCGTCCCCATCCTTCCACGGATGATATGCAGCTTTTGTACAGCCTAGCAGGACGGTCAACGCAAGAATTTGATAGCAAAGTTTTTACAGAAGCAGAAGACCTGAGCGCGATCGCTTCTTCTTGGCACCAGTCTCGAAAAAATCTCTGGCGATCTGCCAATCGATTGTTACGCGAACCCTTGATGGCTAGCCGTCTTGGTTCCGATCTATTTAGACCATTTACAGCTAATCAAATGGTTGCCATTTTGCAAACAATTGGGCGAGGTATGCGGAATGGCTGTCCAGTAGCAGTTTATTTTGTGGATGCAGCTTGGGCGATTCAATCCACAAAGGATAAACCCGACTCTGGGCGAGACAGTATGTTGGTGCAGATGCGAATCATCTTAGAAGAATGTGTAAATCATCCTGACCCTGTAATTAGAGAAATTTACCATGAACTTTTCGGCGCATTTCTGACACCTTTACGGCGAATTGAAGGCGTAATTTATCCTGAAAGTTTGCGTTCAAAAGAAGAGTTGACAGACGAAGAAGATTTCGATGAATTTTCACCCTTATTGGAGATGTAAGAATGAGTAACAATTTTTCTGATGACTTTGATTTAAATGAAGATTTATCCGAACTGGATGAAGAATCCTTGATGTTAGATGAAGATGAAATAGCAGAAATTACTTCACTTTCAGATACCTTTTACATTCCCCTATCAAGACAACCCAAGCTCCTCGAACGAGTTCCTCTAGCCTTCACTGTACCGGATAATCTCTCTCCAATAATAGTAGAGGGTTTTACCCTATCTTGGACAAAGAAATCTTTGGCAATTCTTGCACAAATTCAAAAAGGAAATTTTCATTACGGACATTCTAACGTTAAGAATCTTCCCTACGCATCACTGCGAGGACTCCTAGAAGTAGGACTTAAAAATGCCGAACGAATTCAATCAAATTTAGGACTGAGTAAATATGCATTAAATGCCAAAAATCCCAGTGACCCAGAACCTTTTGCATACTTAAATGGTGATACCGAAGAAGAACTCACAAAGGCTATTAACACAATTCTCAATGACTGGATAACTAACTTCCTCAAACCTTTTGCCGATAAAGAACAGGTATTACCAGAAGTTTTTGGGCGATTGGAAGACCTTCTTGAAGAAGGGGAGTTGCTAACAATTTCTCCGTTTAAATCTCATACTTTACCTTGGGATTGGTCAAAAGAGACAGGTACAACTCAGCCTAAAGATAAACATGCTTATAGGATGTTAGCAGATTTTGTATCTCGTCAAATTGCTGGGCATGAAATTTTTCAAGAGATAGGTTCAATAAAACGCATTATTTCTAGTAGTGGAATGTTTACTTCTGGTGTGGCAGAACTGATTACCAATCCCATCAAGGGAAAATTCAGCTTAGTGCTACGTCTGGAAGTTGTAACTTATCCCTCTTTACATCAGCCTTTGCTGAAAATTGATGTTTCCAAACGTCGTTGGCTCACTCAGTTAAAACCTCCTAGCTTTGATCGCAATGCAATTAGTGGTTTTATATTTTCTCAAAAATATCCTGACCGTGCCTTTACTTTCAAAGTTATCTGTCAACGGGATGAAAATCAAAACTGGTGCTGGATCACAGATAAAGATTTTGAAGCCTTACGCAGCCAACTGAATTTATCGATGCAGCCGTTTGACGGACAACAAATTGCGTCAGGCAAAGCCTCGACCGACCAATGCCAAGTAGTGCTGACTTACCGCGATGGACTTCAAGACAATCCTGAAAAAGACGAAGAAAGTTTAGAAGAAGAGGGAATTGAAAAGGGTGTACCGGAGATTGATAAGTTAGAAGCTTTTGAGGCGCTCGCAAAAATTCTTAACCCATCAAAACTCAAACCGTTTAATAGTTACTCTCCTGTGAAATCTAGCCACAAACTAGATAACACAGCATCACGTATGATTAATTTACCTACCTTGCTTGGTGCTGTTCTGGAAGCTCTTGAAACAAATACAGACTCAAATTCTAACTCACAATTTACTCCGAAATACCTTGATAAACTAGACGATAGTCAACTTAATAGCTTACTAAACAAATACTTTGGCATCAGTTTAGAAGCAATTGATAGTGGAAGAAAATCTCTTAAATTTATCAAAACCAAATCACCAGATCAGACGCAAGAACTTCAAGCTATTATTCAGGCAAACCAGTCTGCTATGCGGCGATTGTATCCCAACGAAGGTCTATCGCTAATCATTTTTTATGAAGATGGGTTAGACACGGAAGTAAATCTACTAAAGGCAATTATTCCCATTCTGTGGGGGGAAACTCTCGAAGTTCTGTTTAACCGCTTACCAGCCAATAGCCACGGACCGCGAGAGTTACTGCCAGGTAACAAATTGAAAGCTAAAGAACGGTCGCGCCATCGGGTTGAGGCATGGGATTCAATAACGCAACAAATCAAAAACCGAAAACAGCGAACTTTCTGCCTGATACTAGCACCAAAGTTTTACCCAGATCCTAGTGGTCAGAAGGTTGCTAAACGTGATGATAAAGTGAACAAACCTTCAACCCGCCAAGCGCTGGCTGCAAAGGCTGGTGCCTGCGTGCAGTTTCTTGAGCCAATGGCAAAGACATTTTCCACTAAGCGTTTCAAACTCGGAAATTTCTTTCATCGATTACAAGCAGCTTTGAAAGATTTACTTTCTGCTCATTCCGGTCGTATTGATGATTTGCAACAGAAGGTTGACAAGTATCTAGAGGATATTCCACCAGAAGCCAGACCAAAAGAAATCTTGGCGATTACAATTGTCCGCAAACAAAGGGGTCGCGCTCGTGGACAGATTGATAATACATTTTTAGCAATAGCAATGCGCCTCAAGGTAGACACAGGAAAATGCGAGCTTTGCTGTGCCTATGAGAAAGCAAATCGTTTAGAAATCAGCCCGTGGAAAGACTTTCCTGATGCGATCTCATTTATTGCCCAACTTTCTCCAATCAAACTGGCATCGGAAGTTAGGGAGCGAAGAACTCGATTCATGGAATTTGTTAAACAGATTATTTCTAATTCTGTGGAAGAAGAGGCGCAACCCTTGGTGATAATTGATTCTTCTAACTGTGTCCAACTTTGGCCTTGGCTTGCTGATATCAGGATGGATGTCAATGAAATTGATCTTGGGCAGCAATATCAGTGGATGCAGCAGGAGTGGCAGGGCGCACGCATAGTTCGGATTCGACAAGACCTTGCACCTGGAATTATCGACAAAAAAGTCAGACAGTTAGCTGAAACCTCGCTGGAAGACACACGATCTCTCAAAGAACTAAAGAATTTGTTCCCTAGCCGAGAAATTCCTTCAGCGTCTAGTTCTACGGGATTGTTCCGACTGAGTGAAACAAAAACAAACCAAACTGGGTGTGTTGCTTATCTATCTGTGGGAAATAAAATGCTTCATCAGTATTCACGCGGGCAAAGTTGTTATGCGAAGACGCTAATAAACACACCTGTTGAAAAAGCTGATGCTTCCAAAGAAAAAGTTTATAACAAAGCTGGGTTGATAGTTCACCAAGTTGCCACAAGAAGTCCGTTTTTGGGTCAGTGGCCTACTCCAAACCCCCTTGAGATTGTTATTACCTTGCGGCAAGAGGAGGATAATCCAGATAGCCTAGCTTTGCTTGTAGAATCATTGCGCTACAGTTTCGGTCACTATAGGGATTGGACTATCTTACCCGCCCCCTTATTTTTTGAGCGTGTGGTACGTGACTATATTAGCGAGTTTGCAATTGAAGATGAGGAGACTGAAGGGGAGTCAGACTCATAGAACAAACTGAGTAAATATTACTACCATTGGTCATTGCCCAAAACGTTTTGGGCAACCTTTCCTTTAAAGACGACGCTTTTTTGATAATCAGGCTGCCCTTGTTATTCTTACAATGTGCTGCCCTTAATCGCATGATCCAGTTGGGCATAGAGAGCGAATTTTTTAAGAAAGCAACTAAGAATAAAGGTTAAATCCCCTATGAGTTTGCCAAGAGTATCTATTAATACCCACGCCCCTTACCTAACGCTCATGTTCTAAATCTTTTGTTTTTACTGTAACGGCCTTCTGAGTAACAGTCGCTCTCTCTGGTAAATTACGCCTATCAAACTCTCCATTTTCTGGAATGTATGCTGCCACAGGTATTCCTTGATGAGCTGCATAGTTAATAATTCCAAATGTTTCTATGCTGCTGACACCAATAACAATATCATCCGGTTGTTTTAAAAGCTGTATTGCATTTTTTACATTGGCTGCGGTAGATAAGTCGATTTTAATATCTTCTCGCGCTTGCGCCAGTTGTTGAATTGTCAGCAAAACTGATGAGGAGTTTTCTGACTTGTATGGTGAAGCATTCACAAAGTTAACTGTATTAAAGCCTCGCTCAATTGCTCGGTCAACAGCACGCTTTACCATATTACACATAACCATATTGGTTTTAGCTTGATGTGCTTGGTCAACCGGGGCTTCAAAAAATACGACAGTGGCAATTTTATGCTCAATCTCTTCTTGCTCTTTAGGAGATGCGATAGCTACTTTGTCTTTACGCGAATTTTGACTAACTTGTTCTTCTATTTGAATTTCTGGATACTTAACAGTCGCGGGATCAATGACGATATCTACATAACTAGCAGGGGCATGACTAACAGTACCAACAATCGTAAAACCATGAATTTCTCTACCAACCCTCGCTAATCTTTCTTGCAAAAAACTTACTGATTGTTTGTTTAAATTTCCTAATATTTGATTTCCAATCTTAGCAAAAACTATTGGTGCTTGGTGAGGGTCTTTTCGCCGCACTTCCAGAATTATATTAGCTTGCTCTCCTTGCCATTGATGAGCAGCGAAAGCATATTTATTAATATTATCAATCTGTAATTTATGATGGAAATTTTTTAAACTTGTGACAATAATACTAGTACTAGGAGAGGACGTAATAGTAGCGATCGCCTCACATCCAGGAAGCAGATGAGGAGAACGAGCATCAATAGTGCCGAGTTTTTTACCCTCGACTATTATCCAACGAGCGGTCTGGCATGGGTCACGGGGATGAGCAGCATTCTCAAGTTTAATGGCAACCTTTTCACCTCTAAAATTTCTGTTAGCACATTCATTAAACTGAGTTCCAATTACTCTCATATTAGTAAATTGTAACTGCTTCACTTGAGCTAATACTTCATCGTTGAACAGAGAGAACGCTACACTAGCTCGACGTAAGCCTGAATATTTTTTACTTTCTTCTGTATGACTTACATCGTGAATAACTGCTGCTAACTGTAACTTTTCTACGGGTTGAAGATTATTTTTGATAGATTCTATATATTCTTGATTTTGCTGTTTTAAGGCATCTATCATACCCTCACTAATGCCAAAATTAAATTTTATACTACCTTGATTAATTATCATTCCTGGCTGTAGATTATGCTCTTGAACTGATTTAAGACTAATTGTGCCAATTGGTACAACTGTTTCTGCACCATCAGAGGTATTGTATTTAATACAAGCCAACAAATGATGTGGCATTTTAGGAGTCGGTTTTCTTGATTTTATCTGAATATTTATTTCTGTATTTTTCCAAAATTCTGGATTTTTAGCAGGTTCATAGGTAATTAAATTAGTAATTTCTAATGTTCTCCCGCTAGTTGGAGAAGTAATTACCATATATGGGCCTATTTCTAGCTTTCTCTGCTCTTCTAATTCAATCTGTTGTTTAACTAATAAGTTATAATTATTTTTTATCTCTTGAGCATACTCTTTCTGAACAGGGGTATATTCAACTCCTGGGTATAAGTTTCTAAAACTTTCAACGGGTTGGGCTACAAGTTGATTTGGTTCAAAAATTTGATTTGTCTGCTTAATCATTAAATCAATTGGACTATAACCATTAGTCTTCATACTTCTATTCGTAAAAGCCTCTGGATTTTTTTTATCAGCCAACCACTCGATTTCTTTGTAAGCCGTTATAGTTTGACAGTATTGAATAATAGAATCTTCAGGTCGTAAAGCACTTTTTGGGCCATCAGCCGCTACTTGTAGCTCATTACCTAGTTCAGCTAAACAGTCTTTCAATAATTTTTGGATTAACTGCAATTGATTTTCGGCTTGATTATTATCTATAGCCGCACCTTGTAGTTGAGTAACTTGACTTATCTGCTGAAGTATTTTATCTGGAATTTGTAATTTACCTGCTTGGTATTTAGCCAATACCTTTCCTAAATGCGCCGATACTTGACTCAGATATTTATTTTTTTCTGCGTGGGGTAGTGCATCAATTTCACATTGCAGTGCTACATTTTTTTGAATTTCATTAGCAATAATCCCAATTTTATTCTCCATTGCTGATACAGCAATTTCCTCAAACGTACCTTGATAAGGAACTTTAGCTTTCTTGACGATATCGGGATAACGATTTTCTGGTAAATTTTTTTCTTTCACTTCTGCTGCTAGCTGAGGAAAGTCTTTAGCTTGAGCAAAAGCTAGTAAATCACCATCAAAATCACACTGCATATTTTCCATTGCAGTTTTAGGATGTATGTAGACACAACCATCTAGCATTTCTGGCAGATGCTTGTTTTTTAAAGTAATGACACCATTCGAGTTAATCAATGGCGAACGAGTAACTATAATTTCTTCTCCCTCTTGAATATAAGGTATGCAGATTTCATCACTCTGTAAATATAAACTTGGTTGAGCCAGACCAGATGTAAACTTAATAGAGCGTCCAGTAGCAATTTCAACCCATTGTTTACGTACAAAATTTTGAAGTTCAGCAATGATTTTGGGATGTTCAATAATCTGACAATAATTCTCTAAGTCAGTTTTTAATAACGAATACATTAATAAATCTTTTGGTTCTGGTTTGAAAGATTCACTTTCTTGGATGTCTTCGCCTTCACTACCCGAACTTAAAGTATCAAAGATAGCAAATTTGTCTTCTATATCTGCTTTGATATCTGGTTCAATTCCTATAATTTTGGACAATAATGCTTTGCGGCGTTCGTAAGTTTCAACATATCGCAGTGCCAATCGCCTGGGGTCTTTTTGATCTTGAGCTAGTTTTTCTGCTTGCTGCTTGATAATGGGCAATATTTCTTGCTTCACTGCTTGAGGATAATTGACTAAAATCTGAGTTCCTAAACTGTGTTCCCGATATTGAGCCACTGCTTTGACACCCAAACCAATGGTGAGCATATATTCTCCTGGTTTAATGGCATCTTCTCCTTTCCTACCTTTGAAGGAAGAGGTTGCCAGTACCATGTCGTAGCCTGTTTTAGTACGCAAATTACTTGTTTCTAGACTGCCACCCATCCTAAAAAAAGACTCTCCAAGTTTATCTAGCCTTGCAGGTGCAAGCGTGCCTTTGGCAATTCGCATCTCTGGATTTTCTTGTTGGGGTTTAATACCAAGTCTGAACTGAAAAGCACGCAGTTCTATATTATTGGCTTGAGCAAAATCTTTATCTATTAAACCCTTACAATCACCAACCAACATTTTGGCATCGTTGTTGGCTATAACACTGCCATTTTCTCCGGTCGTATCATCAATTACCAGAATTCTCACGTTTCGTAATTCTTGAAAAGTTCGGCAGGGTGTGAAAGGTAAAGGGTAAGCTGCTCCATCTGAAGGGTTGGGGTAAAGTTGTTGGCGGACAGTAGGGTTGTTGGCAAAGAACATCCTCTTACCTGCCGAAAATTGTAGAGTCATCCCGTTATGCTCTCTCAGGTCTTCCGGTACTGTAGCTTCGGGATAAGCTGTACCAATGCTAAACTGCACACCTGGAAATAAATATTCAGCAAGTGTGTTCTCAAGTTTTTCTTTTACCCCTGTATCTTGCTTGGTTTTTGTATCAAAATGATTTAGCGTTAGAGTCATATAAGCATGTTAGGTACTATTAAAAACTTTTATGGAGAACTCAGTTCCGAAGAATAAGTGAAATATTTTTTGATTTTTTACACGTAGATTGCTTCTCGCGGAGTGAGTATAAATTCACTTGCTCTGGAATATATTTAAATTTTGAATTTTGCATTGAAAATTCAAAATTTAAAATCTAAAATTCGGTGAATACAAATTAGAATAGGAGTTGGTATCGCACAAGAGGCGAGGCAGATGGTTAAGCAACCAAAAACAAGTAGATACCAGCTAGTAGCATCGATGACTGCTGAAGAACTGCTCAGTGAAGGGTATATAAGTCTTGATGACTTATACGACCCTAATGAAGAGCAGGAAAAAAAGGCACTTATAGAAGAAAAACAACAGGTGAGAGAAAGCGGTTGGCAAGAAGAGGGCGAAGAGTTTTAGCCAAATGCTGAATTAAGCAAATTCTTATAGCTAAGTAAGTCGGCACAGTTAAAGATAACTGGCGACGGCTGTCATTTGTCATTTGTCAAGTCTATTTACGTTTCGTAACATAGTTGGGTGCAATTACCGACTTACTTAGTTACAACTTTACATCTGAGTTTACGAGTTTACGTCTTAGTTTAGAACTTTATTGTTTGCGTTCACTCAACAAACTTACGCTTTTCTGGAGGGGTAGCCCAGATAAGGCAATGCCCTGATTTGGCCTTACGTCCGTATTGCGACAAGACGATCCCCAACTTTTGGACATCCTTGAGACATTCTCCATTTTCTAGGTAGCCTTTATTCCACTCGATTAAATTCTTGGCAAACTTCCCCTCTTTGGACAGCGCCCAATTCATTGCCTCCAATTCATTCCAAGTTAAGAGGTTTGACTGTACATCTGTATATCCTCCACCCAGTATCCCAGTAATCAAAGGTGGGACGCTCAGGCCCATAATGAAGCCCATACCCAGGATAAAAAACATTAAGAGGGCGGCAGGAAATACGGCGGTGAGAATTTGTCTGCCCTCTGCTAGCTGTGCTTTGTGAATGAGGGCGTGGGCCGCTCGGTCTATAGCAACCTTCTGCCGCTCGACTGCTACGTGTTCCACTAGTTCCAAGTTACGAGCTAAGTCCCGATTCCAATTCTTGAACAGCAATTGCAAAGTGTCGGGTGCATCTTTCAGCATTGCTTCTAATTGTCCGGTAGCAACTAACACCAAGAATAAAGGATCATCTTGGGATAGACCGCTACTAAGGGCAAAATCCATGACTCGGCGCTTAAAGGCTTCGCTTTTTCCCTGCAAGGCTTCGGCTAGCAATTTATCGGGAGTAAAAGGTACGGCGGGTTGGTCAGTAGGGGTGGGAAAAAAATCTTCGTCAAATCTATCTACTTCTTTGCTTGTCATTGCACTAACCCCGTACCAGCAAAGGCTGCATAAGCTTCTTTGAGGAAGTTCTTGACTCGTTGCTTTGATATCACCTTGAGATCGGGATGAGCGATCGCAGCTTCAAAAGTCACTCCCAATCGGTCAACCATGTTCCTCTCCCAAAAGGGAAATTTGGGAAAGTCCATGACGATGAAATTATATTTGGTTTGAGCGGCTACAAACTCTGGCATCTCCTGAATATATTTCCAGTCATCGCACAATCCCAGATTTCTCACAAATACATGGAGCATACTGTCTCCCAAATCTTCTAAAGACTGGAGGAAGAAATTTACGGAATCAACCCCACCAGTACACACAAACCATTTAACAAATTTAATCGAATTTTCCTTGCCTATCTCCGTCAGATCGTTATTTTTTATCCAATTAGTCACTTTTGAGTAAACCTGAGCAGGTAAGTTCACGATGACTGAGTTTTCAAAGGCCAAGTCAAATATTGTGTCTGCCTCTTTAGCCAGCTTGTCATCATCACTGAAATATGCCGTTTCTACATTGTCGTAAATATTGACAATATCCTGGTTACTTGTATCCGCATCTACAATTGAAACATCATGACCAATGGAAGTGCAATATTCAATAAATGCTCTGGATAAAAATGATTTACCTGCGCCTCCTTTTTCCCCATCTACAATGTGAATAGTTGTAGATATTTTAAAAATTTTTTCCTGCTTGTTTAGGCTAACTTTACCATCGTTTAGGTTAACTTTGCCATCAACAGGTGTTGGTAGCTGTAACTCTTCTGGATTTTCATTGGCTGCTAAATCTGCTTCAGATTCAAGGAATATAGTAGGATTATCAAGATGTTCTCCTTCTATCACTAAATCTTCTCTAGTATCTATGACATCGAATTCTTGGATATCATCTTCTAATTGAATCGAATTATCTTCTATTTCTCGTTCCCAAGCGACATCTTTTATTTGAAGATTTTCATTGATTGTAGACATAGCATCATTTTCTACTTTGGAGTTTGATGACTGGTTAAGGTTGTCACTAGCAAAATTACTAGCATTCTTTCTTGGCCTGCCTCTTTTTCTTTTTTCTGGATTGGGAGTTGGTGCTGTAAAGTTCATAATGTCAATTAGTTAGTGATTCAAGTAGTAATTGGAAAAAGTAATTGGAAAAATTCTCACCTATTTGGTGAATTGATGTAGTGAACTGACTTACCAGTTTTCAAAAGAATTGATGTCGTAATCAAAGTGTCCTATCATCTCTTTTTGTTCCTCTATAGTGGGAGGAGTTTGTACGGTTTGGGCATGAGATTTAGAGTCGGTTGATGAAGGCGATCGCTCTGGATTTAAAGTCAAACGCAAATCTTGAGAATTAGATAACCCTGCTGCTGCGTGAATCTGCCTGAGTTGATGTAACAATGTGTAGCAAGCATCAGTGACTACCCTTTGTTTTGTAGCTTCATCAAATTCTTTTGAGTTAACAACAGCTATTGGTAGCCAGAATGCTCTTAGTGCTAGCAATATCATTTCCGTAGTATCTCTAACACTACTAGCAGCAATGTAATCGAGCATAAAAGCATCCATTTCATTGCGCGGCTGATACCGCCAGCGAAAATTCATCCGCATCTGCTTAGACATGACCAATCACCTCAGCATGATGAGCAAAATGCTGTTTCACTCTTTCGTCAAAATACAAAAATGCACTATAGACATCTGCCAAGCGATTGCCAAGAAAGTGCTTATCTACGTTTTTGGGAATAGAAACGCCAGAAAATATACAAGGTGTAGCTGGGTAGTGTGAATTCAATTCTTTCTTTATATAATCCGCAGTACCACCGCAAAATAGTATTTCTTCTACATCTGGCGGCACAACTTGGTCTAGCCAACTCGTTAGTGCTGCAACATATTCATGTCGAGCTGCCCTAATTGCCTTCACAATTGTTGTTAACTCAGATGTACGTCCTTCTCTAGTTCGAGAACGCAAGACCCGCACTAGGGGACGAGTATCAATGTCATTTCCTGCTTCAGCGATCGCTCTCGTTAACCGCTCTACAGTTTGGCCTGATGTTGCGGCGACTACTTTCTCGACCATCTTCACCATGCCTAAATCTGACATTTTTCCTTCCTTGGAAACAATGCCTCTTTTTGAAATTAAGACTGATGCATTGCGAAAGCCAACCATCACCACCGCGCACACTCTCTGTTTCAATGCTTGTCCCACCCGCTTTTGGTGCGATAAAAATACCCCTGCCCCCTCTGGTAAGCATTGAAACATCACACACTCTACCTGCATTTGCAAACCAACAGCTAAGTAGTCAGCACCAAAAGTACGCACTAATCGTTCAAATTCCGCTTTGTTCTCAAATTCTCCTGGAGGTAACAGAACTAAGAGAACTATTCTGATTTTGGATGGCAATTTCAGTTTCTCCTTAACTACCCAAATTGCGGCTAAGGTTTTATAAACAGCCCGCTCGTACTTCAACTCAACTAGTCCGGTATTGCTGTAGTACTTACTTTGAGCTAAATATCCTACTACCTTTGTCTTGCCATTCACCGACACCCACGCCCTATTCTCTGGATCAGTCACTCCCATCAAATTCTGTTCGTGAGTTTTAATTGATTCCACTGTCACATCTCCTACTTCCGGTTCCATGAACAGGGAATAAGTTTCGGAACTGCCGTATAAAGAATAAATTCCTTTTGTACCACTTCCTCCAAAATCTAGGGCAATAACAACCAGGGGAGGAATTTCCTGATTATTCTTAATCGCACTTTTTTTTCTCATGGATAAGAATCAGAATTAATTTTTTAATCCAAAATTTGGAGCCAAATGGAGCCTTTTGGAGACATTTTGGAGACATTTGGAGCCTAATTATTAATTGAGCTTATATAATTAGCCTTGTTTTCTGAAAAAATCTGGCTCCATTTGGCTCCATTTGGCTCCGTTTGGCTCCATTTGGCTCCACTCAAAATAAATGTCTTGAAAATACGTAAAATGCTTGGAGTAAAGCTTTGAGAGTCGGTTTAATTATTCACATATTCGATATCAGCACATAAATAACGATTCCAAGCTTCTTTGATAATACATAACTCGCAGTCTCCAGATTTAACATTGAAAAAAATTTTCGGGCATTCATAATTAAAATTGTGAACTCACTACACAATTGGTGGCAGAGAAATTTCCAAAAATTAATTTGTTTACCCTGAGAAAATTTGGATTTCATCCTATCTGCCAATTTGAAACTTCCTCTTGTGAGCAACCAGGAGTGATTATTAGCGTTACTTATCAATGAAAAAGAAATATTTTGCGGTTGAACATCCACTAACTCAACTAAGCTGTCCATAAATTCAAATATTACTTTCTTCTTTTAGTAACTAACTTTTGATAAAGCCGTGCCATTGAACAACAGACAGATTCTCTACTACCCCAGATAGCAGTAAATCAGTCTGTATAAAAATAGATCAAAGCTATATTAAGTTACTTATCTACCAGAACCAAGATAAAAATACTGAAACCATTGTCTGGCAAGAATTACAGCAACTAGGCAGAAAAATAATTTTGTGTATAATTACACTATTTTTGCAAATATGGTATTGCAAATTGTAACTATCTATAGCAACTATAACAGCGATGTTATCAGTTAAAATACACAGAAATTTAATAAAAAAATTGACTCTGATTTTTATTAATACGTAAGACTAAAGATAGATTTTATTGCAATTTTAATTACCGTAATGTGATAATTACATCCAATGAAATTATGTAATTGATGTCAGCTGTCGGGCATACAACTTGCAGCGTCAGGGCGGGCTTTCTGTCCTAACGCTACTTGCTACAAGTCAGAAGGGTGCAGTGGTTCTCTTTCAAGGATAGGTATTTAATTTTTCGAGCAATAATTGAGAATATTCTCAATTATTGAACAAAGTTTTAAGGTCTCAGACGATGATTTTGGTTTTAAAACCCAAAAAATTGGTCAAATCTGAAAAACCTACCCTTGAAAAGCAGTGGTTCCCCCACAAGAGATTGAAAAAAATATTTGTTTGAATTAAAAGCGTGACAGCTGATCAACAAAGTACTTACATCACGCGCCAGTGTTATGTCGCTAGCTGTCTGTAGAATACAAAAAATTAAAAGCTGGGGATTGCTAGGGGGCAATGAAGCTCACACAGCCAGAGCAAGAAACACGCTCAATGCAAACCCAGAAGTAACAAACGTTACGCTTTTTGGTAATTCTGACAACGCCAATTTAGTAGCCTTGGTGAAAGACAAAATCGGGTTGCAGAAAATCCGCTCGAATGCTGTTTTGGCAGTGGAGATGGTACTGAGTGCCAGTGCTGAGTATTTTCGTCCTGAAGAACTTTTTGAGGCGGAGGCACAGGATAAACAGCGTTTGTCAGACTTTGCACAAGCAACACTTACATGGTTATGTTCTGCTTGGGGCGATCGCCTGCTGAGGGCTGAATTACACTTAGATGAAATTACACCCCACGTTCATGCTTACATTGTGCCATTGGACAAAAATGGAAAGCTCAACTGTCGTGCATTGTTTGGCACTAGAGAAAAGCTATCCCAACTGCAAGATAGTTTTGCTGATGCTGTTGCACATTTAGGTATTTCCCGTGGCATTAAGGGTAGTGCTGCTACCTACACCTCAGTTAAGAAATATTACGCCGCAGTAGAGAGCGATTCTGAAATTCTCGATTTAGAAAGCTATCTGCCTAAACCTCGAATACATGAAGCAAGCGAATCCTATCGAGAACGGGTAATTGAAGTTCTCCGGGATAAACTAGAGATAATTAATTACCAATTGAGCGATCGCACTCGCTTGCTCAGACAAAAAGCCGAATTGGAGAAAACGGCATTAAGAAGCGAAAAACTCAGGGCTAGTTTAGAAAAAGAATTACTTGCTCTACGCCAAGAAATGAAGCTTTTACAAGATTTACCCTTGGAATCTGTGGCTGATGAACTGGGGTTAAATCAAGACAAGCAGAATCAGAGTCAGTGGTTATCAACCCATCACGCGATCGCCATTACCAACTCTTCGTTTCACGATGATTTGCACAACAGCATTGGCAAAGGTGCGTTGGATTTGGTAATGCACGTTAACCAGTGTAGTTTAGATGATGCAGTTGTCTGGTTGCGGGATTGTTTTGGGGAAGAGGAGATGCTAGCGGCGGTTACTCACCACGCCAGAAGACAAGCTTTAAGTATTGCCCAGCAGGTTCCTCCATCTATATTTGTAGCCCCAACACCGAATCGCAATCGCTGGTTGGAAATTGAGCGATATCTGACACGCGATCGCTCTCTTCCTCAAAAATTGGTACAAACTCTGTACCAGCGTGGATTGATATATGCAGATATTACAGGTAACGCAGTATTTTTAGCCCGCAGTCTTTCTGCTGAGGTGACAGGAGCATATTTGCACCCACCAGGAGTCCCCGGTGATGCTTATAGTTTTTGTAATGCCAGTAGGCGACGCTTGATGTCTGGGCATGGTTGGTTTCACTTGAGCATGGGTGGAAACTTCAACAGCCCTACCGTAATGGCAATGTTAGTTTCTACACCTATCGAAGCTATGTCCCTGGCAGCGTTAAACGCTCCTCATAGACAGAGAACTCTGTATTTAGTATCTGACAGCAAACACGCACCTGCACCTGTGGAATTTCTCAAAAACATACCCACAGTAATTGTAACTATACCTAAGGTAGCAGCAATCACACTTCAGAGAGAGCTATCTCATGCTAAACATTTAGAACCGAGAACTTCTTGGAATCGACAGTTGCAACAACTTCAGGGAGATACAAGCTATGTCACGTTGGGATGACGAACGAAGGGAAATGATGTTACATTCTCTTTTCATTACTTTTAACCCTGTGGCATATCTGCTGGGAATGGCAGCGCTGGGATTTTTGGGGGGACTATACATCTGGTTCAAACCAACATCAAATATTTCGCCACAACCGAAACAACTAGAAACTGCTACTGATTATGTGGATTGGGGCTACAAAATTATGAACGCCGATATGCCAGAAATAGCTAGAATCAATCCAGAGCGTCGTCAAGCTAATTGCAAAACTGCTCTACAATATTTTGAAAAAGCGATCGCTCTCAACTCCAAATTAGCTTTTGGTTATCAAGGAAGAGGAATGAGCTTGATTTGCCAAAACAACAAGCAGGCTGGTAGACAATCACTTGCTCAAGCCAAAGACCTTTACTTGAAACAAGGTAACAAGCAAGAAGCTAATAACATAGACATAATTCTTACAATATATAGTAATCCGATTTAATTCGCAGAAATTATTTGCTTGGTGCGCTTCTGGTGCGTCGGCTACGCTTAGGGCGTAGCTATGCCGCAGGCTTTACGCGCAGCGCAAGCGCGATAACGCGGGAACAGGGAAGAAGGAATAAAAGTGTACCTAGCTTCACAAAAATAAAATAATAGTCCTATCTATAGGAATCCGCTTTGATTCCTGAAATTATTTGCGTAGGGAGGGAACAGGGAACAGGGAACAGAGAACAGGGAATAAGGAATCAAAGTATACTGAGTTTTTTTCAAAAATCAAATATGAATCCTATAAATAATAGATATTTACTTATTTAATACCGCCAACCACGGAATTATTTTTTAACTAATCTCACTTTTGTGAGATTTTTTATTAGATTCAATTAGGCATACATAAAATATAAATTTAAACAGGAAATGAAATATTTTTTATGATAGAAAAATCAATATGTTTTCTTTACGTTGTATAAGTAATTTATTTAAAAGCTATTTTTTTATATTTTTTTAATTTTCGATTTTTCTTATTTGCCTATACTAGTAATAAGCAGTTGTTAAGCTATGCTTAAAACTAAAATCGGCCACGACTATTATAGATTGGACTAAAAACAATTTAGTAGTTAATAGCTAGGTTTGTAGAATTGCAAAAAAAATATCTTTAATTCCCGAGTTAAATTAAAGATTTGAATGTACTAACGAAATTTTTCTTAAATAACTTTCGCTTAACGAGACAGTTATTTATATTTGTGAATTTCATGCTTACTCACAGCAATTATTGCTTAGAGGCAAAAGCTAAATTTTTTTCTTAACTATGAGTATCAATATTAAAAATATGCAGACATAGTGCTGCATAGAGCAAGCCTATAGAAAAGGTTTCCCATAGTTTAAAGGATGACAGGTTATGAATCTATCCACAGCCATAAAGCCAGAAACAACAATAAACCATACAAAACCAGAAAGTTTTAAAATTCCAGAAAATATTGCTACTCAGATACCAAAAACAATTAATATTCGCTGGTGGTGGAAGCACCACTCTTGGGCAGCATATGAATTAGTAAACGGTATAAAGGTCATGAGTGATAGGCAAATGGCCCTGATTGTTGGGCAATCTAAAGGAAATGTCAAAAATTTTGTCCAGTCAAATAATTTGCAAGTAATACCTGTACAAATTCCTAGTAAAGTCATAATTCAAGGTCATACCTTACCTACAGTAGCGACTTATTTACACCAACTCCTAAAAGAAGATAAGTTAGAGCAACATCCGTTATCTTTGAGTCGTAATGAATGGAAAGAACTAATCAAAGCATTGACAAATAACGATGTACAAAATAGAGAGCCACTTGTACCAAACCCTAGATTTTTTAGCAGGAATTATCAAGTTGTATCAGCCAAGCCAATCCAAATAAAATTAGACAACAACATGACTTTAGAAATTTTAGCCATGCCATCAGGAGAATATCGCATTGGCTATGATGAAGGGTTGAATTGCATTCAATGTAACCCGAATTGGTTGCTGGAAGATTCTCCCAAAAAAGCAAAAACTCTTGCACAATTAAAGTTGTCGCCATCTCCTGTAAAATGTCTTATTCCTGCTTCAGACGGCATTAAACAGATATATACTCTTAGCTGCGATGATTGGTTATCTATTTGGGAGTACTTTGCAAATAAGGGAAATAGACGAGCTACTGCTATTTTGAAAGCTTGTGCTAAAGAGAGCATTAGCTTTAGAGTTGCAAAGTTGTTATCTAGTAGGTAACAGTTTTTAAATTTATGCTTTGAAGAGGAATTAAAGCCACCTCAACTCAAGGTTGACTTTCTTATACTTGTCGCGGATCTTCATCCGGTGGATGCCAACCACCTTTGATCCAAAGACGACGTGCTTTGACGATAGATCCTTCGTTATGACGTTCATCATTGAGGTCTAAACGATTACAAGTAGCTCGTCCTGTGGAAGTAATGCCAATAATTTTTAGACCATCTGCTGACCAAATAAAGTGCTCATACCACTTTTGCTGACGTGGATTAAATAGAGGTAGCATCTGACCTGTATCTGGATCAATTCCAGTTGTGAAGTTATAACGATATCCATTACAACGTTGACAAGCTAACGCTAGATTATCGGGGTCATCTGAACCAGAAAGTGATTGTGGAACAATATGGTCAATAGAAAATAGAGCGGCACTTGCTTCTTCTGAAAAATGACAGTATTCGCAAAGAAATTTAGCTCTTTGTCTGACTAATTTTTTAGTAGCATCATTGACTGTCATGATTCAGAAATAATTTTGGCATTGAGCAAGGTAAAAATTCTATCAAGTTCCAATATGCCTGCCAATTCAGCATCTTCCTCTGAAGTTAGCAATCCGGCTTTTTTCTTCTCAGACAGTTCTTCAAGTCGAGACTGTAATTCTTCAGTAAATTTAAATAAATATATGTTCCTAACTTGACTGAGTTTGATTCCAGATTCTACCCAGAATGAGGGTTGAACCATCATTTGAGTAATCATAAGCGGTGTGTCTCGTTTAATTGAGCGGATTGGTCGTATTGTAACAGCGAATCCTCTCAGGTTTGTTTGAGTTTGAACAGTAGTTGATTAACTGTAGATAAGCGATCGCTTGTTACAGTTAACTGTGAACACATGGTTCTCCCCAATAGGTAGTAATCGCTGGAGCGAAAACCGAAGAGTCTTTTGTCGATGCTGGTTGGCAAATATACTTGGCTCGATTTTCTATAGCCAGTATTCTGTCAGTATCCCTGACATAAAGTGGTACTATCATTTCCCTTTGCTCCAATAGTTCAGACAACCCAATATGAATGTCCCGTCCCTGATGAAATAATGCACGCGCTGCTTTTTCTACCATTCGTGCTAGTTCAGCACCGTTACAGTTGATGGTTTTGTTGAGAAGAATCCGCCATTCTTTCTCGGTCAGGCGATCGCCACCATTGCGGTATCGTTCGTCAAATCTCGCTAGGTGCATCATCAGAATTTCTTTTCGCTCTATCGCTTGCGGAAAGCCGACGTAGAATATTTCATCAAATCTGCCAACCCTGGTTAATTCTGGTGGTAGTGCGTCGAGTCGGTTAAGGCTGGCCACCACAAATACAGCACTCTGTTTTTCTTGCAACCAAGTGAGCAGGGTTCCCAAGATTCGGCGTGAATCAATATCTTCACCCGAAGGAGTGGATGCTGCAAATAATTTATCTAATTCATCAAAGTAAAGCACAACAGGAGCGCAAGCTTCTATACGCTCTAGCAAGCGTTTGAGATGGGTTGCACTACCACTCACTACTGCTGCGGTATCCATGCACACAAGGGGAAATCCTAAAGTTTTGGCACTGACGAGCGCCGCCAGAGTCTTTCCTGTCCCCGGTGGCCCCACTAGTAAGCAACCTTTTGGAAGGGGAATATTGGCAGATCGTGCTTCGGGAGCAAAATCTAGCTTGACATTTTCAATAAATTTTTTGAGTAAATCTAAACCACCAAAGTCAGCTACGTTTGAGTACGAGATAAAGTTTAAGTTAAAAGCACGAAAGCGGTTAATTTTATAATCTAGTAAGTTTAGGGCTATTGTATTACTATTAAACTCTGGGCAGGAATTAATCGCTATTGCAAATCCAGAACGTATTTCCTCAAGAGTTAAACCAGAAGCAGCATTTACCAAAATAGATAAATCAAAATACTTTGGTAAATCAGTTATTTGATTAAATAAAAATTCTTTAATAAAATCAGCTATTATCTCATGCGAAGGCAAGGGCATGGAGAGATTGGGAATTAACTGAGTCAATGACTGTGGTAGTTCCACATCATCCATTGCTAAAATAATTAAATATTTTGTATTGTTGATATTTTTTAATTCATAAAAAATATTAATTATTTGCGAGGTAATTTTAAATGAATAATTTTTTAGATATAATTTTGAGTCTTGTTTAATTAAAGACTGCAAATTCTCAAAAATAAAAACACCATCTATTTCAGAATTTAACAAATCATCGAAAGCTGCAAAGATTCCATCATCGCAAGGCTGTAATTTACTAGAGTATACAGTTGGAAAACTTACACAACGCTCAGAATCAAATTGGACTTGTTTAAAACATCCCCAACCAGCATTCCATAAATACATAGGCAGATTCCTGTTAACTGCACATTTCTGGTGAATTTGCTTTAAAACTGTCATCCGCTCTGATATTGAAGCAGTTATGCAGACTATAGGTATACCAGCGTCAATTAATAGATTCAATTGGGATAAGTTCATGGCTATCTCTCTAATTCATTACTATTAACTTTTGGCGATGGACTACGTCCTACCGTAGGCGATGGCGTTCCGCCCACCGTAGGAGATCGCAATGCTGTTGATTCCTGTTGGCGTTGGTAAGCAGGCTGTAATTTGGGTAAGATTTGCTCGAAATAGGTTAAATCTCGCTCACTCATAGAACTTTTGAGTTGTCCCTCAGATTTTTCTAATACACTTCCACGTCCATCTTTGGCATAAATATTCACTTTTCCATCGGTAGTGGCTTGCCATTTATAAGAGAATAAGCCATCAATTTCTACATCTCTTTGGTGAGCGATCGCATATTGAACAAGCGCATTAGTAATCTTATCTATCCGAGCAAAATACTCAGCTTCTTGCTTACCTACAGGAGTAAAGGAAGCAGGAATAGGTTCATGGCGTTTAAGCGATCGCTCTAAAGCATTAATATCTTTAATATGTGTAGGTTCCAAATTTCTAGCTTCCACCCGCACACCCAAATTTGTAGAACGAAACTGCATTAAAAGTTTGCCTGTTTCTGATTCCGTGATTTTATACAATGAACCATCACGAGAGATTTGGTATTGAGTCGCTTGGTATTCTAAAGCTCCTGGATGTGTCTGAGTATGAAATAAGGTTTTTAAAGATGTTGCAATTCGGTATTGTTCTGAATGTTGTTTAAATTCTTTTATCCCCATCTTCACAGCATAATTCACACTATCTACTACAAGTGAGACATTATTAATTGATTGCTGCCACCAGGAAAGATTTTGCGGCTGTTGTAACCTTTTTTCAATTAAGGTTTGATACACATTCTGCTGTTGTCTTAATGCTTTTATTTCTGCTTGTAGCTGGACAATTTCATTAGCTAGTAAATTTTTTAAAGGGCTATCTTCTAAAGCTTGAAGAGATTGCATTACTCGTGTTGAACCTGGATTATTGGAGGAGTCTTTATATTCCTGTACTTCTTTATCATAATTATTAGCTAACAATTCAGGATTATCAAATTGTTTTGGATGCTCTCTGTTGGTAGACTCATCCACATCAAGCATCTGGTGATTGTTTGTAGATTTCACTACTTCAGACTGTAATAAATTATTAATAATTACCCTACCCTGTTCGTCAGATTGCAAAACAATGCGCCCATCTAACTCAACTGTTTTATTAATCGCTCCTTCTACCATACCTCCCACTCTTGCAGAACGCAGTTGTTGTAGCTGGACAATGATTTGAGGATTTAAAAGTTGTCCTGATAATCCCGAAACTTCATCACGGAATTGATTTTTATCATGTCCATAAACAAGTCTGTTACCATCAAATATTTTTAATCCTTGGCGCTGATTATCATGTTTGGCATTGAGTAAATTTTGCAACAAAACTTCTATTATTTGTTCATAATGCCTTTGAATGGCAGCAGCTTCTCCAGATGCAACCTTAAATATATCAGTCATGGTGATAACCTCCGCCAACTTCTGTCAACAATTGCAGCCGATTGATAACTACCTCAGAATTTACGTAAAAAGCTCCAAGTTCTCCATCAAATAACCAAGCAATAAATTCACTTTTATCTAGATAATTACGAGTGCCTTCATAAGAAATAGAACTCAATACTCTACCAGTTAATAAGCCAAACTGGTCAAAGATTTCTATAGTCTCTGGGCAATAATTTACATCGAATAAAGGCTTATTCGATGCCTCAATAACTATGTGGTGCCACTGCGGATAACGTGCTAAGACAGACGAAACTTGTTTACTCCAATTAACCTGTGAAGATTGCATTCCTAAAACCTCTAAAAAACATTGGCAACTTCTTCTGGAGAAGGCAGAGAATTAGATTCTTCAGGTATGGGAAATAATTTTTCAGCTAATTCACGCCTTTCCATAAATTGCTGAGAACGTTCAGAGTCGCTAATTTGCACAGAATTGTTTTGAATCAGTCTGTCTCTCACAAAATCCCACTTTCCTTCCGACCAGTTCATCTCAGCAATATCAGCAGCCGGAACTTTTATATTCTGCAATATGGGAACATAAGCTTCTGTGCCGCGAGTGTAAGCTGGATTGATAATTACCGCCTTACCCGTACTCATCTTGGCGAACTGTGCTGCTTCCAATAAATGGCGTTTTTGATGCTGTTCGTTGGTGCTGTGTGAAGCACCTCCTTTTCCTGTACTGCGCGATTTGGAATTAAATTTAATTTCCATCTCACCCAAGTAGTCACTGAACAACTTTGCAGAGTCCGGATCTTGCGGGTTGAAAATAAACTTGGTGGCTGTACCTCCTAAGATGGCCCGTGTCAGTTCTTTACCATAGACTTTCTCTAACTGGACAATGTTTTGATATCCCAAAATCCCTACAAAACCGTCTTCACGGCTTTCATTCAACCAATTGACAAGGGCTGGTAAGTATAAAGTGGGCAGTTCGTCTAAAGCCACTACTAACGGGTCTTTTCTGGGTAGGATACGGGATACATTGCGCGTAACAATCATGTGCAAAATAGCGGCCAGCAGTGGACTGATAATGTCACGGTTGTTCCTGTTTAGCCCAAACACAATTAGCTGTTTACCATCCAAGTCCAGTGGTAATGTTGTCTGACCACAGAATGCGCCCACAAAGTCTTTCTTGAGGAATCGCTGAAATATACGCTGCGCGGTTCCAATAATGCTGGCAGTAGTTTTTTCAGAGTCCTTGACGCTGATTAGCTGAGATAACGGTCGTGTTGTCCAAATTTTCAGCTTGTCCTTGGAAGCAGCTTCTAATCTTACTGGCAGATTGGGTAAAGATAAAATTGCTTGCGCCATCATCAAATCGCAATATTTGTCGTCACCAATTAGGGTTTTAACTGCCTTGGTGAGTAGTAAAATACCCTCAACCAAACTATCCCCGGCTTCTTCAAAGAATTTATCGCTGCTGGTATTATCCCCACGGTCGAAGTTACGTGAAATGACGCTGGTAATTTGACCTGCTGCGATCGCATCTTCCTCGTCTTTCAGCAGATCTAAAGGATTGCAGGTTTCACTTTCAGGAAACCCTGGCGCAAATATTCTGACGGTGTAACCGCGCTTCATAGCGTAAGCTACAGCCCGTTTGGTCTGTGCGGGATATTTGAAATCATACGCACATACAGGAAAACCCTGGTCAAAAGCGCTACGAATTAAAGGGTCGATTACAGAGAATGTCTTGCCAGAACCTGCTGCACCAATAACGCCTATTCCTCTTTGGACATCAGGAACGTACAGAGTAGAGTTAGGCGATATTAAGTTGTGTAATTTTTGATTCACAGTTGGTTTTGTCTTCAGTAAACCTGCGGTACGCCATTCATTTTCAATGCGCGATCGCATTTGCTGAGGTGTACCAATGTAAAGCGCCGCCCAATTGCGCGTAGGATTAGATATCTGCTGTTTAGCCTTACGTGCAGCCAAGGATTTTTCACGACCACCACCCCAGTAACTGGTAGCAAGTTTACCTTTGCGATTCCCACCCGAAAGAACTCGAAAAATAGCAAGTGCAATCAAGCAACTCAAAAGTACCAGACCAGACTGCGATTTCATCAATTGTGCCAATCTTTCAATTTGTAATGTCTCTACTTTTGCAGGCGGTACTTGAATCCCTAAAGAGTAATTTGAAGTTGAATTTTTCATTAGCTTGTATCATTTAAATCTAACTTTTATTTGCTACTAAAAAATTCTTCGTTAAACCGTATAAATTTTTGATTTTGGTAGCAATATTTGGTACGAGATAGTATGTTCTCATTCAACGTCGGTTGCGTAACTACCAAGCAAGGAAATTTACCAGTTATTGTGTTTGAAGCACGCATTAACTCTTCTTTGGGTGGTAAGTTTGGATTAGCGATTAGGGGCAAAAGCAACTTACCGGATTCGTGATAAATCAAGTAAAGACAACCACCTATGCCACAAAGCTGAGGTGAGCGTAAATCAAATATGTATAAATCTCCTGCACCTTGAGATGGGATTTGCATAACTTTTAGTGATTTGTCATCAATCCTAGCTATGGGATTCAAAGATAAGACTTTTTTAATAAGCAATGGTGGTGCAATTTCTTTGGCATTTCTCCATGTTGTTGTACGATTGTTATTTGCAATATGGACTTTGAATAAAAATGCTGTACCAAGTAAACTGAAAATAGTAGCAATAGCTAACATTGCCTGATATTTAAACAATTTTAATCGGGTGAATCTATTAAGTTTTAATTGCATATTATATTCTGCTTAATGTTTTGAATAAATTCTGAAATAGAAAACTCATAACTTGAACCAAAAATACAGAAATTGAACAGGATTTCTTTAGTCTAAGAACAGCCCATTAATTGCAGAGCTTGAAAATATTTATCAGATGTTTTGTTGCCATATCCTCTGACTGATATTTTTCCATCCACATCACTGACAGCCGTATCGATAGGGATACCTACACCAGCGAAATTCATTTGAGCAGCACGTTCAATTAATCGCTCGCCTATAAAAGGCTTTTCGGTCATTGGGTCGATTTGTTGAGATGCGCTGTTCAGTAAGTTGGTGATATCAGCTTTAATTAAAGTTTGTTGTTCAGCAGGTGAAAAATATTGCATCATATCCTCACCTGTAACTTTTTCACCTGCATCCAATTTGGATAGAAACTTTGCACCGCCAGATTTACTTGAGATAATCTTTCGCACATCTGGACGATATGACATAAACTGCATTGCACCCAGCCCACGTCCACAGTTATCAGATGAGTCGCAGGTATAATTACCGACTAAGTTGTAATTTCCTTCGACACTAGAGAAAGCAGCAATCAAAGCATCGATATTTGTTCCTGATGAATGAAGATTCTTGCAATCACCTTTAATTGTGGGCAGTAAATTAGACAACTTATTTGTTGAACTATTAGGAGATTGTTTAAATCTAAACCCCGTACTATTCAATCCTGTAGTTGTGGAAACTGAATTAGAGCTTTCTCCTGCAATTAAACCTAAAAATATAGGTTCTTGCTCTTTGAAAGTCATGAATGGTACAGGCCCAATAAAATAGGGTGTACAGCCTAAATCTACAAAAGTATTCCGCATACAAGCCCGGAAGAATAAAGCTTGAGAAATCATGCCGTCTACTTCTGAAATATCCCACACTGCGACTTTGAAAGCATGACCAAATGGATGACGACCTGTTGGTTCTTTCCCGCCATTCACTGAACTGAGGATTCCTTGACCACCCTTAACTAATTGATATTTACCGCTAACCCAGGCTTTACCTGAAACCGCAGATGAACCAGATAATTCTATGTGAGCGCAATCTTTTTGACATGGCACAGCAAAGCCTTCTTTATTACTACCAGAGATTGTGCGATCGCGCTGTTGTTCATCAGTTGCAAAAGCAATATCAAAAATGCCTACATTTCCACCTACAGCATTAATCGGATTAGGAAATTGAGAGAAAGGTACATCAGCCAACCCAGGAATTTCATTAATATAGACACCTTGCCATTTTTCAAATGCACCAATTGGTGTTGTTGCCAAACCAGGAATAGAATCCAAACTGTAAGATTCTAATTTCAAAGATGCAAACTGTAGTTTTCCTAAATGAGGAGATTGTTGCAGTAGCTTCCCGATTGTTTGATTGGAATCAAAGGAAGTTTCTAGCTTTTGAGATAATAAATCCAAAACTGGTTTAACTTCAGCAATAGGTATATCTTTCAAATCAGGAATAGCTTCAATCAAGCTCTCTAAGCTTTGGAATTTCATTACGCCAAATTTGTCTAAATCAACTTGACTTAAATCCAAATCAACAGTTTGGGCAATATCACTTATTGATAAATTTTGAAGTTTGAAAGAATCCTGAAAGTCACCTAACATCATGTAAGAATCAGGTGTCTGTCCAGCATTCCAACTACGCGAAGGGTCATATCCCAACTTTTCTGCCACACCTGCTGGTACTTGAAAAGAACCAGATTCGGCAATACCAGGCATTTTAGCAAAGGTAATTTGATTCCAATTAGGCAGACGAGTATTTTGCCAATTGCTTGTAGGAACGCCCGATTGTCTTAACTGAGAATTTGATAATCCTTGCTCTTGTGATGAAATTAAAGTTGTCCCAGAAATTAAGATAGTTAAACTTAGCCCAGATATCAAGCTAAAAGGAATTTTCATGAATGTCATTGCCTTAATTTCAAATCTTATTTGAGTAATTTGATTGATTTACTAAACGCTGCCTTAAAGTATTAACGGGAGTAGTTTGTCCCAGTTCTATCAGCCGATTAACTAGCTGCAAAGTAATGCCAGCTTTCCGGGCAGCATTAGATATTGATTCTCCTGACTTCACATTTGTTAAAAAGTTTTTTATTCGCTGCCACAAGCGCGATTCAGGCGAAATTAAACGTTGTTTTTGGGCAATTTCCAGACCCCGATTTATAGCTTGTAAATTTTGATACTGTGGTATAAGTTCTCTAATTTCAGGTTCTTCTTGGGTATGAGGTGTGACCTCGATTGTGTGATATTTGGGTTTTGTATTAGTTGTAGCAACCCGAAATAAATACACTCGCCGCCCAGAGTTACCTTTTGCTACTACTGTCAGCAAGCTGCTATTCATCTTCGGCAACTGCGGCATATCTATTGGGTTGATCCGTCGCAGATGTAATACTGTTGCCCCTGGAGAGTTACATTCACGTCCCAAGCCTGACAAACAACCATCAACATCAAGAGAAGCGATCGCTGGATTATCTAACCAAACTTTCTCTACTATCTCACCACTGGGGATAAAGGAAATATTGACTCCATACCCCGACGATAATTCAATTAGAGGTATTTCACTTCCACTCTGCCCAGTGGCCGTATCCTGTGAAATACGTCGCAGTCCTTGAGGAATTTGACTGGAACGAGATGTTTCACCTGCCACTACTGGTAAAAGACCAGTAGCAAAAGTCAGCACAGTATAGATGGAAGCGGTTACAGTCAAATTTTGCAGAAAAACTTTCATCGGATTCATACTGAGTAAATTAGGGCATGGGGGAGGCAGTTTAAAATTGAAAAGATTGGTTGACAAAAACCTGAATATCTAAACCTGCGCGGACGTACCAAAATGCTTTTCGTTGTTCGATTTCTCTTAGCGATCGCTGATTGCGTTCTAAAATTTGTTCAGTCAGTGGTTCAAATCCTCCTTCTAAAACTGCACCCAAGATGTTAGGGCTACCTCGCCTAGTGGAAGAAAAAGTTGTTGTACCACCAAACCCAGAAGAAGTTGAGTATTGTTCGTCTTGAGGTTGATTGAGTACCTTGCCCACTTTAGCCAAAGAACCAACTACGAATGTTTCTGCATCTCGTGAAGCAATTTCGCCACCTTTATCATTCGACTTTGATGCCATTAATGGACGGCCGGAGTTGCCGCGAATAGTAATTGCTCCCGGTGGCAGCACATACTCCTTACCATCCATCACAATTTGGGTTGCTTCCAGCTGCACAAGTCCTGATTCGTCAATGTCTCGTACATGGACAACAATTTGAGTACCTTTCGGTAAGCTAAAAAAACCATCTTCTTCGGTTAGTGGTTCAACAAGCTGGACAATAAACTTGTCTTTTTGAGCCGGAGCCACTGATTTTGCATCAATATTATTAGTTGAACGTTCACCCCAAATTAACGGAGTAATTAACTTTCCAGATGCAGTTGCACCCACTGTTAGTTGTCGCACAGGTACACCTGTAACAATTGCATTTTCTTCTGGGTAAAGTGGTTCTGGAGAATCGGCAGTTTCAACAACTGTGTTAGCAACAGATATAACAGGAGTAGCGCGAGGGATTATTATTGGTGAATTTGCTTGTCCGCTCGTTACAGTATCGACAGCACTATTATTTGATTGTTCGTGAGTTTTGGTTGCCAATTCAGTGTTAGTCGCAATTTCACTACTGCCATAACTTCCTAATCTATTAATTGCCGCCCATTGTTGCATTGGGTCGGTAGATTGGTTTGTACGAGGCGGTATTGGTATTGTGCTTGTGGTATTTACTGGAACTTTACTTACAGGTGATTGAGGCCGAGAAACTGTTGTAAAACGAGGCGAATAATATTCTCTTGGTGTTGTTTGACGAGGGACATAAGCAACTTGAACTGGACGAGAAATTGGTAATGGACGCACATCAGGTGGAGTCTGTTTGACTGTAGTTCGTTTATTTAACTCATCCTTAGTTTGGTTACGCGCTTTGGCTACAGAAGTTTTGGGACTTTTGGAACTTTCTAAAGATTTGATTTTTTCTACTTGACTTCCTAACGCCAATTCTGCTTTTAGCTTCCCTGTTTCTACTTCTTGGGGTTTTATATTATCAGCAATTTCTACTGTAGGCTGGGCAGAACCTTGATCCATAACTTTTGGTGCTGCTTTTGGTCTACCGGAAATAATAATATTTAAAAAAGTAGCTCCTACACCGAATATCACAAACAATCCCAAGCCGACAACACCAAATTTGGAAAATGGATTAGTGGAGAAATTTTGTTGTGTTTTACCTACTTGTGGGTCATCAAATAACTCATGGGGTGCTACTACATTTGGCGAAGATATTTCAGCTTGATTTTCGGTATGTTCAACTTCTTCTGAAGTTATTTCATGTTCATTCAATTCAGAAGAAGTTGTTGAAGTTACCGCCGGATATACATAACCGAGTAATCGCGCCAGACTTTCTTCATCCCATTCATCATCAAATTGTTCATTGAACTCTTGTTCATATTTTTGGTTAGCCGTATCGGTTTTTTTTTCTAATTCAAGAATATTTGTAGGTGTTTTACCATTTTGATACTCAGGCATTATAAATTCTCCTGTGGTAAATCCCGTATTGCATAAATTTCTAAACCGCTAGCTCGCATCTGATAGATTGCTGCTGCTAATCCATCATTTGTTGTAGCTATATCAGGAGCTTCGACGGCTTGTACGAAGATTTCTTTATTAAAGGGAATTATTTCTCCCAATTTATTTCCTTGGTCAAATATGCTAAGGTTAGCAACCATTTTGACTTTCCACTTACCCTCAGCAATTTTGATGGGAGGTTGAATAGAAAGTGGAACTAAAACTACTTGCGTTGTTCCCTTGAAAACTGCTGGTGGTGTAATTTCAGCTAGTATTTGCAAAAACTCTTTGCGGAAGTCTTCCGATAAAGCATGGGATGCTTGCCATGCTGAAGAAGTTACTTTACCACTTCCGTTACTTGAAGAGCGAATATCTATACCAGGATCTGGTTTGGGTTTAGCAGCTTCTTCTACTGTGGTGGATGGTAGCGTTCCTGACCAATTCATCATCAAAGTCATCGTGTCAGAAACAAAATGTAAAATAACTTGAGGAGTACGTTCTAAACTACCTATTGAGGCAACTTTAATTGATTTGCCTGTTTCTAATTGTACTAGAGACGGAGGTGCTTTTCTACTCAACTGTGAGTAGGAACCATACAGTAGCAACATTAAGAACAGAGTCAAAAGGTGCAAGCTAAAAGTGCCTACTGCAAATAATGCTAAAGTATCGCCAGTTGAAATATTTTTAGAAGAAAGATTCAAAAATCTCAACCGTTTATGTTTAGCATTTCTTGAGCCGAAATTTCGATCTGAACTAGTCATAAACTGAAAATTTAGTTACACTTTTTTAACCAATCTGGTAACTACAGAAGAAAGCCCCAAACTGGCAACACTAGAAAAACTTCTAAAAATCGCCATACCGCCACCCGCAGCCAAAACAACAGATAAAATTGGTGCGAGAATACCAATAGCAAAGGCGAAAATCATGGGGTCGTTATTATCAGCATTCAGCACCATTGTGGCGACTAACCCAGAGATAATATTGAAACAAAGCTTGATCATTCCCACAGAGAAGAAGCCAGTTAACCATGCAAAAATCGCTTTTTGACCAACGGGAAGTAATGAACCTCCCACAGCCAAAGGCCCTAACAGTGCAGTTAATAGCATAGAAACTTCGACTATCCATTGAAAAGCAATACCAAATGCTAATAACCAACCACGTAGAGTTAATTGAAAAATGTTGGTGTTAAATAATTCGCCAATACCTTTCATCCAACCGGGGCGATTATCTGTTTGAGTTTCAATTTCTTGGGCTTGCTCAGAAGCCTTTTGTAAACACTCAGCTTGTTGCTTCGGATCGGCGATCGCATCGCACTGGACAATTAATGCTTGAATGACATCGGCGTTACCAGTCTTCAGCATTACTTGCTGATATGCTTCTTGGAGTTGGATAGAAGCAGAAGTGGTTGTCAGCAGAGTGTTGTTTGTTTGATTAATGATGGCTCTCAATCCTTTAGTGGCGATCGCCAGTGGTTGAGCATTGTTGGCTAGCAGGACTATCACTACTATGGGCCAAATCATTTCAGAGAAAGCTTTGGAGTTATCACCATCCACCATTTCTCGCGTCCATTGGACAAGGAAAATCAGCAGAGTGCCGACAGCAAAGAAAACTCCTAGTGAGGCGATCGCACTGTACAATCCACCACCAAGTACGTCATCCCAAAGTTTTTCCATTGTCTGTGCGATCGCTTCACTGGCAGCTGCACCATCTTTAGTAATCGTGGAAGCTGCTTGCCCTGGATTAGGAGTTTGGGTTTGTGCGAGCATCAATTCATATTTCAATAATTGCAACAATCTTCGCCCTCCTTCTTCCTCTTTCATGCATGGCGATGAAATTTTTTGGGCATTGGGCTGCCTTTCAGAACAACCGCGCTTGTGCTGCTGTTCTTAAGTTGTTAAAACCCTGATCCACTGTTTGTTTCTGATACGCTTGCTTTTGACCATCTAAAGAACGGGAAATATTTGTCAAGTTGAGGTTTGCTAAATTTTGAGACTGCCGTAATTTCAATCCATCAGTCCGCATTTCTCCTAAAATTGCTGCGGTTTGGACATTTTGTTGAGCAATTCGCTTCATGACATTCTGGGTGACAACTTCATCTTGAGCAGCATTAGCATCTACATAAACTTGTGCAACTGAATTTTGGGTTGTTTCAATTCGCTCTTTGGTTTGTTGTTGACCTACTTTGCTGAGAGTGGTATCTGCTTCTGTCCGAGTAATTTGGCGGTCAATTTCATTTGTGGCTCGTTCAACTGCATTGATGGCACTATTTGAAGTAGCTGCACTATCCTCAGCCTTTTCCCTGGCTGCATTTGCATCTGGTAAACCCAATACACCCATTGCTTCCGTAATCGCAGCTTGCAAATCTTTGCCTAAGAACTTCGTTAAAGGTTCAAGTTTTTGAGCCAGGGTAGAAGCATCTTGAGTGAATGGATTCAATTGCTGTCGCCATTGCTCGAAGAATCTTGCGGAGGAACTATCTTGAAAAATTGGTAATGAAAATGCTTGAGCGCTAGTGAATCCAATTGCAGAGACGGCGATCGCTCCAATAATAGTAGCTCGCTTAATTTTGTGCATCACTCCTCCTTTTTTGGAGATTTACTTTGTCTCAACCAAGTGTTTGGAGAATTGTGTCAAAGCCACAAACTTATTGGGATGCTGAGATAAAGCAGCAGTTCTTTGCTCTTGTTCTTCGGGATTGTTTGCCACTGCTGCCAACAAATTAAAGGCGGGATAGTAGCGACAAAAAGTAAAAATTCCGTTATCGTCTAGCAGCCACTGGGAATAAACTCCTTCCTTTTTTGGAAAAAAACTTTCTGTAGCGTTGCGAGAAATGATTTCTGGCGGATATTTCAAAATGTTCGCAAAACTATCAACAGCAGTAGGTTGGATGCGTCCAATCAGCCGAGTGGTTAGATTTTGGAAAATCTTTGCACCAGTTGGAGACTGGGCAATGGTATCAGGGTCTTGAGCAGATAAAATTACTCGGATTCCAGCTTTTGCTCCATTGGCACACAGTCTACCCACCAGTGCTGCAATCGAATCGTATTCAAACAGGATAGGACTTTCATCAATAAAAAATACGCTGGCTGGGGCTGCTAAGGCTCGACGCAAAGCTGCACTGTAAGCACTTAAACTTAAAATTGCTGCATCATCGTCATTGGATAAGTTACGCAACGCAAAGATTAATAGCTGTGCATCACTGCGGAAGGTGGAAGGTTGAGCCAGAGCTTGTCCAACTCTACTAGAAAGCCAGAATCGCAACCTTAACTTTATGGTTTCTAGGGCTGCTTTGATATCGCCTCCTGAAGAATCTAGCTGTAAACGCTCATGAGAACAAAAACTTAAGAAATCTTGCAAGGTGGGCATTACCAACCATTCTTGTGAACCAAAACCATTAATGTAGGCAGCAGCATAGCGATCGCGGATTAATTCATCGTTAAAAAAAGCTTTCAGTGCCAGAGCAATAATCGAACGTATAGCATCCGTAAGTGTTTGTGAGGCATTGGTTACACCCCTACGAGTACCAACAACCATTGCCAGTATTGCCGTCGCCAGGAATTCTTTGTAATCCTCAAATCGTTCTTGCTGCAACTTAGGTGAGAGAGAGCCTAAATTCGGCAATTCAAATAAATTACTTGATTCTTTACCGATATCAAAGTAAGCTCCATCATCACCCATAAATTGGGTGTAATCAGTAAAAGTACTGCTACCATCAGGCTTAGGATAGTCCATCGCTACCACCGGCATTCCGTGCGCTAAAGCTTGGGTGAGGATGCCCGATGCTAGGACGCTTTTACCTGCACGGGTAGTAGCGAATAGCCCCAAGTTCTTGTGCTGGGTGTACAAATTGAGAAATACTGGCGTTCCTCCTTCTTCGGCAATGAGTTCCAAGCCGCGATCGTCTCTAGCTTGAGTTCGTACTAATGGCATGAACCCAGGTACTTCACCACTCAAGTAAACTAGCCGTCGATTAAAGGGAACGGTCATTAAACGCTCCCAAGTGATAGGAAGAGTCTGCAACCACATCCGCCAAGGATATTCAGTTTCGCGGACTACCCAGGCTGGACGCAAAAAACAAGATTGCAAATACCGACAGGCTTCATCTAATTTTTCACGGGATGAGCGGTAAACTAAAAACACAATCCCAGTATGAATGGGAACAGCACCTTCATAAAGTTCTTCCTGAGCAGCAATTGACTTTTTGATATTGACTAAAGACTTGACATCAACTGAGTTGTTTTCATGTGCCAAAACTGCGCTTGTATTCGCCTGTTTGGTTAAGCGCTGCATATTGGTTTTGACTAAAGTCTCGTTAGCCCGCATCAATTGGCAGTAAATTTCGGTGTCATACACCCGTTCTCTGGATAAAATTTCCCAGAGATAGCGCATCTGGTGTTCCTTATCTGTCCAGCCGCCAGGTTTATCAACAAAGGTCAGCGCTCCAATATATTTGTCTAGTAGATGCACCCAACGGCGATCAGCAACAGGAATTGATGATTCGGACTCCATTAACATGGAAGTAGGCGCAACTTCTGAGTAAATTTCTTCGCGCAGTCCGTCCTCATCTAAAATCAAAAGTTGGGGGGTTGGTCGCGGTAGAGTCGAGTTGAAACGCTGCCAGAGAATTGCCCAAAGTTCTTCAGCATCGTAAGGGCGAATATTTAAGCCCATTTTGTTGGACAGAAGTTGTTCCCAAAGTTGAAAGCCATCAGTAAAAGATGCGTGCAGCAGGCGCTCAATGCGAAGAAACTGCAACTCGTTGATTTCGCCAGTGAAAGATTTCCATGAACGCTCTAATTTTGAGAGCAGTTGTTCTATGACATCGCTGGTACCAGTGGTATCTGGTTCTACTGTATAGGTACAGTACAAGCGCAGGGTTTTGGGTTTACGGATGCCGAGTTTCGTCAGTTCTTGGGTACGACAGCGTTCTCCCATCAGGAGATATTGTAGTTCTTTGTTGGGTGAGCGATCGCTCAAATTCTTGAGTTGTTGTTGCCTGAAACTATCATCAGTAAACGAACTCAAATGTATTGTCAGTCGTTCGCCCTCTGGTAAATCTTTTAAGCCCGATTCAATAGCGTCGAAAACTGGGTCAATTTGTTCAGTACGCAACGTTGAGTGAATCCCAGCACACTCAAACCCAAAGTGAATCATAAAGTTGTTAGTACCTTTACGCAGTACGTAAGCACCAACAGAGCGTCCTTGAAGGTTAATTTGCAACATTGTAACTAGTGCAAAAGCATCTTCCAGAGGTGTTAAACGAACCTTGCGTTCCCCATTATCAACAATGCGCTTACCAACTTTCGACTTCACCGAAATCTCACCTCCTAAGTCAACCCTTTTGGGGAATTTAATTAATATCCCATCCTGACAGAATTTTAGATTTTAAATTTTGGATTGTTGGCGTAGCCTCTGTGTCAGGAGAAGATTCAAAATTTAAAATTTCAACAGGTGTCAAGCTCCCGAATTAATTCGTGGAATAAATCCATGCATCGAAAATTTTTAATTAAAGCTACTGCGGTGGAAGGGTTCCCGCGCTTGTTGCAAGTGGCGTGCATGGGGTTAATCTAAAATCCAAAATCTAAAATCCAAAATTGATTGACTATTTTCTAAATTTAAAATTTGTTGGCAGTTTTTCTGTTTTCTGACCTTTTTTAGCATTGGACTGCAAAATTGGTTGATACAGCACACGTACTCTCGTCCAATTAGGAGTAGCTAAAAACTTTGATAAAATTCTCCAAGCTCCGTTAGCAGTCAGCACCCACCAAGTCGAAATTCCCCAAGTTGCTAGAGTTAGAGTCCAAATCCAGTTAAGTCGCAAAAAGCCATGAAATAAATAATAGGAAACCCCAGAAATCACTACCCAAGGAATTAATTGATCGGATGGAAATGGCCCAATGTTAGGCTGCTTACCAATAGTGGTATTAACAGTGCGTGTTTTGGATTTACTATCAACCATTTTCGACCTCAACCAGTTGTACCGCCACTGCCAATAATTAAGTTCGCCAAGATATCACCCATAGTCACTGCAATTAGAATAATCATTGGTGTTCGGGCTAAATTCTGCCAATCTTCGTCTTGACGAGCTGATTGTATGACTTTTACCAAAGAAATTCCCAAGTAAATCAAAAATAAACCACGCAGTACGTTAAAGACTAAAGGAATAGCTTGACCAGCACCTGTAAAGTTTGATGTCATCCAAGTTTGTGCATTTTGGAAGAACTGTGCTTTTGCGGGAGTTGATAGTGCATCTAACAATGAAAAAGTTCCTAGCATTGTCAATGCAGGTGTAGTGAATTTATAGCGCCGATTTAGCTTGGTACAAAAATTAAGCAGACCATCTAACTCACGCCGCCAAATAATTACTGCTGTCCCTAATGTTGTTAAACCAAATGTTAAAAAGCTCAGGGGACTGTGGTTGATGATTACATCCAAGACCATTGCCACATTTGCAGTAATTACTAAAGGATACAGATTAGTCGAATACTTCTGTATATGGCGTTGTGGATACAGCTTTATTGAAGACATAGAGAATCACAACAAAGTTTTCTATATCTTTAATAACTTGTATATATCCTACTAATAATCAGCCTAATGTGAGAAGATGATCAATTTATTCTTTTTCAGAATTTATGATTTATTCTGGATAAATTGATTACTGAAAATTAGTTTTTAATTGTGTAACTCTACATAAAATATATAATCCTAAGTAATTATAAATATGGATGATATTCATAAAATAAAGTAAATATACATAAATTTATTTTTAAACTTATACATCAATTTTGTGTAGTCTACACAAGGAAGTGGCTCTATCAATAGGTAGAGAACATTCATATCATTAAATGATGAAATTCATATTTGGTAAGGAAATTCGTAATGGATACGCTCGCCGCAGGCATTGTGTATCCATTGAACCTGTCAAAGAGAGCGATTTTTTTCGGGGGAGATGGGACTGACAATGCGGTAAGATGACCCAATGTCAGATTCTGAGCAACTTGTCATCTACCAGCTTCATATTTTTATCCTGGGCATCAGCCCGATGATTTGGCGTAGAGTCAAAATCCGCAGTGACAGCACGATCGCCGATTTGCACTACATCATCTAGATACTAATGGGATGGACTGATTCCTATCTACATCGCTTCTTCATCCACGGCAAGGATTACGGGATTGCTCAAATTGGGGGAATGTGGTTTTCTGACGACCCAAAAGAAGTCAAATTATCAGATTTTGGCTGGCGAAGTAGAGAGCGATTTCGATTGAATCTTGAGATTTATGAGCAGATTATTCTTCTAACAGTTTGTGGATTAGTTAGACTGAGAATTGGCAGCTTAATTCTGCCAAATTAACTTCTAACAATAGTCAAAAACTCCTAAAACAGAGGAATTTAATTTTTATGCCTCTAAACTAACAGCAAATAACTAAAAGCCTGATCACTACGTTTTTACGCAAATATCAAAGTTTTGCCTTAAAGCTTTGAACAGTATGGCTTTGGAGTTTTCGGACAAGTCTATTTGTTATTTTCTACTAATGAAATTAAACCTTGGCGTTCTAAATAGTGCAGCACTTGATTAACACATTCTTCAACTGTAAAATTATCAGTCTGACAAATAATATCTGCATTAATTGGTGCTTCGTAGGGGTCAGAAATGCCAGTAAAATGTTTGATTTCTCCCGCCCTGGCTTTGGCGTAAAGTCCTTTGACATCACGAGATTCACAAACTGCTAGTGGTGCTTGGACATAAATTTCGATAAAGTTGGTAGTCGTCTGTTTCAATTCGGAGCGAACTTGACGATATGGGCTGATAGCGGCAACGATCACAATTATGCCATGAAGACTGAGCAAGTTAGCCACAAAGCCAATCCGACGCACATTTGTATCTCTATCTTGTTTGCTAAAGCCTAGCCCTTGTGAAAGATGGGTGCGAACAATATCACCATCTAGCAATTCTGTTGGGTAATTTCGCTTTTGCAGTTCTTGGGCTACACCGTGAGCAATAGTTGTTTTCCCCGCACCACTTAACCCTGTAAGCCAGAGAATTGCACCTTGTTGTTTCATGTTGAATTTAATACATAAAGATATTAATATATAGTGCCCAGCATTCTCAGATCGACTTTATCCATTTTTACGAAGACCAAAACCCGACGCTGAAACCATTACTGGACGGTAATTCTAGTTTTTGGAATTGAGTGCAAATCAGTGACATGGAAAAAGTATTTGCCAAAAAACCAGGATTTTTGCCGGATAAGGACAGCCGAGTTCTTAATTTTGGATAAAGTTGAGATCAGAGCTTGAGCAACACGAAACCCTTGGTTTGTTCTGGTCGCAGCACCACTTGCACAATCCAACGGCAAAAGTCCACCCACTGCATAAACGGCTCACCATCAAAGCCACCATCCACCCAGATGGTGGTCAAACGAGATACTTGCTGGCTAGATTGTTTGACCCGCTTGAGAACTTTTTGACCTCCTTGACGCTCACCCACATTGGCCGCAGTGACCAATACTCGCAAGACTAACCCCAACGTATCAACAGTCATAAATCGCTTGCGTCCTTTAATTTTCTTGCCCGCATCATAGCCCACTCCTTGAGTGACCATTGCTGCACTCATAACGCTTTAACGGTCATTCTCTTAGATTCCTTTTTCAGCTTACCTGCTTTACATACCAATTAGACAAGTAGGGGCTATCCCCTGAAGATTACAGGATAGTGTTAAATGCTATGCTAAACTCGCCTTTTATACTAAATTATAAAAAGCTAAAACGCGTGTTTCCTGCTTCCTCCTTTATTAAAAAACCTAAGGTTCCCCAGCACAGCGAAGTTTTGAGATGAATCAAAATTCCCAACAATATAAAGAGGACTTTTCTTCCAGCCAAGACCTAGTTGAAATCCAAAAGAAAATAAGCATCCAAAACGAAGACACAACGTACTACAAGAGTGAAGCGATCGCTATTATAGGTATTGGTTGTCGCTTTCCCGGAGCAAATGACTACGAGCAATTTTGGCTCAACCTGGAAGCAGGAGTCAATAGCATCACCGAAATTCCTCGCCAGAGGTGGGATACCCAGAAGTATTATTCTCCCAATCCTCAAGAGCGAAATAAAACTATTAGTAAATGGTCTGGACTGATTGAGGCTGCTGACGAGTTTGATGCCCAGTTTTTTGGCATCTCGCCTCGTGAAGCTAAAATGCTCGAACCGCAGCAGAGGTTGATGCTGGAATTAAGTTGGTCTTGTTTGGAAGACGCTGGGTATTCACCATTTCAACTATCAGGAAGCCCAGTTGGTGTTTTTATTGGAGCTTGTAATTACGATTCAATTCTTTATTTTAACCAGAATCAAGAAAACATCGAGGGACATCTGGGAACAGGAACTTGGACTTGCATGATTCCTAACAGAATTTCTCACTTCTTTGATTTTCGCGGTCCGAGTGTTCCTGTAGACACCGCTTGCTCCAGTTCACTAGTAGCACTCCATCTGGCAATGAATGCTCTGAAAGCAAAGGACTGTGAAATAGCACTGGTGGGTGGAATTAGTGTCATGAATTTACCGATAGGATACCTGCAAATGAGTCAACTAGGGATGTTGTCCCCAACAGGACAGTGTCATAGTTTTGACAGTCATGCAGATGGGTATGTAAGGGGGGAAGGAGCAGGGATAATTTTATTAAAACCTCTGGCAACAGCTATTGAGGATAAAGATCATATTTATGGTGTAATTAAAGGGATTGCGGTGAATCATGGTGGAAAATCACGAACTTTGACTTCTCCCAGTATTTATGCACAAGCCCAAGTGGTGCGTGCTGCGTATACCAAAGCCAATGTCGCCCCGAATACAGTTTCCTATATTGAAGCTCATGGCACTGGTACTCCCTTGGGTGATCCAATTGAAATTAATGCCCTAAAACGAGGGTTTAAACAACTGTATCAACAGTATAAGCTGCCAGGATTTGCAAAACCCTATTGTGGTCTAGGGACAGTTAAAACCAATATTGGACATTTGGAAGGAGCAGCAGGAATAGCTGGGGTGATTAAAGTCCTCTTGGCAATGAAGCAGAAAAAATTGCCCAAGATTCTCAATTTTCAGCAATTAAATCCACGTATTGAGTTAGAGGATAGCCCCTTTTATATAGTCTCTGAAACCCAAGAATGGCAGCAGTTAAAAACCCTAGCAGGGGAAGTAGTACCTCGGCGCGCTGGTGTAAGCTCCTTTGGGGTTGGGGGTGTGAATGCTCATGTGGTTCTGGAAGAAGCGCCACAGCCAAAGACTCAGAGGGCAGGAGTGGAGCGTCCTTTGCACATCTTAACTCTTTCGGCCAAGAATGAGCAGGCTTTGGGAGAATTAGTCAAAAAATATCAAGGATATTTGCAATCCAATCAAGAAGTATTAACAGCAAATATTTGCTTTACAGCTAATACTGGACGCGCCCATTTTGAACAAAAATTAGCGGTAGTAGCTGAATCTAATGTTGAATTACAGAAACAACTGGAAGCTTTTCTCAAGGTTAATCAGACAAATGGAGTAATCAGAGGAAAAGCTAAAGGGGAAAGTCCAAAAGTAGCTTTTCTGTTTACAGGTGAGGGTAGCCAGTATGTGAATATGGGTTGGCAACTATACCAAACTCAACCTACTTTTCGGAAAACCTTGGAGGAATGCGACCAAATTCTGCGCCCCTACCTAAAGCAGCCTTTGTTGTCAGTACTTTATCCACAGTCAACAACACTTGTAGAAAATTCCTCACTTCTAAATCAAACCGCATACACTCAACCAGCTCTGTTTGCAATAGAATATGCCTTAGCGCAGTTGTGGCAATCTTGGGGTATCAAACCGGATGTGGTCATGGGTCATAGTGTCGGGGAATATGTGGCAGCAACCGTAGCAGGAGTATTCAGCCTAGAAGATGGACTGAAACTGATTGCAGCTAGGGCAAGGCTAATAGAATCCATGCCAGGAGAGTTTGCAGCCGTAGCCCAAGAAGTCACCTATAGTCAGCCTCAGATAACAATCATTTCTCATCTTCCTGGAGAAAAGGCAACACCAGAAATCTCCACTCCTGAATATTGGATAGAGCATTTCAGGCAACCTGTGTATTTTGGTCAGAGTATGCAAACCCTGTATCAGTCAGGATATAAACTGTTCCTGGAAATTGGACCCAAGCCAATACTTTTAGAAATGGGTCGTCAATGTCTACCAGAGGATGCAGGATTATGGTTGCCTTCATTAGACCCTCTGCAAGAAGATTGGCAACAAATGCTCTCTAGTTTAGGGCATTTGTATATAAAAGGCTTAAAGGTGGATTGGTTGGGGTTTGACAAAGATTATTCCCGTCATAAAGTGGTACTGCCAACTTATCCATTTCAGAGGCAACGCTATTGGCTGGAAGCATCTGAACATAAGCATCAAAAAGATACCCTAGAAAATAGCCTAAATCTCATTGCTCAACTACTGAATGAAATTGATCCAGAGCAGTTAGCACAGGAGTTGAATTTATCGGAACTACTGACCGAACAAGAGCAAAAATTACTACCTAAACTCTTAAATATTTTAACTAAGCGGTCGCAAGAATATGGTCAATTGTCAGAACCATATTCAGAAATTTTACAACAACTTGAGAAAACTCCCCAGACGGAACGCCACCAGCTAATGATAAATTACCTGCAAAGTGTGGTTGGTACATTGTTAGGATTTCATGACTCCCAAAGCCCAGATTCACAGTTAGGATTCTTTGACATGGGCATGAACTATTCGATGATGCTCGAACTCAGAGATTTATTACAGACAAGTTTAGGTTGTGCTATTGCAGTCACAACATTGTCTGAACATTTTAATATTCAAGAACTGGCTAAATATTTAATCACAAAGATTTTTGTGGGAGAGTTAGAGGAAAAATTGGAGATTGATAAATATTATGAAAATTCCAACCAAGGAACTCTGATTAATGGTGAAATAGAACTTCTATCTGAAGATGTGATCGCGAATGCTATTACGGAGGAAATAATCGCGACGGCTCTTCAAGATGAACTGAAAGAAATTGAATTTTTACTTAACCAGGGAATGTAAAATGACTAATAATTTAACGACAGGGCAACAAGTTGTTTCTTCCCAGCAAGTGCTTCAAACTATCAAAGAAATGCGAACTAGACTTGAAGCAGTCAATAAAGAAAAAACTGAACCTATCGCAATTATTGGTCTGGGTTGCCGATTTCCAGGTAATGCAAATGACCCTGACTCATTCTGGAATTTATTACATAAAGGTATTGATGCTGTAACAGAAGTCCCACCAGGCCGATGGGATGTTGATGCTTACTATGATCCTAATCCTGATGCACCGGGGAAAACCTACACAAAACAAGGTGGTTTTATCCAGCAAGTAGACCAGTTCGATCCCCTATTTTTTGGAATTTCCCCCAGAGAAGCAACTAGTTTAGACCCCCAACAAAGACTGCTTTTAGAAGTTACTTGGGAAGCTCTAGAAAATGCCGGACAAACACCAACAAAACTCAGAAATAGCCAAACAGGTGTATATGTGGGCATTTGCACAGACGACTATGCCCAACGGAATATGAGTCTGGAGAACATCTCCTTCATGGATGCCCACATTGGCACAGGTAACGCCCGTAGTATGGCTGTAGGTCGTATTTCTCACTTCCTTGGCTTACAAGGGCCGAATATTCAAGTAGATACTGCCTGTTCCTCTTCATTACTAGCTGTACATCTAGCTTGCCAAAGTTTGCGTTCTCAAGAATCCAATCTCGCCCTTGCAGGCGGAGTAAATCTGATTCTATGGCCTCTCAGCACTATCGTTCGTTGCAAGTTGAAAGCCTTAGCTCCAGATGGTCGCTGTAAAACTTTTGATGTTGCGGCAGATGGTTATGGTCAGGGAGAAGGATGTGGTATGGTTGTCCTGAAGCGTCTCTCGGATGCTATAGCCGATGGAGATACGGTTTTAGCGGTGATTCGAGGTTCAGCTGTCAATCATGATGGTCCTAGCAGCGGTCTGACAGTTCCCAATCAGATGGCTCAGAAAGAAGTGATCCAGCGAGCACTACAAAATGCGAGAGTGGAGCCGCATCAGGTGAGCTATGTGGAAGCTCACGGGACAGGAACATCCCTTGGAGACCCGATTGAGCTAGAGTCTTTGGCAGCAGTTTATGGCAAAAACCGCCCGATAAATCAACCCTTGGTAGTTGGTTCAGTAAAAACCAATTTCGGGCATTTGGAAGCAGCCGCAGGAGTTTGCGGTTTGATTAAGGTGGTTTTATCCCTTCATAATCAAGAAATACCAGCCCATTTGCACCTGAACAAACCCAATCCCCATATTCCTTGGCATCAACTTCCTCTGGTCGTTCCCACCAAAGCAATTCCCTGGAATGTAGGTAATCAAAGTAGAATGGCAGGTATCAGTGCTTTCGGAATTAGTGGGACAAACGTTCATATAATCTTGGAAGAAGCGCCAGAACAAGTCCAACCTGAAAACTCTTTAGAGCGTAAATTACAGATATTATCTCTCTCAGCAAAAACTCCAAAGGCTTTGGTAGATTTAGTTAGTATTTATGCCCATCATTTGGAAAATAATCCAGAATTAGAGCTAGAAGACATCTGTCACACGGCCAATACAGGGCGTGCTCATTTCAATCATCGACTCGCAGTGATTACCTCTGATAAAGCTGAACTCGCTACAAAACTCAGCGACATCACAGTAGGTAAAGAAGTTACAGAGATATTTTCTGGTCAAATATCTAACAGTACAAGTTCACCCAAAGTAGCTTTTCTGTTTACAGGTCAGGGTAGCCAGTATGTAAATATGGGTAGGCAACTATACCAAACTCAACCTACTTTTCGGAAAACCTTGGAGGAATGCGACCAAATTCTGCGCTCATACTTAGATAAGCCTTTGTTATCTGTGCTTTATCCACAATCAACAACACTGGTAGAAAATTCCTCACTTCTAAATCAAACTGCATACACTCAACCAGCTCTATTTGCAATAGAATATGCCTTAGCGCAGTTGTGGCAATCTTGGGGCATCCAACCAGATGTGGTCATGGGTCATAGTGTCGGGGAATATGTGGCAGCAACCGTAGCAGGAGTATTCAGCCTAGAAGATGGACTGAAACTGATTGCAGCTAGGGGAAGATTAATGCAGCAGTTACCCAGTGGTGGAGAGATGGTATCGGTGTTGGCATCAGAGTCGCAGGTAAAAGAGGTAATTGCCTCCTATGCAGACAAGGTAGCGATCGCAGCCATCAATGGTGCCGACAGCATTGTGATTTCCGGTGTTGGTGAAGCGATCCAAGCAATTTGTCGCAATTTCGCAGAGATGGGAATCACAACCAAACCCCTAAAGGTTTCCCATGCTTTCCACTCCCCGCTAATGGAACCGATGCTTGCGGATTTTGAAGCCGTAGCCAAAGAAGTCACCTACAGTCAGCCTCGCATACGCTTAATCTCTAATATTACTAGACAAGAGGCAACAGAAAACATTGCCACCCCTGAATATTGGGTGAAGCATGTCCGGCAACCTGTGCATTTTGCTCAGAGTATGCAAACCCTTCATCGGCAAGGATATAAACTGTTCTTGGAAATCGGACCTAAGCCAATACTCTTGGGCATGGGTCGTCAATGTCTGCCAGAAAATGTGGGATTATGGTTGCCTTCATTACGTCCGCCTCAAGAAGATTGGCAACAAATGCTCTCTAGTTTAGGGCAACTATACACACAAGGAGTAGCAGTAGACTGGTCAGGATTTGACCGTGATTATTCCCGGCGCAAAGTATTACTCCCAACCTATCCATTTCAACGCCAACGCTATTGGCATGAAGTGGTAGAAAACAAGGATAAAACTGTTTCCACACCAATTGTGCAATTGCTCAACCAAGGTGAAACCGAGGGGTTAGCAAAGGAATTAGAACTAGCTGGGGAACTGAGCGAACAAGAGCGACAATTACTGCCAAAGCTACTAGAACTTTTGGTGAAACGGCAGCAAAATTATCTGGAATTCAAAGGGGGTATAGTTCACGAATATTACAATGCTGTAGCAATTTTGGGTCAAGAGCAAGCGGGAAATCAAGCAGATGTCAGATCGGAATCAGCATTCTTGACCTTTGGTTTATTCCCAGAAAAAGTTCCTGGTTTTTCTTGGATTAAATGTCTCACAGAGCCGAATCAAGAAAAATCACGTCAGATGATTGTTGATTCTCAAAAAGAGTTGAGAAAATTATTGTTTGCTGAAGTTGATTTCTCAGCTTGCAAAAAAGTTTTAGACTTTGGCTGCGGATACGCTTCGGATTTAATTCAGTTAGCCAAAAAACATGAGCATCTACAATTGAATGGCTACACGATTTCCAGCGAACAAGCCAAACTCGGTAGTGCCAAAGTTGCAGAAAATCAACTCCAAGGGCGGGTAAAAATATTTAATCGTGATAGTACTAAAGATGAATTTCCTGATCGTTATGATTTGGTATTCGGGTTTGAAGTAGCACACCACATTTTCGATAAAAAATCATTATTCACGAATATCGGTAATCATTTGCACCAAAAAGGTTATTTAGTGTTAGCAGATTTCATCTCTAACAGCGAATTGTCTATCGATCATCAGGAAACATCTTCCTACTTTATTACTAAATCAGAGTGGGTAGAGTTACTATCTCAACATCATCTCCAGTTAGTTGCAGCTATTGATGTCAGTCCAGAGATATCTAATTTTTTGTACGACCCAGACTTTGAGGAACGTTTGCAGCAGTTGTATGCCAGAAATCGCAACGAGAACGTCAAATCAGGGTTTAAATCCTACTATCAATTAGGCAAAGTTCTCAGCAAAGGAATAGCCAGCTATGTATTGCTAACAGCTCAAAAGCAAGAGCAGTTATCTCCAGAGCAAATAGCTGAGTGGAATCAACAAAGATTAGCGCAACTGACATCTTACTCAGAGGTGACACCAAATCGCTGGCTCTACGAATTAGAATGGCAGCCCCAAAAACATTCAACTTCCATAGATCAGCAGCGGACAACAGGAAACTGGTTATTATTTGCAGAACCTGGTGATGTAGCCAAAGAATTAGTCGAGAAATTGGGTGCAGGATGTGTGATTGTATCTCCTGGTTCCAGTTATCAAAAGATAGACGAAAAACATTACCAACTCAATCCCACTGCGCCAGAAGAATTTAAACTGCTGTTGGGTGACATTGCTCAAAACTCACAACTCCAGGGAATTGTGCATCTGTGGAGTTTAGCAACAACCAACAGTCAGTTAAAAACAGCCCTAGAATATGGTTGTGCGAGTTTGCTGCATCTAGTGCAAGCCTTGATACAGACCCAAAAACAAGTAGCCCCTCTGTGGGTAGTCACCCAAGGTGCGATGAGTGTGGGTACAGACAAGGAAGCAGTGCAAGTGCAACAAACACCAGTGTGGGGATTAGGTCGGGTAGTCAGTTTGGAACATCCAGAACTGCAATGTCGGTTACTTGACTTGGAATCGAACACCAAAGCAGAAGAACTGGTGAGGTTGCTACGTCAAGAACTGAACTCACAAGACGACGAGAACCAGATTGCTTACCGTCAGGGAGAACGTCGGGTAGCGCGACTGGTACGCCGACAGACAACCACCGAACAAAAGCAAGAGATCACCATTGTTCCTGAAGGCAGTTACTTGATTACTGGTGGACTAGGTGCTTTGGGATTACAATTGGCTAAGTGGTTGGCGGATAAGGGTGCTAAACATTTGGTACTCACTGGGCGTGGTCAACCCTCACAGACAGCACAACAAATCATCACTCAAATCGAGCAAGCCGGAGTAGAAGTTTGCGTGCTGTTAGGTGATGTTTCTGTTGAAGAAGATACAGCCAAGATTATCAGACAGGCGAATGCATCTCTACCGCCATTACGAGGTGTGATTCATGCGGCGGGAGTGTTGGATGATGGGGTTCTCCAGCAGATGAGCTGGGAACGGTTTATCAAAGTCATGGCTCCCAAAATTCAAGGCGTATGGTATCTGCACAAATTAACTCAGGAGTTAGCGTTGGACTTCTTTGTGTGTTTCTCCTCAGCAGCATCTTTGTTGGGTTCAACAGGTCAAGGTAATTATGCAGCCGCTAACGCTTTTCTTGATGGCTTGGCAGCTCATCGGCGATCGCTCAGTTTACCAGGATTGAGCGTGAACTGGGGATCTTGGGGAGAAGGCGGTATGGCTACTCGGTTAGCAGATCAGTTCCAGAGCCGCATTCGCTCTTTGGGTATGAGTAGCATTCCTCCAGCCCAAGGGTTACAAATTTTGGAGCAGTTGTTGGCAGAATCGGCTACCTCTGTAGGGGTATTTCCTGTGAACTGGTCTGTGTTTGTGACACAATTGCCAGCAGGGATGAAAATGCCTGTATTGGAGGCATTTATCGATGAAGATAATGTAGCAAAAGAAACTCAGACCAACGAGTTTTTAGCACAACTCAAAGTAGCTAAAGCTAGCGATCGCCCCCAACTAATGACAAATTTCCTCCAGGGTGTTGTGGGTAAGTTACTAGGATTCCCTGACTCTCAAATGCTAGACCCGCAATTAGGATTTTTTGATATGGGGATGGATTCTTTGCTGGCTTTAGAGTTAAGAAATTTGCTGCAAACCAGTTTGGGGTGTGCAGTTTCTACCACGATTTTGTTTGAATACTCTAATATTGACTCTTTAGCTGAGTATTTAGTCACAGAGGTTTTGGCAGAAAAACTAGCCGCGACGGTTGAGATTGCCAACAATGGGAAACAACAACCACCAGCATTTATTTCTGGAGAGAAACAAACAACTTCCCCAGAAATACCAACAGACGCGATTATAGAAAAATTTAAACAGATCCAAAACCTACTCAACAAGGAGGTATAGCGTGAATCAACCTCTTTCATCCCAGCAGTTGTTTGAGCTTTTAGAGCAAGTTCATCATAAGCTAGAAGCAGTTGATCGGGAAAAAACAGAACCAATTGCCATTATTGGCATGGGTTGCCGTTTTCCTGGGAACGCCAACGACCCCGCTTCATTGTGGCGTTTACTCCACGAGGGTGTGGATGCTGTTAGCGAAATACCATCAGATCGCTGGGATGTTGAGGACTTTTACGACCCAGATCCTGAAGCTCCTGCCAAGGCATACACCCGATATGGTAGCTTTATTCCAGAAGTTGACCAGTTCGACCCTCAGTTTTTTGGGATGTCGCCTCGGGAAGCGGCGAGTTTAGACCCCCAGCAGAAGTTGCTGTTAGAAGTGACCTGGGAAGCTCTAGAAAATGCAGGGCTAGCAGCAAATAAGTTGAGAAACAGCCTTACTGGTGTATACGTAGGTATTTCCACTGATGATCATACGTATAACTTAACAATCAATGCAGTTACAAAATTAGTTACTTCATCCAGCAAAAATCAAGAGACTTCCGTTTCTGTGGATGGTTACACTGGTATAGGTGTTGCCCGTAGCGTTGCCGTGGGTCGTATTTCTCATCTGCTGGGTTTGCAAGGCCCAAACATTCAGTTAGATACGGCTTGTTCCTCCTCTTTAGTAGCCGTGCATCTGGCTTGCCAAAGTTTGCGTTTAAAAGAATGTAATCTTGCCCTCGTGGGCGGAGTCAATTTGATTCTGTCCCCAGGAAACACTATAGCTCGGTGCAAGATGAAGGCGCTGGCTCCTGATGGTCGTTGTAAAACTTTTGCGGCTGCGGCAGATGGTTATGGTCAGGGAGAAGGATGTGGTATGGTAGTCCTGAAGCGTCTTTCAGATGCCATAGCCGATGGAGATACGGTTTTAGCAGTGATTCGCGGTTCGGCTACCAACCACGATGGACCTAGTAGTGGTTTAACTGTGCCTAACAAAAAAGCTCAACAGCAAGTCATCCAGCAAGCACTACAAAATGCGAGAGTAGAGCCGCATCAGGTGAGTTATGTGGAAGCTCACGGCACAGGAACATCCCTTGGCGACCCGATTGAGCTAGAATCCTTAGCAGCAGTATATGGCCATAATCGTCCTCACAATCAACCGTTGGTAGTTGGTTCAGTCAAGACCAACTTCGGACACCTAGAGGCGGCGGCTGGTGTTTTATCTTTGATGAAAGTTGTGCTGTCGCTTTACCATCAAGAGATACCACCTCATTTGCATTTTACTGAGCCTAATCCTTACATACCTTGGCATAAAATTGCTGTGGTCGTTCCCACTAGAGGAATGCCTTGGGTGAGGGAAGAAAAACCCCGCATAGCCGGCGTAAGTTCCTTTGGGATGAGTGGGAGCAACGTTCATGTCATCTTAGAAGAAGCTCCAAAACAGGTTAAAGGTAAACAATCAAAAGAACGTCCTGTTCATTTACTAACGCTATCAGCGAAAACTCAAAAGGCTCTGGGAGATTTAGCCAGTTCTTATCGCAATTATCTGGAAATTCATCCAGCACAAAGTTTGTCCGATATCTGTTACACCACTAATACTGGACGGTCTCATTTTCAGTATCGTCTGGCGGTGCTGGCTACTTCAGGAGCCGAATTGAAGGAAAAATTGGGGCGATTACAAGATCCCCTAGCTCTGGAAGAAGCCGGGGATCTAATGTTCTGTGGTCAACTCCGCAGCACCAGCAGTCAACCAAAAATAGCTTTCTTGTTTACAGGTCAAGGCTCTCAGTATGTAAGAATGGGATGGGAACTATACCAGACTCAACCGATTTTTCGTGAAGCTTTGGCGCAATGCGATCGCATTCTCCAACCTGACTTAAAAATCCCTCTACTAGAGGTGCTTTATCCCGCTAAAGTAGTAGGAGAACAATCTCATCTTCTGAATCAAACCGCATACGCTCAACCGGCTTTGTTTGCTCTGGAATATGCCTTAGTGCAGTTATGGAAATCCTGGGGAATCGAGCCAAATGTGGTAATGGGTCACAGTGTGGGCGAATATGTGGCTGCAACTGTAGCTGGAGTTTTTAGTCTTGAAGATGGTCTCAAGCTGATTGCCACTAGGGGACGGTTAATGCAACAATTACCCCCAGGTGGTGAAATGGTATCGGTGATGGCATCGGAGTCTCAGGTAAGAGAAGCGATCGCACCTTATATTTCACAAGTAGCCATTGCTGCTTTTAACGGTCTTGAGAGTATTGTAATTTCTGGGGACAGTCAAGCAATTGGCGCAATTTGTCGCAGTTTAGAATCCCAAGACATCAAGCTCAAACGCTTACAAGTATCCCACGCTTTCCACTCACCACTAATGGATTCGATGCTCAGGGAATTTGCAGCAGTGGCTCAACAAATCAGCTACCGTCAGCCTCGAATTCCCTTAATATCTAATGTGACTGGCAACCTAGCTGATGAAAGCATGGCCACATATCGGTACTGGGTAGATCATATTAGACAACCTGTAAGATTTACTCAGGGTCTGCAAACGCTACATCAGCAAGGTTATACAGTCTTCTTAGAAATCGGACCTCAGCCTATACTATTGGGCATGGGTCGTCAATGTCTACCAGCAAATCAAGGGGTCTGGCTGTCTTCTTTACATTCAACCCAAAGTGATTGGCAACAAATGCTCTCTAGTGTAGCACAGTTGTATGTGCAAGGAGCAAAAATAGATTGGTTAGAGTTGGAACGAGGTTATGCTTGTTCTAAAGTAATGTTGCCAAGTTATCCGTTCCAACGGCAACTTTATCCGAGAGAACCAATCCAAAGTCTACAAAAACTTTTATCTGGTGCCATCAAGTCGGAAAATACTTCGATTGTCAAATTACTCAGCCAAGGATATACCGCAGAGTTACTTCAACAACTACAAAAATCTGGTAATTTTTCACCAGAACAATTAAAATTATTAACGGATTTATTAGCAGTATTATCTCAAAAACAGCAGCAGCAATTAATAATAGATACTATCAAAGATTGGCTCTATGCAGTCCAGTGGCAACCTGTAAATATAAATATTGGTCAGCAAAAGCCGAATTTTCAACTCAGTCACTGGTTAATTTTTGCTGATTCAAAAGGGTTGGGCGAAACTCTAATGACTCAATTGCAAAACCAAGGACATGAATGTAGTTTAGTTTATCGAGCCGATATTTATCATAGCCATCAAAGAGGAATTTATAACATTAATCCTGAACATCCCCAAGAATTTGAACAACTTTATCAAGAAATAATCGAAACAAGTATATTACCTGTAAAAAGGATAATTCATCTGTGGAGTTTAGATGAGAATTGTGAGCAAGATTTAACGATTTCTGCTTTAGAGTCAGCGCAACTTTGGGCGTGTGGTAGTGTACTGTATTTGTTACAGGCTATAGTTAAAAACTCCAAGAATACTTTACCCCAATTGTGGCTGGTCACTAGAGGATCTCAGCCGGTTCTATCAAACACAGCGCAAATAGCAGTCACTCAATCATCTTTGTGGGGGTTAGGTCGAGTTATCTCTTGTGAACATCCGCAAATATGGGGTGGTTTGATAGATTTAGATCCACAGAGTTCAGAAGATGAGGCGGAAATATTACTGCAACTTTTAGCCGATCATCAAAAAGAAGATCATCTAGCTCTGCGCGATCGCAAACCATATGTAGCTCGTTTAGTCAAACAATCTCTGCAAGAGTTTGCACCCTTATCATTGCGTTCTGATGCAACTTATCTGATGACTGGAGGTATGGGAGCTTTAGGATTACATACAGCTGAGTGGATGGTATCCAAGGGTGCCAAAAATTTAGTTTTAATTAGTCGTCGCCAACCTTCGGAACAAGCGCAGCTCAAAATTGAGCATTTAGAACAATTAGGAGCTAAAATTCATGTTTTGTGTGCAGATATCTCCGTCGAACAAGATGTGATAAGAATTCTACAGCAGATTGAGACATCCTTACCTCCATTGCTCGGCGTAATTCATGCAGCTGGAGTTTTGGACGATGGGATGATACATCAAATGAGTTGGGAGCGTTTTACTAAGGTAATGAGACCCAAGGTAAACGGTGCTTGGTATTTGCATCAATTCACTCAACACCTCTCACTAGACTTCTTTGTTTGCTTCTCTTCCACAGCTTCCTTACTAGGTTCCGCTAGTCAAGGAAACTATGCTGCTGCTAATGCGTTTATGGATGCTTTGGCTCATAATCGTCGTCGGATGGGATTATCTGGATTAAGCATTAACTGGGGAGCATGGTCTGAAAGTGGGATGGCTACTCGTGTAACTAGTCAGCATCAAAGCCGGATGAAAACATCTGGGATAGGTGCTATTTCTCCAACACAAGGACTGCAAGTATTAGAGCAACTTATACTCAACCAATCTCAATCACAGGTGGGGGTAATACCCGCCGATTGGTCAATTTTGGCGGAACAATGGAATTTAGAAAATTCAAGTTCATTACTTTTGGAACTGTTAGATAGGGAAAAATTACAACAGCAACTTGCATTTAAACAGCAGAATGAAAAAGCAATTTTAGAGAAATTAAAAGCAGCACCAGAAACTGAACATCAAGAGATATTAAGGATTTATCTGCAATCTCTAGTAGCCAAGACTCTAAGAATCCAAGTATCAGAGATTCCTACTGATGCTAATCTCATCGAATTGGGTATGGATTCTCTTATGACTATGGAAGTCATCAATCAACTTAGCCGCGATTTAGACTTTATAATTTACCCCAGAGAGTTTTATGAAAGACCTAGAATAGATTATCTAACCAAGTATTTAAGTGCTGAACTGGGAAACAAAACTATTACCCTGAACTCACAGCAATCATCTCCACCAACTTTAGAACTCTTCGAGGCCAAATCAATCTTCAATTCTCCTGCTCTGATTCCAAGTTCAGAGCGTCTCCCTGGGATTATATTTATCCTTTCTAGTCCTCGGTCTGGTTCTACTTTGCTCAGGGTAATGTTGGCTGGTCATCCTGCTTTATTTTCACCACCAGAATTGCATCTTTTAGCCTTTAATAATATGAGAGAGCGGGGGGAACAACTCAACTTTTCGCACTTGGGTGAAGGGCTACAGAAAGCTTTAATGGAAATTCTCCATCTAGATGCAACAGCTAGTCAGGCTGTAATTAAAGATATGGAGTTGCAGAATTTATCTATTCAGGAGGTATATCGGAAGCTCCAGGAAAATATAGCTCCCCGGTTACTAGTAGATAAATCTCCTGCTTATGCTGTGAATCGTGCCATCTTAGAACGAGGAGAAGCTATATTCGCTAACTCCAAATACATTCACTTAGTTCGCCATCCCTATTCAGTTATTGAGTCATTTGTGCGGATGCGGATGCAAAAAATGGCAGGGTTAGGTGATGAAAATCCTTACCAAGTTGCAGAGCAGGTATGGACTAATAGTAATCAGAATATTTTAGACTTTCTAGCTCAGATAGAACCAGAGCGTTGTCATCAGATTTTTTATGAAGACTTGGTCAAGAAACCCTCGGAGATAGGAGCTCAACTGTGCGATTTTTTGCAAATTAATTTTGATCCTGCAATTTTGCAACCTTATGATGGCGATCGCATGACTGAGGGTATTTATAAAAGTTCCTTGTCAATCAGCGATCCCAACTTTCTCAAACATGATTTTGTGGATGCGAGTTTAGCAGACAAGTGGAAAACTATTGAATTACCTCATTGGTTAGGGGAGAAAACACGACAGCTTGTTAAGCAATTCAATTATGAATTACCTAACCAAATGGACTCTCTCTCAAATATTGCCAGTAATGAACAGTCACAGGGAGAAGTTTCTTTAACTGCACCAAACAAGGAGCAGTCTATGGATGAAAAGTTCTTAGAGTTCAAAGGAAATCAGACTTGTATATGTAGCTGGGGTTCCCCAGATAATCCTATAGTTCTGTGTATTCATGGAATTTTGGAACAAGGATTGGCTTGGCAAGAAGTAGCACTCCCGCTGGTTGCAAAAGGTTATCGGGTAGTAGCTCCTGATCTATTTGGTCATGGACGTTCAACTCATTTAGAGATGGTCACTTCTTATAATTCTCTAACCTTTTTGGCTCAAATAGATCGGGTGATTCAGGAATTACCAGACCAACCTTTGTTTCTTGTAGGTCACTCTATGGGAGCAATGCTAGGCGCAATGATTGCTAGTGTGCGACCTCAGAAGGTGAAAGCCTTAATGTTAGTTGAACCTCCATTACCTCCTGAAGAGGACAAACAAAAGCCAATTCATCAACTAACAACTTTTTTAGAATATTTTGCCTCTTGTCCTCAACATCCTATATTCCTAGATGTAGAAACAGCTGCTAGGAGATTGCGTCAAGCTACACCTGCTTTGTCAAAAGAATTTTCCTATATCCTCGCTCAACGGACAACAAAACCCTGTGAAGGCGGAGTCAGGTGGAGTTGGGACCCTATTCTTCGGACTCGTTCTACTCTAAATTTTAACAGTTTTAATGGAGGCCGATCCCAATATCTAGAAATGCTCAAACATATTCAAATTCCTACCACATTAGTCTATGGAGATAGCAGTAAACTAAATCGTCCAGAAGACTTGCAACAACAGCAAATGGCTATGGCTCAAGCAAAACTAGTTTTTGTTTCTGGAGGACACAATCTCCACATTGAATCCGCTTCTGCTTTAGCATTAATGATTGAACATAATTATTGTGGGTCGCAATTATACTAATGATATCATTTGCGCTTGATTACTTATGATTAAATTTTTTATAACACCATAAGGTAATTAATCAATGAGAAATAGCGAAAACCTTTTAAATATAGAACTTTTGTGGGAAATCCCACTGGCTTTTTTATCTTTGATATTTTTTAAAACGGTGAGACTATTAATACGTACTCTCGCAAATATTAATGTACATTTAAACAAAAAAACAGATTTAAAATGGCTAATATACTCTGATAAAGTACTAATAAATCCTTTAATATTAGCATCTATTCTAGTTACTGGACCTCGTTGGAACCCCCATGCAGTCGCTGCTGGAGCTGGCCCATTTGATGTCAAAGAATCATTAGCCATAGATGTAAAATCTTGTCTAGATTCAGCTGAATCATGGACGATCGGTATTTATAGTTTTCCTAATGCAAAAGCCATCACACATATAGCATTTCATAGTTCAAATTTCCGGGAACAATGGTATCAATTAAAACTTAATCCCGGAAAATATACTTTAGGAATAAGATACTATCGTTGGGCTGCTATGGTTGATTTACCAGCTATCAATGTAGATGGAAATCAAATTATTAATACTCAATCAATTAACAATGATGATATCAATGATTACCTCAAAAATTTAGCAGAACGAGATAATATTTTTTACCGATGTCTTAATTATTACATATTCACTCTACTAATTTGCCAAAAATGGGTACCCCAAAAATGGGTTCAGAAAGAATATTTACCTGTTGGAGATACAAATAACGAGTTTTTCTATGGAGTGATTTATCAGGGATACTCTTTAAATTTCCAGATAAATCCATTATTACTAAATAACTATGATATCTATTTAACAATATATAATCGTTCTAGTTTTCCCGTCATTTGGTATCAGATAAAGGAAGCAAAACACACAACTTCCATAGTAGAAAAAGATGGTTTCTATTTAATTCGGCTTCGTTCCCACCCATCTTACCCACTTCAAGATGAAGTATCTGATGATTCAAAAATAATTCCTAATAATGAAACATTAAGGATTAATACCCTAATTGTGACTTAAAGGAATTCTTTGCCGCAACGGCAAGCTTTTACTTTAATTTCACTCCGGTAATCTCATACTTTAGACAGTAGCCTGTTGGTTTATAGGGTAAAAATGGCTGGAATTATTATCAAACTTCCTTAAACCAAGCATATTTACTGAAAAAGTGTTCAGAACAAACGGCAAGCTTTTACCTAAGTTTTGAACTCATGGCAACATTTTAGTTAAAACTGAACTATTTCGGTTGCGATCGCCATCCAGGGAGACAGTGAGTTTTCTCCACTCTTTAAAGTAAAATTCTGCCGCTTGTTCAGAATTGAACTAAAAGTAAGCCGCTTGTTCATTGACCATATTGTAAATAATTATACTAAATGATTGAGAATTTTATCAGATTTACAGCAATTTTTGTTTCATAGACTACTAGATACTGTTTAAAGTATCAAGAAGCCGCAATCAAATTAAAGTAAAAGCTTGCCATTGCGGCAAACATTTCCTTTAAGTCACAACGGTTTATGCTTCCATTTTGCGTAATAGGACAAGTTATGCTTCCGTTAGTTTGGACTTGCTGACAATTAATTAACGCAACAATAAGGTTTCAGTCCCTAAAATCCTCGCTTATGCTTCCAGACCCTGACAACTTTTGGGTCTGGTTACAATCCTCTGCCTTACCCAAGCGAGATCACCAAAAGTTGCCAAGAACCGAAATATACTTTAAGCTTACCGTTAACTGACCCTGGCTTTGATTTTTCAGTTTTATCTGAGTTTCGTAAAAGGCTAGTTAACTCTGGTTTGGAGCAAAAGCTACTTAACATAATTTTGAGCCAGTTACAGTCACGCATGACTATTAAAAACCCATCGACGACAGCGCACAGATTCGACTCATGTGCTGGCAGCAATTCGCTCCTTGAATCGACTAGAAACATTAGGAGAAGGAATGCGTTCTGCCCTGGATAGTTTAGCAGTAGCCGTACCAGAGTGGTTAACTGCCCACATTCAACCAGATTGGTTTGACCGCTACGGTCGTCGAGTAGAAAACTATCGTTTACCTAAATTGGATTCAGAGCGAGAAGCTTTAGGCAGTACGATTGGCGCAGATGGATTAGCTCTATTAGAGGCAATTTATGCACCAACATCGCCGTTCTCCTTACCAAATAATAAAGTCTTTAACTGGTCTATGGACGAGTATGCAGCCCTTTACAATGACAGTAAATGATTTTGTCCCCCTACAACCAAATAGTTCCATATCCCTTGTGCCAGTTGCTAAAGAACTTTATTGTCTGGAAAAGAACTTTATTGTTAACTTAAGGACTTTATTGTGAGTGTACAGAACAAAACCTGCATTATTACGCTATTTAACCAAAGTGGTGGTGTTGCTAAAACCACGCTTACTCAAAATATAGGCTATCACCTTGCACTTAAAAAACGTCGTGTCTTGTTGGTAGACATGGACCCACAAGCTAGCCTGACTACTTTCATGGGGCTTGAACCCGACGAATTAGAGCAAAGTATCCAACAAACAATTGTTGACAACAAGCCATTACCTATCTATCCTGATCTGATTCACGGTATGGCGCTTGTCCCTGCTGATATTAACCTAGCGGTTACTGAAATGCAGTTAGCAAGTGCGATCGCCAGAGAATATCGTCTAAAAAATGCACTTGCCACAGTGCAGGCTAATTACGACTTTATTCTGATCGACTGTCCCCCTTCTTTAGGGTTACTCAGTGTTATTAGTTTGACTGCTGCTACTCACATTCTTGTTCCGATACAATGCCAGTTTAAATCATTTAAAGGAACAGAACTTTTACTTAGTACGGTAGCCCAAGTCCGCAGTCATACAAACCCCAGTTTACAATTTGCGGGGTTTGTTCCCACAATGTTTGATGGTCGCACTGCCCAAGAGTCTCGGACTGTGAAAGCTGTGCAAGAACAACTATCAGATATTGGTACTGTATACCCACCCATTCCAAAATCTATTGCTTTTGCCGATGCGTCCGAGCGTAGAGTACCTTTAGCATTGTTTGATAAAAATCATTCTGCTGTCAGCGTACTCAAAAAAATTGCCAACAGTTTAGATAAACTCGAAGTAAAACAGTGAATAAAAAGCGTAACGAACCCTACGCCGCCATCAAAAAACCCGTTGAACTGCTGTTCGGTAGCAGTGCAGATACCACGCAGCCTGATAATCAAGCCAATGCTAGTTCCACTATTGACATTACTAAAATCAAGCTGCCTTTCTCGCAACCCCGGCGCTACTTTGACCCCCAAAAGCTTGAAGAATTATCACGCTCGATCAAAGAATTAGGTATTCTCGAACCTCTGTTAGTACGTCCACTGCCTGCAGGAAATTATGAATTGGTAGCGGGGGAACGACGCTACAGAGCGGCAACAATGGCAGGATTAATCGAAGTACCTATTGTTGCAAGGGAAATGGATGATGCGACTACATATCAAGTACGCCTCGTTGAAAACCTACAACGTGAAGACCTCAACCCCCTAGAAGAAACTGAAGGTATCCTCGAACTGTTGGCGTTGCGGTTAGAACTCAGCGTTGACGAAACCGTCAAACTGCTGCAAAAAATGGACAATGAAGCTAAAGGTAAAATTACCCGTAACGTTACGGGTAACTCTCAAACTCTGCTTGTTGAAGAGGTATTTATAGCTTTAGGACGCATGAAGTGGGATTCTTTTGTTCGCAACCGCCTTCCACTGCTTAGTCTGCCGTCTGATGTGCTGTCAGTTTTGCGTTCGGGGAAACTTGAGTACACTAAAGCACGAGCGATCGCACGAGTTAAAAATGAAAAAACCAGAGATGAACTGCTAAACATAGCAATTGAACATAATCTATCCCTGAGCGAAATCAAACAGAAAATCCAAGTTATTGAGCAGCAGTCTGAATCGCGCTCATCTTCTCAAACAGAGACGACAGACCTCAAAGAGCGTGTTGATGATACCCTGCGACGATTCAAAAAAGCTAAATTGTGGGATGACCCCAAGAAAAAAACACAAGTAGAAAAACTGCTGGCACAACTCGAAGCATTAATGCAGCAAGAGTAATGCTTCGCGAATAATTAATTTTCTATAGAATCCATTGTAAATAAATCGGAGTTAAAGAGAGAGGGAAGCCTTTAAGTCGAGCAAATCCTCGTTCTGTTAAGTACTCATCTCGATAAGCACGAACTGCTTGCTTCAAAGTCAGTTGAGACTCAGGTTTATTAGTGACATATACACGCCACCCTAACAGTTGAACTTGTTGTCGAAGCGCATCTTCATCAATTCTAAAATCCAGGTGAAACGAAACTTCTTCTACTATTTGAGGTTGACGTTCTCAATATCGCCTTTTAGCTTTTTGAACTCGTTGGGTTTGAATATCAATTTTAAATAAACCATTAGTTCGATAACGTTTAAGAATAGCTGCTACAGATGATTCCCATTCATCAGGTGAGGTGAGTTTTTTCTTGCCACGCCGAGGTATTTTGAGTTGTTCGAGAGCATCAGAGCTTTTCTGTATACGTTCGCGTAGATAATTTTCTTCTGTCTGTGCAATGGCAAATGAACGTACTACTAATTGTCGCTCTTCCCAAGATATTTCTGAGCCAGTCGCGTGCGGGGGTTCCCCCCGTTGAGCGAACTGGCGTTGTCCGTCAATCTCTACCTTTTGGAGAAATTTTAGTTCAAATCCTTCCCTGCGGGACGCTCCGCGAACAGCAATATCTCTAGTTTTTCCGTCTGCATAATCGTAATTGATAATAGTCAACTCTTGTTTTATATCCCAAACTGGTTGAAGATATTCTATTAATTTTTCTCTTGGCGATTGCTTGGCATTTAAAGGACATAGATAAAAATCACCACCCAACACAATATGGGTTCTCGTCCCAATTGATGCCATTTTACAGTCACCAATATATAGTAATTCTGACTGTTTTATTGTTGAACGTACTCTTTCTATGGCTGGAATATATAACGGGTCATCGGCTTTTTCCCCTGACAAGATTTCCGTTGCAATTGGCATCCCTAATGGGTCTAATGTCGATAACATCCTCCTTGACTTGTGCCAAGTCCGGACGATGATCTTTGCTATGTCCCCATTGAAATAGTCCTTCGGGATTTACCCCACAGTGGCTCGATGCGGTTGTACTATCCAAACGTACCCGTTCTGGTTTGAGATCGTAGACACACAGCAAATTACTCCCTAGTTCTGACTCAAATACAGACCAGTTTTCATCACAATTAAGGTAGCGTAATACCGCTTCTAGCCGATCATCCGTCAAGTCTAATTCCTGTAAGGAATCGCCCATCAGTGTTTTTAAAGTTTCCAAACGCTTGGAAGCCCAGCCTTGGACGTGATTTAAACGATGATCTGCTTGCGATAATATGTGTGTTAACCAAATTACCGCTACGCTCCCCAAACTCTCACCTTGCCAATTTCCATGTGTCGGAAAGTGCTTATCGATTAACTTGCCTATCCCCATCTTCTGTATTTGTGTCAGAAGTACGGGTATATCATCGACTCTTTCGTTTGTAATTATGGGTTCAGTTGCCATAATTCTGAACCTATACCGATTTACTCATTTTTGGAAATATGTCTTTCGGTATACTTCTTTTCCTAACTCCTCAAAAAATGAGCGAACCGGGAGTAATCAACAAGTTTAAATAAGTTTAGGTAAGTATTTCAGAGCAGAATAGCAGTTAAGTAGAGCTGCAAAACTTCTCCTAAAAAGTTTCACAATTTTTTATGGGGTATAAATGGGTGCTATATATACCCCATAAATACTTGGGAATTTTCTTTCTCAATTTAACCCCTATTTAGGGTATATATAGGTGATGCTTAGGGTATTTTTGACTCACTAATACTTTATACCCCACTTGACCCCTATGACCAACATTCATGCCTTACAAAAAATTTTTCCCTCCGGCTTTGATAACGGTTACGGTAGCATCAAACTTTTAGTCGATGGCTTTGATGTTGTTCGCGTCCCCAGTTATATCTCTTCTGTTGAGATGGAAGACGTACCTGGGAGAGTAGTTTTCAATGGTACTGCCTACACAGTAGGAGAATCTGCTTTTCGTACAGGTTATCATTTCGACCGCAATACAGATAACAACGAGAACAAAGTCAATAATGCACTAATTACATTATTGGGTGCCTTGGCACATTTACCACATCGTAAAGCTTGGCATTTAAAGTTAGTTGTTAGTTTACATGATGTCGCTTTGGCAGAAGACTTGAAACAAGTACTCAACGGTGAATACCAACCAATACTTGCTGGCAAAGTTTCAGAGGTAAAGATTGAAGTACTCAAAGTCGTCCCAGAGGGAATGGGTGCATTGTTTGGGCAACAACTTCCCCCAAAATTAACTGTTTTAGACTTTGGCAACGGTACTACTCTGTATTCCCGTTACAGCCAAGGTAAGCGTGAAGTTCACACTCCTTATCCCACGGGTGTAGAAGTCCTCATAGAGGATATCTCCCAAAAGATGAAACATCTTAATGGCGGGAAAATCGGTGACCCATCAAAAATTAGATTTTGTCTAGAAATGGGACATACCAAGTATAGCCGTGACATTGATATCAAAGATGTTTATAGCGCTTGTTTAAAAGACTGGTATGAAAAATACTTGAAGAAAGTTGTGAATCTCACACTTGATGCCAAACACACTGGAGATGAAATTTGGGCGATTGGTGGAGGTTGCTTGTTGCCTGGATTTAAGAAGCTCTTAGAGAAGAACGGGTTCAAAATTCTGGATAATCCCGTAGAAGCTAATGCTTGTGGACTTCTAGAAATGGCTAAAGCGATTGTGAAAAAAAATTCGTGAACCCATATCAGATTGGCTCAATGCCTCGTTGAAAATTATAGATTGGTGAACTCTCGTACTCTGAAATCCAAACCCTAAAAGAAAGCTCATCACATTTGAGAAATAATCACAATGGCAGATAAACAAAATTTAACACCAGAAAAAATCCGGATTAAAGATAGCTATCGTGAACGTATCTTTGCTGAGTCACAACAACTAGATAAAAGTTATCTGGAAACGCTTTACTTTATTATTGACTGCTATTTTGCCTTTAAAAAGGGTGCATTCCCAATACAACAAGCAGTTTCACATACACCTGTTGTTAATCCTATTACCATAAACCAAAATCAACTTGAGGAGCAGACTACAAATCCATCTGCACTCGAAGAACAAAAGGATTTAAACGGTGAAACGTTCACCCTTGATTTTGATTTGTAACTATAATCACCAGCAATACATACTCATTGCATGGCTACTTCATGGGCTAAAAGTCAACTCTTTTGCTTAATTCGCTTGTTAACAAACAGATGAGGCTTTTAGCAAAATTAAAGGAGAATGAAATCTTACTTGAATAGTAACCTTACCAGTGTTTCATCAGTTAGGTTTTTCTGCAACTGATCGGCGATCGCAATGCTCAATATTTTCTTAAATTAACCTGATTCAGTAGCCTTTTATCAACCAATTCTTCGGCTATTTATTTAAACTTACAGAAAGACAGGCTGAAAGCCCTTGAGTATGTGTATCGAAGCGTGGCAAAGATACACATACGTGCTTCAGACAAGGGATGAAAGCCGTTTAAGCCCTTTAGGGCTGAGTGCTGTTAGATTTTTTTGGTTCTGGAAGCGTATCAATCAAATCTTCAATGATTTGAGTCATGGTTTTATCTTTTTCAACAGCTAATAAGCGTAACTTATTAATGCGGCGTTCGCTTAAAAGAATATGCAAACCTTTTTTAGCCATGATATGTATTTAATTTGTACATATTAATGGTACTTTACTTGGAGATGAAACAAACAAGGAGGTGATACAACTTGCTAACAAACTATGTGTATAAGCTACGTCCTAACATTACACAATCATCAACAATGAGTAATTGGGTGGATATGTTACGTTCGCACTACAACTGGTGTTTGAATGACAGATTAACCCAATATGCCCAACAATTTATCCAGGGTGACTATTGTAATATTAGAACCAAGGCTCTTGCTTGTCCTATAACTTGTTTTGTTAGCAAAAATGGTGCAACGGGAGAACCTTGGAAGAATTCAGGAGATAAAAATCCTAGACGTAGTGCGGGAATGATTCAAGATGCGGCATTACCTACATTAAAAAAGGCTAGACCTTGGTATGCTGATATTGATTCAACAGTGTTCAGCAAAATGTAAAACGCTTGGATGTTGCCTACAAAAATTTCTTTGATGGACGTGGATTTCCTAAATTTAAAAACCGTTCTAACTTCACATCTTTTACATACGTAATTGGTGTGAAAGTCCAAGGGAATAAAATCTACCTCCCCAAGCTTGGTTGGATGAGATTCTTTAACTCTCGACCAATACCTGATGGTTTTAAAATTAAAGCTGCCACAATCCGTAAACGTCAAGATGGGTGGTATGTATCGCTAAGAATTGAGGATAGAGCAGTACCAGATTATATTGTTAAACCTTTCACTGAAGTTAACAATATAATCGGGTGCGATTTAGGTATCACCAAGTTAGTGCATCTATCTGATGGCTACCAGATTGAAAATCCTAAATTTGCTACCAATAAGAAAACTAAAGTCACTTTAAAAATCAGACAACGTAGAGTTAATCGGAAAGCTAAAGGGAGTAAAAATCGTAAAAAAGCAGCTACAAATGTAGGTAAGTTTCACAAAAAGATTGCAGATAAACGCGACTGCTATCAATGGTATGTAGCTAACAAAATTGTTTCTAGAAACGTTGATGCTATTGCCATTGAAGACTTAAATGTTTCAGCAATGAAGAGACGTTGTAAGCCGAAAGTAGATGAAGAGAGTGGTAGATTTTTAAAGAATGGACAATCAAGAAAGAAAGGTTTAAATCGTTCAATCTTTGATGCTAGCTGGGGTGAATTGGTATTGAAAATCGATTATCTTGCTGCAAAGCATGGAAAGGTTGTACTTAAGGTAAGCCCAAAATACACCAGCCAAAAATGTCAAAACTGTGGTCATGTTGATGCGTCTAATCGTGATGGCGAAAAGTTCATTTGTACTCAGTGTGGACATTTTGACCACGCTGACATTAATGCAGCTAAAAACATCAGAGATAGAGCTTATTCTATAGTACGGGTGGACTGCCCGGAACTTAAACGCCCAAAACAATGCAAGGAGTTATCAGCACGCCCTCGCGGCAATCGTGTTGAGCCTGGGAACCCTAGTAATAGGGATATTAAGTCAGTAATGTCTTAAGAATCCCCGCACCTTTAGGTCGGGGAGTGTCAAAAAGCTTTAAGTAACTGCACTGAGTCTGTAGCCTCACGGCTATTATTCACAAAAATGTCAGCAATTAGTCGTAAAACTTCGGCTTGTTCTTCAGGAGGTGCTTCAGCAATTAGCGATCGCAGGCTAACTCCTGGCCTTTGACCAAATAACTCAGATAAATACCATACCCTAGCTTCTACCGGAACAGCCAAAAGTAGCGCTATTAGTTTTGATGCTCCTAAATCCGCCTTCCCGCGACGAAAGCGGGATAACATCACCTCTGAAACTTTAGCCTGTTCAGCCGTTGTCTTCGCTTCCAAATTGAAGCGATTCATCATCTCATCGAATAACTGCTGATAACGTTGAGTTTTCTCTGATACAAAACTTTGCATTGCTTTGTTAATTATACTTAATTATAACGGTTATACTATGTGATGTCCGATGAAACAACCAGGATGATGTCTACCTTAATCTTACCAAACTCTTGCTAGAAGTGCTTTTCACTAGACATATATTTAATCTTCTAACCACCAGCATAACCATCAAATGAATGGCTTGTCACGATTAAACATAAAAATTCGTTGACTGAGCATGAATGATAGACATCTAAAAAATCAGCCTCCATCCCGTTGGGAAAGAGGTGAAATTTTGTCTTGTTATTTTGTCTTACTGTCTTGTTATTTTGTCTTAGCAGAACTATGACACAACCCAATTCAAAAATTCAAGAACGTTTTTACCCACTTCAGCATGAAGAATGGTTGAGAGCCTACCGTGAACTCACACCAGCACAAAGGGACTAGCTATGCCAAACCAAACTCAACTTACGGTAGTCCCTGATTGCCCAATGCTTGGTATCGAATTAGATGGTTTCTACCAAACTCCTAACTCAATGGCAATTAAAGCTATTCGCGGCAAGTTAACTGCTGCTGACTGGTCACTATGGTCTTATCTACAAATGATTGAGCCTTTCGGCGATCGCATGGTAGAACTACCAAGAATTCCAGAAATTGCAGAAGCAATCGGTGTCAGTGAAAGACAGGTTAAACGTTCTCTGGCAAAACTTGAAGATTTAGAACTTTACCGATGGGAACCTGTAGTAATTCGTGGACAGAATTTAGCAGGTAAGCAAGCCAAAGAACTACGCCAAAAGAAAAAAGCAAATCAATCTGAAAGTAAAACTAAATTTTCTCACGAGAGAAAAATGACAGAATTGTCCGAAGTTGGACAGAATTGTCCAGAACAGGACAGTCCAGAATCAGATAGTAAAACTAAATTTTCTCACGAGAGAAAAATGACAGAATTGTCCGGAGTTGGACAAAATTGTCCGGAGTTGGACAAAATTGTCCGGAGTTGGACAGAATTGTCCGGAGTTGGACAGAATTGTCCAAATCAAGAGCTAGAACCCTTGTACAGTAATGGTTCTAGATCCCCTCAGATCTCTCAGACTTATACAGAATTTATTCAGACTCTCTCAGAAGACGAGCGAGCGAATTTTTTGAACTTTTGTGAAGAAAAAACCAAGAATCTTAGTCAGCCAGTCAACGACATTGAAGCTTGGTTGGCTCATCAAAATAAAGCTGGACAAAATCGCTGGGAAGTTTATTACAAGAAATTTCTAGCTTGGCAACAAGCACAATCCAAAAAACCTCAAAGTCGTCGCAGTAGCCAAATGATGAAAAAGTTTCAAGAAGAAATTGAGCAACAACGTCAGCAAGCTATGGAAACTTATAAGGAGAAATTATGATCGCTGCCAGTGTTCTTGAAATTAGAAAAGCCAGTTTAGGTTGGATAATGCAAAACCCAGAAGCAATTGCTAGAGTGAGCTTGAACCCCCTTAAAAAAGCTTTTTCCTATGAAAGGGAACAGGGAACGGGCAACGGGCAACAGGGAAAACAAAGCTACCCACAAGGGGGAGCCAGTCTCCGTAGCGACCGCGACTTGAGAGAACTGGCGTTGGGGTTTCAACCTACCTTGCGATACAAGGATTCCTTCGCCCACAAGGGGCGAGGCTTTAAACCTTGCTTCAGGGCTAATTTCCCCTCTGTTCCCTATTCCCTGTTAAGAGTTCCCGCCCCGTTGGCGCAGCCTCTCGTAGAGAAGGGTCTCTGTGAATTGAAAATCTCAAGTTGCTTATGACTGAAGAACTAAGTTTTCAAGGGACAGCTGACCGCCTGCCACCCCAAAACATCGAGGCAGAAGAGGCAATTTTGGGCGGAATTATGTTAGATCCAGAAGCAATAAGCAGGATTTGCGATCGCTTAATTCCAGAAGCCTTTTACATCAGCGCCCACAAAGATATTTATCAAGCTGCGCTGCGGCTGTTGAGTCAATCTTTACCCACAGATTTACTTTCAGTCACCAGTTGGCTGGCTGACCACAATTTACTTGACCGGATTGGTGGGAAAAATAAATTAGCCACCCTTGTAGACCGCACAGTGTCAGCCGTTAACATCGATGCCTTAGCTCTTTTGGTGATGGACAAGTATCTGCGGCGGCAGTTGATTAAAGCTGGTAATGAAATTGTACATCTGGGTTATGAGACTGAAAAAGAGTTACCAATTGTCCTAGATCAGGCAGAGCAAAAGGTTTTTCAACTATCTAATCAAACTATTACAAACAATACTGAACACAACAGCACGATTAATATTGCTGCTTACGAGGAATTAGATTCAGATAATCCTATCTACCCCACAGGACTTCATGAGCTTGATAATTTAATGCTGGGATTTGAAGATGGTACACTGACCATAGTTGGGGGTAGGCCATCAATGGGGAAATCTTTCATCGCGCTGTTCCTGGCGTTCCAGATGATACTGCTCCACGACTTACCTGTGGCTATCTTCTCGCTGGAGATGACAAAAAAGCAATTGGAGTACAGACTGTGGAGTTTAATTAGTGTTACCAATGCCTACAAGCATTTAGACTTGATCCCACTGAAAAGCGATCGCATCCGCAGACATCGTTCAGGTAATCAACCTTTAGAAGGCTGGGAATTCACCAGTATTGCCAAAATTGTTGGTATCGCTTCAGAATTACCGCTTTATATGAATGACTCAAGAGGCATTACTGTTTCTGGAATTGCTTCTGAATGTCGTCAGATAAAAGCCAAAGAAGGAAAGCTGGGATTAGTTGTAGTCGATTACCTGCAAATGATGGCAGAAGACTCTGGGGGTAATCGCAGTTATGAACTAGGAGATGTCGCCAGGGGACTTTACAAAATGGCTGGTGATTTAAATGTTCCTGTCTTGGCACTTTCTCAAATTTCTAGGGGAGTAGAGAGTAGGCAGAATAAGCGTCCTATGATGAGTGACCTCAGCCAGTCGGGAATTTTAGAGATGGTTGCCGATAATATTATCTTGGCTTATCGGGACGAGTACTATAACCCAGACACAGAAGACCAAGGAATTCTAGAACTTATCATAGCTAAATCTCGCCACGGCGATACAGGCACAGCAACAGTCTTTTTTGACAAGTCATATGGAATTATCCGGAATTTGGGGTGATGAAAGCTGTTTGCAGGCGATCGAGAGCGATTTTTTTCGGGGGAGATGGGCGAAAGACAGTCTGTTGGTTTACCAACTATAAGAGAACTTGAAATTTTACGCGATCACATTTTGTCTGAATGTGATTTGAACCATGTCTTGGTTCTTGGCAACTTTTGGTGATCTTGGCTGGGGGAAGGCAGAGGGCAGACGGCAGACGGCAGAAGGAAGAGGAAGAAAAAATTTCCACAATTAAAGCTTTGCTTGGATTACAGAACATCTGCATCACAAGAAAGCCGTAAGCGATCGCCCCTTGAAGTCACAAATCCCACACCCGGATAAGAAAACGTTTTAAAACCTTCTGCCATCTGCCTTAAAGTGCGTAACCTTTCATCATCACCAAAATCTGACAAGAACCTAAAAGTTGAGCTACGCAAGTAATTATATACGGTATTTTTAGCAACTCCCAGGGATTGAGCAATTGCTTGCACTGATAGGCCTTGAGAACGTAAGCTCCAAACTCGCTCATGGATGTCCCTCCGTCTAGCCCTTGCCTTGGCGGATTGGACTTTCCATCGAACTTAGTCGTTGAGCTAAACGTAAAGTTCTTCTCGCCCAAGGTACGGTTACATTGGTTAGTCTTTCTGTAAAAATGCGCCGTTTACACAACTTATTAAGGCAAAAAAACTTCCGCACCTTTAACTGTAAGGTAATGCTGTATTCAGCCCAGGGTAAGTCTGCTAATAAGCGTTCATAGCGACTATGAATTTTATGAGTTGGTTGGTTACAAACTGGACAATTAACTACTTTACTGGTGGCAGAAACAATCAACCAAATCTTCGTTTTTATCTCGTCAAGTTGGCAATTCTCAAGTTTCAGATTGGTTGAATCTGGTAATAAGTGAGTTAGCACCGACATAGGACTTTCTGAGGCTTATTCCTCAAATGTTTGATGAAGTGAAGTTTGACGTATCTCAATTATATCTTTCTGACTTCTGCCTTCTGCCCTCTGCCCTCTGCCTTCCCCCAGCCAAGATCACCAAAAGTTGCCAAGAACCGCAGGGGGTAAAATCACAATGATTGGAATATTTTTTATTTGTGAGTCCCTAATTATTCACAGCCAATTACCAATGAGTATATATGCAGACCAAAAGCGCGGTGCATTATATTGGGGATCTTTTAATAACTTTAGCTGGGCAAGGCGTAAGGCTTCAGCTTTGCTAACGTTACCATGCTGAAGTTGTTGATAAAAAAGACCGACAAATTTAGCTGTCGCTTCATCATTAATATCCCACAGAGAAGCGATCGTACTTCTGGCTCCAGCGCGAACTGCAACCCCCGCTAAACCGAGTACGGCGCGATTATCGCCGGTGGCTGTTTGGCAAGCACTTAAAAATAATAGTTCCATACGGTTAGATTTGCTGCTATTGCGACTGCGGAGAATTTTATCGAACTGGGTAACATTAATGGGTCCATCGGCAGCCAAAATAAAGGTATCTTCAGCCCGGGAACTATACTCACCGTGGGTAGCTATATGCACTATGTTAAATTTATCGGAATTAATTTTGCTTTCTAGAGCTTGACTGGTAAACTGCTGTTCTAGCAAATTGGTTGTTTCTATTCCGGTGTTAGCAATTAACTCAAATTCCTCTTCAATGGCAGGTAAGGGCGGATATTGAGAAAACCCTGGGGGAGAATTGATTAATCCGGCGGTAATAACTCTGAGTTTCTGTTTTGCTAAGGGTTGAGGATCAAGGAGTTGCAAACCGAGATTGAGAGAAACAGCGTATTTCTCTAGTAAATATTTTTTGCCATCATGCAAAGATGCCATTGGCACATTACGTAAAGCTCCATCTAGCAGAAATACTAGAGTTTTGACGCCTGTAGTTTGTAATTCTGATTCAATCGGTTGAATTAGCCAACTGTAAAGCTGCTGTAACTGTTTTTTTGTCGCTCTGCTAGTGTATTGTTGATTGAGATTAAATCGTAGTTGATTGGCTATTTTCTCTACTTCTGCTTGCGGTATGTTGGTGGCATAATGTCGCAGGGGTTGTTTAGGAATTTTGACAATTACTTGAAGTGATTCTGGCAGAATTATGGGGTAAAAAATAGCGGTGGTGGGGTTATCTTCATCTACTAATTTATCTAATACTACTGTTTGACCTTGTAAACAAGCTTCGCGGAAAAAGTTATCTAATTCGGCTAATTGCAAGGCTTCAATGCGTTGGCGGGCTTTGTCTAAGGTTTTTTCATCCGGTTTATCGGCTTGGGAGCGCAGTAATATTTCTACTGATTCCCGATATACTGGTTCTACACTGTCACGAAAAGATAATTGCACATCTTGGTTGACAGTTACTAAGTCACTGCGGAGAGTATCTAAGGTTGCTAAACTTGCATCATAGGCAATAATTGCATCTTGAATATTTCCTTGTGCTTTAAATATCCGGCCTAATTGCCATTGCCAGCGATAAGCTATTTCTGGTGCGTTGTAGGTTTGAGTTAAAAATAAAGCCTGCTGGGTGAGTTTTTGCGCTTCATTCCACTGTTGTGTTTGTTCGTAGAAATGCCCTAAAGTACCAAGTCCATAAGCTTCTGCTCGTTTATCGCCTAAATCACGGGCTTGTTGAATGGCGGTAGCTATGAGTTGGGAATTCTTAACTGTTAAATTTTCTCCGCCTAATTTCAGCAGATTTTGCACAAAGTTAATGCGCGCATAGATGGCTAAACTACTGAGGGGAAGTTGGGCGATTTGCGATTGAATTTCTGGTAATAAAGTTTGCGCTTGTGCAGATTTACCTTCTTCAATCATTAATTTCAGTTGGTTTAGCTGTGCTTGGACTTTAGTTAGGGGTGAGGGAGATATTTTAACTACCTGTTGATATAAAGCAAGCGCTTCTGTGATTTTACCTTCAGCATGAGCATTATTCCCCAAGCTTAATAAACTGGCTGCTACATCATCAAAAGATTGCAACCGTTGGGCAATTTCGAGACTTTGCTGTAAAACCTTTTGCGCTGCTGATAAATTACCGACTAATTGCAGACTATCACCAAGCGATCGCAAACTGACGACTTTTTCTAAAGAATCTGGTTGCGATTGTAACTGCTGCTGTACTTGATTCAGTAATTTGATGGATTTTTGATAAAAACCTTGGATGCGTAAAACTTGGGCTTGATTGATTTGCGATCGTACTACGCCACTATTATCTTTTATTTTGGTATATATCTCTGCTGCCTGTTGCCAAGTTCTCAAGGCTGCATCTGTTTGTCTCATACTTAATTGCAGACTAGCTTGCACATCTAGCGATTGAGCGAAAACTTCTAAATTTGCCGTCTTCTCTGAATTCGCTGTTAATAAATTGAGACTGGCTGTAATTGCTTGTTGGGCTTGATTCCAATCCCCCAGTTCTTGATAAGCTAGAGATAAATTACTCAAAGTTGCCGCTTGTCTAAGGGTATCGCCCTGCTGTTGATATTCTTTAACTGCTTGCTGTAAAAATTTCACAGCTTCCGCAAATCTGCCAGCATCATATAATTTTTTCCCCTGTTCTAAATTAGAGATAGCGACAGAGATTGATGTTTGTGCATTTATGGGATTATTAGCAACAAATTTACCCATAGCTGGTGAAACATGGGTGCATATTATTGTAGTTGCTACGACCAGCGCCAAAAAAGAGTATAGTTTATTTTTAAATTTCATTGTAGTTTCAAAGAAAATTCAAAGCGAACTTAGTACAATATTTCATCAATTCATATCTCATTCTCTGCGTACCTTTGTGAGCCTTTGCGTTTAAATTTCCACCCTCAATAAACCAACCAAGAAATTTAATGCTTTAATTGAAGCTATCAAAAGCGATCGCACTTTTAACCCGTTACCGAGAACTCGCACAAGCAGCAGCTGTTAACGTTGGACTATGGGGTATAACATGAGAAGCTTGTGCAACTAAATAGATATCGCCGTTTTCACCCTTAATTAATCCCTGTGCTTCCACAATCTCCGGTGGGGAAGGATTTTCATCCATGCTACCCTGACTATTAGCAAAAGAATTTTGATTACTATCTACACTCACCCATTTTTTGACTACCGAATCTGTTTGCAGATATTCATAAGGATTAAAAGGTAAACCACCTCTTCCCGTAATCGTAAATGAACTGGCACTTTGTTTACTACCAGCTTGACAAGAGTTATCAATTTGTCTGGAAGCATCCACCAGATTGGCGCTGAGTTGTACTAAGCCTTGACTGGGGTCTACTTCTGGTGTATTGATAGTCACATTACCGCTAATACCCAATTCCGAACTAGCAGTGATACCGCTTTGTGCTGTCTGCTGTGCTTGGAATCCGATACCGAAGATTCCTTGAGTAGATATGTTAATATTGCCACCTTGACCGCTAAAAGCATTGGCTGTAATATCGCTGTTTTCTGCGGCAATGGCGATGATGAAGGGACTGTTAATGGTAATGTTACCACCGTTACCACCTGCAAAATCTGTACCTGCTGTGGCGGTAATGTTGCTATTACGCCGCACAAATAAAAAATCTTGAATATCTAATTTAATTTCGCCGCCATTATTACTAGCTGTTGCTGCATTAATAAATGCTTGATTGTCTAAAGTTAAAGTCCCAGCAGTTAAGGAAATATTGCCACCTTTACCGCTACCATTACTATTTACACCGATACCTGCACCGTTTTTAATGATAAAAATTTCTGGGTCAATGGTAATATTGCCGCTATCACCTGTTGCAGTTTTTTCTGTATTGGCAAATAGTCCGGTATTTGTGCCATCTAAGGTGATATTATCTCTGACTTGGACGTTAATATTTCCGGCTTTAGCTGTACCGGATGTGGTGGTGAGAAATTGTGCGCCGTTATTAGCAGTTAAGGTATGAGCATTAATGTTGATATTACCGCCTTGACCATTATTAGTAGAAGCCGATATTTTTACGCCATCATTAATATTTAAGTTTTGGGTGGTAATAAGAATATTACCTGCATCGCCTATACCTGTACTTTCAACTGCTAATTTTCCTTTACCAGTAATGTTAATATTTTCCGGTGCGGTGAGAATTAAGTCACCACCTTTACCACTACCAGAAGTAGAAGCGGAAATAGTGGAATTTGGGAATAGGGTAATATCTAAATTGGGCTGATTTTGGTAAGGATTGAGTTTTAATGTACCTGCGGGGGCTTGTCCTTGGGTTTCGGCAAAAATTCCCACAATGCCTGCTAGGTCTAATTTGGAGGCGTTTAAGGTGATGCTGCCACCGCCTTTGGTGTTGGTAGCTGTTGCAGTGGCGGTGGCGGTGATGCGGGCGGTGTCGGATACGATGAGGCTAGGTGTATTGACAATGATATCCCCGGCTTTACCTGCGCCAGAAGTTTCTACGGTGAGAATTGGGGCGAAGTCTTGCACACCGATACCGAGATTAACTAGATTCGGTGCATTGACAGTAATTGTCCCGCCATTACCTTTACCTGTAGTTGTAGCGAAGATTTTACCGCCATTGGCTAATGTGACAGTGGGAGAATTGAGGGTGATGTCTCCGGCTTTACCGTTTGCTGTGGTGGAAGCGGAGATTTGTGAGGAATCTGTGAGGGTTAAGTTGTTGGCATTAATTTGAATATTACCAGCTCGACCTATATTGCTGGTGTTGCTGACAATTTTACTATTATTGAAGGTGACAGTACCCGGACTGGTGATAGTAACATTACCTGCGGGATTGTCGCCTTTGGTGTCGCTTTCAATGCGACTATTTTTAAATGTGAGATTACCTGTGCTGGTAATATTTACATTCCCTGATTGACCTACTCCACCAACATCTAGGGTAATTTGCCAAGGATTTATAGGATGCTGGATTGTCACCTGTTTACTGGTGATGATGTTAGTATTGGTCAAAGATAAATTACCAACACCGTTAACTTGAACATCTCCAGATTTGTCAGTAGCAGATAGAGTTAAGATATCTAAATTTGTAATCTGATTTTTAGCTGCTAAAGTAACGTTACCACCTGCTCCGGAATTGCCGTTGGTGGAAATAGAAAAGGAGTTCAAGGTTGCGGCATTAACATTTTGATCTACATCATTATTTATATTTATATTCCCATCTCTGGCACTGAGAGTAATTAGTCCTCCATCTCCTGCGTTTCCTGACCCTGAATATGAGAAGGAGTTAAGTTTTTGTGTAGAGATATTACCCTGTATAGTAGTCAGGGCTAATGCACCCCCTGAACTTGCGTTTCCTGATTCTGAATAGGAGTAGGAGTTAAGGTTTGGTGTAGAGATATTACCCTGTGTATTAGTCACAGTGATCGCACCCCCAGAACCTGCGTTTCCTGAATTTGAATATGAGGAGGAGCCTAGGTCTCCTGTAGAGATATTACCTTGTGTGGTAGTCAGGGCGATCGCACTCCCAGAACCTGCATTTCCTGAATATGAAAATGAGGAGGAGCTTAGGTGTTGTGTAGAGATATTACCCTGTGTGGTAGAAAGAGCGATCGCACCCGCAGAACCTCCGTTTCCTGACCATGAATTTGAAGCGGAGAAAAGGTTTTGTGTAGAGATATTACCCTGTGTGGTAGTTAGAGTGATGGCTCCGCCAGAACCTGCGTTTCTTGAATTTGAAAGTGAGACGGAGCTTAGGCCTCCCGTAGAGATATTACCCTGTGTGGTAGTCAGAGTGATGGCTCCGCCAGAACCTGCGGTTAACGCACCCCCAGAACCTGCGTTTTCTAAATATGAGTCGGAGAAGGATAATAGATCGTTTGTAGAGATATTACCATGTGTGGTAGTCAGAGCGATCGCACCCCCAGAACCTGCATCTCCTGAATTTGAATGTGAGAAGGAGTAAAAGTTTTGTGTAGAGATATTACCCTGTGTGGTAGTGAGCGCGATCGCACCTCCATCACCTACGTTTCCTGAATTTGAAATTGAGAAGGAGCCTAGGTTTCCTGTAGAGATATTACCCTGTATGGTAGTGAGTGTGATGGCTCCGCCAAAGCCTGCGGCTAACGCACCCCCATCACCTGCATTTCCTGAACTTGAATAGGATACGGAGAAAAGGTCTTTTGTAGAGATATTACCCTGTGTGCTAGTCAGAACAATCGCACCCCCAGAACCTGCGTTTCCTGAAACTGAAGATGAAGAGGAGTTAAGGCTTTGTGTGGAGATATCGCCCCCTGTAGCAGTTAAAGTTATATTACCTCCACCCAGTTTGTTACTAGTATCAATATTACCTAAATTTAAACTAATACCTGCAATCTCAGCATTTCGTCCATTGGTTGTGATACTATCGGCAGGATTCATCTGAACATTACCGATGCCATTAGCATCAATATCTGCCAATATTTTAATCTTATTTACAGCAGCCACGCTGCCATTTAGACTAATATTTTCTGTTGCTGATAAATTAACTTCACCACCATTAGTCGAATTTCCCGCATTAATATTGCCAGCATTAATACTGCCATTTGTAGCATTTAAATTAATGGCACCGCTAGCACCAAGGGGTACAATTGGAGTGCGAAAAATCAGTTTTGTCCCCTCAGCAATTCCCCAAGGCGCGGTTTCCCCTGCTTTATACAAAGTGCCTGAATTTTCTGGTGAGTAATTTGTTACTGATAATTGCCAAATTCCTCTAGGATTATCTCCATTAAAAGATGCTAATTCACCCGCTATAGGTTTAAATCTTCCTTTAAAGGGGGGTGAAGCACTAACAATACTCGTCGCGGCACTATCATCTAACAAAGTATCTTGTAAGTTACCTGCATTATCTCCACTATAAGAAAATACAGTTACTAGCTTCCCAGATGGTGAAGTGAGATCAACATTTAGGTCACTACTAGTACTAGTATTTGATGCTGAAAGCTGTATATCTAAATCTCGGATGGGTTGCAAATCTGATACTGTGAAGGTAAACATAGCACTTCCATCGGCAGGAATATCACCCCCAGCATCTACATCAACTACAGAAATAATATCTCCTCCTTTCACAAAAGAAGTATCAATATTACCTAATGTCAAACTCGCTCCCGAAAGGCTAATATCTCTGCCATTGGTTTTGATTGTATCGGCAGTATCCATCTGAAAATTACCGATTCCATCCCTATCGGCATCAGCAATAAATGCGATTTTATCGCTACCATTAGCTAAATTTAAAGTGCTATTAGTCAGAGCATCAACTGTAATATCATTTGTCCCTTGCAATATCAGATTTGTATTTCCTGACAAACCCTCTAATGTAGTTTTATCAACTGTGGCATTATTGTTTTCACCAATAGTCAGGTTTTTAGTATTGAGGAATAATGTAGCTGTAGCGATATTTCCTCTAGTGATTAAATTTTCTGTACCTGTTAATTTTACTATTCCCTCTGGTGCTGTTAATGTGCCTGTATTAATCACATTTGCACCAAGTAAATTTATATTCTTACCAGCATCAACCGTTAAATTACCTTGATTATTAATCGTCCCTTGCTGATTGCTTAATGCATTGCTAAATAACGCCCCTGGTTTGACTGTCAATAAATTACTACTTTGCGGATTAGTAGCACTAAATAACCCATTTCCACCTAATCTAATACCATCAGCAGTAGTAGCAGTAAACGAACCACGAATATCTAAAACTGCATTTTTACCAAAAATTATGCCATTGGGATTGATCAAAAACAGGTTGGCGTTACCCAATACCCCCAGTGTTCCCAGAATTTGAGAAGCATTATTTCCTGTTACCCTTGTCAAAATATTCTCGATTCCACTGGGATTGGTAAAATATGCTCCTCTTGCTGAGTCAATATTAAACTCACTAAAGCTGTGGAAAAGGTTCGCCCCGCGAATTGCACCCCCATCTATTCTGTCACTGGGAATGCCTTTAATTGTATCAGGTTTGACAACTGAGCTTTCAGTACCAAGGGTATTATCGGGAATTATTTGCGCTTTAGCCAATGTAAAGTGAGCCAGAGTCAAGTAAGTTAGACTAATGCCCATTAAGAAACGTATATTTTCCGAAAATCGCACGAAAAATACCTGTTTAAGTTCAAAATAGATGCTGAGGGTATTTTACTATTTTTCGCTGCTAGTTTTATTGAAGATGAAAAGATTGTCATGTTTTATTGTGAATCTGTGCTGAGAGCGATCGCACTTCTGTTCTCCAAGCAAGGGATATCCAGAGCAGCGTTCGCCAACCTGTCGAAACCTTGAAGCGATCGCGCTTTTGTATTCTAAGCAAGGGATATCTGCAATAGGGTAGCCGCCGAGATACCTGCAAAAAGAGACACGTTGTAAATAATAAGACTTTGGACAAGTAATGGTAATTTAATCAGAACTCTGACTGGGCATAGCGATTACTTATTAAGCGCGACTTTCTCAACCGATGGCAAGACTCTTGCCTTGGGCAGTGCAGATGGAGCTATAGTTCTCTGGAATTTGAATGAGCTAAATCATCTCAATAATCTAGATAGCTTACTGGGGCGTAGCCCATAGAGTGTGTGCAAGGTAGTCTAACAGACAGGTGAGAATGTTAAGTTTTACAGGTGCTTTCGATAATTCTTCGGAAATTTTCGGTGTTCAGGTTGTAAGTATAGTGAAGTTTGAGTTAGCCCGGAAGATGAAATAATTGACCCCATAGGCTGACACCTCAACATTTCAGTACACTTACTTCACAGGTTTTTTGGATGTCTACCCCTAATGTTTTCGATTCCTTAATTAAGCAGTATTCCGGTTTGTACAAGTACACCACTACAGTTAGGCACAAGGGCACAGTGATTGCCTTTGCCATGAATGACCAGCAGCGAATTTTTTATAGTGTCTTAAATCTCAACAGTACTGGTGACCAAAATGCTGCTGATGCCAACAATCCTCAAAGCGCGATAGATAAAGATGGGTGGGAAGATCCTAAACCATTAAATTTCCCGACGGAAATTGCAGAAGTTGGGTTTGGTGTGGCTGACCAAACCTTACTGCCAAGTTACCGCAATAATAGCCAGACACCTGAAAAGCCAGGTATTAATTTACGACCAACAGAGAAGGATTTATTTTTATCCTCAACGGCAAGGTTGACGGCAGATGCACCATTTCAGGTGTTATCAGATGGACAGTTTGTGTATTTGTTTAGACAAGCGATCGCAAACCCCGCAACTTATGCCACAGTTGATCAACAGCAGGCAGCCCGGCGGAAAATGGTGTTTGTCCAAGGCACACAACTGAGTGTCAGCCCTGATGGTACGGGTCTGGTGCAATTTGACAAAGCACAAGACGCATGGGTTGCTAGTTCTGCTACTGGCAGTGTACCTATTGTCAATTCCACATTATTAGTTGATCGCTTTGTCTTGTCAGGCGCGTACTTGCAAACCAAGATGGAGGTGCGCTTTCAACGTAGTCGCAGCAAAACCCGTCCCCAAAGTCGTAAAGATAGCTTGGGCGCAAAAGACCTAGATGGCAATGATTTTCTGGAACCGACACAAGAATTAAAATTTCTCGGCAATTTAACAGATGGTCGCTTCACGGTGCTGTTGTTGCCCACACAAATCCAAGAAATTCAACGGTGGCAAATTTTTGCACATAACAGCAAAACTGGCTTAATTGATGCTTTTGATGTGGAACGGTCTACAGATGGCTTGTTTAATACGCGGGGTTCACAGGTCTATACCTGCGTCGATCATCCAAATGTGTTTTCATTAAAATCTGGTAAATGTGCTGAACCCAGCCTCACTGATTCATCCCAAGTATGTAACAAAGATTTAGTACCCCGTGTAGTCACAGAAGGCTATGCTGAGTCTGCATTGCGAACCAAAACCTCAGAGGAATTGGACGCAGAAGTCAGCAATATCCTAGCCCAAAAAAATTTGTCGAATCTCCAGTCCCAAGGTAAATTTTCCGTCATCACTGAACCTCATGTAGCACTGGCTTCCGGTGTGAAACTTGGGCAAACCTTTACTCAAGAAGCCTGGATTTTACCGACCACATCTAGTACTACATCCCAAGCCCTGCTTACCAACAAAAGTAACGGTAACACCGATAGTTTAGCAGCCAGTCGCCAAACTCATGATGGCTGCCCTTCGATTTGGATTGAAGCCGGCAGCCGAGTGAGAATCGGCTTTGGCGATGGCAACCAGTGGTATGAAGTGGCAACCAAAAGCATTCTCACTCCCAATATCTGGAATCACCTAGCTGTGACATTTGATGGCAATGCCTATCGAGTGTATGTTAATGGTCGGCTGCGAGAAAAAGCTGATATGGCTCAAGTCTACATCAATGGCACACTCCAACAACAGTTAGATGCAGAAGGTAACTCTCAGCCAAAGCTGGCATCACTCCAGGGTAAAACTCCAGTCAATAGCCCCATTACCAGTTTTGGCGCTGCGAAAAATACCTTTAGAGGCACTATTGATGAAATTCGTCTCTGGAGTTGGGCGCGCTCAGAAAAAGAGTTACAAGCGGACATGCACCAACGATTAGTTGGGCAAGAATTGAAGTTAGTTGGCTATTGGCGATTTGATGAAGCCACAGGCAAAACGATCTACGACCAGACCGATAACAAAGCCAATGGGACACTACAAAGTCAGCTACAGTGGAGTGTGACTCCCTTTGATGCGCCGCCATTCACCCAGAATCTGGATGAATGGCTATGGGTGAACTCTGACGCACCTGTGGGCGAAAGTTTGGGTGTGAGCCGCAGTAGCTTTCAAATTGCGTCAACCAATGCCAACGGGCAATTAGAAGCCCGTAGTATTACCTCTGGCATCACTGCATTACTGTATTACCAGCAAGAAAATGTTGCCAGTGGCTACAGCAATGAAGAAAAACCCCTCAAACGTAATGCTCGCGTCATGTTGGCAGTGGCTACCAAGAGCGCATCAGGTGATAAAAACGAGATTGCTACCCTGGATTTAGGCGTATCCGGTTCAGGAAAACTAGCACAAATTCCCGATGTTGTACCACTGTCGGTAATTCACAAACCAAATGCTGATGGGCAATCAATTAACCAACAGCTAGACAAAATTAGCAGTTTGCAAAGCCAAACGCGGATTTTGAAGGAAGAAATCATCAATCTCGATCGCCTAATTGATCGCACTACGCCCACAGTGACGATTTTAAATAATGCGATCGCTAATCCGTCCATCGATAGCATCATTTACCCTGAGTTTGCTTACTTAAATGAGAAATTACGCCAACTCAAAACAGCCCAACAAGATGTGACACAAAAAGAAGGTGAACTAGCTCAAAAAGATGCAGAGGTGAGCAATGCCACTGCCATATTCTATCAAGATACTGGGTTTGAAGGAAAAAGATTAAGTACTACACGAGGTTTTCTTGATACTGGAGTTTTGGAGTCTTACGGTTTCAACAATTTAATTTCTTCTCTGAAAATTCCCCCACAACTGCAAGTCACCCTCTATGAAGATGACAACCGTGGAGGTAGCAGCAGAACATTTAAAGGTGATGTTAGCAGTGTGGGTGATTTTAATGACTTAACATCCAGCATTGATGTAGTCAAAAATCCCGACTACACCCGCCCCGCAGAGATAGCCTTGCAAACCGCTAACGATACCTTGACAGCGCGCAAGAATGAAGTCATTAATGAGCGCGACTTACTCCAAAGCCGCATTAATGCCTACACCCAAGAGAAAAACGACAAAAACACCAAGCTCACCACCATTCAAACAGAACTAGACAGCATTCGCTCAGGAATTATCCACGGTGTTGATGTGCCCATGAAACTGGTGCATACTGACCCCTTTGGATTAACTATTGCTGGTGGACTGTTGGGTTTTGCCTGGACAAAAGATACACCATTCCTTTTTGACAGTGCCACAGGTAGCTTGGCACTTTACTTCCGAGGCATAGACGATCAATTTTTTGTCACCTATTACACCACGCAAACAGAAAGAGCCAAATACCCCCTCACCAACGCGCAAGGTCAGGATTTGGTTATTTGCTTTGCGCGTTCCACTGATTTAGAAATGGATCAGATTGTCATTACTACCAGTGGTAACCCGAATGCAGATATCTGTTCCGTGACTATCACCGGGGCAAACATCACAGAAACATGGAACAATGTACCCCGTAATCCTGAGCGGTTTGCCAAAGTGTTAAATGGGTTGGCAGGTGAGCGGGAATTTATCGGCTCTGGTACGATTAAAACCGAGTTAGGACAGGTGAAAAGCCTGGAATTTGCTGATGGCTTGAAGCGATCACTACCCAAAGGTGCTACCTTGATTGTTGGCAAGACAAAGGTGACGACCCAAGAACGGGCAGAAAAAAATGCCACCAAGATTGCGATTACCTCTGGGATTATTCCTGTACCCACCGAGAAACTACCAGTATTTTTCCTAGAGTATGACTACACCAGTGATGCTCAAACCACAAAAGTACCTAACGACTTGTACAACGGATCGTTACTAATTCGCGCAATGGTTGATACAACTCAGTCAGGTCAAGTACAAATTGAGCAACGTGTCACCAGTGGCGGAACCCTCACCTGCAAATGGACTGCTGCTAGTCCCGGTAGCACCCTCGCCTTTGATGGTGTTGACGATTACGTTCATCTCCAGAATGCTCAACAGCTAAAACAACTGGATGCGGCTAGTGATGTCACCATTGAAGCCTGGATGCGTCCCAACCGTATACAGGAAAAGGCGCGCATTCTCCAGCATTACAGTAATGATGGTGCTAATTATGCCCTGGGTTTAGAAGCCAAAGAACTATTGTCAGCCTTAGAATTCATAGGTAGCAACTATGTGGAATTGGGTCAAGGTGTAGTTTTGGGTGACAAATTCACTCAAGAAGCCTGGATTTATCCCACGGATGCTAATGCTGACTTTAATGGCTTTTTAGGTAATCATCCAGAAGATTCTAGCAAGCGATCGCCCTCCATTTGGGTATTCCAGAACAATCACATCCATGCCGGATTTGGCGATGGTAGCAATTGGAACGCCTTTATCACCAATTCCATCCCCAATAGTCAACCTGTACTGTCTGTCAATACCTGGAATCACGTTGCTGTCACCTTCGATGGTGAATGGTATCGCCTTTATGTCAACGCTGTCCTCAAGTACAGTACAGATGCATTTAAAGGCAAAAAGCCTATCAACACCCCAGTTAGATTTATTGGCAAAGTCGATAACTTCTTCAAGGGACGCATCGATGATGTCCGCCTCTGGAAACAAGCCCGCACCCAAGCCGAAATTCAAGCCGACATGAACCGTCAACTTAGGGGTAACGAAATCGGCTTAGTTGGCTATTGGCATTTTGAAAATAGAATTGCGACTGATTATTCTCGCTTTGGCAATGATGGCACGCTGCGGGGTGACTTTTTGAATAATCTCCCATCACCACTACCTGCATACGCCATTTTTGCTGGAGTTAACAATCAATTTGTACAAACCAGTGATATTTTTGCTGGTGGTAATTGGAATCATGTCGCGGCAGCCTTTGACCAATCCTACGGGTTAGAATTTGACGGCACAGGTGGTTATCTGGATTGTGGTAACGACACCACACTGGATATTAGCCGTGACCTCACCATTGAAATCTTTCTCCAAGTTAAAGACCTCAGTCGCGGTAATGGCATTCTCAGTCGCGGCAAACTCAATGATGGCACAACGGATCATGATGTTCCCTACGCTGTTTGTGTCCTCCCAGATGGCAAAATTGGATTTGTGTTTGAAGATGTCAAACATCAAGTCCATTCTTTCGTTTCTGAAGGCAGTATTGGCACCAACTTCTCCAAGATTGGCATTACTCGCAAGCGAGTCAGTAAAGAAACGAAAGATGATAAAGCTGTAACTGGTGTAAAAGTAGAATCTTGGGATGAGATTAAGTTTTACATCAACGGTGCATTATCTGGAGTGCGTAATTATGAAAGTCAGCAACCTGCGAGTGATGATTTTAGACAACCTACTGATATTGGCAACAGTAGCCAATCTCTAGAAATTGGTGTAGGTTTGACAATCAATTTGCCTGTTCTACTTACTAACCAAGAAATTGCCCTGCCGATTGTGGCTCCATTGCGAGGTATTCTCACCGAAATTCGCATTTGGAACACAGCTCGTGAACTAGAACAGATTAGTCAAGAAATTAAGGGCAGCGAAAAAGGATTAGTCTCTTGGTGGCAATTTGAAGAAAATGACGGTAACACTGCCTTTGATTCTAAAAGTCGTAACCACGCCGCAATTAAAGGTATCGTGAAATGGGTAAAAGACCCAAGTCCCGACGGTTCTAAGCTGACCTTATATCACAATGGTAGCAAAGTTTTAGCACCGAGAATAGATGCAACTGCATTGAAAACTAACAAATCCCAATTTACCATTGGTACTCTGCAAACAACCAATAATCCAACGCAATTCTTCCAGGGTGAACTTGAAGAACTGCGGATTTGGAAAATCACCCGTACTGAAGAACAAATTCAAGATAATCTGTTCCGGCGGTTAATGGGCGAACAGGAAAATTTACTCGCATACTATACATTTGATCCTGATGTTTCTGCTACTTCATCAACAGCAATTACTAAGCTTGATGATCGCTCCTCCCACGGCAATCATCTCGATATCACCGGAGCAGCTTACATTCTTTCCACCGCACCAATTGGTGAAGATATTCCTCAAGTTCGTAGTGCTTTGGCAGGAGTAAAAACCACATTCCATGACTTGATTCAAAGTCCACCAAGTATTCAGGAATATGGCGATTTGCAATACGACAGTGCAGGTAACTTAATTGGCATTTTCAAGCGTTGCTACAGTTTTCTCAAAGATGGTCAATGGCAATTAGTGACAGGTTTTAAAGTTGGTGATTTAATCACCGAGTGGATTGGTCAGATGCAAACAGCACCGCAACTGATTGGTTATATTGAAGGCGCGCCACCCGTTCCCAGTGAAAACCTCGCTGCTACAGGATATGTATTAGGTGAGTTTAGCGATTACACAGGTGCTAGTTCTGTAGAACTGACTAAAGCCCAAAGTACCACCTATACTTACTCTGCCTCCAAAGACCAAGGCTTTGACATGTCGGTTGATCTCAAGGTTGGGCCAGTATTGGGGCTAGAACTAGAGTCAGGAATTGGCTTGGCGATCGAAACAGTCGATGTTGAGAATGTGATTGGACTCCACGCTAACTTTGAGAATTCTTTAAGTTGGCTCGAAGATGCTAGTACAGGCGTTGGACGCACCACCACAGAAGCAACCAAAATGGAGTTGCGCGGGATTGTGGAAAATGCAGATGCGATCGCCTATCCCAAAATCGGAAGACGATTTGTGCCTGATAATATGGGCATGGCATTGGTGAAATCAGAGACAGCAGACATCTTTGCCCTGCGCCTCAAGCATAATAATGCTTTGATTTCCTTCCAGATGCGTCCCAACCCAGACATTCCACCCGATCGCAATATCATCACATTTCCCATGAATCCCCGCTATGTCAAACAGGGGACTTTAGATGGCAAAATCGGGTTTGAGGCTGATCCTGACTATCCGCAAGCATTAACCTACAGTTCAGATACTAGCTATTTTAAACCAATTGAAGCTTACGCCCTCAAGGAGCGCATTAACCGCCAGGAAGCAGAACTGCAAACCTATTACGAACAATATGCCGCCGGAGCCAAAGGACGCCGCCAGGATGGTTTATATGGCAGTGATAGTGATTTAGCAGTGGGAAGGGCAGTCAATAAGTTACCTCGGTTACAAAAGCGGAATCTGGTAAATTCCTATGTTTGGACAGCCGCAGGTGGGTTGTACGCCGAAACCCAGGAAACGATGGATGTTTATCAGGAACAGCTTGGTGGTGCTTACGCATTTAAAGGCACAGCAGGTATTTATACTGATTTAACCCTGGCGATCGGTGGAGCAGGTATTAAATTTGAACTTGATGCCATGTTTGGTGGGCACTTGAACTTGACTGTTACCAAGAGTCAAGAGTCACAAACTGCCTTTGGGTTAAATGTCGATTTAGGCAAAGTGGAGAGTGATATTTACCTGCGGAATGAAAAAGGCGAGTTGGTTATGGATGATCCTGATCCGCGTAAAGCAAAACCCAGACTCAGACCAGAGCGGGTTGACGCCTATCGCTTTATGACGTTCTATTTAGAGCCGCGTGCCGATCAGTTTGATTTATTCTTTAATCGCGTCGTCGATCCGATTTGGTTAGCCCAAAGTGATGACCCCAGCGCCCTAGCCCTAAGGGAAGCGCAACAAAATAAGAATGATACTTGGCGGATTATGCACCGCGTCACCTATGTCAGCCGCATTCTGCCATCACTGAGTGAACCTGCGCCTTCATCACTAGAGAAGACGTTGCAAACCCTCGACATTGACAGCAACTATGAGTTGATTAAACAGCTAGAGCCGTTTGTAGCTAATAAGCTCACTAGCTATGTAGAATTCACGGATGCAATTCGTGATACCATTAGGCTTTATTTTCCAGAATTGCAACCCCATGAGCAAGCTGTGATGCAATACATGAGCCTGTACTTTGGTATTGTCGATGGTCAAGACCAGACCTTAGATGATGCTCAATTTGGGCAGGCTTCATTGCGCGATCGCCCACTTAATCAACCGCCAATTGTCAATGCAGGTACAGACCAAATTATTGGACTCGATGATAGCAGTACATCCATTGAGCTAGAAGGCAGTGTGATCGACGATCGCCTAGAAAAATCCTCAGCTATTTTTGTGACCTGGGAGCAAATTGCCGGGGAAGGAACCGTTGTCTTTGATGATCCTCACGCCCTGAAAACTACAGCCACCTTCACCAAACGGGGCAAATATCTGTTGCGGTTAACGGCTGAGGACGGTATGTTATCGGCAAGTGACAATCTCACCATTGTGGTTAACCAACGCCCTGTGATTTCCGCAGGCGGTAACAAGCAGGTTGTTCCTACCGGGCAAAATACCCGACAGTTAAAAACCCTCTTGCAAGGTGTGTTGATTGATAGTGGATTGGGCGATCCAGACCGTGGCGTCATCTCGGTGAAATGGAGTAATCAGAGCCGGGGAACAGTGACCTTTGAAAATGCCAAAGCACTGCAAACATCAGCAACCTTTGATCAGAGTGGTAATTACTTGCTGAAGTTGACTGTTGATAATGGTACTTTTACGGTTGATAATGAAGTTACCATTGCTGTTGCCGCCCGCGCCACTCAGAAATTACAGGCACTTTACACTTTTGAGTCGAGTAATGGGGTTGTACCTGATGTATCTGGTGGAGATGCACCTCTAAATTTAGTTGTCACTGATGCTAATCATGTTCAAAAAGTAGCAGGCGGTTTGCTATTGAAGTCACCGACTCTGTTAGCCACTAGCAATGGGGCTGGGAAAATTACCACAGATGTGCAGTCAACCAATGAAATCACAATTGAGGCATGGTTACAATCAAGCTCCGGGAATTCTGAAGGGTTAGCTCGCATTGTCACCTTCTCAGAAGGGGCTGGCAAGCGAAATTTTACCTTGGGACAAACAGGTGATCGCTTTTATATCGGCATCCGTACTACCACCACTAACGACAATGCCAGCAATAAGCCATTAGCAGTTGGTAAAGTGACTACAGCACAACTGACTCATATTGTGGCGACACGTGAGGCATCGGGAGTGTTACGATTCTTCCAAGATGGTCAAGAAATTAGCCGTCGTGAACTCAGTGGTAATTTCTCTAACTGGAATAATAATTTCAAACTTGCCCTGGGCAACGAGTTAGGTAGTAATAGCAGCGATGAACGCGCCTGGTTGGGTCAATTGCATCTCGTCGCTATTTACAGCCGCGCTTTAACGGCTGATGAGGTGAGACAAAACTATGAGTTTGGTGCTGATACCAACTTGCCACCTGTGATTTCTGCTGGGGAAGATCAGGTAATTGATTGGGCACAAACACAACCACTTCCTATCGTGGCACAGTTAACAGGACGCATCACCCATGATCGCCCCTCACCCAATGCCATAACACGTTGGTCACAAATTGCCGGGCCTGGTAGTCCCAATGGCGTGAAGTTTGGGGATGAGAAAGCCTTAGTTACATCTACAGAATTTACCCGCAATGGGCGCTATGTACTGCGGCTAACTGTGGATGATGGCGAACTCATGTCTAGTGATGAGGTTGTTGTAGTGGTGAATCAACCACCCACCATTGCAGCCCAAGTTGCACCATTTGTGACTTTATTAGAGAACTCAGTCACCACACAGTTAACCGGAATTATCAAGAATGAAGGTTTAGGTGAACTGTCCGACTCCATCCGCATCACCTGGAGGCGCGTTAGTGGCCCCAACACTATGCAGATTGCTAATGCTAATCAACTGAATGCGATCGCTACACTTACGGAACGGGGTGTTTATCAACTGGAGTTCAAGGTTGATAATGGTCGTCTTTCTCAGACTATTCCCGTAGTGGTTACGGTAAATCAATCACCCAGTGTCAGTGCGGGTACAGTTCCCGTGTTAACTCTACCTCTACTCTCAGAGGTGAACAATGACCCCACAGCAGTCAAGGTGCAAACAACCCTAGCGGGACAAATAATTAACTCTGGCTTGGGTAATCCGCAACAAAATAACCTGACCGTCAAATGGCAACAGGTGAGTGGGCCGGGAGAAATCAAGTTTGCGGATGATACTAAAGCCGATACTCAGGCAACATTTACGGTGGGCGGTATCTATGTCCTGCGCTTTAGCGCTACCAATCCCGACAGCGACCTGTCCAGTTTCTCTCAGGTATCTGTCACCGTTAACCAACGCCCCATTGTCAAGGTGATTGCTGCTGCAAAAGAAATCACCTTACCTGCAAAGTTAGAACTTGATGCCACGGTGAGTGATGATGGTTTACCAACGGTGCCAGGGATTTTGACCTTAAAGTGGACAAAGGTCAGTGGCCCTGGTAACGTCAACTTTGCAGATGTGAACTCAAGTTTCACCACCGCTAGTTTCTCTAAGGGTGGTAACTATGTGCTGCGGTTAACCGCAAACGATGGTGCAGTAGAGGAAATGGATGAAGTAGCGATCGCTGTCAAATCACCCCCCAGAATTGCTAATAACTTAGTGCTGCTCTATACCTTCAAAGAAAACGGTGGCAACATAGTTACTGATGTCTCAGGTATTGACCCTGCCCTGAATTTAACATTTGCAGGAGATGGAGCTAAGTTGCAAGGAGGTGTGTTATCAATTACTAAACCCACCCTCGTAGCCTCGGCAGCAGCAGCAACTAAACTGATTAGAAATGTCAAAGCCACAAATGCCATCACCATTGAGGCATGGGTGAAACCCAGAGACATCAACCCAACCCAACAGTTACCAGCCCGAATCGTGACTGTTTCCCGCAACGAAGCCTTCCGTAACTTTACACTCGGTCAGGAAAATGGCTATTACGTCATACGGTTGCGGACAACAGTAGCAGATGCCAATGGCACCAACAATGCCTTCCCCGTAGGAAGAGTGTCCACCAGCCAAGTTTCTCATCTAGTTTACACCTGGGATAAAGCGTCCAAAATAGCCAACTTCTATTTAGATGGTGAAAAAATAGCTAGTCAACCAAACATAGATGGTGACTTTGCTGTTTGGGCTGACGACTTCAGACTAGGTTTAGGCAACGAATTTAACAATCAGTCCCGTGCCTGGTTAGGCAATATTCACTTAGTAGCTATTTATAACCAAGCTCTCAGTATTAGTGAGGTGAGACAAAACTTTAATGCTGGATTAGATACTTTATAAGGATAGCGATCGCCAACTCCACAAGCTGGCAATCGCCCTGTGTGCAATTTTTTGAGCTAGATTACTTGCTGTAGCTAAATTTCAGGTTTTTTATACAAACCCTCGAAAAGGGGGATTAGGGATTTTATGACTGAGAAGCGGTAAATTTTTCGTTTTTTTATGTCTCATTATTCTTTAGACTTTGAGAGAATTGCATTTTGAGACATAAAAAGAGACATAATTCAGGCGTGTCTCAGAAACTATAGTTTCTGAGACACGTTGGGGGGAAAAGCTTTGCTGACAACGATTTGAGTGAAATATTTAGCACGTCTTGGAGCGGCTTCTGGGGTTCAGCCGGGATACCTGTAAGTGCGATTCGTTCTGGAGAAACCCATTATTTGGAGGGATTCCAGGCATCAGGATACCGTTGGCGAATTCCCCTAGAGAAACTGCTTTTGGGAAAATTTTAATTAGTATTGAGCCGATAGAAAAAGTAATCCACCAGGGAGGTACTGCCCCTCCTTTCACTGTGTTATCAGCACAGCGCCTCAATGAGTCGGCTTCAGGTGGAAAGGCGGAAGCTAAGAGAATCGTAGACGCAAAGCGGCTTCCCGAAGGGTACTCTTGACGGTGTAAGCCGCAGCCGCTTTCAAGGCGGTTTCCTCGTCCATGCCGGACAGCTTCCATTCAGGGGTATCTGAGGAGGCTTGTAGACGCGTTCGCGGAGCGTTGCCGAAGGCTAGCGGCTTCCCGAAGGGTACTCCCTAATGACTGGTTCCACAAACCAGCGCCAACCCACGGCTTCAGACACCATCAGTGGAATCAAGGGGATTTGAACCCCTAACCTCCTGTGTGCAAGGCAGGCGCTCTAGCCAGTTAGAGCTATGACCCCATATTTGGTGGATACTGGTCGGAATCGAACCGACAACCTTCTAACGGCCAGTTAGATGCTTTACCGATTAAGCTACAGACCCATAGGCGAGAGTGGTAGGACTTGAACCCACAACCTTCGAGGTAGAAGCTCGATGTTCTATTCCATTGAGCTACACTCCCATAAGTTGGTAGCCCCGGCAGGAATTGAACCCGCGACTTCCTCTTTGTAAGAGAGGCACTCTCCCAACTGAGTTACAGGGCTACGAAAGCGAGTGATGGGACTCGAACCCATGCGCTCTCGTGTGGCGCACTCAGATGCTAGCCACTACATCACACCCACATTGAAGAACCTTGAAGGTTCAGAGCGATCAACGAGATTTGAACTCGTGTCTCCTGGTTGGAAGCCAAGGGTGTTTACCACTACACCATGATCGCATTAAGCTGGTGACAGGAGTTGAAAGAGCAACCTACTGATTACAAGTCAGTTGCTCTGCCACATTGAGCTACACCAGCACTAATTTTGGTGACGGGGGCAGGAGTCGAACCTGCCGATGTTCAGGTTATGAGCCTGACGAGCCACCGTTGCTCCATCTCCGCGATGTTACCAAATACCCCTGACTGGATTTGAAGGGTGCAACTTCCAAATTTTAAGTTTGGCACCTCTTCCACTTGGGTTACAGGGGTAAGTTTTGGTGGGCGCTACAGGAGTTGAACCTGTGTCAGCCTGATTAAGAGTCAGGAGCATAACCGTTCTGCCAAACGCCCAAGATTTGGTGGGTCGTCAGAGACTCGTAGCTTGCTTCCCGAAGGGTACTCTGATCACTCCGCTTAAAAGGCGGGAACTAAGCACCATTGAGCTAACGACCCATGAATCCGAGTGGTAGGATTTGAACCTACGACCGCCTGTTCCCAAAACAGGAGTGCTGCCAAGCTACACCACACCTGGATAATACTGCCCTGCCAGGGTTTGAACCTGGAATCTCCTCGTTCAAAGCGAGGAATGTTGCCAGTTACACCACAGGGCAATAATTGGCTGCCGAGGTTGGGGTCGAACCAACATCTCCGTGATTCAGAGTCACAGCGACTTTCCAAGTCGTCCACTCGGCAATGAATGGCTGCCCCAGTAGGATTTGAACCTACAACCCCCGCGTTAACAGCGCGTTGCTCTGCCATTGAGCTATAGGGCAATGTGCCAGTCCCCCAGATCCGGATTGAACGGATGACCTCCTGTTCTTCAGACAGGCGCTACTACCAACTGAGCTACCAGGGGATAAAGCGAGAACGGAAGGACTTGAACCTTCACTCTTCAGTTTCGTAGACTGACGTGTTATCCTGTTACACCACGTTCTCATAAGGCGGAGAGGACAGGATTTGAACCTGCGACGGGCATTAACTACCCGCTTCCTCTTAGCAGGAGGATGCTTTTAACCACTCAGCCACCTCTCCGTAATGGGTCGGGCTGGAATTGAACCAGCAATACTGAACGCGGCGGTTTTACAGACCGTTACCTACACCAATAGGTGTAGCGAACTGCAAATAGGTGAGCCGACCCATAAATTTGGTAGTGCAGACGGGACTTGAACCCGCTAATTACACGCTTGAAAGACGTGCCGCTCGGCCACTTCGCTTCTGCACCATGTATGCCATGTAAGTTGAAAAAGCTGTTGATTCATAAACAGGAATCGAACCTGCATAGACTGTTTAAGAGACAGTTGCCTTACCATTAGGCGAGTATGTAAGCTTTTTCGGTTAGGACACGGCAACGCACAGACTAGGACTTGAACCCAGAACAACAGTTTTGGAGACTGTGGTGTTGCCAATTACACCATCTGTGCATTTGGTCGCAGCGACGGGATTTGAACCCGTATACTCTCGGTTATGAGCCGAGTACCTTGCCGTTAGGTGACGCTGCAATGTGGAGTCCAGGGTGGGATTTCAACCCACGATTGTCGGTTTTGCAAGCCGTTGCCTTAAACACTTGGCGACCTGGACGTAATGTTACACGGGGATGATGGGATTTGAACCCACGGTCTTTCGCTCGACAGGCGACTGCTTTAAACCGGACTAAGCTACACCCCCACGTTGGGTGGCAATTATTTAGTTTTCATGGTTCAGAGGTGTTAGCGCTGTGCCTTTTTGAGAGGTTGTAGTGCTTCACTACATTTATACTACATAATGTATTACAAAGTGTCAAGGGCGTACTACAAACTTTTTTGAGAAGTAAGAGGGCAAGGGTTGCTTAATGGCTGTATTGCCCTCTGTGATTAAGTTTGAGTAAATTACTCAGCTTCAGTCAGGCGTTGTGCGCTCCAGAACTGTTCGGCAAATGCAACTGCTGGGTGAATTGGCGCTTTGGGCTTGGTTTTCAGTACCATTCCTGCTTCATGTGGCAAGCGATCGCTTTTGCTGGAATTGCACTTTTCACACGCTGTTACAACGTTGTCCCAGGTATGCTGTCCACCTTTAGAACGGGGTATTACATGGTCAAGTGTTAGATGCTTGGTGCTACCGCAGTATTGGCAGGTGTGGTTATCTCGTTTCAAAACCTCACGACGATTGACAGGTGGTACTTTCCAATGCCGTTCGGGATTGCCAATGGTTAAGCGGATGTGTTCAGGCACTTGTAGTACGACATTAGGAGAACGCACTTCCCACTGCTTTGTAGTACCAAAATCCAACGATTCTGCTTGACCTGTGACTAACAGCGCGATCGCTCGTTTGATGTTGATGCGTGCTAGTGGTAAGTAGTTTTTAGAGAACACTACTACTGAATTTTGTAATATGTGTGGTTGCTGAAAAGGTAGTTGAGCTTCCATAAGTTAATTCACTCCTCAAAAAATAACCCCCGCCTCTGGAGAAAAGAAGCGGGGGTCAGGTGGTTGATACTCTTTGCCCTATATCGGTGCTAGACAACATTTGCACCTCCCGCTTTGAATAAGTTGATCCAGATTCAGCCATTCGCCTAATGCTCCCAAAATGCCAACACTTGTAGATTTATCACCGCCGCCAAAGTGATATGTTCCTTCAAACGCAAACAGTGCAATGACTCTACCTAAACCCTTGGGTTGGCAATGTATCACGCTACTAATGGTTGAAGAGAATTTGCGGCTCATTGAAAATTTGTAGTATTTGTAATCGAGAACTATTTTAATAATACACTTGTAGTATGTGTTTGTCTACTGCACAGTTCTCAAGGATGAGGGGGGCGATGCTATGAGCTTTGTGCTGACTTCTGAATTTCTCTCGGCTCATCTTAATAAATTGAGTTGAGTTTTATCCAGAGCGCGATCGCTTCCGACCAATATGAGATAGGGAATGCAAGGGCAGCCACACGCTCTCGTAGCTTGGCACGACCAACAGCAGTTAACTGACGTTGTTGTAATTCTCTAAATAAAGGCTCATCGGGATGAATCGAAACACTGCGTCCAGTTTTGGAAGTAGTGCAGCGTTCCCTGGCTGGACAAGTTGCACAAATATGTTTGGGGAACTGAACTTTGCCACCGACACTAAAAGGTAAACTCACCCCATTAGGGCAGCAAATAGTGTAATTGTCCCAATCCAAGGACAAAATGGAGTTTAGGCGAGATTAAGAAAGAATTTGCACCTGTTGGACAAAAAACAAGGGTGATATTATTTACGATAACAACGCTTAAGCCTGCCCAAACAAACCCATGCCGGACTCCCAGGAACCAAAGCAAGTCACCAATAACAACTTACCCAATTCTCAGTTTGGCAGAGGGCTGATTAATGCTGAATCTGTGAAGGCAGAGCGTATAGGCGGTGACATCTACAATATCCACCTTGGGCAGCAGACGGTAGCACCAGCTAATCACAATACCCAGCAGCAGAAAATTTTGATTCTGGCAGCAATTCCTCATGGTTTGCGGTTGGATCGAGAGATTAGGGAAATTGAGGAAGCCATACGACGCGCCACAAGACGGGATTTGTTTGAGATTCGGATTAGAACTGCTGTACGTCCTCAAGATATTCGTAGGGCGCTCGCAGAAGAACGCCCTTGTATTGTTCATTTATGTGGACATGGGTTAGAAGATGGCAGTTTGTTGCTAGAAGATGATGGCGGGAACAACAAACCTGTTTCGGCAGATGGTTTAGCATCGCTGTTTAAGTTACACGCCGATTATGTCAACTGTGTCTTACTCAACGCCTGCTACTCAGCTAAACCTGCTCATGCAATTAGCCAACATATTAATTATGCAATTGGTATGAATCAGCCCATTGGTGACAAAGCTGCAATTGCGTTTGCTCAAGGGTTCTATGATGGTTTGGGTTACGAAAATTCAGAAACTCAAAATGTATTCCAACGAGCTTTTGAAGAAGGTTTAGTTGCCATTCAAATGGAAGACATTTCACAGGGACAAATACCAGTTTTAAAAAGTAAAGTTTCTTATATTGAAAATTCTGTATCAGCAACAGACACAGACATATATTTTGAACGACCTCCAAGGGAGCAGAAATGTTATGATGCAATTGTGCAGCCAGGGGCTTTAATTAGAATTAAAGCTCCTCAGAAAATGGGGAAAACTCTGCTATTAGAGAAAATCCTGGAATATGCAAGACAAAAAGGTTACGAAATAGTTAAATTAGATTTAAAACTTGCTGATAGTTCTACTTTAACTGACTTGAAAACATTCTTAAATTGGTTATGTATTAATGTTTGTGATAGTCTTAATCTAGAAGATAAAATAGAAGAATATTGGCAAGATAATTTAGGAATTAATACAAGCTGTACTCGCTACTTTCAGAGATATTTATTATCTAATATTAATACAAATTTAGTTTTTGCTATAGATAATTTTGAGCGATTGTTTAAATATGAAAATATCTTCTCGGAATTTTGCTTATTGCTGCGGAGTTGGTATGAAACTGCCAAACAAGGCGACAGAATGGGGAAAATTTGGAAGAAACTGAGGTTAGTAGTAGTTAATTCTACAGAGACTTATCCTACCTTAGATACTAATCGTTCACCATTTAATGTCGGGTTAGCAATTGAGTTACCTGAGTTTAATCAACAGCAGATAGAGGAAATTGTAAATCTGTATGAAGTGAATAGTCTTTTATCAAAAAATGGATTAAGCCAATTAATGCACTTACTAGGGGGACATCCTTATCTAGTACAGCTGGCGCTTGCTAACCTCAAGGAACAAGAAATTACCTTGGAGGAGCTATTAACACTAGCACCAACAGAACAAGGAATTTTCAGCTATCATCTACGACAACAACTAGAAGCTTTAGAAGATAATTCTGAACTAATTGAGAGTTATAAAAGAGTAATAACAGCAGATCAGGCAGTACAACTTAGTCCAGAGATTACTTTTAAATTACATAGCTTGGGGCTGGTTAAAATAGTACGCAATGACTGTATTACTAGTTGTGATTTGTACCGTCAGTATTTCTTGGTAAGATTGGGGTAATATATGCACGACCAGTACATTTTCTCTGGAAGCTTACCTGAAAATGCCAGCACTTATGTCAAGCGCCAAGCAGATGATGAATTGTATGAAGCATTATTACAAGGGAAGTTTTGTTATGTATTGAATTCTAGGCAGAGTGGCAAGTCTAGCTTGCGTGTCAGGACAATGAGCCGCTTGAGTGAAGCTGATGTAGAGTGTGCAACTATTGATTTATCGTCTATTAGTATTCAAACAGCAACTCACGAGAATTGGTATGCAGATTTAATTGTTAAGTTGATAGACAGCTTTGTCTTAGATATAGACTTTAAAAGTTGGTGGGAACAGAATCAACTAAATTCCCCATTACTAAGATTTGGCAATTTTCTCACAAAAATACTTCTAAGTGAAATTAGCGAAAATATCGTAATTTTTATTGATGAAATTGATAGTGTATTGAGTCTAAAGTTTCCTAAAGATGACTTTTTTGCTTTTATCCGTTCTTGTTACAATTTACGAGTTAATAACCCTCAATACAATCGTCTCACGTTCTGCTTGTTGGGGGTAGCGTCTCCGACAAGTTTAATACAAGACAAGAACCGTACCCCATTTAACATTGGTCAGGCGATCTCTCTCAAGGGTTTCCAATTACATGAGGTTGAACCATTAGAGAAGGGTTTGTATGGTAAGTTCAATAATCCCCAAGCAATAATGCAGAAAATTTTGCAGTGGACTGGAGGTCAACCATTTCTGACTCAAAAGCTGTGTCAGTTTATGGTTGAAGAATCAGAGCAAGACAATCCTCGTTCTGTAGAGCAAGTAGTCAGATCACGGATGATCGAGAATTGGGAATCACAGGATGAACCTGAGCATTTGCGAACAATTCAAGCCAGAATTTTGCAGGATGAACAACGAGCAGGGTATTTACTAGAACTGTATCAGCAAATTCGATTGCACTCGGAACAATCTGAAATTACAGCAGATGATACAAGTGAGCAAAGTGAGTTACAACTTTCAGGATTAGTTGTTAGGCAGCAGAACAAGTTAAAAGTTTATAATTCCATTTATCAAGAAGTTTTTGATTCTAATTGGATTGAAAATCAATTAAAAAATCTACGCCCGTATTCAGAAAATTTCCGCTTTTGGGTGGCTTCTGGAGGTGCTGATGAATCACGATTGCTGCGAGGAAGGACTTTACAATCAGCTTTAGAGTGGGCAAAGGATAAAAGTTTAAATTATCAAGATAGGCAGTTTTTAGCAGCTAGCCAAGCAAAGGAAAAAGAAGATGAAATCGCTGCTACTGAAAAAGAAGCGGCTTTAGAGAGAGAAAGGAAGGATAGAGAAGCGGCAGAAAAAAGAACTTTGGTGCTGGCTTCAGCTAATCAAAAATTAGCTGAAGCTAATCGGAAAGCTCAAAAACGTATTCGTATTGGTTCTGTTATTTTAGGTCTGACCTTGGTAGGAGCAGTATTTTCTATAATTTGGGCAGGCAAGGATATTCAAGAAATAAGGAATACTACCGAGCAGATATCAACTTTATCTAAACTAGGTGAAGAACTTCATCGCAAGGGTAAAGTCCTTGAAGCAAGTAGAGCTAGAGAACAAATAGGTTTAGCTTATGAAATTAGAGACTATGAATTCAAGAAAGCAGTACTATTAACTTTTATTTCACAAGCCTATGAGCGACTTGAGAACTGGGATGAAGCAGAAAGTGCAATTAAAGAAAGTCTAGATATTTTAAAAAATCATGCAAACAATAGTAATTTTGATGAAAGATTACAAATTCAAGTCTTAGCTCAGACAGTTAAAGGCAATTTGCTGGTACAAAAAAAAGAAACAAATCAGGCTATAGAATATTATAAAAGAGCATTTAATCTTCTTAAAAATTCCTCCCGAAAAACTAGTTCATTTACAAAAACTAATGGATTGCTTGCAGATCAAGATGTTGAATCTTCTGTTCTAAGTTTAATTAGGCTACTCTCCAAAAATAATACAGAATTAGAATTGAGAAAACAGGCTGAACAATTCCTTCCCCCAAATTTCCCTGAATATGCTTCATTTTCTAGGCTACCTTGCGATAATGAGCAACAACTATTCTCTCCTCCTACACCTACAGGAAAGCCAGATTGGCAAACTTCCATATATATATATTACGGGCAGATAAATCCAATAACAAAAGAAGCCAATGGTAGAGGATTGATAATTTTTAAGAACGTTGGTTTTCAATACTACGGAGATTTTAAGAATAATAAACGTCATGGATGTGGAAGATTGACATATCCAAAAGAAAGTAATATTCAATATTATTTAGGTCAGTTTAAAGATGATTATTATCAAGGATTAGGACGTTTGAAATGGAAAAATCAAAATGAATATAGAGGAAACTTTGTTCAAAATAGATGTAAAGGACAAGGAGTATATGTATTTGCAGATAAAACTAAACCTAAACAGTCTGGAATATGGGATGAAAATAAGCTAAAAGTAGAAGGAAATGAAAATTTGTCATGTAATAAGTAAGTCAGCGAAAAAATTTGTAGGTATGTAACGAAAAGTTAATCAGAAGAATTTGAGTAAAATTTAACATTTGTGTCATTTTCAAGCGAAGACTTTTGATAGATGGAGGCGATCGCCCCCATTCAACCAGAGCGATCACCTTTATCCTCTAAGAAAATTGTTAGTTTAGTGCAGCATCAATGGCATCACTAATTTCTTGATGTTCCAAATTTCTGGTATGCAGTGCAGCCGTTGCAGCAGCTTCCGCAATGATGGTGTAGAGTACTGGTGAATCTGGAGTAGCCTTAGATAAATAGAGCAGAGCTTTGATTAGATGGTCTTCTGGATGTTCCGTCTCTAGTTCCTTAAGAGCATCATAATTAGTTCTGGAAGCTAGGGCTAATTGGTGATAATCAGTTTGGGGCGTGAGAAATTTTAGAATACTGCTCGTTGCGTTCCCTACAGGGTCAGGGGAATCGAAGGCGATCGCATTACCACTGCTGATTTCATCTAAAGCTTTTACCTGTGCGTAGTCAGCTACCGCATTAGCCGCCGCCGCCAAAATTTTGCGTAAATTGGGATTTGTGCTGGTCGCGCTCACCAAAAATCCTAAGCATTTGCTGTAAAAATCTCTGAGGTGACTGGCGTAGATTTTTTTTACTGCCTTGGCATCACCTTTTTTGTATTGCTCTAATGCCTGATACTGCCATTCATCAATCGGTTCGCCTAATTTTTCTAAAAACAGATCGATTACTTTTTCTAGTGTTAGTTCTGTAGATACTGCTTGCACCATTGGTTTATTACTCCTAAATCCAGTTTTCAAAGTTTTCAGCTTCCACCTGGGGCAAATACAGCTTGTCCCAGTTGCGATCAAACTGCTCCCTAACTATCCTTGAGACAAAGCCAACAGCATTATCTCTGTCATAGTGAATTGCAACTTTAAGTAGTGCTAGGTTTTGCGTTCCTAACGTTATGTAGTTGATGCCACGCCTAATTAGCTCAGAGTTAGGGGGCAAAGCAACATCTTTTAATGGGTTATCTGGAATGTCCCTAAGCTCATGCTGATATGAAGGTAAAGCCTTAACTCCCTCCATAACAATAGTTTCTGCCCATTGCTGAAATGGAATTTCGCGCATTTGAGCATCAAATTTGGCTAAGTTTAGGCAATAGTCTCGGTGTAACTGCAACCATTCACGTATGAAGTAGGTAATTAAAAACTTTTCAGAATCTCCCCAAATATTTGTAATAATCTCAATTTTTTTAACATCCTCGGTATAAGCATAGTAATAAGGCAGTAAAAACTTTTTAGAGTTTTTCTGACTCGTTGATTGTTTAATTCCATTAAGAGGTGGATTAAACCAGTTGATTAATGCTTTTTCTATTGTTGGTAGGAGTGATTTGTCTGATACTTCCAGCCAAGCTAAACGAATATTCCCAATCTTTATAAGCTCATTTTCTTTGTGATGAGCAGCCCATCTGGATTTTAAGCTGCTAGCAATCCCTATATATTGAATTGTGTTGTTAGCATCAATAGCAAAATATATGGCTGAACATATAGGTAAACTCTTACGTTGCTCCAAAGGTAATGATGGCAGCAATAAAGGGTTTAAAGATTTAAAATCAACATTGGTCATTCTTAAAACCAAACTTTTGATTTTGAAGCTTCTACTTGAGGCAAATAAAGTTTATCCCAATTGCGCTGCAATTGTTCTCTAACAATCCGTGATACAAACCCAATTGCGCTATCACGGTCATAAAAAATCCCAATACGCAACAAAGCTATATTCTGCTCTGACAACAAAATATAGTTGAGTTGTCGCTTTACGAGATTTGCAGTTGGAGGTAAGACAATATCTCGCAAAGGATTATCCGGAGTTTCAATTGAATGCTTGTAATCAGGTAGACCTTCAACACCCTTACTGAGCATTATTTCTACCCACTCTTGTGAAGATAGTTCTCTAGCTTGAGCATCTAGCTTGGCCAAGTTTAGGTAATATTCTCTGTTACGCCCAATCCAACCCCTAACATATTGAGTGACAAGGGTTTTTAACGAATCGCCTGAGACTTCCCCAAAAATGGACATTTTCTCGTCATCTTCTGGAGTCACGTAGTAGTAGGTAAGCGAGTATTGTTGAGCCATTCAATACTTATCCATTAATTGAGCATCAATCTTATATAAATTTACATCATCATTCTATAAATTTGGTATGTTTTTAAATTAGATTAACAAATAAACCCCGGCGCTGGCACGTCGGGGACTTCCCAACCGTAGGATCAGCTACAGCAGGAGCAAATTTATTATGGATCGTTTCACTAACAGAACCGAATATGTTTTGAACGAAATTGCAAGCTATCCAAGTCAAGCTGAGGCGGCGGCGGCCCTTGGAACTAGCCCACAGGTTGTTTCTCGCTGGAATTGTAACGAATCTCAGCCTAGTGGTGTAGTTGCTAGAGTTTGCCAGTTGGCTAGATACATAAAAGAATTGGGCTATGAATTACCGCCCACCATTGATTTCTAAGAAAATATCTCCGCAATCAACTAAAGTTGTTGCCCCTCTAATTAGAGGGGTTTTTAATTTAAGTGGATAGCTTATGCAGTGCTGTTGCATTGCAGAAACCTAATGTTTGTCCGTAGTGGATAGCACTTTTACTTACTTTTTTGTAATTCAAAAGTGGCAATTATTAAACATTCCACTGCAATTATGCAGAGTGTGAAATACAAATAAGCAGTATTTGAAATTAAAGTACAGCTTACTTGTAGTTCATCCACTGCAATTATGCAAATTACAGTTAGTGCATATTGCATAAATCAATAATGGAAGAAACAAGAATTATTTATGAAACATTAGTAGGTGACAGAGTTAATGATGTCCACTGGTGGCGCGTCAAGAAAGCCATGAGTGCATCAGAACTGCCTTTAAATAAGTCTGGTTTTGAATTGTTCATTGCACTAAAGAGAACTTCACCCCGCTACTTTTCTCAATATCATAAAGTCAAACGTCAAGTTTCAACTATTGAGTCATCTATAGGTGAGGGTGTTACTGGTGAACAGTTTGTAAGCTTGCTGGAAAAGCTCGATATCTCTCCTAATCAATCAACTATCAGTCGATGGTTTAAAGGCTGTGGAGGCTTCAAAGCAAAGCAGTTTTATTGTAAGACTGTGCTACTTCCTATCATTGCGATCGCATTGATATACAAGTCAAAAGTTCAAAACAATCAATTAGCAAAGGTAGGTTAATGTGATTAACAAAGTATCAACTCGGATTCAATCTAGATTATCTAGAAAAAGTATCAAAGTCTCGTTAGGTAAAATTAAACAGATTTATTCTCAGATGGTAGCTGATGCAAATAAGCCAACTAATGCTGAAATTGACGCTATAACTGATTACTTTATTAAACAATTCTCTAAACCTGCACCCGTTACTCAAGAAGAAACAGAGTTAGTAGAAACAGAATCAAATCCAGAAATAACCGCAATTGATATTATAGAAACTGATTCTACGCTGGAAGAACCACAAAATAAGTCAGCGATCGCAGTTCCCGAAGATAATCAAATAGTTGTGTCTAGTGCCGATAAACAAGCATTAGTCAGCACCCAATCAGCAGCATTAGGATTTGAGTTGTCAGAACAGGAAACAATAGCAATAGCTGACAATATTGATAATGTATTTGCTGATTACTCAGCTTTTGTTACCAGTGTTACCTCTGCCATTAAAGGTTATATTGCCCACAAATTTGATGAGATAGAGGAAAAATTAGATAGCAGTGGTAATGAGGTAAGGAATTATTTAGCCGATAGAAATTTCAGGTTGAATCAAAAATTGGTTGATTATACCAACAATGTCAAAAGCATCCAGTCTGATACTGAGGAAATGCGAGAAAATTTGAGAACAACTAAAAATATAGTCTTATCTCGGTTTCAAATTAAATAAAAATCATGACGGATTAACACAAATATTTTTGGGAATAATCACGTTATTATCCCTATTCTTTGCCCTTTCAGGTATCACTCAAGCCTACCAACACTACCACTTACCTTCAAAGGTTGAGGAGCGTTTGCAAGAGAAGAAGTTAATTGATTATTGTCCTTTATCTATTCCATTGGAGGAATGCTAATGGTGAAAGCCAAGTATCTAAAAGACCATGTAACAGGCTACGGTAAAAATGTTAGTCGTGCCACTAAAGACAAGTTTGGTATTTCTAATCAATTGATAGTTAAGGCTGCATTAGGTGATGAGAAATCACTTACCCAAATTGCGGATATGGGTAAATTGGGTGAAAGACTAATTCTAGTGATGCCTACTATCAAGCAAAATCTAAATTCTTACATTCAGGGCAACACCCAATACAATCAAACTCTTGCAGAAATTTATAGAGAAGGTGGCAAGGGTGCATTAGCAATTGATAAAGCATCCTCAGACCTAACACTAGAAAATACCAAGTTCAATAACTTACTAGAGGAATATAAAGCGCGTTTGTTTGCGTCTCTAGAGGCTGAAGAAGACAGGCATAACATCCAGATGGATGCTATTGAACTGCAAGCCTGGATAGATACTCAGATGAAAGAGATTGATTATAAAGTGCAGATGGAGAATATATCTAATAAGCCTTTCGTCGCTCAAATAAAGGCTGATGAAGATTACGAAACCAAGAAAATTCAGCACATTCTAGAGCATGGTAGCGAGAGTGATTTAAGCTTAATTCCTCGCAAACAATATATTACTAATCCACTGAGAAAGCTTTGGCAGGAAATTAGAGATTTATTCAGCTAATTGATGATAGAAAGCCCCCTACGCGGCAAGGGGGCTAAAAATATTTAGTGATTGTATTATGGCTCAAATTCCCTACGAATACCCAGATTTTAACAATAGTGATGAGTCAGCAACTCAAAATAATTATCCGGTAGAACTAGATGATAGTTTTACACCTGACCAGATAGAGGAAATTAATAATTACAAGGAAAGAGCTAACAAAAAAATTGCTAAAAATGAATCTATCCTCAGAGGTTTAGAAACATTCTTTTGGGGAATTAGCTCTTACTCACTTTGTAAATGGTTGATTTTAAATCTAGGATCAAGTGGTATCAGTGTTGCGATCGCACTTGCGTTAGTGGTCAATCAGATAGTAAATCGTGATTGTTTAGATAGCTTTAATCTAAATAAAAAAGATGGTCAGTGGGAACTAAACGGTATGGGTAAATTATTTAAATTTGGGTTTGGATTGTTGACGAGTGCCTTTGTACTTTGGTCATCTATCGGCAACTTTATAGGAATGGTAAATGATTCTAAGGTAACTTACTATGCTTTAAATAATGTTGTTGAAGAATTTAATAGTTTGCCTAAAAAACAACAAGAGGAATGGATACAAGGCGCTGTTACTGGTGCGGCATTGGTGGCGTTGATATTTATTGGTGTTGGAGTAAATAAGAGGTAAGTTAATGAAAACTTTACCTATTATTACAGTGCTGGGGGTGGTCAGTTCATTAGTATCAGCATTTTATTTGGGTCAGATAGATGAATTAAGTTTTGATCGAGTAACTATACAGTTTTGTCCCCAAACTGCAAACATCAACCAACCAAACGCCAGAGAATCACAAGGAAAACTAGATTTACAATACTGTCGATATCGTCATCGGTTATTAAAAGAAGTATGGGAAAGCGAGCAGTATAAGGCAGCAATTCCACTATCTAAAGAATCATTCTCTATTCAAGAATACAAAGGTGATAATTCGGGGGGAATTTGGCTTTTGCTGGCTCCCTTTCTAGCTGGTAGCGCATACTTAGCATGGTCAAACAAGTGTCAAATTGATTACGATAAAAAATTTAAGTTACTTGAAGACTTAAAAAGCTCTTATAAACTGGCTACTGTGTCAGCTAGGAATGAGAGAGAGTTTAAAGCTACTGCTATTAATCAGAGATGGGATACTCAACGGGTCAAAGCTGGTCAGATTTCAATTGATGCTATGCAAGATAGATTGAGGCGACAAAGTGAAATTCAAGACCGTACTCATGATTCTACATTAAAACAATTCGATTTAAATGATAGTCAAGCAGATAAACAAATTGCTGAGAATCAATTAGCCGTTACAGAAGCTAATAAGAAAAGGGATAAACTATCTAAAACTAATCATAACGAAGATAATACCAATCAAAAACCGACAAATGAATTATTAAAAGATAGTTTAATTGATGCTCTCAAAAATCATGAGGATGGCTGGCTCTGGAATATCATTAAAGCAGCCAAGCCCCTATGGATAATTGGCGAACAGGGAACAGGTAAAACTAATACATCTGTATCTATTGGGTTGATTCGTAAATACTGTTTAGGTATCTCAATTTTCAGAATTGCTGATCGCCACTTAAACGGAGCTAATAGCAAGGTTTGGAAACTGCTAGAAGCACAGAATAAGGCTGATAATGATTCAGCTATTATTGAGGTTTTGCAAGATACCTATGAGCGGAGATTAGAGCGTATTGCATTAGATTTAGATGATAAACAAGCGGAACAATTTTTATTAGATGAATTTACTCATCTTCGAGATATTGATGAGGAAACTATAACTAAATTTATTAAATCAACGTTCAGCGATACTAGAAAAGCCAAAGAAAGATTTATTGGTGTAACCCATCTTGGAACTAATGCAGCTTTTGGAGATGGTACAGCAGCCATGAGAAAGGCTGGCAGTATCCTGATTGAAAAATTTACAGCAGATGGAGAGAAACCATTATCTAGAGTAGTTATTAAACATGGCTTAGTTGATAGCCAAGGAAATAAACTAGAAGATGTAGAGCATACATTACCAACATGGTTTGAGGCTTTGACAATTTACAATCATTTCCACAATAAACCTATTGAATTTAATTAGGGATATCAAAAATGGACACAATAACAGATTTTTTATTCTTAAATGAAAATTTGGCTACAAACTTCAACCCTTTTTATGAAGATGAATATTTAGTAATTCAAACTTACCCTCCTGAAAAAAGGCTAATAATAGATAAACGAAGCTTCAACCATAAAGAAGCCAGAAATTATTGTGATATTCAAAATCTTGCTCATGATTACACATCATATAGTTTAAGAATCTTTCATAATCAAAAACTTTGGGAAGTAAACTTTATGGGTGAGCCTTTGGAAGTTTCTCAGCAGCAAGATTGGAAGATTCATGAAGATTACTTTCAAGCCGAGCGTGATGAAAATTTTGATTGCGAAATAGTTTTATGTCGATGCAGTTATCCTTACTTTTCTTCATTAAGAACTTTCAGCAATAATTATGGAGAAGGTGATGAGTATTGGCAACCTGTAACCTGCCTTGTAGAAGATAACGGCAGAGATATAGATAATTGCCCAAATTGTAACTGTGCGTTAATTAAGTTAGATGAAAATGAAGACGAGGAAGATGATGATAACTATCGCCTACTTACAATTGTAGGCTCTTGGTTATTAGTGCATACGCTATTTGCACTGCAATATGCATATAGTATTCTATGGAGATGGCCCTGCACCGAGTCATTCATCTATTGGTTGCGCGGGAGGGCGCATTGCACATACTATGCACTAAATAATTCATTATTAAGCTTAGTTCTACCTAGATACAGGACATACAGTAGCAACAGGGCGAGATATTGGTGTAGCTTGAGGTGCATTAGTAACCAAAGCTATTTCACCAGTAGCAGTTTTGACCATACCTTGCGCTTCGATAATCTCCGAAGTTGCATTGTTGCTTACCGGAACAATACCATCTATTGACGTAGCTGTTTGCTCCTCTAGAGTTGCTAGGGGAATGCGAATATTTGTACCCGTCATCGATTCCAATGGGCTAGGTGGTAAACTACCGCGTCCAGTAACAATAAATTTGCCTAACGGTTTGGGGTTGGGATCTCTGGGGCAAATTTGGGAAAATTTAGTACTAGCGTCAATGAATTCATTGGGTAGTTGAATTAGTTCTTGCGTTGGTTGGACTTCTGGTTGCTGAATCTCAATTTGTCCTTGTACGCCTAATTCAGAACTCGCCGTAATATCATTTGTTTGCGGTGATGGTTTGAGGCGTGAATTGATACCGAAAATATTCTGAGTAAAAATGTTAATATTACCACCTGCACCAGAGAAGGCGTTAGCTGTAATATCGCTGTTTTCGTTGGGTGCAGCAACGATGAATGGTGTATTTATAGTTATGTTACCGCCATTGCCTCCGGCTTGGGCTGTGCCTGCGGTGGTGGATATTTGGCTACCGTTGCGTAGGAGTAAATATTGGGAGAGGTTAAAATTAATGTTACCGCCATCGGTAGAAGCTGTTTGAGCAATAATTTTACCATTATTGAGACGGGTAATATCACCACTAATATTAATATCACCTGCTATTCCTTTGCCGTCGCTACTACTACTGATAAAACCCCCATCGGTGATATTTAAAAGTGGAGTTTCAATTGTTAAACTGCCACCATTACCTGTACTTGTTTCAGATGCAGAAGCCGTAATTGTGCTAGTTCTTTGCCTTTCTAGAAAACCTGTGGAGATACCTGTGACATTTACAGATTCGCTAGCGCGGATAAAGATTTTTCCTGCATCACCCTCTCCTGTAGTTTGAACGAAAACTTCAGCACCATTTCTTAAACTTAATGTTCTGGTTTCAATTGTCAAATTTCCACCTTGTCCTTTAGGTGGTCTACCGTTGCGAGGGTCTATAATACCTGTATCAATTCTTCCATCTGTTTGCACACCTGCAAAAATACCTGTACTGTAAAAGTTAGGCTTCTCTGTTTCAAATAACTCTATTTCATCGGCACGAATAAAAATATTACCAGCATCCCCATCACCAAAGGTAGCAGCTTGTATTTTACTCCCATCACTCACACTTAAGCGATTGGTTTCAATAGTTAAATTACCTGCTCGACCTTTACCAAGTACATCTATTTGAGCGAGTAAACCACCAGGAAAACCAACTGAACCTTCTTGACTCGTATCACCTTCCCGTTTAGGAATTTGACCGCTTAATTCTACAGAGTCAGTAGCGATAATTTTAAAATTACCAGCATTTCCTTCCCCAAATGTAGAAGGGCCAATTTGTGAATTTCTAACGATTAATCTTCCAGTTTTTATTGTTACATCGCCAGCATTACCTCTAGCGGATTGTTCAACACCAGAATCTAAATTACTATCGCTCAAAATTTCTACTAAGTCTCTAGCCTCAACTGTAATATTTCCCCCATTTCCTTCATCGAAAGTCCCAGCAAAAATTCCTGCTCTATTTGTAATATTTAAGGAATCAGTAGTAATATCAATATTTCCGGCATTCCCTCTGCCATAGTTATTAGAACTCATTTCTCCAGCATCTTGAATAGAAATATTTCTAGCTTTAATTTTGATATTTCCACCAGTTCCTACAACACCAGACCCTAGACTGGCGAATATACCACTACCTTCCCCTGAAATTTTAAATGCATCATGCACGTTGATATTCGCCGTACCTCCAATAGCTTTTTTCCCTTGGAGTGCATCTGATGCATCGCTAACATAAATTCCTAAACTGCCGCCATTATTTAGAGATAAAGAGCCAGATGTGATACTAACAGTACCTCCATTGCCAACAGCATCATTACCTACAACACTGAATAAACCACTCTGATTACTGTTACTATCTTGCCCGTCAAAAGTAACTGTATCCCTTGCTGTAATCGTTATATTTCCGGCATTCCCTTGTCCGCGAGTAAACGAATTAATTTGAGCGCCATTAGTTAGTGAAAGTGAGCCAGTTATGATGTCGATATTCCCAGCATTACCTACAGCATCACTACTTTGAACGTTGTTGTAAATATATGATGCCGCATCTAGAGAAATTGCATCACGGGCTGTGATGAAAATATTACCTGAATCACCTTGACCAAAGGTACTAGAACTTATTTCTCCACCATCATTTATCAATACATTTTCAGCTTCAACTTTAATATCTCCAGCACTTCCAATTGCACCAGTACCTAAACTACCAAAAATTGTGCTACTTGCACCGGAAATTGTAACTGCGTCGCGCACATTAATATTTACAGTTCCACCAATACCCTGTCCACCAGGAAGAGTATTAGTCTTTTTATCTACACCAACTCCTAATTGTCCACCGTTAGTTAAAGATAATGAGCCAGCAGTGATACTGATATCACCACCATTACCTATTGCACCAGCATTGACATCGCTAAATACTCCTGCGTATGCAGTATTACTTTCATTATCAAAGAATTGGAAGCCGTCAAGAGTAACTCTATCCTTTGCCTGAATTGTGATATTTCCTGCATTTCCTCGTCCGCGAGTGGCGGAGCTTATTTGAGCGCCATTTGTTAGGGAAAGTGAACCAGTGGTAATGTCGATTTTTCCTGCGTTACCAATGGCTTCACCACTAAGTACTAAGTTGGCAATAATACTTTTATCTAAAGAAAATGCATCACGGGAGGTAATGGAAATGTTTCCAGCATCTCCTTGTCCATCAGTGTAAGCAGCAATCTGTCCAACATCTTTGATAAAAACATTTCCAGCCTGAACTTTAATATTTCCACCACGCCCCACAGCACCAGCATCCAAACTTCCAAAAATTCCGCTATCTGTTCCAGAGATTGTAAAGGCATCACGCACGTTGATATTTACATTACCAGCATTACCTTGCCCACCAGGAAGCGTATTAGTTTTTTTATCAACATCAACTAATAATTTTCCGCCATTAGTTAAAGATAATGAGCCAGCAGTGATATCGATATTCCCACCATTGCCTACTGCACCAGATCCAACATTGCTAAGTAAAACTGTAAAATAACTACTTTTATCATTCAAAGGTATAAAACCATCAACAATAACTGTACCCTTTGCCTGAATCGTTATATCTCCTGCATCACCTTTTCCCAAAGTTGAAGAGACAATTTGAGCGCCATTTGTTAGAGAAAGTGAATCTGTCAAAATGTCGATTTTTCCAGCATTACCTACTGCACTACTATCAACTGCACTTGATAAAAGTCCTCTCCCATCAACAAAAACCACATCCCTGGCTTGAATATTTATATTTCCAGCATTACCTATTCCGCGAGTAAAGGAATTAATTTGAGCGCCATTAGTCACAGCAAGCGAGCCTGTTGTTATATCGATATTACCAGCATTACCTACAGCATCACTACTTTGAACATTGTTGTAAATATATGATGCTGTATCTAGAGAAATTACGTCACGGGCTGTGATGAAAATATTACCTGAATCACCTTGACCAAAGGTACTAGAATTGATTTGACCACCATTTTTTATCAACAAGTTCCCTACTTGAATACTGACATCTCCACCACGTCCTTGAGCGCCATAACCTAAAAACGAGCTAATTTCTCCAGCATCTTGAATCAAAAGGTTTCCAGCTTTTATATTGACATCACCACCAGCCCCTACAACACCAGATCCCAGACTGGCGAATATACCACTACCTTCCCCTGAGATTGTAAATGCATCACGCACGTTGATATTTGCCGTACCTCCAATAGCTTTTTTCCCTTGAAGCGCATCTGATGTATCACTAACGTAAATTCCAAACCTTCCGCCATTATTTAGAGATAAAGAGCCAGATGTGATACTAACAGTACCTCCATTGCCAACAGCATCATTACCTACAACACTGAATAAACCACTCTGATTACTGTTACTATCTTGCCCGTCAAAAGTAACTGTATCCCTTGCTGTAATCGTTATATTTCCGGCATTCCCTTGTCCGCGAGTAAACGAATTAATTTGAGCGCCATTAGTTAGTGAAAGTGAGCCAGTTATGATGTCGATATTCCCAGCATTACCTACAGCATCACTACTTTGAACGTTGTTGTAAATATATGATGCCGCATCTAGAGAAATTGCATCACGGGCTGTGATGAAAATATTACCTGAATCACCTTGACCAAAGGTACTAGAACTTATTTCTCCACCATCATTTATCAATACATTTTCAGCTTCAACTTTAATATCTCCAGCACTTCCAATTGCACCAGTACCTAAACTACCAAAAATTGTGCTACTTGCACCGGAAATTGTAACTGCGTCGCGCACATTAATATTTACAGTTCCACCAATA
>NZ_AP018212.1 GCF_002367995.1 Calothrix brevissima NIES-22
GAAATTGAGAACTTTATTAACAATTGGTTCGGCAGTAAACCGGATGTAGCTAGAGATTGCTGGGAAAAACTAAAAAGCGACGAATATACTGCTGCTAAAGAACTAACTAAAACGCCATTACTACTGACTTTGGTGTGTTTGCTCTATCAGAGTTCTCTTAAAATTCCAACTAATCGAGCGACTCTTTATGAAAGAGCATTGAGAGTTTTACTAGAAGAATGGGCTGGTGAAAAAGGCATTTCTCAGGAAGACCTTTATAAGGGACTGGATACCAAACGTAAGGAAATGATACTTTCTGAAATTGCCCATCATGCCTTTCAAGAAGACCGCTTATTTTTATCGCGACGAGAAATTGCCGACAAATTTGAGAAACTACTAGCAGAAATGCTATCCGATGAAAAATTTATCAACGGGGTTGATGTTCTCAAATCTATTGAAGTACAACACGGGATATTAGTAGAACGTGCTTATAGTATTTACTGTTTCTCTCATCTGACACTACAGGAATATTTAACAGCACAATATATTGATGACCATCGCCAAATTGAAAAATTAGTTACTGAACACCTAACAGAGGAAAGTTGGAAGGAAGTGTTTTTATTAGTAGCTGGTTTAATGCGGGGTGGTGCAGATAGTTTGTTATTGTTGATGCAAAAGCAGGCACAAAAGTATCTTAGTAACCCTAATTTGCAATCTTTATTAAACTGGGCAGAGCAGGAAACTGCTGGTTCTGAAAGTAATTTTAAACCTATAGCTAAACGGATGACGGCTCTTATTATTGCTTTGGATATCGCCCGTCTCAGTAGTTGTGAACTTGCTCTTAGTCTCGATCTACTTCGTGTGCGTCTCCGGGCCATTGACCTCACTATAGCCCTCGCCATAGACTTTGTTCTTACCAGTAACCGTGATATCAATAGCACCATTGAACTTGACATTATTATTGACAGAAAAAGCACTAACGCTATAAATCTCACTTTCGCCAATGTTACTTGCAAGGATAATGATGCTTTAGCTATTCACCGTAGCAAGAATATAACTCGTGACTTCAATTTAGCACTTGCTCGCGCTGAAGACCTTGAAAAAAGAAAAATTTTTAAATCCGTAAACTTTATTGAGTTGATTTCTGCAATGAAACTACTTAAAATAAAAGCTTCCGATTATATGCAGTCACATGAAACCTCTCTAGAATTTCGTGAGAACCTATTGAAACTTTGGAAGAATACTCTCAACCTAGATCCCAAGCTAGTTAATTTATCTAAAAAAGAAGCTAAAGCATTGGAAAACTACTTCTATATCAACTGGCTGATTGTAAAATGCAAGCAAGCGTCTGTGCGAGTTTTACCTACTACTTGGAAAGGCATTGAGGAGCAGATGTTATTGTTTCTTAAGAGCAGCCCCACTGGCGGCACTACCACCCACGATGAATGAAAGAAACCATTTTGGTAGCGACTAATAAAAGGGTACATTGATAATTATCCTGACAGTTAAAACCGAACCCACAATAGTGTGTTGAGCCTGATTAGGAGCATGGTTCTGGGGCTTTAGGCATCACCATGCCAGGAAAAGAAAATTGTACGCTAAGAAAATTTTCAAGCATCGACCGTGCAAAAGTGTTGCACAGCATTGGCTGCTAAAAGCCAAGTAAATAAGGCTTTTTAGCTAAGTAATCAGATTTTTTCTTAATTGTTTTCTTACTTAAACCGCAGTCCATAAATAAACCTCTGATTACTATTCTTTAGACATTACTTTTAATCTCTCCTTAAGCAGGAGAGTGTCTTAATTGTCTTTTGAATCATAATGTGAGAAAAATTTTGATCCATAAATTAGAAAAGAGTTAACGAAAATTCAGGCTTTCGCGCCAATTACAAAATTAAACTTTGCATTCATACATGAGAGAGAGTTGAAATTCTGAATCATAATTAGAGAATGAGTTAAAAAAACACATTTAGACAAAACTTGTACAAAAAATCTCTAAAAAAATTGCCCAATTATAAACTTTCAATTCAAAATATGGTTCAAATGCCCATGTTATGGTTCAAAACTTCTGTTTTAGTAGATATCTGAGTAAAAATAAAATATTTCATTGTCCAAACGATCGCTCTGTTGTTGGGCGATCGCCTACTCAAATCGTGGCTGAATAATAACGATAATCAAACCGAAAGGAGGGATACGAGCGGCGCTCGTATCCCTCCTTTCATCCTCTAAACGATAATCATTATTAGTAAAAAACTCGAATGTTAAAAGTGAAGGATAAACTGAGGTACTCATTTTTGAAGCATATCATGAGTTAAAATCTCATTTTTTAGTTCAAATCACATTAATTTCCAAGATTTAAGAACTCGTTGCGATGAGGCGGCAACGCGGAGTGGCTCTTGCGGGCTTGTGGATCTAGTTAGCCCAACCAGTAATTTCTCTGCCCGTAAGAGCCACCGCCTCATCGAGCGAAGCGGCAACGAGTTCGTCGGCACAACATGAGATCACCGACTAAAACCACGCTGCTGCTGTCTGCGTTTCTGTTGCTCTATGTGCAGTATTTCGAGCAAATCCTCATTCCAAGTATGATTATTGGGTGGAAGTTGCTTACTTTGGGGCAATAATTTTAATACAGTTTTGGCTGTTTCTTTACCTTGGTCATCTTTACTAAATGCCAGCCCAATTCTGCTGATATTTTTGAGCAGTTCTAATGGCAAGTTATCCGGGTCATCCACTACCAAGTACATTGTTTTCACTGGTGGTAGCGCCTTGTGTGCATTCATATCCATATGTGCTAACGTCAGTGCATCAATGGGTGAGTCGCACAAAAATACTCTCTCGATTTTATCGTCTGTTTCTCTACCTAAGTTGATGTGAAACCAACTCTGTCTTGGTTGAGCGTTTTCGGGGTATTGCGAACAGCGATCGTCTTGCTTTGGGGTGTCCCAAACCAGTGCGCCTGATTTTTCACCATTGAGATCGCGCTTGATAAATACAACTTTTCGCTGCTGGTCTATGTAACCCAACCCTTTACGATGTAATGTTTCGACTAAATTTGACGAGATGCCGCGTTGCTGAGTTAGGTAATTTTTTAATGCAGGCCATAGTTTCTCATCTTCTGATGGTGGCGTGAACTGGGGTGAACTCTGTTTTTGCTCTCTATTGGATACCAGTTGATTGTTAGCGATTAGAACCAATGCTTTAGCTTCCTCAGCAGTCCATCGGGCGGGACTGGCTAATATAATTTCCTCAACTTCTTCTACTGGACGATTATCTAATAACGCTCTATTAGCAATTTCTTTGTCTCGGTCAGTCAATAATAAGTTTGGCAATTCGGTACTGTAATACTGATATAACTCGGCTAAAGAATTCTCTTTTAGCTTTGGTTTAGGAGTGGTTAAAGGTTGAGCTTTATTTTGAGATCTCGCATCCACTGTTGTTTGAGATGAAAGCTGTTGCTCCTTTTGAGCAATTGTCGGTCGCAGGTCGTCTAATGTGGTTCTTCCTTGTTCTAACTGCTGCTGAGACAGGGACAGTTGTTCTATTAATTGTGGTAAAGTTTCCACCAAGGTTGACTCGGCTGCTGACTGTTCAATAAAATCAGCGATCGCATCCACAGCTTTTTGTGATGAAAGTCGTTGTTCTTTATGAGTAATCAACGCTCGCAGATCAGCTAATGTAGTTCTTCCTTCTTCTAACTGTTGCTGATACACAGACAGTTGTTCTATAACTTGTGGTAACGCAAGAGCCAAGGTTGACTCAACTGCTGACTGTTCAATAAAATCAGCGATCGCATTTATGGGTTGTTGGTTTAGGACTGTTCGCCCGACAGGATTGTTTAATAGCTGCTCAATCCGGGCATCATCACGTTTTGGTTGGTAGTCAACACCGCGATGTTTTTGCAAGCCAGGAAAGGTGTAAGCTGCACCCAATTGTGTACCACTAAAAGCAATTCCATCTTTCTCGTAGGAGATGCCTTTTGACTTGCCATTTCTGGTAAATCCTGTTCTGACACTGATACCAGATTGCTGCAAGCGCATAATCAATTCGGGCATTTGGGGATTGTCAACAGATGCGTTGTCAATTGTCTGCTGAACTAGCTCCTTGATGCTGGGTTGTGGTGGGGTATCGCGTTTACCTTCTGCGTATTCTTCTTGTTCTCGTTTAATGCGTCGAAATTGTCCTGTGCTTTGTGTGCGATTTAGTCTTTCTCTGCTGCCCTGGACTTGGACTAATTCATAATCAATTTCAATCTGGCGTAGAACTTTTTCAGAGCGTACATAATCCCAGGAATCATCAACTAATAATCCTGTGTCCATTCTGATGCGGCTGGCGGCAATGTGAACATGATCGTCATCGGTGTTTTGGTGGCGGAAGATGACGAACTGATTGGCATCAAAGCCCATTTCTTTCATGTAGCGATTGCCAATTTCACACCATTTATCTTCAGAGATTACATCATCTTTGGCTGCTGATAATGAGACATGATAGACAACACGCTCGGCATCTGGATTTAGTTGTCGAGACAGTCGAAATTCTTTGGCTAGTTCTCTGGAATTTCTGCCACTCATGTTACCGCCAATTAGTTTGGCATTTTCGCTCGATTCTAAATAATCCAGTAGCTTGCGAAAACCTCTACCCTTCGTCTGCTTCCCAATCATCGTCTTCCTCCTCTTCTTCCCAGTCGTTGTCTTCTTCCGTGTCAACTTGAGCAATATCTCGTCTGCACTGATGTAACACTGACAAAAGTTCTTCTAACAGTTCTGGGTTTGCTGGTGGAGTACGCCCCATTTTTATGGCTGTGTTTGTGGCTTTAACAAGTTGGTTTAAGTTATTGCCGATTTGTCCTAGTTCCCAATATGTTTGTAAGCTAATTTTGCTAAGTCGTTTGGGTAGTGGACGCAACAATCCGTTACGCCTCATTAATTCACTGGCTGACATTCCCGCGTCAATTGATTTTATTCGCAACAGATCCAATTCGATATCGCTCAATCTCAGTGAGAAGAGATGATTCCTAACGAGTCTTTTTGACTGTTTGCGATGAGGCATAAATTAATATTTGGGGGGCAATGTGACTGGGGGGTTTTTTAAGGGGGTACTCCCCCTTGAACAAGCCGCCGTCCGAGCGCAGCGAGGTTTAGCGTTAGCTAAAAGGCATGGCTTGCTTCAAGCCCATTTTCGGGGGTGTGGAAAATAGGAAAATAACCAGGGGTGGGATGCACAGCGGGGGGTTCGGGAAATCTCATGGGGCGGCAGTTGCCGCCATTGGGCTGATTGGTTCACGTAGAAGTGAACACGGTTTTTTCAAGAATTCTTAAATTAAATTTTGCTACATCTAGAAAATAGTAGATTAGGCGATATATAGCAATAATTATCAATTTTTATTAATGGCTATGGATAGACAGAAAAATAATGAGCGAGTTCCTGTAAGCAAGGTTGATGAGGCAATTAAACTGCTTCAGGATTTGAAACCCAAAGAGCGAGACGATATTTCGGCTTTAGAGACTGTACGTAAACTCAGGCGTTATATTGAGAAACTGACTTCGGAAAAATATGGCTATACCTTTGATGAAGTCTCAGAAATGTTGCAAGGACTGGGGATTAATTTAAGCGGGAGTCGGATTAAAACTTTATTGGCTGAGGTTAAGAAAAATACTCGCAGTAAAAAAAGCCAGAATTAGGGTCAAATCCTGGTGTAGCTCTTAAAATTTCTACTCAGGATCAGGATTTATCTACAAGTGGTGCTGATGGGAAAACACAGACTAAAAAACAGCAGCAAAATTAGTAGTTTTAGGCTGTAATCGACAGCAAATCATAGCAGAGATTAGCATCTGCTACATTAGAGCGCATAGGGTTGGTTTATTTGTGTTGGTTTGCAGTCAAAACTATAACTTTATTGTCAAGTTACAGCTGATTGCATTGGGGTAATAGCTAGGAGAATAGATTCATTTGAGTAAATTTCGGTGGGTAGACAACTGAGTGCAGCTACCAGCAGGTTAGCCCTAACTTGCGGGGTGCATTCGTGTAAAACTCGCTCCATTGCTCTATTACCAATGGTTTTGGCAACTAGCGCCACTTCGTCTAACAAAACCTCTGGGGATAATTCAGGTTGTTGGCACAATATGGGGAAGTATTCGCTGGCTAACCACTGTTCGTCTTCCTCCAATTCTGAAAAATTTTTATTACTATCGCTATGAAGACAATCTAATAGCAGTAGTAATATTTTTTTAAACCTCGTCCAGCCGCCCCAGACTTTGGTAAATCGGCTGACCCAGGCTTGGGAGATATCAGCGATTTTGGCAATTACAGTTTGGGTAATTTTATGCTTTGACTGCCAAAGTTGCGTAAAAGCGTTGACGATCGCAATTCCTGTCTGCTGAGAAGCAGTACCAGCTTCTGGGCATAATTGGCAGGCATCAATGCTCTGTAACTTAACATTGGGGAGATGGTCAGCTAGGAAACTCAGGTCATAGTCAGCGCAGAAGTAGAAAGTCAGCTGTTCGGTGGGGCGACGGTGCGAACGTAAGCGCCCAATTTCTTGGATGATTTCTGCTTGCACTAATTCGGTGAGACACTTTTGGAAGGTGCTGTTTTTATCGCTCAGGTTGACTGGTTTTCCTGTCATTACCTGAAGTTGTGCTGCCAAAACACCGATATTTTGGTAGGGAATGCCAAAGCTGGCTAGAGCATCAGCATCACAAAACCTGTTAACGCCGCGACCATCAACAAAGTGACCATATTCCCGGCGGTCAGTGGCAGTGTCAGCGATCGCCTTCCAATCAATAATGCCCAATTGGGAGTGCAGCTTTGTCAAAGCTTCTTTGAGGGCGTTGACGCGGGCTATAAGGGATGGGGAGCGATACTTGGGCAGTTTACCTAAACCAGTGACATTAATTACAGTTAAATTGCTGTAGTCTGGGCGTTGTTGCTCAATCACTAAAACAGGGTCAGAGCTACCGAGTTTTAATTTCAATTTGCTCTTTGAGAGTGTAGCATCGAGAAAAATATTAAATTGGGCAGAGTTGACTAGTTCAATATGCTTGGGGTTTTTCCGGTAAATGCTCAATACACCCCAGGAACAGCTAAAAGCACCATCACCTTTCCAAGCTTCTAGGAAATCTGGTAGCCAGTACAAGGGCAAGTCGAGAAATTCTCTGCCAGCGTTACGGGCGCTGTCTTTAGTAATTTGTTTGGCGGCGTAACGGGCGGCGGCACTTTTTTTGAGTTGCAAGTCACTGTTAACATCAATGGTGTCTAAGTCTTCTAGGAATTTTAAATCGGGTTCTAAGGCTTGGCGGAAAGCTTCAATATCTAAATCAGAGGGGAAGGGGGGTAGCATTGACCGGATACTGGCATCATTAAAGCCGTAGCGGTCGGGAGAATCGATGTCTTGGGTGAATAGCGGGTGTAAGGCTTGGATAACTGGCTGGAGTTGAACTAGCAGTGATGGTGCGTTGAGTGCCAGTTGACCAACGGTTTTTTCAAAATCAGCTTGATTGACATCAAGGGAAAGCACTGGTTTGATCAGTGTGCCTGCTTCTTCCCAAATGCGACCGACTGTAAAAGCTTGGTCGGCAACGTTAATTAAATCAGTGGGGGTAGAATCGGGGTGCGCTCTCAGTTCTCGGAACGCATGAATGGTTGTGCGTTTTTGAAAGCGGAAGCCGTAACCATCGCCACTGGCGAAACGGCATTGGTTTTTCAGGGAGCAACCATTACAGATGGGGCTAATGTCGCTTTCTTCAAAATCGAGGCTGGTAAAGTTTTTATGACGAAATGCGTTGAATAAATAAGTTCTGTGACAATTGCCAATAGTGTCGGCAGTTTCACCCGGTTTAATCCAGAGTTGGAAGTCTGAGCCTAGAGGAGTTTGGCGGGTGGGGTCAAGTTTGAAGCCGTTATGTCGGACTGGTAGGTCAACAAAGTTTGTCTCGATGGGCAGTGTGGATGGGTTGCGGTGGTTGGCATCTTGGTAAATTAATTTATCAATGCCGAATTGGGCGGCGGTTAGCATACCAGCGCGGTAGCTTTTGCCTAAGCCAGGGTGTGATTTGTCTAGAATGAGCTTCCATCCTTTAGAAACTGCCTCAAGCCAAGCTTGGATATGTTGGTCTGGGGTACATTGGATTCTAATATCGGCTACATCATCGGTTTTAACTGGGATATTACCTGGTTTGTAGTTGATAATTTGGTGTGAGCTATCCTCAAATTTAGGCAGTGTTGCTGCTGGTTGATTACTCAACCCTTTGCCAAACTTCTTAAATATGGGTTGAAATGGAGCTACGGTCTGCGTGATTAAATTTTGGAAGCTAACCAAATCAGCTTTAATCTGTTTTATTTCCCATTCAGCGCGGGTGATAACACGCTTGTCTGCGAAAAATGATTGAGGTTCACGGATGATGGCTTCTGGAACTGTTACGCCAGCGTCCCTTGCTAATTCTTCAACAATCTTTACAAAGTCGTGGCCCTTGGGTGTACCATAACCGCCGCATAATTTCCAACGGTACTGAACAGCAGTGCCACCCTCACCTGTGGCTTTGTCTTGCCAAGCCCAGTTCTGACCATCCCACCAAACATGGAATGATGTACCGCTAGCAGATTGTCGCCAGGGGGGGCAACCTTTGATCGTCTTGCCGTACTGTCTAAAGTTGTGTCCTTCCCAGCAGTAAATTTGCTCTGCGGAAAGCCGGGGTAAAACCTCAAATTCTAGAAATTCAATAAGATTGGTGCTATTTTCTTTTATCGTGCCTTGCTGCCGCATCTCTGCCCATTTGACAGCACGTTCTTGACGCTCTTGCTCTTTGTGCTGTTCTTGTGTGGCAAATTTGATCAGCAATTCGCACAACCAATCAGGGGCGATCGCAACTTCTGTTGTCTCTGGTGAATTAATCCACTGATAGCTGCCCGTTGTCGGGTGTCGGCTAGGTGGCAGGCAAGATTGAGAGCGATTGTATCTAAATTCCAGTAACTCAGTTGGCTTGCCCTCAGCATCACGGGCAGTTTGTAAATTCTCCCACTCAGTTAAAACAGCCCTGTTAAAGTCTTTCAGCAGTGGCCTAACTTCATTGGGAATTTGGAATAGCAGCTGATAACGCCCAGGCTTGCCAGAAGTCCAAGAAACAGTTCTTGGTAAGTTACCGCCACAGATCGCATTGAGCAATGGTTCAGCAGTGCTGCCATCAACGTCAATCGCCAGCTTTCCATCTGATGCCTCACCCGTTCGCAGTCCAAAACCTGACCAATAAGCAGTGTAGGGATTGCCTTTTTTGCTAATCTTCTTTTCACCGTGCAAGATTAGCCGTGCAATCTCGCTATGGGGGATAAATTCTTCTGTCTGCCAGTTTTCGCGCCGTGGAGATTTATCTTGAAGGGGTGTCAGTGACCAATTTTTAGGAATATCTCTTAAGCCGTTGGCGATATCCTTGGCGTTGGGAACACGGCTAAATGGTTTCCAATCTTCTGTTTTAGTACGGGTAAGGGTAGCCAATGTGTTCATTTAACCTTCCCTCCCTGTTACGGCATTCGTCATTTGTCACTCCTCTTGAGAAGCCGCTCATCAGCCATTACCCCTTGTGCTGGTCACTCTAGGATGGGTGCTATGGGATTTTGGTTTGAGGGCAGCTTAAAGTTTTCAGTAGCAAAAAAGTTTTTGATATTTTTAGACACCAGGAAATAATGCCAGATTGGTCAAAACCACTCGGCAAAACTGATCTAATTAATCTAATTAATCAGGGCTGTTTTAAGAGGCTACAACCCTTATGTAGCAAGGATTTCAAAAATGGATTGTCCGGGGATTCTAGAGTTTTTGTCCGGGGATTCTAGAGTTTTCGTCCGGGGATTCTAGAGCCTTTGTTTTAAAAGCCAACGCTTTACAGGGCAAAGCTTTGAAGCCAATTTTTTGAATTATTTTTTTTAAAACAAGAATGCAACAGAAAACCAGCCATCCACAGCCGGATCGCCAACTCGTAGTTGAGAAATGCAGAGTAATAATACTTAGTCTTGGATATCTAAAAGCGTTTGGAGCTGGGCAGCAAGTTGTGGATTAAAGGTGCGCTCACCCCGTTCAATTAGGGAAATCATGTTTTGAGATACGCCGAGAAAACCAGCCAATTTGGATTGAGACCAACCTTTAGCAATACGTGCTTCTTTAACTTGACTGCTAGTCAAGCTGATTTGTTGTTCAGGTGAGGGCGTGGCTTTGGGCTGTAACTTTTCTACTTTGGGTTTAACTTTCGGCTGTAATCGTTCAGCTGTGAGTTTGGCCTTGGATGCTATAAGTTCTGGGATAGGGCTTGGGGGTTTGATAGTGAGTTTTGCATCCAACAGCTTGTCGAGGTAGCCTTTAGGATTCTTATTCTTGGAATCTGGTCTTAATTCTTCGGGGTAACTTTCGAGGTCAAATGCAATCTGCCAGCCTAGTTTTAGTAGTAGCTTTATGGCACTATCCCAGTGCTTTTTTAAGTCATAAGCTCGGCGGCGATCTAACCTAGCTCTATCGATAATTGGTTTGGCGAATGCAATTTCTAATAGCTCCTGTACTTTGTAATTTCCATCAAGGCGAATTCGACTATCTAATGTTAGATAAATAGCCAGTCTTAGTGCGAGTTCATCATGGTAGGGATCTATTTTCAAAACTTGTTGGGCTAAGTAGCCAAACTGATATAAAGCATCCCTTGATTTTGCGCCTGCTCTGTTTAAAAAATGTTTAGTCCAAGCACCTGGTTGAATAATTAACTGAACTTCATCAGGCTCATCTATTTTTCCTTGTAAATTTATCTGACCATAAGGGACAACTGTAATATTCCACATTCGCCCTACAGGGGTACTAGCATTTATTCCACCTTTTTTGTTCCTTCCTTCTACCCATACTGCTTTAACTAATAAACAATCTAATGCGAAAGCAGTTTTGGCTATTTCTGAGAGTTTTTTATGTTTGGCTAAATCAGTACGCTGATCCCAACCCATATCTTTTATCAAGTCACTGGCATTGAGAATAAATAAGCTTTCCCACGGTCTTTCTTGTTTCATTGCATAGGCAGCAAAGATTAGGTGCAGTTTGGCACTGTTAAACCCAAATTTATCAATGATTTGTAGTGCTTCATCCCAAGGGAGCATGGAAATATCACCAGGGTTGGCAATATAATGCTCAATGAAGTTTTGAGAATCGCCCTTAGCTCTATGTTGTAAGTAGGCTATTCCATCTTCATTTTGTTTCCACAATTCTTTTTTGATTTGAGAGTCAATACTGGAAAACATAACTGCTGCTGTTGGAATAGCTTCAAAGTCTTGGGACTTAAATAATTTTGATTGTCTAGCTGTAATTGAAGTATTTGGGATGGAATTAGCTGGAGTTTCAAAAGAACTTCTGTTTTCCTGACTACTATTTTTACATTTCTCCGTTTGAGATTTGGTAGCCGGAGGAGATAATTTATCTTCGGCATTTTCAAAATAATTATCTTCTATCTTTCTCAGATTAATGGAGGTTGTTACAGGAACTTCTTTGAGAGACTGTAACAAATGACTGCGTAAAGCTTTTAGAAATTGTTCCTGATTAGGAAATAGAGTTGAATCAATTTCTATGATTAATTTACTGAGGTCAATGTTTTCCTGACCTTCTTGATTAATCAAGTTGAGATTTACGATTAATGGAAGTTGCGGATTTAAATCATTTGCTGCCATAAGATAGATAACTCTAATTGAATCGAATTTATCTGCTAGGACTGCATGGGCAACAGCAGGCGGATTTCATCGATTGGTGCATCAGTCAGCCGCCATTTAACGCCAGCAAGGGAAAGTTTTCTCTGCCAATTATGTATGTTAGCTATTTCAAGCTGATCGCTTTATTAATGGCAGGGATGGCAGAATGACTGTTTGTATTCATTTGTCCTTCTTGTCGTTGCTGGATGATGAGGTTTCGTTTTGATTTTCTTTATTACTTTTCTCCAATGTGCGAAACTCACCTTTTTCTTTTGCTTCTCTGATTGCAGATTCGACTAAGTAAGCAGCAAGGTTTGCTGTTGGGCGACCTTGATACTCAGCCCAAGCCTCTAAATCTTCGTAAACTACATCAGGAAGGGTTAAATTAACTCTTTTACTTGCATCAGGATTATTCGTTCCATTAAGCAGAGGCTTGAAATGGGCGATTAGCGCATCTTCAATTTGTCCTAACAGTTTTATGTCGTTACATTCCAGCCATGCAATGCAAATCTCACTACCCAATCTTGTGAACTGCTTGTACCTGTTGTGTGCAGTTAGCCTTTGGGCAAGGTTTATGGTCTTACCAATATATAGAACATCCTCGTTCTGCATCACAAAGTAGATAGCTGAACATTTTGGCAAGCGCGATCGCTCATTTAAAGGCAATGAAGGCAGTAAAAGCGGGTCGATGCCAGTGTTCATTTACTCTCCTTGCCTTCTTGGTCTTTCAACTCGAAATACTCGCGTAATAGGTTCTCCAACCCCTGACTGTTATCGACACCATTCTCTACGCAATAAATTTTGAATCTTTTGAGTAGGTCTTGTGGTACCAACCCCCTTACCAAGCCGTAGTTAGGATCTTTTTTCTTATCTGTCACAGTAGCAATGTGCTGATGTAGCAACTCCTGCTCCATTATTCCATGCTCCTTTTTAAAATTCATTTGTAGCAATGTTGCGACATCGCGACATAGTGCTATAGTAACTTATAGGACGCAGAAAGTCTGCAAATTTTTTAGAAGAATCAAAAACAACCCAATTGCGTCGAATCTTTTTTGGCATGGGCATCTGATTGCAACCATGCTCACAGTTATGTCTGCAAATGATTTCAGTAATTCTTAAGGACTCCAAAATATGACTCAAGCGCGAGTTGTGATTAGGGGCGCGGCCCTAGAAATGGGCGAACATCTTTTGAAAACTACAAAATTAGCAAGTTTAACAGAGCTAATTAACGTGATGTTTTCTAGGTACGGTAGGCATTTGGAAGCTACTTGGGAAGTTTTGCCAGCCTTTGATGTAGATGAATGCGCTCTTTTAGCAAAATCAGTGTCCAAAGTAGTTACGCCAATATCTGCACCAGTAGCAGATTGTACTTTTGATGAACAATCAACCACCGATAGAAGCAATCAACGAACTACCTCTTGAGAAAGTAATGCTTAATCAAAATCAAACAAGAAGGTTAGAAGCAATAGCACGTTGGCTCAAAGAAATTCGAGATTCAGCCGAATTCAAGCAACTGGAATACTCTCCAGATGTAACACTAGCCGACGCAATCCAAGCAGTAGGCGAACTACTACAGGAAGAAGATGATTGTGATTACAGCCCGTCGAATTTTACTGATGAAGAGTGGCACAAGTATCTGGAACAAAGACCAGTAATGCACATTCGCCGCGTGAAAACTTTGCGTGAAAAGATTAGCTCATTCATCCTAGATGCTGCGTCAGAAGTAGCACTTCTGAGCTTGCTAACTACTGGTTTTATGGTTATTGGTAGTATCTTCTGTCACGGCGTTGACCGGATTGAGCAAAGTAGAGGCGAAAAATATCAACCAACATGGATTTGCAATGCCAAAATTTTTGAAGGAAGTGCCATTGCATCTCTCGCCATCTTCCTGGGTGCAAGCCTGACGGGTGCGTGTGCATCTGGAGGTAACAAAGATGGATAACTTAATTCCCGTCTATGAATCTTCTACCTTGTCACACCGTAAGGTGTATCAAATTAAGGGTGCGCTGTATCGCTTTACAGGTAGATGTCCTTGGGCAAGAATTGACCATCCACAATGGTGTTTCACCCCGCTTGCTGGACAAAGGCGAAAAGCCGACATCAAGCTAAATCAGAACAATGTCCGACATGGAATTTATGAAGTCCCTGGTATGGTTGCCAGTCGTCAATCTGAAGTAATGGGACAGGGCATACAGCAAACCTTGTTTTGATGTGTTTGATTTGCGACTGGCTTTAATGCTTCCTTGAGCAACGCGGGAAGCAAAACTAGACGATTCAAGGGCGACTTGTGGGGGTAAATGAGAAAGTGTCAGTAAGTCGCAAAACCTGAAGAGTCCTATTATTGCGTGGTTATTTGCGACAAATCTTAGTTGTGAAAGGTTGTCCAATTTTAAAAATCCAAGGTTATTGATAGCCGTCAGACTCAGAACTATATCAAATACCTGGAATCAGACTCAGGGCTATATCAAATACCTTGGCATAACCGGATGTTTAGTTAATTTTTGACCAACTTAATTAATAGTTCGGAGGTCATGTGCCAACAAAAGTGTATTCAGCTAAATATCGCCAGCTGAAACAGATTTATGAGCGGAAGATGGGTAAACAAGTTTCAGATATCACTTGGTATCGAGTAGTAGCTTTTCTCAAACAGCGTTTTAGCTTAAATGTAGAGTCAAGGAACGCTCAAGAAATAGTTGAGATGTTTGCAGGACTAAGGCGGCGCTACGGGGCGCTAACTCCTGCTAGCAAAGGATTTAATGAGCGCTGGCAAGTTTTTAAGCATTTCTATGAGTTAGACGCTAGTTATAACGGCAAGAGCTTTTTAGTGGCGCTGGCAGATTATCTAAAAATTAACCTTGATGACGTACCGCGCAGCACTCGTTACTACTGGTTTAGTCAAGCGGGACTATCTTTTAACGCCTTTCATACTTACCACAGCAAGGATTTAGCGCTGGTTGGGTTCGTTGCAGCTAAGTGGGCAATTAACAAGAGATCGCAGCCGATGAAATCCGCTATTCCTGAAGTTTTAGTACTAGCCAAATAAAGAGTAATCATCATGTCTAACAAGTTTACTAACAATGTACGTACTCGTTTATACAAGCAAGGTTATCAAGGATTCACCAAGGACGATTACACAGAAGCGGCGATCGCCTCCGAGTGTGATGACCTTGATAATCCCAGCAAAGACCAATTGAGCCAAGCTGTTGAATATCTCAAAGAAAAAGCAGTCGGTCGATTATCAGTAATTGATGAACCCGTTGAAGAAACATTTTTAACTAGTACAGAAGATTCACAGCCTGAGCCTGATAAGACTCAGCTTGCGGTTGCAGAAACAGAGAACCAGATTGTGCTGAGTGAGCAACAAAAACAAGCACTGGTGACAGAAATTGCCGAAGGTGCAGGGATTGAGTTAAAAGCGGCGGATGTGAAACAGATTACAGTGTCTATCGCTTCTACCTTTGCATCCAGAAAAGATTTAAACGATGCAATTTTTAATGCGCTTGTCCACTTCGCAAAGGAATTTAAGAATCAGGAAGTAGCGAAAATCCGGCGCAAAGCTGACGAAATCAGGCGAACGCTGGCGGAGATGGACGATGCGGCAGGCAGTGAACTGACGCAGATTAAACAAGCGATGGAGGCGACCGCCCTGGACTACAAAAGCCAGTTTGCAGACCTCGCGTTATCTTTCGCCGGAATCATCGATTAAGCAGACAGGCTCGCTCACTTACAGGCATTTGTTAATTGGGCTGGTGGGGATACCGTTGCTCATGGCGCTGGCGGCTCCCCTCGCTCAATGGTTTGTCAAAGAATGTTGCTCATACAGGAGTTACAAACGTGAAGCACATCAAGAATATGGTCGGCAAGTACGGTAAAAAGCTTACGGCAAGGGCGCAAAAGCTGGGGATCGCTGATAGCTTAATTCTGGGCTGTATTAATGGTGATGATGCAGCGCTGGCTAAAGTCGGGGAAATGGGTAATGAGGGCGATCGCATTTTAACCATCATGCCCTACATCACAGATAACCTCAGTGCGTTTATCAAGGGTACTGAGGAGTACAACAAAGGACTAGCAGAGATTTACAAGCAAGCTGGCGCGTCTGGTATTGCCATTGACAAAGCCAGTGCTGATTTAACGGTAGCCAATCTCAAGTATGGTCATGAACGCTCAGAAATTGGATTGAAACTGGCCAGCGATCGCACGCTAGAAAATCAGCGTTACAGAGAAAGCATTGACCTGATTAAGCTCAAAGCCTACATCGACTACCACATGAGCCAAGTTGACCATCTAGGGGCTTCTAAATCGCAGTTAGCTCGACCCGTAAAGGCACAATTAGACGCTGACAGGGCTTATGAAATGGAGAAAGCCAAACATCTGCTGACTTATGGCGAAAGCGCAGACCTTGATTTAGTACCTCGTAAGTCATTCACGACTAACAAACTAGTCCAAGCGTTCCGCACTGCTGTTTCTACAATTTTCGATTAATTCAAATAGCAAAATCCCCTACGAGTTTGCGCTCAGTAGGGGAAATCATCATATCAGTAATAACAATGTTAGATGAATTTGACACCTCACTGCAAGACGGAGACACTGAACAATCACTTGACTATCAAGACTATCCTGACACTGCATTTACCCAGGATGAACAAGAAGCTATTAGAAGATTTAAAGCCAAGGAAATTGAAAAGCTTAATCGCAGTCGCGCTGTTCTCAAAGGAATTGAGACCTGTGGCTGGGGTGTAACTTCCTATTGTTTGGCTAAGTATTTAGTAATAGCTACAGGCTCGTCTGGGCTGCTACCTGCGGTCGCTATTGTGTTGGGAATTAATCAAATAGTTAATCGGGATTTATTAGAGTTCTCCGTAAACAAATCTCCAGAAGGATGGGTTTTTACGGACATGGACAAGGCTATCAAATTTATATTTCAAACAATATTTGGATGCTTTATTCTGTGGACTGCTGTAGGCGATTTCTACGCCACATTGCAGCGTTCACATCAGACTTATGAGAATATAAAAGCAACTGTAAAAGACTTTAACCGTCTGCCAGCAGATGACAAAACTATTGTTTTTGTAGTCGGTGCATTAGTAGCTGGTGGCGTTGTTTATGCAATCAGCAAAAAATGAAAGCTCAATTATTGTTAAAAACGGGTGCTTTCATTGGTGTATTTTTAGGGCTGGCAAGTGCCTACTACTATGGACAAACACCGCGCCCTTATCAATTTACTGAAGTGCAATTTTGTCCTGTAACAGCTAATAATCGCCCAATGAAGCACTATGATGACCCCGCACAATCGCAATCAGCACTCGATAATAAATACTGTCGTTTTAAGTACAGATTGCTAACAGAAGTATGGAACTCACGACAGTTTAATGAGCTAGCATCACTTCCCGAAGATGCTTTTATTGTTAAAGATTTAGCGCCATCGGCTAACACTAGCTTATGGCTTTTAACTGCACCTGCTCTAGTCTGGATGGGTTATTACTGCTGGGCTGAAAAAGATGAGATTGACAATTCGGAAAGCTTTCAACGCTTGGAAGATTTCAAGACAATCATTAAACGTCAAGGCTTAGTTACTCGGACTGAGCGCGATTTGCAGTCACATGAATCAGAACGGATTAAGGACAAGCATAAAAAAGATATAGACAGACGCGCTGACAATCAATTAGTCGAAGAAGGTTATATCTCACTTGATGAGTTACAAACGCAGTACCAGCGACAGGCAGAGCTTGAAGATTTGCAATTTAATAACACTAAAAAACAGTTCGCAGTTGCTGACTCTGTAGCTGACAAAACCGTTGCTCTTAATATCCGAGATAAAGCTAAAGCTGACCAGGAACGCAGCAAGATTGAAGGCAAAACTAAGGATGTGAGTGCAGACAGTAACAGCAATCAATCTGTTAATCAGCAACGAGCAAATGAACTCATACAAGCGCTCAAGACTCATGAGGACGGCTGGTTGTGGAAGATTATCGACAACCTAACCCCCCTGTGGCTAATCGGTCGTCAGGGGTCAGGTAAAACTTACACAAGTGCGGCTATAGCTCTTGTAAGAAAGCATTGTTTAGGAATTTCCATCTACTACTTAATTGACCGTCACGCGACTGGAGATAACTCTAAAGCATGGCGATATCTTGATACTCAAAACATTGCCGAGTCAGAGCCAGATATAAGCACCGCGCTTGATACTCTCTGTGAGCATTGGCTATTAAGAATTAAGGGTAAAAATGACCTAGAGCAACCTACTCAGATAATGCCTGAACAAGTGCTGATTGATGAATATACTAACCTGAAATCATTGATTGGTGAACCCGCAGAAAACTTTTATAAACTGCATCTAACAGACACTAGAAAAGCAAAAGTTTATGTTACTGGTATTACTCATAATGACACGAATTCCAGCTATCCAGAAAAGACACAAGCAATGAGAGAAGCGGGTACAGTTCTCATTCAAAAATTCTCAGCTAATGGTAAAACACCGCTGCCTAGAGTCAAGATTCTTCGTGGCTTACTTGATGATAATGGAGAGGAATTAAAAGATGCAGAGCGTACACTGCCATGCTGGTTTAACCCAGAGGATATTTACAACCACTTCAACGGTAAGCCGATTGATTTTGATGGTTAATTGCTGATTGGCTAGAAAACTAACTTGCTAATTGTAGCGAACTGCAAACAGAAGGGCGAGATCGCACGCTGCTTCATAGTCTGGTTTCGCCCTGGATGGATAGGACAAGTGTTAAAAACATGTTAACGATTAGTATTGCAGGGAGAATTACAGTATTCTGTATAGAGGTATTCGATCAATTCCTGTAGTTTTTAGAACTTTTCCGAGAGTCAAAATTTCTTGTACTGTATTATCATCTATCCAAAGTTCAGTATCAGAAATTTCTAAAGCGTCAAACTCAGATTGATAAAAAATTATTACTTGTCCTCCATCTGAAGGTCTAACTACAATTTTAATGGGTCTACCGTATTTTTTTATACCTGAAATTACAGTGAAAGTTTCTTCGTACCATTTTTCGCAATTGTATGCATCCTTATTACTTAAATAAGCTTTTACATTCTTCTTAGCACGTTCAATGATTGTACGTACATGGTTGAAAGCTTCTAATGAGTTACTTGGAATGTGGTGTAATGCTTCAACAATTTTTGTCCCTGCCAACATACGTTTAGCTCGCTCAAGTTCTTCAGGTGAATAAATACCCAAACCCGTTAACAAGTCTTGTGGATTAGGATTAATTAAATTTTCAGCTTCCTCTTGAGTAGCTGTATCCTGCCTTTCTTTCCATTGTTGAAATTTTACTAACTCTTCTTTGGGCGTATTTATTAACTGTAAAATTTCTTCTTCTGTATAGCCATTTGAGTTATTTACAAGAGCTTGTCTAAATTTAATGTCTGCAATAATTTCTTCGTCACTTCTTAGACGATAGCGTTTTTCATATAAATCTCCAAAAATTTCCTTCGCCAAATTTTCATTTTCGTGAAACCATAACAAAATTTTAGCGAAAATCTGTTTGTTTTTTTCTGGTCTTTGCCCTATACCTTCATTCTTGAAAATTTCTTGGACTCTTTCAACGATTTCACTTGCAACTTTTTTTGAATTTAAAGTTTTACCTTCAATATCAAGTTCTAATTCTATTGCTAGTAAATTACTTCGCCAATCGGAACCCAACTCTTCTAAAATATCTTTAAGTGTTTCATCAATGTTATCATCTAAAAATAATTCTTTTTTATGTTTAAAATCTCCTCTTTGATTTGGTAAAATTGCATAATTATTGAAATAATTTTCAATTTTATTATCAATAATAAAATTGACAAATTTACGTAGCCATTTCAAAGCGTCTTGCTTTAAATATTCTGTTAACTTTGTAACTTTTTTATTTTCTTCAATATCTTTAAAAATCTTATTAATAAACCACTTATGGCATTCTTCCCAAATTGTAGATTCCCAATTTTTCAAGATTTTTGGGCTGGGTGTCGCCGGATAAAATTCTTTTGAAACTTTCCAAAAGTTATGACCTTCTTTATGACTGTCATTAGGAAAGCAAGCAATTAGTTCTAATACTGCTAAATTTATATTTGGGTTATGCTTATCTTTTATTATTTGATTTATAGAATAAATAATATCTTTAATGCCTTTGGTTATAGTTAAATGAGAAGTAATAATTTGATTATGCTTTAATTTGGCGCGCCAATCTTCTTGCAATATTTTTAAAATATCTTTAAGTTCTTCTGGAATATTATTGTCTGACCATAGTTCTTCTTGGGTTTTAAAGTCACCATATTGATTGGGAATAATTGCAAATTTATCTAACAGTTCTTGCTTTTCCGAAAAAATAAAATCAATTATTTTGTTTAACCATTTAAGGGACTCGTCTTCTGATTTACTAATTCCAATAGCAAGTTGATTTAGATTTTTAAATGATGCTATATCCTTAACAAGACTTGTTAAAGTGTAGCGTAAATCTTTTTCCCAAGTAGCGTCTATGATTTCATACCAAAATTCAATATGTTCTCTTTTTGGTAAACGATTACTCCAAAGTGCTTTAGCAAATTCCCAAATTGTTGAAATTTTTGATTTTGAAGTATCATAAGGAAATAAAGCATCTTCAAGTTTAATCTTTGGAGTAAGTGGATTGTCAGTATAGACAATACTAGCGTGCATTAACGCTTTTCTTAAGATTTTTTGAACTTCATTTTTATACCAATCTATTGAAATCCAATCTTTATCTTTGGGTAAATTAGTGCTGGCAAGTAAATATAAATTTTGCCAACTATTAATTGTAGCGTAGTTTAAAAGTATTAAATATAAAGTAGTACAATCTTGTAATATTTTTTTATTGTTACTAATATTCTCTTCTGTTTTATCTGTAAGGAAAACACCATCTCTTGGTTCTGTAGGTTCAAAAAATGGATTATTAATAACAACAGGAAAATTAAAATTTTCTGTACCAATCAATGGAAAACCAAGAAATATTTTAGGTGTATTATGAGCAAAAGAATTAATGAATATTTGTTTATCTTTAATTGTAATTTGAATTGCTATAGTTGTTAAACTATTTGACAAGACAGCAAAACTTAATTTTTCAATTTCCCCATTTATAGATTTATCAAATTCAACAATTCTGATATCTTTATTCAAGGAGTAAGCTCTTTGTTTTTTATAGAAAACTTCAGAATTGTTTCTTACTATTTTTACACTTTCAATTTTATTTACAAAAATTAGTGTGTAAGGTAGTGAATTTTCTAAATCATCGAGTCCTATTTTAGCAATACTTCTGCCTTCTTCATCAAGCTTGTATTGAAAACTGGTATTGAAATTGCTAAAATCTAAACTTTTAACCTTGGGTAAAAAAGATAATTTATATTCTAGATCTTGGAATGAATCATTTATACCTTTAATAAGTTCGGATAGTTCTCTTCCACTCCTATCAATAGGAAAAGTAACTTTTTGAAAGTAAATTTTTTCGCTTTCTACTTCATTCTTAAAAAAGCCACTTACACTTACTTGTTCTGAAAGTAAATGTGTTGTCAAAAATCCTGTTCCAAATCTGCCTATTGTTTTAGGGATTTGTGTTCTATCAACTTGTCCCCACTCTTTATCCTCAGAACTAATTTGACGAATCAGTCCTTCTACATTTGTAGATGTTAAATAACTGTAGTTATGACTAAATTTTATATAATTTGTGGTAAGTTCTATAAAAATTGAAACTAGCTCTTTAGGAAAGTCAATTGCTGCTTTATCATTAGCATTTTGTAAAAGTTCCCAAATCCAACGTCTTTTAGTATTTTCAGTTGATGACATCCTTAAAATCCGCATTTTTTCAAGAATTTTTTGTGCTGCTAGGCGGTTTAAAGTTGCAACAACAGACCTATTAAAAATAGGCTCATTTTTTAGTTCGTCTAAAGCTTTTTGAGGAATTACACCCTCATTTGGCTCATCTTCTGCGCGTGTGTTTAATCCATTTTTATTTGACATATTGGTAATTTATATAAATATGTTCAAGATTTATTAATTTATAGAAAATCAAATATGACTTAGATATATTTTATAATGATTATCCGAAGGTAATAATAGTGGATATACTTAACAAATAAATTTATTATACAAATCAGCGCTAAAACTAGTATAAGTCTTAAATATCTCTTGTCTGTTCTAAGTAATCAATGCTGTGTAATGAGATCAAGCGGAATTTAACTAACCGCAACAAATATATCTCTCAAACAGTAAAGGAAATTGGAAAATGAAACGGAATATTCGGAGCATCCTTATCAGCATTGAAGCAGACAGTGATTTAGACACAAAAAAAAATACACTTCCTGTAAAAATAACATCTTTGACTGAACTATCAAAGCAAGTTTCTCAAGGTGCAGAATTGCCACGAGAAAGCAAAGAAGATTCACATGAGTCTATCACTAATATAGGAACGCCTTTGCAAACAGACCGCTGGATTTACCGAATAGTGGTCAGCACATTTGCATTAACTATAATATTTTGTATTAGTAGTGCAGTCTTGCTACAGTTTCATGAGAAAAAAATTCCTGAAGTTATTACTGGGCTAGGAATAGGCGCGCTAGGCGGTTTGGCAGGACTTTTAGCACCTACTTTATCAAAAAAATAGTTCTTTGAAGTTATGATGCAGTTGCTCTGGGGAATTCAACAATGAACGTAGTTTGATCGGCTGCACTTTCTACATGAATCGAGCCGCCTAAATGTCTGACCATTTTCTGTACTAAAGCCATTTCCAATCCTGTACCACTATATGTCCAGGGATCATTTTTTATCAGGCGATAGAATGGCTCAAAAATTCGTGGTAGTTCACTGGCGGGAATTTCTAAGCCGGAGTTGTTAATCTTTAGTTGCACTGCATCTGGTGTGAGGCTGGCAGAAACGGTAATTGCTTCGCCGCCTGGGGTATATTTGCAAGCATAGCTTAAAAGTTCGGTCACTATCCGCTCTAAATCCGTGATATCTGTTTCTATGGGCGGGAGTTGATGGTCAATATTTAGGTGTAATTTTTGTCTTTGGCAATGAGTGAGGTCTCGAAAAGACTCAACAATGGTGGGAAGCCAGGTTTGTAAGTTGATGAGGATTAAGGTTTGGGGATCAGGTGGTGTTTGGTGATGGGTAAGTGTTAGCAAGTCTTTAATTAAGTTACTACCTCTACCACATTCGCTATGGAGTATCTGCAATAGTTGCGGCACTATATCTTGATCTGATAGCCCCTTTAAGGTAAGCACACTTTCGAGGGTTTGGGCTGCAAGGCTGATGCTAGTTATGGGTGTTCGTAGTTCCTGAGATAGGGTTCTAAGAAAACTGTTGTCCTGGTAGTTTGTATCTTCTTTAGATTTTAACTTGTCTTTATCACTTTGATAATTTTGATTAGCCTTTAGTTTCTCTAGGTTTTTTCTAATTTCCAATTCTTGGGAAGCTTTTAGAAAATGATGCTCCTGACCGCTCAAGCGGCTCGAATTTTCTTGATTTTTTGACCAGTTTAAGGCATCTTGTAAAGACTTACCTTGCAAAAGGTATGATTCATCCTCATATCTCGATTCTACCCATCCTTTCAATTGTTGAGAATAGGGTCGCACTTTGGCTAATTCTTGGTCAATCCAATTAGAGTTAAAAATTGACTTGTAAATGCGGTTATAAACTTTTAATTTCCCCTCATCTTTAACTACTAAACCTGATAACCGCAATTTTATTTGTGCATCATTATCAGTCGATACTAATTCGTTGTGTTTTAAAATTTCTTGATAAAGTTCTAACATCTCTGATACATATTGCCTATCGCATAAAATGCGGTCACGTATTGTCCGAAAATGTTCTGGAACATCATGTCTTTCCCAGTTCTCTATCATTTGGCTTTGCACAACCCTTGTTAACCACTCTATTCCATTATTTGGAAGTTCTCCTGAATCTTGAGTAATAATAAGATGACACACCTTTTGGGTAAGAAACGGTTGCCCACCTGTCCAATGTAAAATTTGTTCTAATATACTTTGGGGATTATTGACCTTCTTCTTCAAACCTTCAACTAAAGGTGCTGCATTATTTAATTCCAATCCAGCTAGTTCAATTGCTCGCCCAATATTAAATGGTGTGCGCTTTTTATCACTAATCAAATCTGAGGGTGTTGCCACCCCTAAAAGGGCAAAAGTCAAACGATTATATTCTGAATTTTCAGATCTACGATTGTAAACAGCACGTATAGAAGCAAAAAAATCATTTTTAAAACTTATATTCGTAAGACTATCAATTTCATCAATAAATATTACTATCTGTTGGGGAATGTATCGCAGTAGTATCTCTTCTAAAAACTCTCCCCATGACTGTACTATAGGAATATAATTTCTTTCCTCCAACCAAGAACGCAAGTTAATTTTATCTGCTAGAGCAAAGCGATTAACTAGCTCTCTCATCAAACCACCGTACCACTTCTGCGACGTTACCTCTTCGCTGCCATCTTGGGTGCCAATAAGTGTAATATCAATGGCAGCACAGGCAATCTTTTCATTTTGCAACTTTTGCATCACTCGTACCTTTAGAGAAGACTTCCCCATCTGGCGAGAGTTCAACACATAGCAAAATTCCCCTGCTTTCAAAGCATTGTAAAGATCGTCATCAGCTTTCCTTCGGACGTAAGTCTGGGCATTAGCAGGTAAACAGCCCCCAACTTGATAATTTGAACTTGATTCGGCATTCATATCAAATTAGGTTAATTGACCTTAGTATGGTTAATACTGTAGTATGCATCTTCCCAGCGTAATGCACATCACTAAATTTTTTGATGACATATAATTAATTTTATTGGTACCCAAATAGGCTTCTTACAAACTAGCTCTAAAGCAATAGTCGAAATATTGACGGTACAAATTGCAGGCGATTTTTACCTCATTTCCTACTTGCTGCACTAATCCTAGACGTTGCAATTGATATCCCAGCATTGGTTCGAGTTGCACTGTTCCCGATGCTATGACAACTTTTTTTAGCGCCTCTACTAATTCTTGATGCTGTTGCAGCATCCCCCAATAGCGTCGTAGGTGATTGCCATAAATTCCCGCTTCCGTAGATGCGTTTTGCAACAGTTCCTCCAAAGTGATTCCATACATCTGGATATGAGAGAAAACCTGTCCTACTAAATAGGGATGTCCTCCAACCATATCTGTAAGTTGTGTTACCTGTGCTAAATCCCAAGCCAAATCATATTTCTTTGCTAAAATCTGTACCTGTTCTGGTGTAAACTCTGGCAATTCTAAGGCTACACCTACATTAAACGGAGATTCATTAACATTCATTTTTACGTAGGCTTCCGTAGAATGAATAACTACTAAGCGTAACTTTTTCCAGATATGGCGAGTTTTCGCATCTTCGTGCCAGGCACGTAGCAGTCCTAAAAACTCTGTTGCTACAGAATAAGGGAAAACTCGCTCCACTTCATCCAAACTGAGAACTACTGGCGCTTTTAACTGTTTTAATAAATACTGTTCAAAATAAGTATTGCAATTTATCTTACTAGTAGAATACTTCTCATCCCAGTAACCCGCTAATTGATTTTGTATTCCCAATCGTTGACCGACGCTGACACAAAACCATTGTAAAAATTTATCCAGGTTACTAAAATGAATTTCTTCTTCAGCATAATGCAGGTTTAAGCGTACTATTTGATATCCTTTACTCGCTAATTGTGGTAGAACTTTATCCATTAATGAAGTTTTACCCATAAAACCTGGAGCTTTTATCCGCAGCAAAGCACCAGGTTGGCATAGTGTTTGTTCACAAATTGATTCAATCGGAGGACGTTCAACATAAATAAAATCCTCAATTTTTGATTCATCTTCAAAGGTTGCAAAGCTAATTTCCGATGGCAACTTGTTCTCTATTGCAGTTGTATAGTTGCTACAATTTAAATTATGGTCAGCGAGTGCCTTCCAATCCTGCCCTAACTTGTCACAAATTTCTAGAAAATTTAGATAATCAACGGATTTACCGTTAAGAAAATTACTCACAGTAGCAAGAGAAAGCTTTAATTCTTCAGCCAAATCTTTTTGGCGTGGATAACCCAAACGTGGTAAAGATGCTTTAAGTTGGTCGATAAACTCTTGACGAATTTTAACTGAGCGCGGCATTTCTGGGTGTTTGTTAGTTATATGCTCAGATTATATATCTGCTTCTTCGCTCTACAGAGCAACTTAGCAATAAGTCAGTTACAAGTCATAAATATATGCTTGATATTAGTAGCCAATTGAGAATCTAATGGTTTAGTTTTGATGAGCATTAAGAATAGGAAGTTTATCGGCTTTAGCGGACTAAATCATCAAAACACATGGGCTACAGCATCTCCGAAGTAGCAAAGGCAGTTGATTTGTCGGTTGAGGAAGTCACAACAGAGGTGGTAAATTCTCAAACCCACACAGAACAAGATCGTACAGAGTAAAGTCTTGGGTTTCGGTATAGACATCTGTGTAGTCGGAGTTTCTAAAGCAGGCGAATATGCGAACTGTAATTACACCTGAAAGAATCGAGTTGCCACCTGGCACAGTTGTAAGGATGTTGGGATCTTGGCAAGACTATCAAATACTGAGTCAGCAACTTGGAGATCGCTGCTCCCCTCGCATTAAATACCGACCTGGAGAGATTTGGCTGATGGCACCGCTACCAGAGTATGGAAGAGATGCAAGCTTGCTGGCAGATATTGCGAAGGTGTTGCTGGATCATTTAGAGCAAAGATACGATTCATTTACGCCCATTACCATGAGCTTGCCAGAAGTCAGCGGCATTGAGCCTGACTTTTGCTTTTATATTGAAAATTGGAGATCCGTAGTAGGTAAAAGCCGTATCGACTGGCAAAGTGACCCTCCACCAGATTTAGTGATAGAGGTAGATGTTACTAGTTATACCGATATTAATGACTATCTCCCTTATAAAGTGCCAGAGGTTTGGCTATTAAAGAATAAGCAGCTATTAGTTTATAGATTGCAGGGTGAAAATTACGTAATTACAGAAAGCAGCTATTTCCCTAACGTAAGAGAAATTGTGCAGCAATGCCTTCAAATTGCCAACGAGCAAACAACAAGTGAGGCGATTCGGTGGTTAAGAAACGTGTTGCGTGGGTAAAGAAGCTGTCCGGTTCGCCGCTTGGTTTCCGTATAGACATAGTATAGAAGCAGGTGTAGACTGCCGTTTCTGGTTTACCAGGGGTGAAAATCTTGGACTGGGGCTGCTGGGCAGCGTTGCTATCACTTTTCGGTCAATTGATATCAATTGCTCCTAAATTTGGTATAGCATCCGGCTTTTATAGTGTATCCAGCACACTCAGCCAGCGACTTAAGTAAAACTTATCAATCAACGAGAGAATGAGGGGTGTGGGCGGTGCGATTGATAAGTCTGGATTAAGTGTGTGGAGTCACTGACGAAAGAATAACCTTTCCAGGGATAATGAAGTGTAATAGTAGCTTTCTACTCATCACACACCGATCCCCTGTATGAGAACGCTGAGAGAGTTGGTAGAAGAGTGGTTGGACGTGCATCACGGTAAAACTAGGGCTTCTTATCAAAATACCATTCACAAGTTTCTAAGTTTTACATCGGTGGAAGCGATCGCCGACATTCAGATTCGTCATGTCCGGGAATGGTTAGATTCTCTGCAAGAGGCAGACACGACTAAGGTTAAGCATCTCAATATCCTTAAGGCGTTTTTTTCCTATGTGACCAGTTTGGAGAAACCGCCGATTTCTCGTAGCCCAATCCCCAAGCAGTTCAAGTTGCCCAAGCCGAAAGATACTTTGGTGGAGCGTATTCTTACGCCAGAAGATGTGGATGCGATGATTGCGGCGACGACTGACAAGCGCAATCGGTTAATTTTAAAGACTTTGTATTTAACTGGGATTCGGGTTTCTGAGTTGTGCGGGTTGCGTTGGAAAGATGCGATCTCTTCTCGTGGGGGCGGTGGGCAGATTAATGTTTATGGCAAAGGTGGGCGTACTCGTAGAGTTCATGTACCCCAGGAGCTATGGCTCTCCTTAATGTCACTGCGCGGTGAAGCGTTGAAGGATGCGCCAGTGTTTGCCAGTGCTAAGGGTAGACCCTTAGCCCCTTCTCATATTGACCGGGTGGTGAAACGGGCGGCGGCAGCGGCAGAATTAGAGAATGCCATGAATGTTTCAGCGCACTGGTTTAGGCACAGTCATGCTACCCATGCTTTAGATGAAGGTGTTCCAGTGCATTTGGTGCAGGCTACTTTAGGGCATACAAGCTTGGATACTACGAGTAAATATTTGCACGTAAGCCCTGATAGAAGTTCTGGGGAAGTTTTAGTTAAGCGATGGTCTGAGCCTTTTTAAATTAGACTTCAATGCGAGGTGAAGTCCTATTAAGCTAATCGTCATTTATTTTTCCGGGATGAGTCGCTTGTAGTAAGCGGTTCAGCCTTGGGGTTATGCAACTTAAATGCTCATTAGCATAGCACTTGTTTTAGGAGCAAAAATGAAGTATCGTCAATTCTTAATCGATAGACTTGGTATCATTTTTGATTGTACGACCATCATGTGAACTACAGAGCAAGTTTAGAAGAACAAGATAGGGCAAGATGGAAGTTATCTTTAGAAAGTTTCCTCAAAAACCCTGAAGAGCCAGTACTTATAACTGCTCTTCGGCGTGCATTGAATTCTTCATCTCGTCCAGTTTTTGCTAGGGGAATTGACAAATGTGAGTATATTGTTAAAGGGCGGCAAGCTGGGCGGCAAATTATCAATGATCAGGTTGTAGCCCGATTGGGTTTGGCAATGGGAGCGCCAGTAGGTAAGCCGCAAATTGTTGAAATTTCACCAGAACTACTTGAATTAGATCCAGCATTTTCTTTCCTCATTCCTGGCAAGGCACATGGGACTCACTTCATCCCTGACTGTTTTGATGATCGTGACGCGAGCAAATATAAGGATCACTCAGGAAATCGAGAACGATTTGCTTTGTTGAGTGTATTATTTGGTTGGGTTCATAGCCGAGATGAGCAATTTATTTATCAAACAATCCACCCAAATTTAGTCTATTCTGTAGATCATGGTCGCTTCTTTCCAGGCGGATATGCTTGGACAGCCGAATCCCTACAAAATGCTTCTGAGGCTGAGGTAGACCGTAAACTTATTTTAAGTTGTAGTTTAACAAATCATGAGATTAAACAAGCACTTTCTGCTCTTGAGGCAGTTAAAGAGGAAACGATTATCCAAGCAGTGGCTAGCCCTCCTGATGAGTGGGAGATTACAATAGATGAGCGAATAGTTATGGTAGAGTACTTGATAAAACGTCAGCGATTCTTGCTGAAATCCCTTTAGGCAGAGTGTTTTGAGGGGAGTTAGCGATATGGCAAGTAGATACAGTGTAATTCAGTACGTTCCTGATCCAATTGCGGATGAGCGAATTAATATTGGAGTGGTTGCTTTTAATAACAATGCCGTCCGAGTACGCTTTGTGAGCAACTGGGAACGAGTGCGCCGTTTTGGGTTGAAAGATATTGAATTCTTAAAAGATTTTGCTCATCAGATGAAGAATGAGGCGGAAGAAGGTCTTCTTTTTCCGTGTGACAACTTTAATGGATTGTCTAACCTAGAACGAATTTCAAAAATAACACAAGGATGGATCAACAGCATTCAGCTCACAGAGCCTCGCGCTTCACTGGATACTGTGGATGAATTGCTAGAAGATATTGCTAATACTTATTTGCGTGAACAAAACCTTGAATTAGAGCCTAAAGTTAAAGTTCGTGATCGCCAAGCTGCTGCAAAAATTGTTAGATCTAAAACACGCGATGTGCTAAAGCGAGAATTTGGAGATCAAGCCAAAGAATTGCTAAGAAAAGATTATGAAATAGCTGGAACCAAGACAAATAATAAGTTTGATGTTGTTGTCGCTAATGGTAGACCTTACTTTGCAGCACATGGTCTCTCTTTTGAAGTTGATATACCTGATACATTAAAAGATGCTGTTCTTTGGCGGATTTCAGATATTAAGAGTTGTCTACCTAATTTTCCGCTAGCAATTTTTGTACTTCCACCAAAATTAGGTCAACACCACTATAAGCAGATTGAAGACACATATCAGAAAACTATCACTACCTATAAAGCAATGGGAGCAGACATTGTTCAAGAGAATGATGTAGAACCTTGGGTAACGAACCAACTTGCAAATGTAACTGGACAATTAGGAGAGCGGTTTTTTTTGGGGGAGATAGATGACAATTAAACAATGATTTTAAAGACTAACCAATCTCTTCAATCGTCACAGACATGATGATGAGAGCATTTTGTCGTATAAGGCAGGTATAACGACATTTCGGCTAGGAAGGAAGAAGTACTCGACTAATGATCTCCACATCACGTAATTGTTTTTTAATCTTGCAAGTCTATATCATCTTCCAATTCTTCAGCAGTGTCTGAGTAATTGAACATGAATACAAACTTGTTTTTAGGCAGAACTAAGGTTGGAAGATAGAACGGGAAACCTTCCCAGTCATCTTCTTTTCTACCTTGTTCCAAAATGACAATAAGTGTAGGAACATTAGGATATTCTTGCTTTGCTTTATTTACCCATTCAGGGCTAGTAAAACCAGAAGTTCCTCTCCACGTTCCTGACCCATCTTTTGCTGGTCTATTTTTTAATCTAAGTCCCTTGCCTTTTGTTTCTTTTCCCCGACGAACATTGAGCCGTCCGTGCTGAATACCAGCCGTATTCTTCATGGCCTTGAGTACCTCTTGAACTCGTCTATCCTCCCAGGGATAATTACCAGCAGGGCGACTTGGCATATATGATAAGATTTTCAGTAAAAAGTCAATATCTGCTTCATATAGCATATCTTCATCGCTATACGGCTCTAAAAGCTTGGTTAAATGCTCCGTATGCTCCTTAATTTCCGAAGCTTTCCAGAGTGGATCTGGGGGGAAAATAGCTTTGCCAGGTGTAAAAGCATTAATTGCTGCTGGATTTAAGACATTAGAACGAGTTGGTTTCAGTTTTGAACCTACCCAAACGGGCTGAATATTAATATTATTAGGGTCATCACCTATAGCTTGGCGCATTCCCTCATCAGCTTCATGAATTGCTCGGAAATCTTCTAAAATATGCTGAGGCAGAAAAAGGCGAGTCACATCAAGCAGTTCCTGACGATAACCAAACATGCGTGCGTGCTGATGAACTGTATCCATCGTCTTTTGTTTGGCATCACGTCCGTAATAAGTAATCATTAATCCCTCAATAGTGACACCACGCCCTAGTCTATTACCCCCTATAAGAATGTTCATTCCTGGGCTATACTTTAGTTCTTTATCCGGATTGCTAGCATCAATGACCTTTGGGATGGCATTTCGTAGTTCATGCTCTAGCTCTATAACTAAATCATTGAGTGGTGGTAGATTTTTGGCTGTTTCACTTAACTCTGTATAGGCTTGATTTAGCCACTTCAGTGCTTCTTCACGTTTTGTAGCAGATAGCTTTCCTCGAAGAGCCTTATCAAGCTCCACAACAAAGCCCCGAATAACCTTTTCTAACGTGCTATGAGTAATGCGCTTGTGGTCAATATGAGCCAGAAAAGAGTATTTCGCATCTGAATTTTTTGCAGATTTTATCTTATATATTGAACCTAAAAAGAAACAGCATAAAGATAGTCTCAATCCAGGAGGAATATCCCAATTATTGCCAGGGTTGATCTTTCCGCCCTGTTTTTTTAATTTATCTAACTCTTCTAGTTCAACTTTTATACAGCAATATTTGCTGTTATCAGAAAAAAATAAATCTCCTCCAATATAACTATCACCAGGTTGAGGAAGAGCAGCACAGAAAACTGGTTTACAGGGATGATTAATATTTTGTAGTAGAAGGCTTTGAGGAGTTGCGGTAATCTGCAAATATATATGATTAGCTACCTCTTTCCGAATATTGCCAATTTTTTCAAAAATCGCACTATCTGGAACTGTATCTTTACCTTTTTTAGCCTGTTTTGCTTCGTTAGTATTTGGGCTGGCATTATCAGCTTCATCGTCAAATATGAGAGTGGGTACACTACTAGCTTTAGCAGACTTGAGAACTTTCAATAAATTATCAAGGTGGCTTTTATTCTTTGTAGATACTAGGACAACACCAGTATCTTTGATATAATCAAGTAATTGGTTAGTTGCAAAGTCTTCTGGATCATTTCTCCATTGCTGCCAATTAAAAACAACTGGCCCACCTTTAAGTTGATCTGCAAAACGACCCGCAGTTTGTTCGCCTAAGCATGTATTATCAGAAGTCAACACAATGAAACAACGGAAATGGTTAGCCTGAGCAAGTGCCAGTGTAGCAATAGTAGTATTAGTTTTACCACTTTGGACTTTGCCATAAATTAGTCCGGTAGTACCATCAGCTATTTTTCCTTTGTGAGGCTGACTAACAATACCTGTACCTGTAGTACCGACATCACCATAACCAAAAGTTTTCGAGTAAACATCAACGCAATTCTGAACGACTTCAACAGCAGTTTGTTTCAATTGCTCTGCTGCTGTATCTCCAATTTTGTTTTTAAGTCTATCAATAACCTTATTAATACAATATCCATCCGTTGCAATATCTATCTTACTCATCGGTGTTGTCTTAGTTGGAAAAAAGTACACGAGGCCAGTTATTTTGAGGCACTGTCTGATCCATCTGTTGTCTACCTGGGCCACTTATATGATAGCTACCATGTGTCTTTCGAGACACAGATATGTGTTGACCAGCCATACCAGCATTTTTGTCCAATATACTCCAAAGCCTTTCCTGAGAGATGCAAGAGATGCCGTCTTTATGACAGATAAATGCCAAAAATACTGAAAAATCGTTGTATTTACTATACAGGGTATCCAAGGCTAATTCTTCTTGACTACTGAAGGTAAAAGACCAGGCTGATTTGGGTTTTTTAGAAACCTTAAAGAGAATAGCCGATTTACGGCTCTCAGTTTCCACTAGATAAATGGATGAATGTATCGAAGATGCGTGACTTATTGTGAGGCGCTCTCCATGATCAATTAGCCGTAAAAACGCAGCGCCATGAAGGAATTCCTGATCATTGATCATTGTCAAATCTGGGCAAGGTCAGTTCAGGGGAGATAAATACAGTCTGGTTAGTCATTTAAACAGCAAAATCATTACCCTTAAGTAAATCATTATATTAAATATGTTAAATAAGTAACATATTATTGCGCTATTGCTTCACATTCTTTGCCAACCTCCCCCAACTATAAATTGGTGATCGGGCTTTCGCTACACCTATCCTGACGAGCAATTTGTCCAGCAGCCTGCTGGACAAATTTTATTGGCAGATCGGCAGGGAGATTCTACAACGCCAGCAGGATGAAGGGTGGGGAATTAAAGTAATTGAGCGCATAGCCAAGGATTAAAAACGGGAGTTCCCGGATATAAGGGGATTCTCCTCTCGTAACCTGAAATATATGCGGGCTTTCGTAGAAGCCTACCCTGACGAGCAAATTGTGCAGCAGCCTGCTGCACAATTTCCCTGGTTTCATAACTGCGTTTTACTGGATCTATCCCATTATTTCCGGTCACCAATTACTTCTTCCAAACTGTCGGTGAGATAATGTTAGCTTCCTTGTCATCTAAATAGAAATCGTAAACAGGTTCTCCTGATAAATAGCAGCGTAGCGGCTCAATAATTTTAGTGAATGGATTCCAAACTGCTGTTACAGTTCGTTTTGCTTTCTTTCTTTGCAATTCACATTGAATATGTACCGTAGGTAAATGAATAATCATGGCACTGTGCAACCAAGCTTCCACACTCATTGCGTAACGCTCTTGGATATCTAACAATTTTCTTTCTAACTCTCTATTAGTGGCTTCAATTCGTGCTAGTTCCTTATCTTTATCATCACCCTCCAAATGTTTTGACACAATCTTGTTGCGAATTTCTGAGCTGATTGTATTGTAATAAGCCTTGAGTCTGTCTTCATCTCTAGCTCTAGCTCTTGTTAATTTAGCCTGCCAATTCTCTAGAGATGTTCCAATCAATATTGCACTTTGATGTTCGATTAATTTCAACAACTCATCAAGAGGCATAGATAATGGTGTTTCTTGATTATCGATAGAAATTCTGTCAGACTCCCAGAACAAAGCATCACCGATTTCTACAGGTGTCACTCCTGTTAGTTCATTGATAATAAACGACACTAAACCAATTCTTTTTTCATCTGCATTCGCTGTGTAAGCCACATTACACAGGATGTAACGAGTGATTTCTGGTTTAGCTTCTACAAAACGAATTAGACCATTTTGCACTACGAATCTCTCTGAGATGGTCTTTTCAAACCCTGTAGTTTTTAAATAGCCATCAAATTTCACACCCAAGGCACTAATCAGTCCTTTAGTAGCTAAGAGGTCTGATAATTTATTTAATACTTCTGAATGATAGGTAACAAAAACACTTTGAGGTACATCGACTTTAGTGGTAAATGTAACTTCTTCGGGAAGGGAAAGAAGGGATGCTATATTTTCAGTTAATAACGCATTTAAAATGTGTTCACTAGCAGGTTCTGCTATTCCGTCATGCAGAGAAACAATTTTTTCTAAGGTTGCAATAATCGGGTCGGAAATCATATCTAATTAAATCAATTTCTCAAGCTTCAAAATCTTCACCAAAAATCTGCTCATCCAGTTCTTGAGTTTGCTGATACTGGTTTTTGGCTTTCAACAAATTATCTGCCAATTGGTCAAAGGCTGTATCTAATTCGGGTTTGACCTGATGTTTAAGCCAGATATCCATGACAATTTCACTAAAGTCAAATTCATCATCCACATTCCCCAAAATTGTTTCAATCTCTCCAACAACCAGTTCAAACATATTAATTTTGTCGTGTAATATCCGCAGAATATATTCTTCGATACTGCCCTTGAGACAAAAGTTAAAAATAAACACATCTTGGGTTTGTCCGATGCGGTGAATACGACCAATGCGCTGTTCTATCTTCATTGGGTTCCAAGGCAGGTCATAATTAACAATCGCATTGGCAAACTGAATGTTACGTCCTTCGCCACCTGTTTCGGATGCCAGCAGTACAGAAACATTGTCCCGAAAAGCGGCGATCGCCTCATCTTTCTGTTTAAGGGACATCCCACCCTGAAATTCCGCAAAGGGGATATTTGCGGCTTCCAGAGTTTTAGCCAAATAAGTGCTAGTTGCTTTATGGGTTGTGAAAACCAAGGTTTTCTGGCGAGATTTTGACAGCATCTCTACCAAGGCTTTTGCTTTCTCGACCTGCTTTACTTGGGCAGCTCGTCTTGCTAAAGACTTGAGTTCTTCATCGGGTAAGCGAAGAGTCAGTTGCTTGAGGGAGTCAGCCAAAGCACCGGGAGATGAACCAGCACGCATCAGCAAATTGGTACGGGAGAGTCTATCTAGCGAGTACTCTTCTTTCCGCAAATACTCACTCAAGTCCTGGTAAAGTTTATCCTCACCTGCGGCTGGGGTAACGGTAATCGTGGTGGCGAAGCGTTTGGGCAGCTTGACATCTACTAAGGCGCGGGTATTTCGTACCATGACTTCCCGCATCAGAGAGCGTAACTTTTCTGGATTTTTAGGGACTCGTCCATTTCTGGAATCGACATATTCTTTTTTAAAAGCAGCTTCTGTTTGTAGTAGTCCCGGTTTGAGGAGAGTTAGCAGATTAAACAATTCCACAAGGGAGTTCTGCACTGGCGTAGCAGTGAGCATGAGGATAAACCGCTTATTCAGGGCATTGACCAGTTTCCAGTTGAGGGTAGTGCGATTTTTCAGGTGGTGGGCTTCATCAACAACAACCAAGTCCCAAGTGCGACTGGTGACGTGGGGATAATGTTTAGCAGACTTAGCCGTGTTTAATGAAGCGATAATTCGCGGATTATCTGCCCAAAAAGATTCTATGGGTTGTTGGGGGTCACGGTTATCTGTGGTGATAGTAGCAATATTAAATTTGTCACTTAACTCTGATTGCCACTGGGAAACTAGGGATGCGGGAGTTAACACTAGGAGAGACTGTACCATACCCCTAGCCAAGTATTCGGCTATGATTAATCCAGCTTCAATGGTTTTGCCCAATCCTACTTCATCCGCTAGTAATGCCCGTCCCCCCAGTTGTCTGAGGACTTTTCGGGCTGTTTCAATCTGATACCAGTATTTATCAATAGCAGTGAGGGTGGGCAGGCAAATTAGCTGATCGTAATCTGCCATTACCGAGAGGTTAAACAGGTCAAGACGCGCCTCGTAAAAGTTGATTGGGTCATATTTACCGACTTGAAGGGCTTCTAAGGCAGTTGAAGAATTAAATTTGAATGTATAGTTTTTCTCCATAATGCGCCCTTACTAGATACTTTTGACCACTTCCAGCACATATAAAAGATACCATTATTATCCAGGGGTGCTAAAAGGCACTCACCTTTAAACTTCAGAGAGAGTGGAAGCTGCATACCTTTAGGGCGCTTGTTTGTTACTCAAAAAAGTTTAAGTATCGCTACTAGTTCACACATTTATTTATCGACAATTTCGCTAGTTATTGTTTGCAAAATATCGTTGACATCTTGTGAAGTCTTAGAACTAATTCCGATGGACTCTAGATTTTCAATAGCTGTCTGATATTCTTCTGGAGATTGGTACTGTTCCTCAAAATAATGTTCATCTTTATACCCATAACTAATAAGATTTGAGCCTATTTTCTTAAAAAATTGCTCAGATGGTATCAAGAGTTTTCTACTCTGAAAAGAGCCTTCAAGATAACCATAAAAGTAGCTGATAAAATAGTTTATTTCTTGACGAGAAAATTCCAGTTCAAAAGGTTCACGCAGTATTTGATGATCGTAACCTTCCACATCACTCTCTAAAACTCTGTAGAAGCTGAAGTAGAGCGTACCGCGATTATCATAGATATCTACCAAATAGAAAAATTTCCCTTGGACTTTTTCTAAAATCATTAATACGGGAAAAGAAAAAGAACCTTTCCAATCATCAATCCAATCACTGCTTTCGCCAAACAAGTCTGTTAAAGTCACGAAAATTTCAGCTAAATTGAGTTTATTTTTATTCTCACGTTCGGAAAGATAAAAGTGCATATAAAACATATGATCATCTCTAATAGGAAGGCTCTTTTGCCTGAGCTTCCTAAATTCAGCATCATCTAAACGCCAAAGTTCGTATTTAATATCTTTCCGTTTGAGTTCAACTTTCTTACGCTCTTTAATTTGCTTAACTACTTGTCTCATATGTTTGAATTGAATTCATCAAACCGCTTAGTATTAATGTACTATATAAGTAAGTTAGCAAATGGAAAGCTATGAGATACTACACTGGTAAAGTTTGCCAGGAGGTCGCTACTGTTGCTGTATGGGTTGATGGCTGGTGATTTCTCAGTATGTGCAAGCTGTTGAACATACCGCAACAGGTCTTCAAGATGCTGCACGATAAAACATTGTTAATTCAAAGGCATAGGAATAGTTGACTTGACTGACTCGCGCTCGTGTAATTGGTTAAACCAATTTCCTAAGTTAGGATACTGCAAAACCCAATCTTCAATTAGTAGTTTTTTTTAAGTATATTCTCGCATTTTTGCCGAAATGCTTCATAATTTAGGTGTATCTGAGTATAAAGTTACGTGATTCCCCGATCCCCTCCGCAAACCTGATAATAAACAAGAGGTATTTGCAGATGGGGAGTTTGGGGATTTTATCAAGCCAATCTTTGACACCCTCGACCTTTACCACAACCAAGGTGTTGACCCTAGTGCGATCGCAATTTCCTTTAAGCAGTTAGCAGAAAATCACCCTGATGCCGAATTAGAAATTGTGGCAATGGAGAAACGGGGACATGACAAATTTTTACTTCGAGCTAGAACCACATCAAATGCTGATAAATCTCAACTTAGCCAAGAATATTTTGATAATTATAATCACATCAAGAAATTGCCGAAAGAAGCTATTGTCGCTCTTTTAATAGAAAAAGATAATTTTATTTTTAAGTTAGAAATCATAGTAGAAAAGGCAGTATTACGTCCTACTACCCGAATAGAACAGGTAGATAATATGAATCAGAATCAAGGTGGATTTTCGGTAAGCGGTTCTGTAGACGGTAACATTAACAACCTCCAAGGCGATAATAACAAAGTAAATCAAGGAGATACAACCATGACTGGCGAACGCAATATCAACACAAGTGGTGGCAACTATAATGAACGTATTCAAGGCGACTATGTTCAAGGCAATTACTACGCTACTGGACAACCCCAAAGCCATGCCCTAGCCGCAGCAGAAATCCAGGCATTGCTAAAACAATTAGAGCAAACTTACCCTACTACTACTACATCACAGCAAATGGTAGTAGCCGCAGAGGCTATAAACCGCATTGAAAATAACCCAACTATGAAACAAAAAGTTATCAATGCAGTCAAAGAAGGTGGTTTGGCAGCATTTGAAAAGGCTATTGACAACCCAGCAGGTGCATTTGTTGTCGGTGCTATCAAAGGCTGGCAGGAAATAGAAGCAAAAGATTAAGAACACTAAATAGATAACTTATTAATCCGCCATTTGTTTAGCCATAGCCCTATAAATTCAATAATTAGCCAAGTAAAAAATATGGAAGAGCCAAATCCACCTGAAAATCGCAATATTAATACTGGAGGGGGCAATTATATTGAGCGGATTGAAGGCGATTATATTCAAGGTGATGTTGTTCAAAATATTTTTAAATTTGAACCAAATGAAGAAGATTTGCTTAATGAAGTTTTTAAACACAATGAAAATATTTTACAAGCAATTCAAACTGAAATACCTTTCGGACATAAACAAATTAAAATTAACCGAAGCTCTATAATTGAAGCTATAACAAATGCTACTCAAGAGAAAAAGAATATAATTATTTCGGGCGAAGGAGGTTGTGGTAAGACTGCTATTTTCAAAGAGTTTTATAATTCTAATTTTAAGAAAATACCAATTTGTGTTTTTAGAGCAACCGAACTTAATGTTAGCCACATTAACGACATATTTCAATTTGACCATAGATTCACATTTACGCAATTTATCAATGCTTTTAAAGACGAGGCTATTAAAATCTTTGTAATTGATTCAGCAGAAAAACTTGCCGAGATTGCAAACAACGACATTCTTACTACTTTGATACAAACATTAAAAGAAAATTGCTGGAATATCATCTTCACAACCCGCTATGCTTACATTAATGATTTAACATTCCACATTAAAGAAAATTATCAATTATCATTTGAAGTTAATGACGTTTCATTAATGAGTGTTGATGAATTAAGATCAATATCAAAAGAATTTAACTTCTCACTACCTGAAAATAACAAATTCTTAGAAAGACTTAGAAATCTATTTTATCTACGTGAATACATTAAGCAATATTCAAATATTGATAAACAAGGTAATTTTAAGAGTTTTACTGACTTACTTTGGAAAAAGCGAATACAAAACAACGTTATTCAAAAAGACAACTTACATCTTGAAAGAGAAAAGTGTATTATTAGTATTGCTAAACAAAGGTGTGAAACAGGTCGGTTCTATATAAATGCTGATAATTTTCCACAATCAGCACTGTTCCAATTAAAGCAAGATGAAATACTTGGTTACGATGACGCTCATAGCGGATATTTCATTACTCACGACATTTATGAAGAATGGACTTTGGATAAAATAGTTTCTCGTAGTTTTTCAAACCGTTTAAATACAAAACAATTTTTTGATGAATTAGGTAATTCGCTACCCATAAGAAGAGCTTTTAGGCTGTGGTTATCTGACCATTTATCTGAAAATAGTACAGAAATAGAAAATTTTATTAAGGAAGCATTTACAAATAATGAAATTACACAATTTTGGAAAGACGAGATTTTAGTTTCTGTCCTATTATCCGATTATTCGGAAGCATTTTTTAAGTTTTTCGAGAATGAAGTAGTTGCCAATGATTTTAAAATACTTAAACGAATTTTATTCTTATTAAGAATTGCATGTACTGATATTTCTTCAACTGCGAGCATTGATGTTGTTAAACCAAAAGGCAAAGGCTGGGAAGAAGTAATTGCTCTTATCTACAAGCACAAATCTAATTTTTTCGACAACCATTTAAACCTCGCTTTACCTATTTTATCAGGCTGGTGCGAATTCACTCAAAAAGGATCAACAACAAGATATTCTGGGTTGTTAGCATTGAGCGTGATACAAAAAACTGAAACAGAAGAGAAATTCTACATCCGTGATACAGAGGAAGAAAATATTTTAAAAGTGGTCTTTAATGCAGCCAATGAAATACAAGCTGAATTAAAAGAAATCTTTGATAAAGTTATAGTTAATAAATGGACAAACCGCAGAGACCCATACAAAGGACTTTGCTCCAAAATATTAGAAAAGCCATATATTGCAACTGAATTAATAAAAACACTTCCATTATCCGTTATTCTATTGTGTAACTTGTTTTGGCAAAAACAGCCGAAAAAACCTGATAGATTTGGGTACGATAGAGATACTCTCTACATGGAAAGTCGATATGGTTTAACAGAAAAGCATCAATTTGATTATCTCCCAGCAAGCGCCAATCAAACACCAATAAAATGGTTATTACAAATAGCCTTCTATGAAACACTAAATTTTATCATAGATTTTACAAATAGGGCTGTTGAATCTTATAGTCAGTCTGACTACGGAAAAGATGTTGTTAAAATCACACTACACATAAATAACAAAGAAGTAACACAGTATTTAAGTGGGGCTATCTGGAGTATGTATCGTGGTACTGGAAGCCCTGTTGTTCCTAACCTGTTACAATCAATACACATGGCATTAGAAAAAATTCTATTAGAATTTAGTCAAATATTTGAGCCTGAAGTAATTCAAAATATACTTATTATTATTCTTGTTAAATCAAAATCAGCTTCTCTTACTTCGGTTGTTTGCAGTGTTGTGCTTGCAAATCCTAATAAATTATATAATATAGCTTTAATATTATTTAAAACAATTGAATTATTTCATTTGGATACTATCAGAAGCAGTATACACGAGTCCGAAGCAAAATTTCTATATTCGATGGGATATGGGATGAATCCAACCAAAGATATTTTATATACAGATGAAAGGCTCAAAACATGTGAGGAGAAGCATAGAAGTTCAAATTTAGAGTCATCGTTTTTTCATTATCAGTTTTTTGGGGTAAAAGGTTTTACAGAAGAGCAAAATACTGAGTTCATAGAAAAATTGTATAAAATAATTGACCAACATAAGTCCAACGCCTTAACAAGTAAGGAATTTGGAATATTGTTGGCTAGAATGGATAGAAGAAATTTGATACTTAAAGTATCGGAACATGACGACAATAAACTTTTAATAGAATTTAGTCCTAAAGAACTATCAGAAGAACACAGAGAGCAAAGCAAGCAAGCTAATATTAAACTTCAAGAAACTTTTAAATATTCATCTCTAAGAATGTGGTCGGACTTCTTGGCTAGAAAGAGAGATGAGAGTAAAACCACTAAGCACGAAGAATATGATAACAATCCTCTTTTAGCTTTAGAAGAAACAAAGCAACTTGTTGAAGAATTGCAATCGGGACAAAATGAAATGGGAATAATGAATTATTCTATTCCTGCATACTCTTGTTCTAAATTAATGATTGAGCATAAAGACAAACTGACAAAGGAGGAAAAAGATTTTTGCAAAGAAAATATTCTTTCAGCTTTGTCAAATCTTCTTGCTGATGATTACAACTATCAAATAAGTGATGGCGTTGAAGCCTCTGTTCATGCGATTCCAGCATTAATAAACGAATATCCCAAAGAAGTAGAAGATTATGTTTCTCTAATGGTTATTGTTCTGTTTGATGAAATGCCTCTTGGTCAATACAAAAGAATATGTGATTATGTTATTGAAGCTGTTCATAGATCAAAACTATGGGAACAAAACCCAGAAGTCGCTAAATCAATATTATTTGGCTATATAAAACTCAAACCTATTTACAAAAATATTATTACTGCAAAGAGGAAAGCAACAGGTTATGGGGAAAGAATTTCTAAAAGTTCCATTTTTGAAGAATTATTAAATATTGATTTCACATTTAAAGACGTACCATTTGAAATAAAGGATATTGATTTACTTGATATTCATGATTTAGAAATAATTCACCAATTAATCCCTTCTCATACAAAAGATAAAATTCATTTAGACATTTACGAGAAATCATTACCGTTATTGGCTTCACAATTGCTAAAAGATAGAAGAAGTTATAAAGATAAAGATGATTCTGGAGATGATTCTGACATATATTCATTACGCTTACGTATTTTCAAAAAGTTTGCACATTTCATTTTACAAAGAGAAAAAAGCGAAATTGACACGTTTCTTAAACCATTTGTTGATTCTTTTTCTTCCACAGAAGAAACTAAAACTTTTATAGAAGAATTAGTAAGTGCGGAAGATTACCTGAACAATTATGAACAATTTTGCTATGTTTGGAGTAGTCTGTATCCCAAAATAAAAGAGTTATGCAATAATCCTCGTGGCTACCATTTAAAAGAAATCATAATAAATTACCTGTTAGCATGGCGTTGGTGGCGTGAAGACATTGAAGAATGGCATAGCTTAAAAAGTGAAAATTTATCTCTTTATGACAATGCTGTCAAAGAAATTGGACATATTCCTTCTGTATTATATTCTATTACCAGAGTATTGAATTCAATTGGCATAAATTTTAAGAATGAAGGTATTGACTGGATTCATACAACTATATCTAACAATAGTGATTTAAACCTTGAGGATTTAGAATCAAACACCTTATACTACTTAGAGAAGTTCTTGAGAAAATTTATTTTCATTGATAGACAAAAAATTAGGGAAGAGATAAGATTAAAAACTAAAATTATTTCAATTCTTGACTTTATGATTGAACGAGGTTCTGTACATGGGTATTTGCTAAGAGAAAGTATTTTATGAAAGCCGAGAAAAGACTCCCACCCACATTTGGGCAGATTTACACGCTAAGGATTATTACTTAGGGATTATTTTTGATTTTATTTCGGCTTCGCTTTTTTAATAACTCTGAATCACTGGAGTTTAGACTAAAAATAAGCGAGCGGAAAATAATACTTAGAAAAGTACAGCTTTGCGAATTGATTGTTGTCCATCACTAACAACTCCATCAATTGGTACATCCAGGATATTAGTTACTTCTAATAATAACGCCGCTAAATCTTCATTTCTTGATGATAATAAGGTTTTATCAAGTAAGATTTCTCCTGATATACAATCTCGAATTACCCATAATACCTCATGTTCAATTTCTGGCTGCATCCCATCAATCGCTAATATCACCCGTCCTTGATTAGCCACTATTGCTTTTAACCTTTTATGGTCTTTTAGCCATAAAGAAAGTAACTCGTCATATCTGTCAATTAGGTGCGTGACCGTTCGTTGACTTATACATATACCTTTTAATTCGAGGTGAGCGTGTATTTGGGGAACGCTTCTATGTTCCTGGTAGCGTAATGCTCCTATATAAGCAATCACATCCAAACCAAATTCGTTTTGTGGTAGAGCGAGTGACCCTTCAAGCTCTGGTCGATATGCTTTTTTATACCGCATACATGACTTATTCAGACATTGCCGAATTTTTAGCTGTAGTTTTACTACCCCATCTAACGTTCTTATATGTCGAGGATTATTGTATTCATTCCACATTGCTTGACCACACGAAGGGCATTTTTTTTAAACACAATCTAGTACTTCAAACGATGTTGCCTCTGGTTTTAAACTTTTTCTTACCAAGTTTTTATTTATCAAAGTGAAGCGAGAAGCCGACAGACAACAATATGACTTGTCACGGGTCTTTGCTCTGTTTACATCTGCCAAAGAACTGTACAACATTTTGCAAATTCTTAAGCGTATTGGTCAGGTAATCTGTGATCTCTCATAGTCTGCCGCAAGTTTCGGTTTCACCATGTAGCCGAATGTGTTCAACTAACCGCTTGGTTTCACCGCCTGCTAATTCTAGTTCCCTGAGATTGCCCACCAAAACAAATAATTCCTTTGCTCTACTAACGGCAGTATTTAGTAAATTGGGTTTGCGGTTGAGAAACCAAAAACTATGCTCTTGGTGACACTGGTAAGGAGAAAAGATAATAGCTGCTTTTTCTCCACCCTGGAAGGTGTGAACTGTGCCAATATCATCCCAAGAAAAGTTTCGCCACCGATTAGATAGCCGATACCTCAGCGCGTTAGCTTGCTGCAAAAACGGCGACATTACACCAATTGTCTTTGAGTTGTCGTCCGAGCCAATAGAATAGCCATGCTTAAGCAAGGACGTTATAACAGTTTCTACAGCATTGATTTCTTCTGGATTGGTGTTATGGGTGTGGCTTCCCTCGACGTGGTATGCCAGTAGATGTGGTTCTGTTGCAGTCTGGCGATTATCTGAAAGGATTTGCAGACCACCTGGATAGTTAGGGCTGCAAAACTGAATAATATCTGGGGTGCAACGGTAATGATTTCTGAGAATAATGCCATTGCCTAAGTCTCCTTCTGTACCACTAACACCAGCAGCACGATGATAAGCAGTAGCTGTGTATTTGGCAGTGGGGGCATAGCGATAGTAGTCTTCATTCCCCATGCCTACATCTAGAAAGGCAGTTCTCAGATATTGTTTGATGGTATCGTCGCAAAGGTTAACTATTGGCTCAATTTGTTGGGGGTCGCCAGCTACTACTGCCCTTTGCGATCGCACTAGCAAGGGAAATAATTGATGTACAAGAGTTGTCCCTGCTTCATCCACTAGTACCTGCTTTACGATATTGGGATGAAGAATTGGCAGCATATTACGTATTGATTGCAGGCTGGAGCTAATCACAGGGAAAATCAAACTCAAGTCACGGTAGATAGCATCACTCTCAGTTTCTAGTTTGAGCAGAGCCTGTCCATCGCCCATCAATACGCTGCCATAAGTTTCTAATGCTCTCATCACGCTATCCTTGCGCCGGAGAGTTTCTTGCAACAGAAACGCCCAGGCGCGTTGAAAAAGTTCTAGCTGCAAAGAGTGATGATCGCGGTAAAAACGATTGTAGAAATCCCCTTGTGGGTAACTATCAAGTTGTGTTTGAATTTGTTGATGTCTGAAAAGTTTTAACTCTAGTTCCTTATTTAAAACCGTTATTTGGCTTTGAATTTCAGTTATTTCTCGGTTAAGACTTTGCCATTGCTTTTTGAACTCCAGTTTTTGGTTAACAGAAACCAATGTTGTAGTTAAACTGGAGCGGTCAAGGGGCATTTGAAAGGGATGGGCTGTAGCCAAGGTGTTTAAAACAGCAGCATTAATTCGATTTGCAAGACGTTTGAAAATTAGCTTATCGGTAGTCACACTCAGCCAGTCCAAAGCGCGTTTTGTAATGGAGTCAGACTCTTTTGGTAGTTCGCGTTCTGCCTGGGATAAAGCTTCTTTTATTTGCTGGTAGGCATCAATGGGAAAATTTGCATAATCCGACAAACTTGATAGCTGTTCAGTTAGGGTTTGTAACTGGGAGGACTTAGCAGCAATCTCGTTATTGAGAGATTGGATTTCTACATCCAATTGCGATCGCTGTTCAACATCGGTAACTTGTTGCTTGGCATCAAAGTAGTTTTGCTCTATTAGTCGCTGAATTTCGCTTTCTGTTTGCAGTAGTTCCAGTTTGGCTTGTTGCCAAGCAGATTGATCAAATTCAGCATGACGCAGCCAATCTTGGGTTGATTGCAGTTTGGGTAGGGTTTCCTTACGGATATTAGTTTGGTTGCCGCCTGGAAGATAAAACTGTTGAGCAGGAGAATTGATAGTCAGTCGTTGTTGGAATTTTTTAACGGTGCTGTTATTAGTGGCAACAAAGAATATTAAATTATTTGCATCATCTTCACCGTGAACAAGTCGTAAAGCCCGCTCCACTATTTGCTGTGCTATGAGGTGAAGAAACACTTCTGTTTTTCCAGTCCCCGGTGGGCCACAAACAACAGTCAGTATGTTCTCTTGGGTGTGTTTGAGGACAGACGCTTGAAATTCATCAGGAGCGTGGGATGGGAAAGCTCCCCAGAACATCACCTCATGTGTGGGTGATTGTGGCTGACCCCAGAGGTACTGCATCGCTGGGTGAGTTTCAGTTAGCCATTCACTCAAAGAGTCAGGTTGTTGCAGTTGCTTAAGGATTTCAAGGAGGTCAAGCTTCAGCAGGGCGTTATAGGGCGTAAAATCGCAACGCAGCAAATAAGGTTGCCGACAAGTTTTATATTTTCCATCAGGCAAGTCTACCAGTTCAAGAAAGTCTCGAAGCGTTGGGAAGCTCCCCTTAAATGTGTCTTCTAGAAATTTCAAAATTCCTGACGAAACAATCAGGGATTCAGCTTGCTCTTCTTCTAAAGAGTACAGCCGCATTAAATTAACAACCACTGGCTGAAACTCGTATTCGGTCAAGTCCCAGCCTGTTTTGCGGTAATTACCTTTGAGAATGGGTGAAATATCAATGGTGAATAGAGGCAGGTATTTCAGCTTTTGCTCTTTTCCCTTGCCTTGGATTATATAAATTTGTGGGAAAGCAACAGCCATCTGAACATCATTTTTGTTACCTCTTTTAGCTGCTTGTTGCTGTTGCTGGAATCTTGTAAAGACTTCGCTATCTAAGAGTAACTTGTTACCAACAAGCTGCACTCCCTTATCTACTACCTTTGAATAAATATCTGAAGAACGCTCGACCTCTGCTTGAGTCAGTTCTTCTAACCTGATGTAGCTTAACCAAGCTTGTACTATCTGGATAAGTTTTTCTGACTCTAGCATGGGAACTTAAACATTGAAAGGCACTGAAGCTTAGTATAAAAAATATTTTAGCCTTCTGCTTTCTACGTCATAGTTTGAGTAGGTAAGGTTACTCAACATTTGTCAGTGCCTCTAGTTGTGCAAGTAATTTTTCTATTTGCTTACGCTTCTTCGGGTCTGACCAAATACTCGACTTTCTTAGCTTGGTGGTTGCAGCAGTAAAGCGCTCTTTGTAATCATTAGATTCGTTTTTTTGGGTAGAGCTTGAGGTTTTCTTGTCATTGACACGTTGTTTGATTTCGCTTAAAGACCAGTTGTTAGCAATAGCTTGTTCTAAAAAGTCAACACGCTCTGAAGTATCCTTAATCTGGGCGATGGCCTTGGCTTTGGTGTACTCTAGTGAACCTTGTCTTAGTGCATCAAGGATATCTTCTGGGAGGTTAAGCAAGGGGAGGCGGTTATTAGCAAATGATTCCCAAGTCATTAAACCTAAGCCTTCAAATACTTCCTCAACAATTTTGAGGTCTAGATTTACTGGATTTACTGGGTTTGAGCCTTGCTGTTCATTGCTTTCATCTTTTCCAATAACGTTATTGGAAGTTGACTCTGCATCCAATTCTTGTTTTCCAATAACATTATTGTCAGCATCTAATTTTTCGTTTTCATCTTTGACAACATCATCCTGAACAGCATCATCTGAGGCTGATTTTTGATTTCCAATAACGTTATTGGAAGATAAAGCTGCTTCTTTGCGTTCGTGTTGCAAACGTCGCAATAATGGCGGTATCTCCTCAACGCTGCGACCTAGTCTGAGAGCTAGCAGTTGCAGAATACCTTCGGTTTCTTCGACTGGGTTAAGGTCTTCGCGAAGTAAGTTTTCTATTAGTGCCAGTTGAAAAGCTGCTTTATCGTCTAATTCTCTGATGACAACGGGAACTTCTTTTAAACCAATTTCTTGGGCTGCACGATAGCGACGTTCTCCTGCTACTAGTTCGTGTTTTTCTGCATCAATGGGGCGTACTAAAAGCGGTTGCAAGATGCCATGCTGTTTTATGGATTCGGTTAACTGCTTTAATGCTTCCGGGTCAAAGTAACGGCGTGGTTGTGTAGGTGGCAGAATAATCTGCTCTAATGGCATGGATTGGGGAGAACCGACATTCAGTACGCCTGTAGTGTCCCAAGGGACTTCTATTTTGCTTTTGAGAGGTTGACTGGCTTTGGTGCGTCTCATTTTAATGCTTCCAAACTTACGGCTATTTTTTTCAAGATGGCAATAGATGGGTGCTTAGGGTCGTAAACAGCCAGGGGCATTCGTTCTTCTGAAGCATCAACAAAAGCAGTGGAGCGAGGAATCGGTGGGAATATTGTTCCAGCGTTCGCTAGTTGTTCGGTGATAGCTGCTAAGGTACGAGTGTCCTGAGAATTACGGGCATCGTATTTTGTGGGTACAAACCCGGCTAGAAGTAGTTTACGGTTGGGTTTATTGCGGACGGTAGCAACAGTTTTTAATAGTTCGCCTGTACCTTCAAAAGCTTTGAAATGGGTTTCTAGAGGCACAAGAACATGAGTGGCAGCTACAAGAGAGATGTAAGAGAGTAGCCCTAAACTGGGAGGGCAATCTATTAATATGAAATCGTAATTGTCTTCAATTGGCTCGATGGCTTCTCTCAGGCGGAAGTCGCGCATGGAAGCATTAACCAATTGCATTTCTGCCGTACTCAGAGAGATATTGGCAGGGGCTAAATCCATACCATGAATTCCCTCATGAATTGGCAGGGGTTGCTCATCCACAATAGCACTGTGGACAGTCTGCTCTAATTCTCTCGGAACCAAGCCCATAAAAATTGTTAAGCTGGCTTGGGGGTCTATATCGATGAGCAAGACGCGATGCCCCAATTGTGCTATTTGGTAGCCCAGGTTTTGGGTAAGGGTGGTTTTGGCAACACCTCCCGCCTGATTAAAAACTGCGATGATTCGGCTCATAAGTGAGTTTGTTTACCTGCACCATTACAACTTAAGATAACGGTGATATGTCAATAGGCTATGTTTATTTTTGTTCGTGGCTGCTATTTTATTGAAAAATGGATCATATAAGTTATAGCTGATTAAATTTAGACAAGGACGCTGGCATCAAGGAGGATGGTGTATTGATGATTTCGTTCCCTAAAGTCGATAAACTTCCAGAGCTAACCTTGAGCGAAATCCAGCAGTATTTAGAAAGTGGGCTTTTCCGGGGAATTGGGAAAAAAACTGCCCAAACTCTTGTAGAACACTTTGGCTATGAAACTTTATTGGTAATAGATACTGCTCCTGAAAAGCTTCTTGCAGTTCCTAGACTTGGGAAATCTCGAATCGATAAAATTACCAAAGCTTGGTCAGAGAGTAAAGCCAATCCGATAAGAGGAGCTATTGCCCAACTTTTGGCTGTAAGAACATCATTGAGATTAACTTTAAAGATTTGTGACTATTACGGACACCAAACCTCATCGGTACTCAAAAGCGACCCTTACAAATTAATTGATGACATTGAGGGCATCGGTTTTAAAACTGCTGATGAATTGGCGATATCTTTGGGCATCCCCCTTTCAAGTGAAACTCGTTACTCTAAAGGTCTACTCCATATCTTGAAAGAGGCATTGAGTGAAGGCAATTGTTTTCTGCCTGAATCCCATTTGCTGGCGCGTGCGGTGTCTTTACTCCAGCGTCAAGAACATACACCCGATTATAAATCTTTGAGTAATATTCTTGGTCAGTTAGTTGAGAACCAAACTTTAGTTTATGGCGAGGTTGCCAATAGTGTTTATCAAAGAGCAGCCTACCGCGCTGAACTGTCTGTAGCGCTAAAAATTCAAACTTTAGTTACCCGACCAACTTACTCAACAGAACATCTAGAACACTGGTTAGCTGATTTTGAAGCGCCTGAATATAAGGAACTCTCACGCTTGAGTGATGAACAGATCAGTGCCTTATTCATGGCAGTTAAACATCCTATTAGTATAATTACAGGCGGCCCAGGTCGCGGTAAAACCCATGTGCTAAAAACTTTGGTGCAATGGTTGGCATCCATTGGGGTAACTATAGCTCTTGCAGCCCCGACCGGAAAGGCAGCAAACCGGATGAAAGACGCAACTGGAATGGAAGCAAGTACCATTCACCGATTACTGCAATGGCAGGGACTAGGGCAAGCTTTTCACTATAACGAGAATAATCTCTTAGATATTGATTGGTTAATTGTTGATGAATTTTCAATGGTGGACATATTCTTATTCAATTCCCTATTGAAAGCTTTACCCGCAAAAACCAAAATTCTGTTAGTAGGAGACTCTGACCAATTACCCAGTGTCGGGGCAGGAATGGTGCTGCGAGACTTGCTGAATTCTGAAATAGTACCGACAACGAGATTACAAACCATTTTTCGACAGCGCGATGAAAGCCCAATTATTTATGCAGCTAGTGACGTAAATTTTGGGACAATCCCCGCACTAGATAAATTTAATCAGGCTAAGTCGTGGATGGATGTGGGGGAGTGCGCCATGTTAGAAGCGCAATCACCAGAAATGACTGCTAAAAGCATTGTTGAGTTAGTCAAATCTATGAAGAAAGAGAATGTAGATTTGAATCAAAAAGTGATGGTATTAGCACCCCAAAAGGAAGGGGCAGCGGGGGTTCACAATCTCAATAAGCTGCTACAGCCTATCTTTAATCCCAAAAAGTCCAAACAGCAAGAAATCGTTTCTGGGTCAGTGGTTTATCGAGTCGGGGATAGGGTGATACAACTGAAAAATCGTTATGATACAGTCCCGCCAGTGATGAACGGCGAGACTGGGCGGGTGATTGCTGTAGATGAGCAAAAACAAATGGTGAAGATTGCCTGGGAAGGAGGCGCGATTGTTGACTACTATCCTGGGTACTTTGAACAAATCATGCACTCGTTTTGTATAACATGCCATAAGAGCCAAGGTAGTGAATTTCAGTATGTGATTTTTCCCTTATTAATGTCCAACTACATAATGTTAACCCGTCAACTGCTATACACTACGATGACTCGCGCTCAAGGGACATTCATCGCGGTTGGGCAACCTGAAGCATTAAAGATTGCTGTGACGACAGATAAACCAGCAAAACGCTTTACTGGATTAATGGCTCTACTCATCTCACCCATTGATGAACTAACTAAAATATTCTCGAACTTAGGTAAAGTTAAGGGAGTTGCAAGTGCGAAACCATCTAAGGTGACTGTCGCGTCTAGGCTGCGCGAACGCGGACTTACTGCCACGCCTGGACAGATGACGACTATCGGTACTATCGCTTTGCAACTGTATGAGGATAAATATGGACATCGCCCATCGAAGCAACTAGAACAGGTTGGCAAGTTTCGGTTTAAGACCTATCACTATGAGACTGCGGCGGTTGAGCTAATTGACTCTGCGATTGATTTGGTGATGAGGGAAGAGTGATAGTGTGCGGAGTAGATTAACAAACACGAAGTCTTATGCAATAAGGCTATTGGAAAGTTTCAGGTTGAGAATTATCGTCATTGGAACATGGGTTTAAGAAAAAACAATCCCAATCGTGCTTCATCAACTATGATTTTTGGGAATTATAAGCAGTATAAGAGCGAAGCATGATTTCATTGCCCATAAACCATGACTGGCGAAGTAACCTATCTGGAATTTTCTGATGCTCCCAGCAATAGTCAAAAGTTTTACGAAATATCTGTGGCGGCGCAAACCCTAACTATTCGGTTTGGGCGAGTTAATACTGTTGGCACAACCCAACTAAAAACTTATGCCACTTCAGAGCAAGCTCAAGCAGAGGCTGATAAACGCATTCGCGAGAAGCAACGCAAGGGTTATCAAATCCGCTCAACTGTTGCTAGGACAATTACACCCGCCCATGTAAAAGAATCAAATCCGCAGCAAATCACACCTGTTGTTGCAGTTGCTCCGCTTCCTGCTGTTAATCACTCTGAGCCAATATTGCCTTATCCAGCCCCTATCCTGTGGCGATTTGACTCTGGCTCTAGTACCTTTGGATTAGCTGTAGAAGCAGAACATTGTTGGTTAGGAAATGAAAAAGGTCAGGTTTTAAAGCTTGATCGCCAAGGGAAAATTTTGCAGCAGTATCAGCTGCCGGATGCGGTCAAATGTATTGTGATTGATGATATTTGGATTTACGCTGGTTGTGACAATGGCAGTGTTTATGACCTAACGGGTAAATTTCCTTATCTTGCCTACGAATTAGAAAAAGGTGTTGATATTTTCTGGTTGGCGATTTATGACGGAATGCTGGGGGTTTCCGATGCTAACGGTGGTCTTAACAAAACCGATCCCGAAGGACAAATTCTTTGGACTCGATTAAGTAGTGGCAAAATGGGCTGGATGTTGTGTTGCGATGCCCAAGGATTCTATCACGGCCACACCAAAGGCGTAACCGGATATGACTTCGCAACAGGTCGCCAAATCTGGCATCAACCGACACATGGTAAAGTGCTGTTTGGTTGTCAGACTAGCGATCGCCTCTATGTGGCAACCAGTGGTAAGCAAATCCAAAGCTTTAGTAAAGAGGGAGAAGTTCTAGAAAGTTATCCCTGTGGGGCATCTGTCTATGCTTGTACTACTGATAGTCAAGGAAAATATATCTATGCAGCAGATAGTTCAGCCTTTATCTACTGTTTTAGTCAGCAGGGACAGTTGCTATGGAAAGTTGCTACTGGGTGCGGTTCTGCTCTATCGATACAGTGGTTTGAGGAGCGACTTTACATTGTGACCAATCAAGGTGCGATCGCCTGTTTGGATATCAGTACAACAGCACTGCAAAGCGCCCAGGCGGGAAACTTACCCCCCGCGATCGCCGTTACCCATGCTACAAGTCTTCCCTTGCAAACAACCACGTCGTTAGAGATAGCCACTGACCCAACCCAAGGTGTAATTTTGGAGTGTTTTCGAGAAGGTCAAAAATTACGGGTACGTGCCATTTCGGAAGGATATCGCCCAGATTGGATGGTACAGTTTCCGCGAGATGTTCGGCGTGAAGGCGATCGCTATTGGGTCGAAGCATTGAAAGCAGCCAAACAGGGAAACTATTACCGCACCTACGGCGAAATCAAGCGTTTAGGTTGAGATGAACTAGCTATGAGTCAAGAATATTATTTACATCGGGATGGCAAAGGGAGATTTCTGCTCCAGAGTGTTGAAACCGGAATCCTAGAAGGCTTATTATTTCCTGCTATGGCTGGGGAAAGCGCCCATGCTTTTTCCTATAATTTCGGTTCAGTCGAGTATCCCAATCAACTGATCAATTTGGCTGACTTTCCAGAACTGGCAAATATGCCATTCTTCACTATTGAATCCTGCGATCATTATCAATTAAGTAATTACTTACAAAAGCCAGAATTCCAAGCTTTATGGCCGCTATTAGGTAGTTTTGGCAGATTTGTCGGTTTGAGTCTGAATGGCAATCAGATTCCCCCTAGCACACACAATAATTCGGGGCAAATCCTTTGGCAATACAAAGTTGTTAATCCCAATGGTAGCTGGACAATTCCGATTTTAGATTTATGGGTGAATGAGCAGGGCTGTTGGTTCTGTACCAGGGAAGGCCAAGTTTTGGTAATTAATCATCAAGGTGAGGCGATCCAGCAATATACCTTGCCAAAATTGACTCGTTGTTTAGCAGGCTGTGAAGATGCTCCCTATGTGAGTTGTGACGATGGCCACCTCTATGACCTGACAGCAAAATTACCCCAACCCATATATTCTGTGCAGTCAACAGGCGATTACAGATACAGTTATTTAATATTGGCAGTGGCGCAAACTTCTGATGCCTTGTTAATTGCTGATGCCTACGGACATCTGCAAGTATTAAATACTGACCTAGAGCTTCAGTGGCAACAGCACCGAGCCGACTATTGGCAAAGCTGTTTCCTGCGTAGCGATTCCGAGACCGCTTATCTGGGAAACTATCGTGGGGTGAGTGCCTATAATCTCAAAACAGGTCAGGAGAAATGGATACAACAACTAGCCGCACCCGTTCTCTGTGGTGATTTAACCGCGCAAGAAGTAATTGTTGGCTGTAGTGACCGAATAATTTACGGATTACAGAAAACAGCCAATCCGCAAACTGCTGGAACAACTATCAGACCAATTTATACCTGTACTGAAATACCCTATGTGTTAACCTTATCAGTAGATGAGCAGTCGTTATTTGTTGGAGATTATACGGGCAAGATTGAGCAACTCGACTGGGATGGCAACCTAAAAGTAGCAATCCAGATGCAAGCAGGTGCCATAACAGCTTTGAAAGTTTGGGGCGATCGCTTGTATGCCACCACGAGTCAAGGCGTTTTAATTTGCCTGAACTTGTAGGTCAAAAATAAATGATGCATATTCAGATTACGCGTAGGCGAAGCGCCATTGCTTGGTCTTTTCCAGTAGAAAAATTTATATATCGCCAGCTTTTTGGCTTTTTATAGCGGTCGAACTCACGTTTAAGATGAGAGATGGGTGATAGTTGGAACCAAGCGGGTTATACAGGAAAAGTCTCATGATACTCATTTCGCTCATTCCTGCAATCATCTAGTAAGCAAGAAGTAAGCAATAAAACTTTTTACTCACGCAAAAGCATGATGTACAAGGATTTGAGATAGGCTCAACCGCGCACCTTTCTTGCGAAGCTGTGGCTCAGTTATAGAAATGCACTCACACTCTGCCAAAGTGGAAGTTGGTGAAATTTCAAAAATGCTGTATTATCCGAAAAATTATGTCTAGTAACTAGCCAACACCCCAAAAACACATAGTTCATGTTCAAAGCGACGATTACCCTATTCGATGAATACTATCGGCGCTTGGATGCTCAAAATGCTCAAGGCTTTAACCGTGATCTAGGATGTGAGGTTCGGGAGCGTCTACAGCAGCTCGATTACATTGTGGACAGAGTGCAGACTCTGGAGGCTGAATCGGCGATCGCCGTAAAACGCTCAGGAGATGCCCTTCGCAGCCATGTTGAGTTATTGAAGGAAAAGGGCATCCCTTTTGAACAAGTTCCTGCTCCACCCGAAGTAAAGATAACCAAAGCTGAATCTGAAATTTGCGAACGTGCATTCTTTGAGATAAGGTTGCTCACGGAAGCTTTCTATTACATCGCTGCGCGTGTCCGAGCTATCCTTTGTCACAAAAAATCTCCGCTCCCAGGTTTGTCCAAGTTTGAGTGCGTTGGAGTGCGTGACGTAAGGAACAAGTTGTTAGAACATGCAGAAGGTAAGGACTCTCAGGTCTTCATTCAGAGTTTCGGCTTCGGTGGAGCAAACGGGCCTGTGCTAAAAGCAATCAGGTATGGTGGACAGGAGTCCATATTTCCTGATGCTGGTCTGTACAAGAACGCCACAGAGTTTCGAGATAACCTTGAGAAACATCTGCAAAAATTTCTATCGCAGGGCTAACGACAAGTTTCATCTTTTTTGTGTTCCGGCTTGTCCTCCTTAGCTAAATTCACTAATGCTGTGAAGGCGGCAGGGGCAATTTTGGCGAATTCGTTCCGGAAGTTTGGACATCTTACAGCGATTCCAAGGCAGACAGTAAGTGTAATGCCGATAATGGCCGTAGAAAATTTTTTCATTGGGTTGAAAATTGATATATATGGAGTTCAGCCGGGATACCTGCAAATTGGGACATGTTGTCTTACTTCTTTTAGCATCGAATGGAATTTCTTCAGTTTTGACTGGCTAATGGTTTATCTAAAATTCTTTTGTGATTGCCCTATGTTTGGTTTGTGATTGTGCAAATAATGTAAGCTATAAACTCTCATCTGCCTGACATGACTAAGAAAAAGCAAACTATCAGCGCCACTTCTCAAGGTTTAGAACGAGCCGAGAAAGCTTTACAGAGATTGTATGGAACACAGCAACAGCTTGCCAAGAAGTTAGAAGGAGCAGTCGGTCGTAGCACTATCCAGAAGTTTTTTAAGGGAGAGAAAATTCTGGTTGATAAATTTAGGGAAATTTGCAAAGAGCTAACACTTGAGTCGCAATGGGAAGAGATCTCTGGTTTGGTGGATTCACCTGACTCGGTTGATTTACCATTTCCTCAGACAGCAAAGCCAGCTTTTGAGAAACAGGAAGATGGTGTTGACTTTGATGAACTGGTACAAGAGGTACGAAAAAAGGTAAGACCTTACTACGAAGAACGATACGGCACTCTCAAAGTTTTGGGAATGCGTGAACCGATAAAGCTTGAATCAGTCTATACAAAAGTTAAATTTTTAGATAATGAAAATATCCGTGGTTTTGAATCTATTGAAAATTTAGAAAAAGTCTATCGCCAAGTTAATAGATGCAAGTTTCCATCTCAATATCAAGGTAAAAAAGAAGAAATTAAAGTTGCTAACGACAAGCAATACCTAATGGTGCTCGGCAGCCCCGGTACAGGAAAGTCTACATTTCTGCGAAAGATGGGATTAGAAGCACTTAAAGGTCAAGAAGGAGGTTTTAAACACAACTGTATTCCTGTATTTATAGAGTTAAAAAGATTTACATCAAGCGATATCAATATAGAAAATATTATTTCAAAAGAATTTAGAATTTGTGGAGTTCCAGAACCTGATAAATTTACAAGTAAAGCTTTAGAGGAAGGCAGGCTATTAATTTTGTTGGATGGATTGGATGAAGTTCCAACAAAAAACTCAACCAATGTCATCACTAATATTCAAGATTTTGTTGAAAATTACAATAAAAATCGCTTCATTGTATCCTGTAGGAATGCAGCTTATCACTACAATTTTCGACGCTTTACTGATGTAGTAATAGCAGATTTTGGTGACATTCAAATTGATTTGAGTTTAGACTAGACAGCAACAAATGACCCAGCAGTGCTGAGTTAATAAAACACAACCTTCAAGAATGAAGATATTTGAGATTAAGCAGATTTTTGTTCCTCTTTGCGTGGTTTAGAAGCAGTCTTTTTAACAATTGGATATCGTATTTTCCGGTTACGGACTTTACCTGGTGTCCACCCAAGGGACTTTCCACGAGGTTTGGGTGGAGAGGTAGGAGTACCAATCGCGGCGAAAACTCCACCCATAGCTTGAGCAACTCGTCCTGGGGTCAATTTATCCATTGACTTCTGCCAAGGAAGAGGATTATCAGCAACGATATCACAAGCTAACCATAACTCCCAAGTGATTAACGGCATTAAGTCACTCCAATGTTCACATTGTTCTGGAGTACTGAATTTTGGTACTGTCCAATGTAAGCGTTGCTTAAGAAAACGATACCAATGGTCAATCGTGAATCGGCGCAAGTACAATCGCCAAACTTCATCCAATGGTGGCATTTGTTCCCCAACCCAAGCCAACCACAAGGGTCTTAATACTCTCAAATTGCCATCAAGATCAAGACGTTCCACCTTCAGTAGCATCATTGGGCGTGCAGCAGCTTTGCGAAAATGCAAATCTTCCCACAGACTGACTTTAACTCGTCCCAATTTTGGGTCATTTACTTCCAGCACAGATGCCACTTCGCCCCAGGTTGAGGGTTCATTGAGTTTAAATTGAGCACCATGCTTGCGAGGACGACCCTTGCCAGAGTAAGCAGGTGGTGCGCCCCATAGACACAGATTTGAACGCAGTCTAACTAAGATATCGGCTTTTATACTAGCTGTCTTTAATACGAAAGGCGCACAACCATATTCACTGTCCCAAAGCGAAATTGGTCGAACAGACATTGATTCACATACCTTTTTGAGTTGTTCAACTGCTTTCTCAATCGGATTGTCCCAACTGGTAATCCGTTCATGCCTCAGCGGTAGTGCCCAACTTCCTGAATCCTCTGGTATCCAAGCTATAGTACTATATCCCTGCCCAATCGTAATCGGTTTATTTCCCGCGATCGCTGTGCTACTGTGTTCTATTGTCCGTTCTTTGAGTGTCACCGCATCTGGGCGTGACCAAGCTGTATGGTCTCCTGCCAACAATATGCGTTTTTCTGTTGGTATTTGCTTGATATATAACTCCATTAATTTCTCACGGTCTGGTTTGGTATCTTGTATCGCTTCATAGATACTCGGCCATTTACGTCTAAACACTGGCGATAAAGATAAATCTGCCAGACTGTAGACATTACGGGTCAACAGTATCGCATCTGTTAGTTCAAATGTTGCATCATGTGCTTTGCCTAGATGCGTATAGGCGGCTTGACGAAATTCTTCGAGTCTGGCACGTTTCATATTGGCAGATAAGAGTAGGTGATTCTCTCTTAGCTTCTGCCGAAAGGGGGACTGTCTTCAATCAGACATCCCCTTTTTCTCTTTCATCTCTCCCATTTAGTCTAAACTCCA
>NZ_AP018213.1 GCF_002367995.1 Calothrix brevissima NIES-22
AAAGCTTGTGTTGAAGTTCATGAATTTTAAGGAACCTCTAAAAGTTATTGCTTGACATATAGATAATGGAATTTGTAGACTGTAGGAGCGAGATTATTCTGATAAACCATTCACATATCAATGACACAGGAGATAAATTTCTGGTAGAAATTTCTTCTACTCATTTGTGTTGGTTATTACTAAGAGAAAATGCTGTGTAGTACAGGACACTCATAATACACAGTATTTTTTCTTAGCGTAAAGTGCGTTAAATAAAATATACAGTATTTTCTCTTAGCGTAAAGTGCGTTAAATAAGATATACGTAGAAATTCCAACTTAAGAATTAATTTAATACCTCTCATCGGTTGACGGTGAGGGTGTGTTGTCGTATAAATAAAAAATGAGAGTTTTTCACAATTAAGAAGGATGGTTCTCAGAATAATCTCGCAAATTATCTGTGGATTTATCTCTTGATGATGGATGCTCTCTACAAATCATCTAGAAATCAACAAAAATGAGTAAATCCTCTATGAATCCAGAAATTTTTTCTTCCGACGAAACTTCGCCGGAGCAATTTGAAGTAGTGCAACTAGAAGTAGTTGACGAATTAACAGACCAGAAACCTGAGCTAGATACATCGAGGTCAAGTTTCTGGCAAAACTGGATCGCTTGCATAAATCAACATTTACAACCAGGTGGTAAACCTGTAGCCGTCATACTCTCTTTAGGACTCATATCGGTTCCATTGATCCTATTTAGCGGGAGTATTTGGGTAGGTCTGATCCTGGCAACAAGTGCATCTATTGTGGCTATACGTACCTGTTGGATGTAAATTGAACGCACCGCCAACTAAGCCTGTTGGCTATAGTTGGGGATTCTTTCGCTTAAAAAAAATAGCGTTACCAGAAAAACTGGCGTTCTCAGTGTGCCGTTGGAACTTTTGCCTACGAACACTCTAGTAAAAAAATTAGTAATAATAGCAACAAAACTAATAATTACTAATATAAAACTGGTCGTGTCTCCAGGCTTTGCCTTTTACCGTACCAACGGCATTTTACCACGTCCCTGGGTTTCGCTTACCCTACCTATAACGCAGTTTAGGTAGGGACTGCGCTCAACATTTTTGTTCAATAGCACTAGCAATTCCATGTCAATTAATTTTGGTTAATTGACATGGAATTACTCCGTCTGTGAGAAGTCAAAGTCATATACAGAATTTTTAGGTAGGTGAGCGCGTAGTAAGGCTTACCAAAGACAAAGCAGATCATCAAACGGGAACCCAGGTAATAGTTGCGTTTCTCGTCATTATGAAAATTTTGAACTTCCTCAAACTTAAACCAGCTTAACCGACATTGACAGCTACAGCTTCACATCAACGTAGCGCCATTCTGGAAATACCCAAGTAACTGGATTCGTCCCCTTTTCAACCTGACTGTATACTTTCTCTAACTTTGCCACCGCTACAGTATCTCCCCGCTTTTGGTAAAGATAAGTGGCTGTTTTTAAATGCTTCAACCCATTCTGCTTGAGTGCAGTTCCTACAGGTTGGTTTCGAGCTTGATAGTACCAACCAAATAATTGCAGTTTAGCTAAGAGAAAATGCGCTTTGGCTGAATTGGGATTTACTTTGAGCATCTGCTGATAAATGGAGATCGCCTCATTATTTGAACTGATATCAGCCTCTCTTAGCAAATCATTTTCTGCATTTGCTCTCACTCTTGGTGAGGTTTGGTGTTTGCTGTCAGTTTGTGCCAATAAATTTTGTATTTTGGATTGACGGGAATTAAAGTAATTTTTGGGCAGTTCAGTCACCCAACCGACGAGTAAGCCCAGAATACAAGCTTTGGCTAACAGGGCACGAGAAATAAACATCGTTGACATCCTCTCAGTGATTAAAATGCTGTATCCACAAATCTTGAAGCTTTCAGAGGATAAGCTGTTGGAGTGACTTTAACTTTTGCAGGTTTTGTACCGTCAGCAATTAATAGATATCCTTCTAAGGGTGGCAGTCCTTGCAGTTCACTGGGTAATACAGCAGAAGTTTCTCGGATGTGCTGGTTAACAGAGCGGGTTTCACTGAACCAACTGTTACCACTTCTGCCTTGAGTTGTTTCTAAGCGTTCCTGGGAGCCAATTAATCTGGAGCATAATTCAGCGGTGCTATAGTCCCGGCAATTGAGGATGAGTTTAGTGCAACAACCTTGGAGAATTGTTTGCATTCCGTACTCGCCGTAAATGTTGGCGATTTGACCTGTCAGCTGAGTACCGAGCATTCCAATACCTGAGAATTTTCGTCCTTCTGCTAGCAAGCGTTCTAAACCAACCAGCTTACCCAGGGCTGATAGTTCATCAATGCAAATTACAGTTTTGATGTGGTGGTTCTCGTTGCTCAACAGTCCCCTGAGCATTAATGAAAATGCCATTGTGTACAGGGGTTTAAACAGTTCGGCTTCGTTTTCAAATATCGGCAGGAATATCCATCTATTGTCATCTTCTTTGCCCCAGCGACTCCAAGAAAAGTCTGCTGTGGTTTGATGATCAGCGAGGACTTTGTAGAATCGCAGGTAGTTAATGGCTGAACTTTTAATGCCGGCGGCGGTGTTTTCTGCTTCTAAATATGTGGCGCTGAGTGTGCCAGTGAGCAGGTTTTTTAATTCTTGTATCGGTTTAAGTGCTATCATCTGCCAAACTTCGGCGTTGGTAGATGTTTTGGCGTACAAGTCAGATAGCAGTCCTTTGGCGGCTTCATTCCAAAATGGGTCTTTACCTTCTGGGCTGGGAGGAATTAAGCCGGCGGCGATGGTTTCAAATTCCATGTCTTCACTGCGGTGGCTCCAATGAATTGTTCTGCTGTCTCTGGGGTTGAAGATGAGGGTGTTGTCATCACCGAATTTTTCTAAGATTTCGCCGGAACGGTCTAAGCAGATAACGCGGTAATCTGGGCGCGATCGCATAATGGAAAGCATTTTCAAAATGGCTTGGGTCTTGCCGGAGCCAGGGGAACCCAAGAACATAAATGATAATGGTGCTAAATCATCGGGTAGTTGAATTTCTGCGATTTCCAGTCTGGGTAGTGTCTGCGGTAATATCTGCTGTTTCTTGATCAGCGATTGTTCTTTGTGCCGCAGTTGTTTCTGTAATTGCTGTGGTGTTTGCAGTTGGGAACCGCGTACAACTCCTGTGACTAGTCTTTCTGGAATGACGGCTATGACAAAGCCCAAAATTAGGTTGTAGCTCCAAAAGTTCTGCCAGCCGATAATGGGTGTGAGGAGTAATTCGAGGAGAGTGATTGCTAGACCAATTTTTAATGCCAGTTCTTTACTGGTGGAACCAGACAATATATAGATACCGCATAACATCATCGGGAAAACAGGCCCGGTGAATTTGGCTGTGCCGTAAGCTATTGCACCAAAGAAAAATGCAATGCCCAAGCCAATCATGGCTGATGGGTCGGGCTGGTGATTTTGATGAAACATTGGCTGTTACCGATTTAAATCAAAATTAGTTTGTTTGCACTGTTCTAGTGATGCAGTCCCTGGTGGTTGTAAGCGGAGTGCTGTTGAGTTATCGGCTCAATCCCCGTCGTCTTGGTTGTTCTAGCTGTTGTTCAAGTTCTTCTTCTAATTCATCTATTACCAAGTCGAGTAATTCTTCTAGTTCTGCTTGGGTGCGTGGAATTGAACCATGTTTTATAGTTTCTTTGATGTCTTCTGCTGGTTCTTCTTGCTCTAGTAGGTGGGAGATAATTTTTTTATCTCGGTCGTCAGATGACAATGCAGTTGCAGTTAGCGCTAGTGATAGTTGTTGATATCTCTGTTGCCAGGGGTTAAGTTCAGGTTGCTCTTGGGGTTTTACTTCAGGATGTTCTTGATGTTGGTTGAGTTGAATTTGTGAAAGTTGTTGTGTGGGTTTGGCTGGATTTAATAACAGTGAAATAATGCGGTGGTCGTCGCGTTTTGGTTGATAATCGACTCGCTTGTGTTTCTGCAATCCGGGGAATGTGTAAGCTGCACCCAAAGATGTGCCGCTAAATTGCTGGTCTTTCATTGAATATGAAATGCCTTTACTCTTGCCGTTGCGCGTTAAGCCGTGGCGAACTTTCACGCCTTGGATTTGCAATCGCTCAATCAGTTGCGGCATTGTGGGAGAGTCTGTGGTGGCGCGGTCGATTAGTTCTTGCAGCTGTTGTTTGATGGGTGGTTCTTGTGGCGAAAGGCGATCGCCTTTTAAATACTCTTTCTGTTCTCGTTCTATCCGTCTTTGTTGCCCAATACTTGGTTTACGCGATAATTTCTCGTGGCTACCTAGAGTTGGTTGTAAGCCGTAATCTCTTTCTAGCTGTCGGATGATACTTTCACTGCGTTTGTAGTCCCAGCTATCACGTACAATCTTCCCGTTATCTAAACGTATGCGACTGGCGCAGATGTGGATGTGGTCGTGTTGGGTGTTGTGGTGTCTGTAGACTACGTACTGGTTGCTGTCAAAGCCCATCTCTTCGAGATAGCGGTTGGCGATTTCATTCCAGGTTTCATCGTCTAGTCGCTCGTTGTCTGGTAGTGATAATGAAGCGTGGTACACTACTCGGTCAGCTTCGGGGTTTAATTGACGGGAGATTTTGAATTCTCTGGCCAGTGCAATGGCATTGTTACCACCCATGTTGCCACCAATGAGTTTGGCATCTTCTTGAGATTGTAGATAATCGAGGAGTCCCCGGAATCCTTGTCCTTTAGTCTGGTTGCCAATCATCTGTTTCCTCGTCTGTTTCTTCAATGAAGGTGTTGGCTATTTCTCGCTGGCAGTGTCGTAGCAGTTCTAGTAGTTCGTTTAATAGTTTTGGATCTGTTGGCGGTGGGAGTTGCATTTTGATGGCGGTGTTTGTGGCTTTGGCTAGTTGGTTGATGTTATTGCCAATGCGCGAAAGTTCTAAGTATGTAGCAAGAGTAACTCTGCCCAGTCGTGGCGGTGGTGGGGGGATTGGTCGCAGTAACATACAGCGTCTTGTCAATTCTGCCAAGCTCATGCTCGCATCTTCTGCCTTTGAGCGAATCATCTCGTATTCAATGGGGCTGAATAGTGCTTGCAGCCTTTTGGTGCGGACGAGTGATTGAGAAGAACGCTTGGTCATGATTTCATACCGAACTTTGTGCAACTTGTTGAGGGGGTTTCCAAAGGGGGAGACTTCCCACTTTGGCAAGCCTGCCGAGTCGAGCGTAGCGAAGACAGTCCGAAGGACTAGGCATGGCTTGCTCCTCACCCGGTTTTCGGGAAGGCAGGAGAGCGCAGGGTGGCCGCCCATGTGGGGGCAATGTGCGTATTGGGCTGCTACTGCCAATCAAACGGACGCGAAAATTATGCGCTGCTACTGCCAATCAAACGGACGCGAAAATTATGCGTTGATTGGCATGGTGAGTTTTTACAGTGAGAATTTTTGGATAACTGTGTAATTTTTTTGAGTAACTCTTTGTGAGTTATCTTACAAGCTATCCGCAATTACCGTTCAATTCTTTACGTTAATATCTATTGCTTATTATTAATTAATTTTAGTCAGAGGATATACCTATCTTTGGATAGATGCCCATTATGAAAGTAAAGTTTTAAACATAAACATTAGTTGGGTTTTACTTTGTGGCTAAAGATAGTATTCCTAAGTCTAAAATTCCTGAAGCTCTGAATGCTTTACGCTCTTTGGGTGCTAAGGAATTGGATGAGATTCCGGCACGCGCAGCTATTAAAAAAATGCGTCGTCAAATTGAACGGGTGCTTCGTCTTGGCTATTCTTATCAGGAAGTTTCTGAAACTTTAGCGGGCTTGGATATCAATATCAGTGCGGAACGTATCCGTTATTTACTCAACGATATCAAGAAGTCTACTCGTAAAAAATCAGTCACTTCTGAGCCGACTGAGAATACCAATACATCAGTTGTTAATGAGTCTGACCGGGGTAAAAATTCTGTAACTGAGCCTAGTAATTCTCAGTCGGCTACAAAATCTCAAGTTAAATCACAACCACAATCAAAATCTAAAACTGCATCTGCCAAGACTAAATCAACTTCGGCTGCGACTTCTAAAACTACTAAACAACCTTTGGATGTGAAAGTCAGCCCAAATCAAAATAACTCAGGTTTGGCTTTCCAACCTGAATTGATTAGAGATGAGGATTTGTAAATGGCAGTTAAATCAAAGCTTCCTGCTGATGGAGTAACTCAAGAAAAAACAAGTACTCCATTAAAATCTGTTGGGCGGTTGGTGCTAGTTACCGGTGATAAGGGGGGAACAGGTAAAAGTGTAGTGGCGCGGATTCTACTTGATATTTACCGTCACAGAAATATCAACTGTATTGCTTATGAATGTGACAAGTCGAATCCGCAGCTTTATCGTCACTACAATAAGTTAGAACCTGGGGTGCGAACACTCAAACTAAATCAGCGTGGTGGGGCTGATGCTTTGCAGGATGATTTGAAGTGTTTTTCTCCTCAAGTTTCGCTTGTTGATTTGCCGGCTGGGGCTGCGGAATATTTTGAGTCGGTGGCGAAGGATATTTTTTTGTTTCAAAATGCCCAGCGTTTGGGTTATCGCATCACTATGGTGTCGGTTTTGGGTCGGGTGAAGGATAGTCTGTTGCAGTTAAAGCGGTTGATGGATTTCTGCGGTGAGCGCGTAGATTATGTGGTAGTGAAAAATCTTTACTGGGGTGATGAACACAAGTTCACCCGCTATAACAATTCTAAGGTGAAGCAGTCTGTTGAAGCTTTGGGGGCTGTTGAACTGTTATTGCCTGAGCTATATGACGATATTTTTGATTTGATTGACTCTCATGATTTGACGTTCAGAGAAGCGCTGGAGCATGAGGATTTCAGTTTGAGTAATCAGTCGAGAATTTACGGCTGGATTGATGCGGTTGAAACTGAGTTTGCTAAGGCGGGTGTAGAGTTGGGGCTGGAGTAATGGCGAGCGCAAATGGTAAGGGTAATGGTGGGGTATCCCATTTAGATAGGTTGCTGTCAGAAAAGTCACCAGAATTTCAAGCCAAGGTGCTGCGGTTTGCGCTGGATTCTGGGATGAAACAGGATGACCCTGCTTTTCGACTGGTGCAGTACATCGGGTATTTGGCACAGCTGACAGAAACTGCACCAAATGATTGGAAGTTGTTGTTTGAAAATTTGCAGGTGGAGTTAAACCAATGGAGTCAACTGACGGCGGAGCAATTGAAGACGCAAGCCGACCACACGGAGAATATCAAAGTTCTAGCGACCAGTTGCAATCAGCTCGCGACAGCCTTGAGCGCTTTAAATCAAACGTCGCTGCAACAGCTAGAGCTATTGAAGAACTTAACCAATCTCTCCAGTTATTGGAGCAATACCTCCCCAAACCACACAGAGAAGTTGATTGCACCATTGAGAGAGGAATTGAGCCAGATGAAGACTATGATATCGAGCCATCAATTGAGCCACAGCGTCGCCGTGGATTTGGCCGCTAAAAATTGGGCGAGAAATTTTATTATTCGACTTTTTTCTCCGGTGACTTTTTTTATTCTGTTTTTGATTTATTCACACCTTTTTCCGATCAGCGTTCCTTATGAAACTACCAAGTCTTTGGATAAGATTTTGGAGCAGACTGGTTGGACTAATACTAAGTTGCAACGGGTTGAGAAAAATTTGGGGACTGATCCAAACTCTAGGCGACGGCGGTAAAAGCACTGTTGTTTGGAAGTTAATTTAAAAAACTAGGTTTGCATTCCACTTGACTTATCTATATTAAAGTATAAAATATTACCATATTTTAGTGAATATAAGTGAACTCAAATGGGGATAAATTTTTTTGAATTACTTAACCCTGTATTAGATAAGGAAATAACTTTTATTTCTAACCAATTAACAATACCTCCAGAAGAAGTTTATAAACTTCTTCTGGAGGAAGCTGAACGTAATCAATTAGAGTGGTACTCCAATAGAGTTCCTAACTTGAACTATGAAATCCCTGCTTGCAGACTTGCGTATCTGTATATCGTTGCTGCTGCCAATGCCAGCACATTTCAATATGTTCTGGAATCAAATGAAAACTTGCGTAGTTATATTTTAGGGATCGCAGAACAGTATCATGAGTTAAAAATTTGTGCTTTCGGTGCTGGACCTGGTACAGAACTACTGGGATTGGCAAAGTTTTTTGATAAACAAAAACTTGGTAACAGCGTCAGTGTAGATTTTCAACTGCTCGATAAAGTTCAGGAATGGACAAGCTCTTGGTATTGTATAAGAGATCAAATAAATGAATATTTCAAAAGCATATATGGGGTTGTTCGCTCAAACTGGCCAATGATAACATCAGGAAATTTTATAGCTTGTGATGTTACTGAATTGGATCGTCTTTCTTATCTTGCAAATGTATGGCAACAAGATTTATATGTAATAAATTTCTTATTATCCGAAATATTTAATGATGATCCAGGATTACGTTCATTTTTAAGCAAGGTTGTAGAACTTGCGCCTAAAGGAGCAAGATTTGTTTTTATAGAAAGACGTGGTGCCATGTGGGAAGAACGTATGAAAAATATTGCTACAGACTCAGGATTAATTCTTTCTCCATTTATAGAATCAAAAGGTAATTTAGCGGATGAAGAGCCAACAAAATTAGGTTTAATATACAGTGCTATTTCCGAAATCAGAAAGCCGCGTTTAACTTGGAATGTTGTATATAGTGTTGGGGTTAAACAATAGTTTCAATAAAGGCGAGTTTGTCAATTCAACAAAATCTAAATATAATACCCTTCTTGAAGAAGGCTCCAAGCGTTGCAATCACAGCAAAAAAAGTCAATAGCTTGATAGAAGCGTTTCAGAAAACGCCTATAATGCTTACTTACACAAATAGGGATTAATAGATATAATAGACATATTCATGGGTATTGAATTTAAATATGAATACTCAATTGAGCTTAAACCTTTGGGCTGATACACTTACCTCAAACTTACAGCCGGAAAAACTTTCTATTCCTGATGGAGATATTATATTTTACCCAAGCTATTTCACAGAAGAAGAAAGTAATCGGATAATTCAAGAATTATTTAGAGAAATAAATTGGGGGCAAGATAAAATAAAATTCTATGGTAAAGAAATGAACTTACCGAGGCTGACTGCTTGGTATGGTGATTCTGGCAAATATTATACATATTCAAATATTACAATGAATCCAATACCTTGGACACCAATGTTATTGTATATTAAAAATAAAATTGAAACAGTCGCTGAAGTAGTTTTTAACAGTGTATTACTCAATTTTTACCGTAATGGTAAAGACAGTATTTCATGGCATTCTGATGATGAACCAGAATTGGGAAAAGAGCCAATAATTTATTCTGTAAGCTTTGGAGGAGAAAGAAAATTCCAGTTGAGACACAAATATAAAAATAATTTAGAAAAAATTGAATTAAAATTAAATCACGGTAGTCTTTTAATTATGCAAGGTAAAACGCAGGAATATTGGCAGCATCAGATACCTAAAACTTCCAAACTTGTAATGCCAAGAGTAAATCTAACTTTTAGAATTATAAAATAAATTGAATACATAGCTCCGTTTGCTGGTGACTACATATTAATTTGTATCCACACAAAATAAAAATTCAATATAAAAAGTCAATGTACAACTATGGTGTAGATTGTTTAGTTGCAGCTTGCTTTGATGTTGATTTTTTATGCAATATTTCTAGGAAATAATGATAGATTTGGCATTTTGAACTACTACTATTTATATTTGGCTCTTCCAAACTAGATATGTTAAATTAACAACAGAAATACCAATTTAGTTTACTTAAACTGTCCAACTGAAAGGGAATTCTTTTTTAGAGGAGCTAAAACAAAAGCTTTTCTAGAGTCAACTGAATACATTTAGTTATTAACCTCGCTAAATATTAGCGTAGCTTGTTACTGTATAAAGTTTGCTACGCATTAGGATTTTTTAACTTGTGCAGTTTCTCTGTTAGCCTTTCTCCCACAACAGCGATACGCAGTAATGGCTCTCAAAAAGCTTTCGGAGCCAGGCTTTCATATCCAAAGTAAGAAATGGCATTAAGACTGTTGCTTAATCCCGATTGTTCATCCAATTCCCAACCAAGGCCGCAGATTAGCACGGCGAACTTTCACCCCTGGCTGAGTCTTCGTCCCAATCCGAATATCATTTGATTGCCCACACTCCCAAACATAAACTAATTCGCCATTATACTCAGCCAACGAATCTACACTCAGTCGCCACACACTATTAGCCGCATCCTTAATATGTTGCAGTTGGTCATGATTAAACCCAGCAACCGCTTGACGTAATTCCTCAACTCTTAGCGACAACACCAGCTGACCCAGTGACGACCTATCATCCCAGTTATTAATCATCTGCTGCGTCACAGATGGACTAGTGACGACCTTTTGCGCCTCATCGGTCGTCACCGTGACGACCTCTTGACGACCCAAAACACTTTCTGTTGTTGGATTTCCTTCCAGTGACGACCCATCCCCCTCATTCTGCTCCACAGGAGATAACATCGAGCTGCATTCGTTGCTCTCTTCTGTGATTCCATGAGCAAAAAGGTCGTCACTTGTAAAAAATCCGTCACTACCAATACTTTCAGTCGTCACTTGGGTTGTCAATTCTGTCTTCACTAGGTCGTCACCTTTTTGAATAAGGTCGTCACTAGTAGAAATCAACAACGGGAAATTATTCCCTGGCTTGCGGATACCAACACAAGTAATAAACCGTCCCTTATTGGTTTTGCGCTTAGTAGCATCAATCCCCAATTGCGCTTTCAGCAAATTCAGCAACGTACTCGAAAACCGTTGCTTATTCATCGTTCCTTGCCCGTTATTACTCGCCCATTGCGCGTAATTGGGATAAAGAAACTCTTCGGGGTTTTGGCTAATATCACCAATACCCGTAATAGCTTTGGGGTCATAGTACAAACATTCATCAGCCCAATTCGCCAAAGGATTAGTCTCCATGAGGATTTCTTTGCTAAAAGCCGCCAATGACGGCACTTTGCTATTTGTATCCACAAACAAATCCTGAACTTGGGCAAAGGGCATTTCTAGCACCCAGGACAGCAAACCAGGCAGATAAGGCGTAAACTCCGCTATCAAATCCCGGCGCTGATGGGGCGGAATGACATGATTAAACGGCATCGACAGGCGACGGCGAGCTGTAGCGTTAGTGTAATCCGTGCTTTGCATCGCTTCATTGGCAGCTACCATCACCACACCATGAAATTTAAAACTGCCAGTTTGCTGTACTCCTTTCTTCTCATGTCGCAGGTCGTCATAGCCTGTAATGGCTTTAAAGACACTGACATCACCTGTGTAGCGTTCTGAATCAGTAATACAAATCAGCTTCTTACCGTAGAAGGAAGCTGTTTCAAAGCGATTTTGTTCTAGTTGCTTCAGAGTAGTGATAGCGTAGTTTTCTTTACCGACTAATTCCTGTACTAGTCTCAGGATTGTGCCCTTCCCAGTACCGCCAGCGCCGATTAACTCTAAATACCTTTGCATCTTGCCGCCCCGTTCGGTAATGGTGGCGTTAATGGCAGCGCGAATTACTTCCACCCACAGCAGTTGACCGTCACAAACTTCCAGTAGCCATTGCTTGATAGGGTCACAACCGACACTGCGGTCAGCCCACTTAAAGGGCAACTGTGTCAGCATTCGATAACCAGGGGCGTGGGGGTAGGTTTTCAGGGTATTCACATCCAGCACGCAATCTTGTAAGCAGATGAAGCCAGGACAGACTTCCCAGTGATTAATTCTTAAATCCCCCTTGAGGAGATTCAGGGTATTAGCTACAAACCGATAGCCAAAATCTGGTCTGCGAGATCGCAATTCTGTGACGATAATATCTTGGGCTTCCTCATGGGGAATTTCACCCCAGACACCCTGCTTTTGTTCGGCTTCATACCAGTACCAAGCTTTATTGGCTACGTGCCAAGCTAGGCGATTGCGGTAATTTTCCGCGATAAATGCTGCAAAAGCTGATTCTGACAACATTTTGTTGTCAATTTCGCTTTCGCGGAACTGACGTTCCCAAACTTCTAAGGAAACAGCTTTAGCTAGCACTTTCTCTCGAAAAGCGTCGTCGCCGTTGGCTTGAATATAATCGTCCATTCCTTTCCCCTCATCTGTACTCCAGTTGCCTGTGGCGATGTACACAGGCACTTTAAACTTAGCTAATTGGTGAGCTAGTTTTCTTTGGGCGGCAATCACATTTTTGTTAGTAACAGCGCGTTCGTCCGCGTCAAAGGCAATAATCCAGCCAAAATTAGCACGGGCTAGGAATTCTAGGGTATCGACTAGGTAACGTTTGCCTTGGGGGTCGTTTTTGGCGGGTGTTAAGCCTTGTTCGACACCAGCCAGGGCTACTGTGGGTAAGTCGTGAGAACAGCCGGCGATCGCCTTAAATAGTCCCTCGGTCAAAAGTAAGCAAGGATGACCGTTGATGTGATAACAAAGTGCTTTGAGGGCTTCTAAATCCACCCAGTAGCGCGGATTGTGGGGATGACGGGGTAACATTGCGTCATATTCTTCTTTGGTAGCTGTGCGATACTTGGGGGCTTTTTTCTCGTCGGTGTTTTTCCAGGGCTTGTTAGGGCGGTACTGCCCAAAACCGTTGCTGCCTTCTAGCCAAATGCCAGCTGATTGGGCTGTGTATCCTAAGCGCTGGGTCGCTTCTTTAATGTCCATTGAGCGACAGTTAGCAGCTATCCATTCAGGGCATAAACCGCGTTTTGTTACACACTCTTTGTAGTGTCTGTCTGTAAGTCTTTTGGTAGTCAGCGTTGCGGTTGTTGGTGTAGTATTCATTTTGATTACTCCGGATTTTTCAAAATCCGGGTAACTCCTTATTGCAACACGACCGCAGAACTAGTTATGATAGATATGCGATCGCGGTTCCGAAACGTCTTGCAGGACATTTTCAATTCGGAGTTACCCGCGTTATGACAAGACAATTAATAAAAATCCAGTCTCCACTGGTACGCATCCCCTCTAGCTCCTACTAGTGGGGATTTGTGTATAAGAGACGCTAAATCTGTTGATTGTTTCTGCCCTCCCACCTCATGTCGTTTTGGGTTGTGATGTCCGGTTGATCAGCGTTAGTCATATTACTTCTTGCTCGCTTTTTTTTCATGGTCTGTTACTGCTTGCTGGGCGATTAGCTCAACTAAATTTGATAGCGTTCGGTTTTCGCTGTCCGCCCATTCTTGTAGTTTTTCTTTTAACTCAGGACTGCACGTAAAAGTTACTTTCGCCTTAGACGTTGCCATTAATTAGAAAAGTTCTGATATATTATGACACCTTCAGTTAACATCAAAACTCGTCAAAAAGCATCTGGTTCTAATTAGTTCACTACTTAGTTGACAAGTTCGGAACTTATCTTCTAGTATATTAGTGTCAAGGTTATCGATACGTCAAATAAATCAGGACAGCCGCAAGTAAGACCCAAGCGCAAAACGCTAAGGCGATTTCCTTTTGAGGGTTGCTCTCTCTTGCGAGCGCTGTTTTGAGAGCATTCAACTCAACTATTCACAGCAATATCTGCATTGCGTCCGCTATCTAACTGTGGTCGCGGTAATTGTACGTGTCTGCATGACGTACTTAAGATTCATGCAGCTCAATTTACACAATTTATAAGCAATTAGCTCACTATCAAATAGAGGTGAAATAATGCTGACATCTAATCAGATCAGGCGTTTACAAACTACCGACCGATGGCTGAGAGAGATTAGAGATTCAGAAGGATTTAAAGTCTTGAATTACTTCCCAGATGCAACTTTAGGAGATGCAATTCAGGCTGTTGATGAACTATTACAGTCACATAATTACTGTAATGAAAAGTCTGCTTCTTTTACTGATAACCAGTTGCAAAAGTATTTAGAACAAAAGCCAGTAATGAACATTCGCCGTGTGGTAACTCTGCGTGAAAAGATGAGTTCATTCATCCAAAATGCAGCATCAGAAGTAGCAGTTCTGAGCTTACTAACAACAGGTTTTATGGTTGTTGGTACTATCTTTTGTCACGGCGTTGACCGCATTGAGCAAAGTAGAGGCTCAGAATATCAGCCTACATGGATCAACAACGCTCTTATTTTTGAAGGAAGCGCCATTGCATCTATCGCCGTCTTCTTGGGTGCAAACTTGATTGGTGCATGTGCAGCAGGAGGCAAGAAAGATGCATGACTTAATTCATGTCTACGAACCTTCTAGCTTGTCACAGTCGAAAGTGTATCAAATAAAGGGTGCGCTGTATCGCTTTACAGGACAATGCCCTTGGGCAAGAATTGACCATCCACAATGGTGTTTCACCCCGCTTGCTGGACAAAGGCGAAAAGCCGACATCAAGCTAAATCAGAACAAAGTCAGACATGAGATTTATGAAGTCCCAGGTATGGTTGCCAACCGTAAATCTGAAGTCATGGGACAGGGGATACAACAAACCTTATTCTGATGTGTTCAATGCGACTGGCTTGAATGCACAGTTGAGCGACGCGATCGCAAAAACTAGGCGATTCGGGAGCGTAATCGTGGGGGGTAAGTAAGCAAGTGTCAGTAAGTCACAAATCCTGAAAAGTATTGTTATTGCGTGGTTATAGCCTCGTAAAAGCACGATGCCTGCGATTTGTCAGCGTTATTTTCCAAGGTTATTGATAGTTGTCAGCTAAATGCGTATATCAAATACCCTGAATCAGCTAATTACGTACATCAAATACCTTGGACTTGTCCGGATTGTCAGTGAATTTTATACACCCTTAAGTAATAACCAAGAGGTAATGTGGCGACGAAAGAATATATAGCTAAGTATCGCCAGCTGAAGCTTCTTTACGAACGCGAGCTAGACAAACAGATTGCTGATATTACTTGGTATCGAGTGGTAGCAACCTTAAAGCAGCATTTCAGTTTTGAAGTACAGGCCAAGGATGCTCAAAAGATAGTAAGAGCATTCGCCGGACTAAAACGGCGCTACGGCAGTTTTACGGGTCGCGGTGAAGGTTTTAACGAGCGGTGGCAAGCATTTAGATATTTCTATGAATTAGATACTCACTACGACGGCAGACAGTTTTTAGAGATTCTTGCAGACTATCTAAAAATCAATCTTGATGACGTACCGCGTAGCACTCGTTATTACTGGTTTGAACGCGCTGGACTTTCTCTGAGTGCTATGGAAGGGCATCACAGCAAAGATTTAGCGCTTGTGGCCTTTGTTGCAGCTAAATGGGCAATTAACAAGCGCTCGCAACCAATGAAATCCGCAACCATCGAAGTTTTAACACTAGCCAAATAAGGATTAATCACCATGTCTGACAAATTTACTAATAACGTCCGCGCTCGCTTATACAAACAGGGCTATCAAGGATTTACCAAAGAAGATTACACAAGTGCAGCTATCGTTGTAGAGTGCGAAGACCTAAACAATCCCAGCAAAGACCAATTGAGCCAAGCCGTTGAATATCTCAAAACCAAAGCAACCAGCCAATTATCTGTTGCTGATGAACCCGTTGAAGAAACATTGCCAATACAAGCTCTAGCTGCACAGCCTGAATCTAATCAGCTTGCAGTTGCAGAACCAGAAATTAACGGTATCACTGTAACCAGTGAAGATAAGCATCAAATTATCACAGCCCAATCATCGGCGCTGGGGTTTGAGTTAACCGAACAAGAAACATTGAGCATTGCTACTGAAGTTGACGACACCTTTACCGACTACAGCCAATTCCTCAGCAATGTAACATCTGCAATTAAAAGCTACGTGGATCATAAATTTGATGCCATCGAGCAATCATTTGAAGCTAACGCCCAAGACTTGAGACAACACGTAAACAGTAGAGCATCTAGATTGAATCAAAAAGTTAACAACTTTTCAGGGGACATTAAAGCGGATATGGGAGGTATCCGCCAAAACATTAAAAGCACCCAATTCTCAATCCTCACCAGGCTCAACGCGGTTCAATAGCGATGAATTGACACTGCTTGAATGCTTAATGATTCGCTATGGCAGGATGGACTATTTCTCAAGAATTGCTGTGAGTTTGGGTACGCTTGCTGCTGTGATTTTCCCCTTACATAACTGGCTATATCTGCCAATCAAAGAACATCAACAATATCAGCAATATCAAAGACGTAAATCAGCTATTGAGCAATATGTAAGAACAATGTCTTACCACTGCAATCAAATCTTTACCCCACAAAAAGAGTATCGCTGTGAAAAATTCAATGAAGCTCAAGAATCAGGTAACTTCCAAATCACGCCACCTAGAACACCAGTTAAAAACTAAATTCAACGCATCCACTAACTTAGTAGTGAGAGCGCTAACAGGCGATAAATCAGCCCTGAAGTTAATAGGACAAATGGGTAATGACGGCGCAAAGATTAGCGAATTTGCCCCACAAGTAAGAGAGCAAATGTTAGCTGCTATCAAAGGAACTGAGGACTTAAATGTAGTCCTGAGCGACATCTACAAACAAGCAGGTGTCAGTGGTGAAAAGATTGAAAGAGCAGTGCAATCAGCAATTTTAGCTGACACTCATCTAGCAAATATCCTAGAAGAGATGAAGCTTGATTTCGCTTCATCCCAGGATAAAGAAGCACTGCGTCATCAACAAGCAACAGACCACATCAGACTAAAAACCTGGGTCGATAAGCATATGATGCAGGTAGATGGTGAATACAAGATGTTGCAGACCGAATTACAAACCGATATTAGACAACAAACAATTGACCTGCAACATGATAGAGAACTGGGTAAATATTACCTAGAAATGGGTGATAACGCTCGTGATGATTTCAAGCCTAAAAAACAATATGCTGGGCTCTCGATTGTCCAGAAAATCAAAGAAGCATTGTTAGGTTTTTGATAACTAAAACTAGGGTGTGGGGTGTATTGTCAATGAACATGATGAGTCTAACACGTAAAAATGCGGTTCTCTCGTTGTGGATTTTTTAGGGGACAATAATCACCCTTTGTAGCTACTTAAAAAATTCTCTTCTTTATTCTCCACACCCAAATACTACAAAGCAAGCACACTCTTTTCCCCACACCCTACACCCTTATTCAGCAAACATGACATACGAAATTGATGATGAACAAGAAGAATTAGTAAACGAAATTGCTCCAGATACACCGTTACCAAAAGACTTAATAGAACACCTGGACTCTCGCAAACAGCACCGCCAAGATATTATCAAAACCACTGAAAAATTAACTAGATTTTTCGTTGGCTGGTCGCTCAATTCAACAGGCTTCTTTATCGCTAAATATCTATTAATAACTGGTGGTGGCGTTAACTTCTGGTTAGCAATTTCGCTCTCATTTTCTATATGCAGTGTTGGCTCTTTGGCTGGGTTAACAGGCTTGAGAGTTAATTACAACAGTGATGGGCTAGAGGTAGATAATATGCAAAATTTCTTAAAAACTGCTGCTGGCTTAGTCTGTGCAGGTGTGACAACTTGGCTTGCAGTCAAAGACTATCAATATTTTGAGCATTTGACATCTGAAACAGTCAGCCAAATTAACCAAGATATCCAAACCATTGAAAAACAGAATCCACAATCAGACCCTTGGGTAAGTATTGCTGTCGCCTTGGCTTTATTCATCGGTTCCATTGCAATCATTTTTAAGGGGCGAGAATGAAACAATGAAACAGGGTGTTTTGGAGTTAGCCCTGGCGGGTGTGTGTGGCGTAGCCGCAATCATCGGGCTTGCAACTTCACAAACACGCCAGCCCTACGATTTGACACAGATTCAGTTCTGCCCAAAGTCAACTAATGATGTCAAAAGTCAAATAGCCTTAGATAAGCGTTTTTGCAACCAGCCGCGTTTTGTCCTGGCTGAAGAATGGCAACGCTATGGGCTATATGGCAGCATGATTCCTTATAAAGGTGATGCAATTCAATGGGTGCGTGATTTACCCACAGACAACCCTCATCAGTTGTTGGGTGGTGCGGTTACAGTTACGGGGCTATGGGGTATTGTGGGTTGCTTGCTCGTGCGTACACAACGCCTCAAGCGCAAAGATTATGAATTGGGGGAACTAGAAAAGACTGGCGGCTATGCAATTTGGCAGCAGAATAAGCATAAACGTGAAGTTAAACAGCATTCGATCCAGCTTTATACTGAACGCCTAAAAGATGGGTTGTCAGGACTGGACACAGAGGAACGCAAAGCACTAGGACTGACTGATGAGGAGAACGAACGGGCTAAGGCTCGAATTCAGCTTGAGGACTTTCTAAAAGCCCGTGCTGTTAATCATTCTGTGATGGATAAGACGATTGCTGAGAATTTAAGGGACAGAGCGAAGGCGGAGCAAGAACGCAGCAAGATTGAGGGGAAGACCAAGGGCGCGATCGCAAACGGTGACAATCATCAACTGACTGACCAGCGCCTCATCAGTGATTTAATCGAAGCGCTCAAGAATCATGAGGACGGTTGGCTGTGGAAGGTCATCGACAATCAAAAGCCCGTGTGGGTATTAGGAGAAGCGGGAAGCGGTAAATCAACTCTAGCAGCGTCGATTGTCATGCTCAGAGAATATCTGTTTGATATGCCTTTGTATCAGCTGATAGACGCGCACGCCGGAGATAATTTAAGAAACGCATGGAAGTATTTAAGTCCTCAGTTAATAGCTAAAACAGAAGAAGAGATAGGACAAGCTTTTGATGATGCTCGCGAGCGTTGGTTAGATAGAATTAATAATCAACCTGACAAGGAACCGCAACAGTTATTGGTTGATGAATTTACGAACTATTCTGAGTCAGATATCACCAAGGAGCCTGCTAAAAAGTTTGTTAAAGCGTCTCTGAGTGACCCTAGAAAGGCTGAAGAAAGATTAGTTTGTATTGCCCATTTCTTTACTAATACTGCCCTTGGTGGCAGTGATGGAACTGCTAAGGGTAGAGCTAGAGGTACTATTCAAATTGACCGTAAAACTGCTGATGGTAAGACACCTTTGAAGGTGGCAACGATTAACGGGTTAAATAATTCTGATGGCGATGCAGAAGTAGATAAAAAGGTGACAATTCCTGGTTGGTTGACTCCCGAAAATATTCACAAGCATTTCAATGGACAGCCAATTGATTTTGATGATTAATCGTTAGAGAAGCATGGACGTAGTTCCTCAAGGATTTTGGGTTTTTATAAGTTAGACCAGGATTAAGAACTGGGAGTAGAGCGGGTGGCGACAGCGGAGTGTGGGGGGCGGGCTGCTGAGTTTTGGCCACTTCACGAGTGGGCTTATGCCCGTCCCCCACACCACCCACTCTAAGCGAAGCGTCTCCCAGTTCGTCGGGGCCTCACACTGTTTTTACTTTCGCTGCGCTTGGCTACCTTTCAGCTATTTACTACGACATTACATATTGCTTAATAATCTGGCTTTGGTTGCTGTTTGGCAAATTTAGCTTGTTCTCTTATCTTAAACATAAGTTTGGACGAGTCTAAAAAATTTTCTTACAATTGATTAACTCTATTTTTTAGCTAACTTAAAAAAATGGATTGGATAAACTTACAGCAACAACTGCAAGATGATTTTACAAAGAGATTGAGTTTAAATTCAAATCTGTTAAATTCTTTGTCTGATATTAATAATGAATTGAAAATTTATCCTAATGAATTTAGGATAGTTTATGGTGAAGATTTGAAAAATATTATTAAATATTGTTGGGAGATAACAGACAAATTTAAAAAGACATCTCAAAAAAGCGTATATGAGAATTTTGTTAACAATTTACAAGGTAAACTAGGTGAATTAGTAGTCAAGCAATATTTAGGTAATCTTGTTACTGCTATTGACTTGCAAATCAAATTAGGCGGTGATGGTAAAGTAGATTTTCGGTTAACTTCTGAACCAAGCCTGGGTATCCAAGTTAAAGTCCGTAGTGGTGAATTTAATTTTGTTAAATGGTCTGTTGATGTAGAAGAAATTAACAATAATTCTGTTATAATATGTCTTTTAATACCCGAAAAAATCACGATTCTTCAACAAAAATACTGCTTAATTTTTGCAGGCTTTATCCCAGTGTCTCTTATAAATGGCTCTGGAACCAAAGTTTCTCTAGGAATAAATGATTTATTGTATATTGGTGGATTAAAAAAATATTTATCTTCGCTTCAATCAAATAATTGCACGCTGAAAAAAATAGAATTTACACCTGCATATCAAGCCAAATCAACTACTTTAACTTCTTGGAAATGTATATACACTCTAACAGGTCATACGAGTGGGATTAAATATATTTCTATCAGCCCAGATGGTTATATTTTAGCTAGTGCCAGTATAGGATTAGATAACAAAGTTACCAATATTTGGCATTTGGAGACGCGGAAAAAACTTTACACTTTTACGGCTAATACTAAGGTTGAGTTTCTTGCATTCACTAACCAAGGTCAAACTTTAGTCAGCAGTGGTAGCGAAGATGAGACAATTAGACTGTGCAATACGGGTACACTGCTGGAATTGCGCGCTTTAAAATATTATGATAAATGGTTCCGCTACCTTGCTATCAGTTCAGATGGAGATACGATAGCCAGTAGTGGTGGATGGAATAAATTAGGCGGAGAGAGCAGTATTAAACTATTACAACTAAGTACAAAACAAGAATTGCATATTCTACGTGGTCATAGAGATTATGTTCGCTCTATTGCTTTCAGCCCAGACGGACAAATCTTAGCTAGTGGTAGTGACGATACAACTATCAAAATCTGGCAGGTAAGTACAGGAAAGAAAATTCTAACTCTTACAGGTCACAATGATTGGGTTTTTTCCGTTGCCTTCAGCCCGGATGGAGAACTTCTAGCTAGTAGTAGCGACGATACAACTATCAAAATCTGGCAGGTAAGCACTGGGAAAGAAGTTCAAACTCTTACGAGTCATACTAGCTATGTTCATGCCGTTGCCTTCAGCCCAGATGGACAACTCCTAGCTAGTGGTAGCGAAGATAAAACTATCAAAATCTGGCAGGTAAGTAAGGGACAGGAACTTTTTACTCTCACGGGTCATACCGAATCAGTCAATTGCATTGCTTTCGCTCCAGATGGGCAAACCCTTGTTAGTGGTAGTGATGATAAAACTATAAAAATTTGGCGTGTCAATAATTAATTTACTAAAAAAATATAAATAATAAAGGCTCCTTAGTGGAACCAGAGCTAAAATTTTTATTTCTATTTTAATAATGTGAGTTAAATATGACTGCTAGTAAAAATAGCCTGCCTATTGCCCTTTGGATTGCGGAAGGAAAGGACAGAGGAGCCACCCACTTATTGGTAGTTTATAATGGTCAAACTTCTAACTATGAAGCAGTTTATGTTATGCCAGGTGAAAATCTTCAACGTAAAGAAAGTGAATATAGTACAGGATGGTTTTCAGTTTTAACAAACTACGAAATTTATTAATTTTATATTTGGCAATTAAACTTTATTGATATATAAAATTGATTTGAAGTCAGTCTCTGAGTATTGTTCAACTCAACAGCAAACAATCTGTTAAAAATTAATACTGTGCCGCCTCTTACGGTTGCCAAGGTGAGGGGATAGTCGTTGTTGAAAGACTTTTATTATGGGAGGCTAAAAACCGTTATGACTGAAAGTACAAATACACCACGTTCTGGATATAGTCGAGAAGAAGCAGAAAGTTTTATTAAAAAATTTTTAAGTAATAATAATTATAAAGTTTTAGCTGTGAAGGGGAAATGGGGGGTCGGAAAAACTTATTTAGTACATAATTTTTTATCTGACAATAAGAAAGATTATTATTATTATGCTTCTGTTTTTGGAATCTCTTCAATTGAACAATTGAAAGGAAGAATAGTAGCAAATTTTAATCAATTCAATTCAAATTTTGTTAATAAATTTCTAAATAATACAGTAGAATGGATAAGTCGTAATGCGTCAAAATTAGAGCGAACTCCAAAAATGGACTTAGGATTGCCAGGACAATCTTCCATTCCATTAGTAGGCTCATTAATTTCTGCTGCCGGTGATTTAGCACTTAATATACTTTTTAATGAAAATGCTAGAAACTCAATTATATGTATTGATGACCTTGAAAGAAAATCTACGTTACCTTTAAATGAATTGCTTGGATTTATTGAATATTTAGTCCAAGAATTAAATTGTAAAATTATTTTAATTTATAACGAAGATATTCTTTTAGAAGATGAAATATCAAAAAAAATATTACAGTATTATCGAGAAAAAGTAATTGATAGAGAATTTTTACTTGAGCCTACAGTAGAAGAGAACTTAAATTTAATATTTAATGAAAGCCCTGATATAGAAGTAATTAAATCAGTATTTTTAAAAGCAGGAACTAATAACATTCGTGTAATTCGTAAAACTAAATGGCTTATTGATGAACTAATCCCTTTAATAGAAAATTGGCAGCCAAGTTTACGCAATCAAGTGATAAACAATAGTATTGTTATTAATTTAGCAAAAATTGATACTAATTTCCGTAAAAATTTTTCTATTACTATAGACCGTCTATTATATTTAATTAACTCTTCAAAGTATAAAAACAATGGCACTTCTGAGGAAATAATTCAACTTGTACAGCAAGTTTCTTATCTGGGTTATACCCCTCTAGAAATTGATGAGCTTATCATTAAGTCGCTTGAAACCTCCCTGTCTAGCTCTGATGAATTAGAGTTTTTACAAAAAGGTGAAATTCTTAATCAAAGAGAAAATAAAAATCAAGTTATTAAGAAATTACATAATTTAGGAAAGCCCTACTATAATTCCTTTGGCAATGATCAAAAAGTTATTATTGAAGGAATCATTAGTTTTTTAGAAGAGTATCATCTTGATTTAAGTATTTCTGAGTTTGAACAAATTGAAAAAATTGCATTATTGGTTGAATTAGATATATCTAATTATGAAAAATCTTTTTTAGAATATAAGTTAAAAACTTTAGAGCCACATTATTTTAATGACTTGAATGCCTTGAAAGTTAAATTACATAAATATCCTGATTTAGAAGCATATTTAGAAGAACAAAGAAATCAATACCGACAAAACCTAGATATTACTACAGCATTGAGAAAGCTACTCAATAATGAGTCTCAGTTGATATCACCTTGGTTGGAAGCAGAGATTGATTTTTTAGATAACTGTACTGTTGATGAATACTCTAAATGGCTTGAAGAAGGTCATCCTGATTTATATCTTATGGTAAAACAGTTTTTGAAGCTGGGTTTACTTGCATCACAAAAGTTAGAACAAGCTATTCGTAACTTAGCAAAAAAAAGTAAATTAAATAAAATAAGAGCTAAATTTCTTTACAATATAGATATAGAAAACACATCTAATACTAATGATTTGAACTGACTTTCAACATTCCAGTCAACAATTCTGACGTTTCCTACAAGTCTTTATTTCGATTGTCGTTATAAATCATCAACGTTCTGGGGTCAGCATGACGGCTCAATTTCTGCACCTTTCTAATATTCCCATCAGTAGCATCAAGCCCCGTCGTAATCGCCTACAGTTTATTTATATTTACTCTAATGGTATTTATCTTCTTCCTTTCCCAGAATTTCCCATAGTTCGAGTAGATTCAATACGCTTGAAAGATTTATGGGGTCTTGGATGATTTCAATGAGTGGATTAATAACATCTATCATATTTAACGCAATCTTATTCATAATCTTAGAGGAATTAAGCCCATCTCCTATTTTTGCGTAATCTGTCATCATACACTTTTTGATATTTGCCTTTTGCTGTTCAGTAAGAGCGTCTGCTGCCGATTTGATAGCTTGAATTAATGATGGGATACCCCATACTACGAACTCTAGGGTTTGCGTTTGTGTAGCTACTTCAATTTTCTTTGTTAGTAATTGTGATGTGTCACGCACACTTTGTACTGTGGGAAGAAAAATACTGAACTTGCCTGTGACACGGTTAAACGTGTGAGATTTAAATAACAAGCGGTAGTTCGTCAAATATAACATCCCACCAATTGCTTCTTTGTTTTTGAAATCAACAAGCGACATCAATTGATCATATGGAAGATGCTTCAATTCATGAGTATTGATTTTAATGACTGCATTAGCAGCTTTGCTGAGAAGTAGTGTTTCATCATTGAGAAGATCCTGGTGGTCGATATTCATGTTCTGCTAATTGTAGAGAAATACTTTGTTAAGTTGATTAAAAATATGAACTAACAGTTCATCTCTTGCCTGTTGTACAAGGAGAGATTGCTTATCACTAATCAAAAACTCCAGAATCGTCCAAGCATAAGCCTAAAGGGTTAAGTGAAAAATATTCTGGTAACAATATCTTTCCCCTATTGCTGCTTGAACTAACTGAGGTATGCTCTCAAGGTTCTGTGACCAGAAACCAACCGAATCACCTTTAGTTGCACTCTTGCCCGCTGTAGCTAAAAGTTAATCTCACGAACTTGATATTAACTATTTTCATTTCTACCTGTTTTCAACAAGCACTCTTACACCCAAACCCCTATCTATATACGGATGATGGTGTTCGTTACTGTCACCGCCCTATTCATATACCGTCAGATCACTTACTTCCTCGTCAACTCTGACACTTTTATTGCCTTTTATTTCGTTTCATCGCCCTCTCGAAATGTCAATCATCTGACAATTACTCCCCAATCCCCTTTCCCCCCTCGACTTGGACATAGTGCGACAATATACCTTTTTGCACCACTTAGCGCAAAAAATACTGTGACTTAAAGGAAAAGATTGCCGCAAATTAAAGGATAAGCTGGTTCTTGGCAACTTTTGGTGATCTTGGCTGGGGGAAGGCAGAGGGTGAAAGCATTATTCTCTCGACTCTTTCGGATCTTTCTGAATAGTTGTCGAGTTCCATTAAATAATAAAGTTGCCGTGAGTCCATGACTTAATAAGAGTTTTGGGCTTTGCGATCGCGCCATGACAAAGACAGAAGCTAGTTAGTCTCTGGATTCGGCAAGCTTATCCTTTAATTTGCGGCAATCTTTTCCTTTAAGTCACATTCCCAGTTTCGGCTGAACGAATCGCACCCCACATTATGATTCAAAGCACATTTATCTGTTTAAATGCCACTTAAACCTAACTCCTAAGTGTTATTGGTAACAATAATGTATCCTCTAATTCTTGTTTTACTTGGGAGCTTACGGAACATTCACTATTTAGGCAATTGACTAACAAGAGATTAGCATCATAGTACTGCTGCAACAGGCTCAGTTGATGGTTACTAAATTGTAAATCATGTCCAATATCGCGATATTCAGTCATGACATATCTGAGTTGTTTAGTCCAAGTTTGACCATTTGACTTCCACCAATTTCCGTAGTCTTCGCAATTTTCTTGGCAGTTAATTGGTAGTTCTTCCTTCAGTCTTTTCAAACAAATTTGTAAGTTTGGGTAGTTTGGGTCAAGAGCATATTCACACGCGAGATTGAGTGCGTTAATTAGAATGTTGATTATGTTGAGTTCAATAGTAATCGCACAGGTACAAGCGTGTGCGACTCCGAGAGCTAAGAAAAGGGCACGGTCAAGGACAAGATCAGAGCTGATGTTGGAATCGAGGGCTAGATCGAGGATACGGATGTTGTCATCGTCAGGGTCGATAGCAGTGTTTTTGTCTATGCTGCGGGCAAGAGAACCATGAAGTGCTAAGTCGAAAGAGAACATTGGGTCAAAAGAGGGTGTGTGTGTGCGGTGGACAAGTTCAAGAGTGCGTTGAAGATGTAAGGCGGAAACGTTTACGCGGTTGATAACTTCGGCAAGGTCAAAGGTGCGAGCAAGGTCGAGGGCGCGAGCAAGGTCGAGATAGAAGGCTCTAATGGCCGCAGGTTTATAAGATGCTTTGACAGAATTAGATTTCTTTCTTACCCAGCTACGAAATTGCTGCAATGCTTCATCACTCGCGAATAGCATATCAATTTGAGATTTCATCAATTGTAAAAAATAGTCTGCACTCTCTAACATTCCTACTGTTAGTAAAAAAATTTCTCGCCAGCGTTTTTCGTTAATTTTTGTAACCAAATATTGCAACATTTCGGCTTGTTTTCTATCTGGTTTAGAAGGGTTAGAAATTTCTTTAGCTGCAAAGTATTCGTGAAAAGTTAAATGTGAGAAAGAGTAAATACCTTTCGCTCTTTCTATTAATAACCCATGTTGAGATTCAATTAATTTTATTATTCCTTCACTGTCCAAATCTAATTCTTCTTGAAGATTACTATGAGCCATTAAATTACTCATGTATTGAATAATATATGTCTCAATATATTCCTGTTTAAAGAAGTAGTCACCACGCTCAAAAGTTTCTAGAGCAAATTGGCTTAGTAAATCCTTTTGTCTTCGTAATGATAAATCTTTGTATACTTGGCTACGCTTAATATTTCGCTTTATATCCCATTTTTTGAACAAGATATCTAAACCTTCTTCATACAATTTAGAGCGATTTGATGGAAATTTACCAAATTCTTCAAACACTAAACACAACAAGGTCAAGAATAACGGATTTGTTGCTATATCTTGTATAGGTTTATTCTTTTGTAATTCTCTAATAATTTCTTGAGATTTAATTAAATTGTTTTTAATCCCAAACCATTTGTTAATAAAATTGGTAATCTGTTCCCAATTAAAATCTGCAATTTCAGCTTCAGTAAAATTCTCAAAAGTGTATTCTTGTGCAGCAATCCGACAGGTAATTACATAATAATTTTTATGATACTGAATTGTAAATTCTTTAATGATGTTTAAAATTAGATTGCTATCTTCTTTCTTAACTTCGTCTAGCCCATCTAATAAAATTAACAACCTACCTTCATTGAGAAGTTGTTCTACATCAGCTTTATTGGGATAGTTTATGAGTTGATTTAAGTAGTCTAATAAACTGGGTTGGTTAGGTAACTCTGCAAAATCCTTCAGTGTAATAAATAAAGGGATATGCTGCGCTCTAAATCTACCCTCAATACACTGGAGTGCTAAAAACTTGAGAAATGTAGTTTTGCCAGCCCCAGGTTTACCTAAAATCATTAGCTTTGAGTATTTCTCCACAGCTTCCATCCCAGGAACTTGTTCTTTACTTACTTTTCCCAGAGTAAACCGCTCAAAATTCTCAAAAGAAGTACTTTCTAAAAGTTCATCTCTTTTTAGTCTTCTACGCCTAGTGATTTTCTCTAATACATTGACATTGATATAGATATCTTCTAAGTCTATCGGTTGTGTCATATCTAAAACTCGCATCATGCCGCACCGTTGAATAATGCGATCCTGGAGTTTTTCTCGTACTGTCTCTACTAAATTATCAATACTTAGAGTCTTAACTGATAACTCTGGTTGAGCAGAAGCGTTATCTGTAGATGTGCTATTGTCACAAACCTGTTCCCAATCAACCTTTACAGCTTTGCAAATAGCAATAAATGTACTTGCAGTAATTGGTTTGCCCTCCCAAAACCGCTTTAAAGTCGGCACTGTAGTATATGCAGCGTCAGCCCAAGCCTGTGATTGCCTTCCCCAACCTTTCTTGTTTGCTTCTTCTTCAACTAAATATTTTCCTAATTTAGTGGCTCTGAGGGTATCCCTGGGCATACTGCATTTCTACCAATATCCTGTTGGTATCGAATTATAACTTACTTATAAAAGTAGAAAATTCAGCAAATATGCTCCTAACTGCGCCAATCTGATGAGCCGTCGTGATCTCTCAAAAGGTTTTATTCTGAAAATCAATGAATTTTTAGGTGTTTGTAATGAGGAATAAGTAATGAGCGAAGATAATCCATGCTTTGTTGGTGCTGTAATCCATTCTTGTGTGGATAAACCCACAGTCTAGCCTATCCTGTTTAGATCGGCATAGGCTCTTATCCTTTAATTAAGGGATAAGCACTAAAAAATAACAAGCTGAAAAATTAGTTCTCGGTATACGCCTTCTGCGTGATTCTAAAATTCATTACAAAGGTAATTCTCATGACTACTACACTCCTTCAAAGAACATCTCCTGCTCGTACCAAGAGTTTCCTAATCGGCGTTGAGTTACTAAAACAACATTATGAAGATGTTACTTGTATACCCTCTGTAGCCATTAAGTCTGCCATAGAGGATGCTCTAAATACTGAAAATGTAATTTTTTCATCGTACCCACAATGCGGCTGGACATTATTTTCAAGATGTCCATAGGCAACATGAAAAAATCAATTTACAACTTCGGAAAAACTCGGTGGACTTTTCCTGGAATTATCCAATAAATTTCAAAGATAAACCACTGTTTTGATTAAGAAAGTCGTAAATACTTATTTGTAAGGGCAATCTTTGCCCTTACAAATAACTACTGCAAATTTACTTGTTAACTATGACGACCATGAAATTAGTTGAGCAAAATATTCAACCGGATTACTTAGGGGTTCCTTTTAACACCTTTGTTGTAAAGGTTGTCAGTACCTGCAATCTTAATTGCAGTTATTGCTATATGTATAATCTTCAAGATCAAACATATAAACAACAACCCGCAGTTATAAGCCAAGAAGTTACAAAAGCATTAACTGACAAAATAATTTCTCATTACCGTCGCCATCAAATGTCTCTAATTCACATCACTCTGCACGGAGGAGAGCCTTTATTAATGGGGAAAGAAAGGTTACAGACGTGGGTTCGGCAAGTGGGCGAACGTCTTCATCAGGAGGGAATACCTCATGAATTTGCCATACAATCTAATGGCACATTGTTAGATAGTGAATGGATTGACCTTCTTGCTGAAGCAAAAGTTGGAATTGGGATCAGTATAGATGGGCCGCAGCAATTCCATGATATGTTTCGCGTTGATCATAAAGGAAATGGGTCATTTAACAAAGTTTTAGCAAATATTCGGCTTCTACAAGAGCATCCAAAAGGAAAAGAAATTTTTTTGGGTCTTCTTTCAGTCCTTAATATAGATATTCCGCCCACTGAATTCTTTGAATTCTGGGAATTTCTTAATGTTAGGGCACTTGATATCCTTCTTCCTGATGCTAATCATGCATATCCACCAAGGCAAGGAAGAATTTCATATGGAGACTGGATGATTCAGTTTTTTGATCTTTGGCTAAATCAGAACAGAGAAGACAGAATCGTTCGCTTCTTTAACAGCATATTACGGTTGATATTTGGCTATCCATTTAGTGTTGAGTATATAGGTGGAAAGCCAGTTGGAGTCTGCGTTATCGAAACAAACGGAGATATAGAGCCTTTAGATGTCTTAAAATCTTGCAAAGATGGAATAACAAAGATGGGCTTAAATGTTTTGAACAATGAATTTGATGATTTGTATAGCTTTCCTCTCACTAAAATCTATCAACAGGGAGCAAGATTACTTTGTGATACCTGTAAAAATTGTGAAGTGCTAGATGTTTGTGGAGGAGGTTATTTACCGCATCGTTATAGCCATGAAAATGACTTCAACAATCCATCTGTCTACTGTGATGACTTATACCGCTTAATTCTCCATATTCGCAGACGTGTAGGTGAGTTTCTTCCCAAGGATATGCAAGCATCTCTAAGTGGTTCTGCTATTTGTAGCAAATTGTAAGAGATGAGAGTTGTTGGGAAATAAGGGAGAATAGAAAGTTAGTACTTAAGCGGGGAAATGCTGAACATCGAACGGGCATTAAAGCAAGATAGGCTGTTACGAGCAAGAGAAGTTGAAGAAAATTTATCCGGCTATTATGACCAAGATTAAGTTCCAACTCTCACCTAAACCATCAAAAGTGCAGAAGAAAAAGGAAGGAAAAACAGGCTTTGTCCCAGTCAAAGCTAGATGGGTGATAGAAAGAGCAAACTCGTGGATGGAAAGGTGTAAAAGTTTGGTCAAGAATTTTGAAAGAACTCTTGATCATGCCACCACCAAGGTTAATCTTTGTTTTGTCCGCCTGATGCTTAAAAGACTAGCGACTGGTTAGATAGATCCCAAATGGGTTCTATATGGAATTTACAACCAAGTTCTAGGTAGTGAGCGTCAACATGATTAACAACCCATCGCCTTGGCTGATGAAGAAAAATTAAACCTCTTCTCTCCCCTGCTCCTCTGCTCCTCTGCCCCTCTGCCCCCCTGCTTAAAACCATGAACCCCATTCACCCTGAAAATTTAACTGTTTTGGAAAACTCGCTCTCCTTAGTGATCGGTGAGGATTTTTCTCTGGAGAATGACCCCGATGTTATTCAGCAGCTGATTGGGGATAAGCGGAGTGAGAACACTAAGCGCGAATACCAAAAAGATTTGAAAGATTTCTTTCTGTTTGTCGCCAAAAAAGAACCCAGCCGGGATTTGGTTTTGGAATTCCTTCACCTGGAACAGCGTCATGCTGTTGCTGTGGTTCTCAAGTATAAGGCACACCTGATTAAGAAAAAACTGGCTGAAGCTACGGTGAATCGTCGTCTCAGTGCTATCAAGTCAATGGTAGAGATGGGGCGACGGTTGGGGGTCTGCAATTTCTCTTTAGATGATGTCAAAGGTGAAAGGGTCGAAACCTACCGGGACACTACAGGCATTCCCGCTACTGACTATGCCAAAGTTATTGCGCTGGTTGACCAGAATACTTTAAAGGGCAAGCGCGATTATGCCATTCTGCGATTACTTTGGGATAATGGCTTGCGCCGTAATGAGATAGTCAATTTGAATGTGCGTGACTTTAACGCCAAAGAAAAAACGCTCTCAATCCTGGGTAAAGGTAAGGGTAGCCAGAAGGAAGTTCTTGACTTATCAAACAAAACTGCCTCTTCTCTTGCCAGTTGGATTAAAGCTTCTAAGAAAAAACGTGGTGATGACCCGCTTTTTACTGTGCTGGCCTATCACAAGAATGGCGCGAGACTAACCGGGGAGGCAATCAGGCGATTGGTGGATGGGCTATGTAAGCAAGCCGGAATTACTAAGAAGATGTCACCGCATCGTGTCCGCCACAGTGCGATTACTACAGTATTGGATCTGAACAATGGTAACTACCGGGCTACTCAGCGATTCAGCAGACACGCTCAAGTACAAACGGTGTTGAAATATGATGATAACCGCCAACGTTTGCAAAAGCAGATGAGTGACTCAATATCAGAATTGATTTAGGAAAGACCTAAGAATTTAGATATTAGCTTTAACAGGACTTACTTTTACTGAATACTTATAAAACAAAAACCTGCCAATTTTTTTAGGATTTAAAAAATTTGACAGGATTTTGGATTTTTGTAGTGCTTTACTAAATTAAAGTTTTATCATTAATCTCTCCGAATATAACTACTCCTCTTGGCTTTAAAGCTTTTCTCTTTCTAGCTCTAAGTTTAAGTTGCTGTTTCTGTAGTCTAAGTTTTTGTCTAGTCAATTCTTCAGCTATTAGTTCTTTAGCTCTGTTCTCGATTTGAACTTGGCTTTCTATTGGTTGTTCTTGAATTTTTTCACTCAGGCTTTTCCCCATGTATTTCTTCTTCCTCTTTTAATCTTCTAAGATGTTCTTTGTAACGTTTATCAGCCTTTTTGATAAGTTGCTTATAAAATAATTTTTCACTAACACCAGACTTATCACCTGCTACTAGTAAGATAGCTCTTCTCACAGGGTCAAAGGCAAACGCTACACGCCAAACTCCATCCGAAGCTAAAAATCGTAGCTCTTTCATGTTGCTGTACTTTGACCCATTTAGTGTGTCAACATGAGGTCGTTTGAGTTGGGGGCCAAATTGTTCTAACAATTTAGCTGTTGCAAGTAACTCATTTTTTACTTCTTGAGGTAGAGCATCAAACTCAAGTTCAAAAGCATCGTAAAATTTAACTTTCCATTCCACTAATTATTATGGTTAAAATTTCATACATTTTCAAGAGTATATCGAGTAATCAAATTAACAATCAAGGTGAAATATTTACTAAATGTGCTAACTATGACTACCACATTTATAACAGAATCCCAAAGCCCAGGTTTTAACTAAAACGCTGCATCATTGATTGCGCTCGCTTCATATTAGCAACCTGCATTCGCTGCTCTCCTTTTGCTTTCGCCAGTGCCAGAATATCCTGCCATGCTTGGGGGTCAGCTTCATAGTGTTCAAATAATGCTTCTATTAATACTTCCCGGCTGATGCCATTAGCTTTGCAAACTTTACTCAAGCGTTCACTCAGTTCTGCTTCCAGGCGAATCGTACTTTGCTTGGTTTTGAGTTCTGAATGCGTAGATACCTTGGCATCCTGATATCTAGATGTCGAGATATCTTGACTGCTAGATGTAGGGGTATCTTGAGTATTAGAATCTGGAATCCCCTGGTTACTAGATACCTCTGTATCTTGATATCCAGATGTCGAGATATCTTGACTGCTAGATGTAGGGGTATCTTGAGTATTAGAATCTGAAATCTCCTGATTATTAGATACCTCTGTATCTTGATATCTAGATGTCGAGATATCTTGATTGCTATTAGTTAAGGAGGCATCACGGGTGGGAACACTGGGACGTTGACGTTTTTTCAGGCGTTCTAGGGCATCATCACTCATGGGTCAGCATTTTGATAATTTGCTCAAAGGGATATTGCAGGTCGCTGTATCCAAGTTCAGATAACAGTTTTCCTTTGCGGATGGCACGTTTAAACTGTTCTGACTCTCGAATAGAGGGTAACACGGGAATATTGCCAGCAAATTCTCTCATAGCAGCAATGTTCTCTTTACCCTCAATAGTTTGAGTGTTGCCAATCCACCGATCTCGAAAAGGGATTACTCCTAGTACCTGTCCTGTAAATGCCATGATTGATGTTTGGTCTTGTAAAAAGTCCAGAGTATCAATTAAAGAATTAACTCCTTTAGTGGTGGCTTCTACAGGAATTAGAACTGTGTCCGATGCGCCTACTGCGGTTAAACAGATTTGCGATCTGGAGGGCTGGACATCAATAATTACGTAATCAAATAAAGATTGCACATTACGTAATCGCAGTTTAAGGATAAACGCACCTGTGCCACTGTTAATTAGGTAATCTGAAACTTTGAACAAGCTTCTATCAGCAGGGATGAGGAACAGGTTACTGTGTTGCGTGGGATAAATGCCGTCTTCTGTGGTAACAGCACCAGTAAGGACTTCTAGCAAACTGGGCTGATTGGCAGCTACTTCGTGATTTAGGTAAAAAGTTAAATTGGCTTGTGGGTCACAGTCTATGGCTAAGACTCGTTTACCCTGACTGGCCAGCAGCAGAGAGAGAAAAAAAGCTACAGTGGTTTTCCCTTGTCCGCCGGAAAGCGAAACACAGGCACAGGAAAGCAATTTATATATTGTCCAACTCAATAACGAAAAGCTTACACACAGTATTTCTTTATGTCTAGATGTCAAGGTATCTAGAACTAAAGGTATCTGGATATCCCGATACCTAGACTAGAAACAAGAGCGCGTAAACTCTACAGCGTGTTATGCCCATCAAGAATTGCGATCGCTATTTAAACCTGTAGTTCCACGTCTTTATAGCTAAATCAATATACCAACCTAAATTCTCTGGAGTTTTACTTTTATATGAATTCCACCATGTAAAAGTTTCCTCATCAATTGGTGGTTTAATACCTTTCAAAAGATATATCAACAACTGAAACGTATTTTGTGAGGCTAACGAAGCTTGAAATAGGTATTGGTTAGCTTTAGTCCATAATGACATACCATGCCTATTAAATGAGAGTCCGATATTATTAGGTTTATTCTTTAGGTCAATAGTAGTTTTAGTACATACTAACCATTCAACAATGGACTTTTCTGAGAAAGGATTGTTATCTTTAGCTAAGATAAAACCAAATCGTGCTACAGGTATTTTTATATTTGTCTTAACATGAGTGGGCAACCACAAAAATAATATAATTCCTTTGCTAGTATTAGTTATTTCTGCTAGTTTTTTATGATTTTCTCCTTCACCAGTTGCATACAATACCTTTCTATAGGTAGAGCTAACCATTTCTTTTACTTTTGGTTGAGCCATTAATAATGTTCGCAAAGCTAGAAAATCCTGGCGAGACTCTAGAGGTAAGTTACTTATAAAATTTCTAATAAAAATTGATAAACTTATTGGGGATAACTCAGAACTTGTTTGACTCTCAGGTAAACCTAAGATAGGGTAAGGAATATCATAAGTTTTACTACATATTTGAAATCTGGCTGAGTTCTCATGTATTTTGATAGTGAACTCATAAAAGCAAATATCATCTTCAAACTTTGAGGCTTCTTTATCTGTATAGTTATCTTCATGAAAAGCAGGTGCTACCGCTATTAACTTTACTGGTAAAGAGTAATCTATAATATCTGAAAATGGTTGCTCTTGCAAAATTGCTTTTCGATAACGAGTTAACTGAGAGACTAAACCTCTATCCTCTTCATTCTTTAACTCAATTATTACTGGCTGCTTGCATGATTTAGTAAAACATAATAAATCACATCGTTGCATTTTAATGTTATGCTGACGCTTGACTAAAGCTAAGTCAGGAAAGATTTTTTGGAAATTATCTTCGATATAATCTTCTAAATGCAATTCTGACTGAAAGTTGATTTTGCCTCCTACATATATTAAATGAGGATTTACTTTTTCTAATTCATCATTAAGCCGTTTAGAGGATACTGTTAAATTTTTGGCTTTCAGGTAGGGCATAAACGTTTATCTTAATAGCATTGTTTTAAATCTATATTTCATCTATATTTTTTCGTAGTGCTTCTAAGTCTTCATCAACTACTTGGTTAGCTGTGTAGTTAGAGGATGTTTGAAAAGTTTTAGGGAGTCAAAAATTAAGCCAATCGCTTCACCATAAATTGATAACTGCAATCTCTGAAGTATTCAGTCTAAATTCAGAAATTCTAACTTGCCGGATGATATAGTCCCGTATTTGGGTTAAATTCCCACCCTAACCCTGCTCTATCCTTGCCTTTGCACCATCCCACAAAAAGCGGTGGTGGCAGATTAATTCGCTGCTCGCGTATAGTTTCTACATTTACACCAAGTCTTGAAGCTAAACCTTCTTCCGTTAGCGGTTGGATTCTTTGAGTTTGCCCTTGATAATATGAATTGTTGTACGATTTATTCCGCCGCTTCGGTTGGTTGTTGAGATAATTTTGAATTTTAATAATCGCCTCAGCAAATTGTTTCATTTGGGCTGTTATCTCTTCAGTTTTTTGTTCTAAAGATTCCAGGCGTTTATCTTCATCTTCATTACCAACAATTGTATCAAGGTCATCTAGAGAACCATCTAGGTATAGCTCAATAAAACGGGTGAGTGTCGCCGTTGCCGTCGTGCCTTTCTTTTTGCAACGAGCGATAAACTGCTCCCACATCTTTTGGTCACAGTTGAAAGATGCTAGCTTCTTTGTTCTCCCTGTATTGCTCATATCTAGGTAATGTCTAGGTACTATCTAGGTAAACTTGTCTGCGGACAGGAACAACTGAGCGTGTTTCCATCTTGATAACTACCTTGACACTATCATGATGAGCGTATGAGTGCGAAAGGAGAAGAGCTTTCTCTTAAAGGTCTTTTTAAAGCTCTTGGCAGCTAGAAAACCCTTGTGGAGACTGAACTTGAGGATTTTGCTCTTTTCAAGAGCAAGAGCAGTAAGATAAGGAGAAGAGCTTTCTCTTGAAGGTTTTTTAAGCTTTCTCTTAAAGGTCTTTTTAAAGCTCTTGGCAGCTAGAAAACCCTTGTGGAGACTGAACTTGAGGATTTTGCTCTTTTCAAGAGCAAGAGCAGTAAGATAAGGAGAAGAGCTTTCTCTTGAAGGTCTTTTAAGCTTTCTCTTAAAGGTCTTTTTAAAGCTCTTGAAAGCTAGAAAACCCTTGTGGAGACTGAACTTGAGGATTTTGCTCTTTTCAAGAGCAAGAGCAGTAAGATAAGGAGAAGAGCTTTCTCTTGAAGGTTTTTTAAGCTTTCTCTTAAAGGTCTTTTTAAAGCTCTTGAAAGCTAGAAAACCCTTGTGGAGACTGAACTTGAGGATTT
>NZ_AP018214.1 GCF_002367995.1 Calothrix brevissima NIES-22
GGCACTCTATGATCTTAAGCATTCATCTGTTAATATCCTCAAACAGATTGTTCAAAGTTTGCCAGCGCTATCATGAATCCGAAAAAGCGTACTACTCAGCCTTATCAAATCAAAGGAGTTGATGCTCTATTTGGTTCTGACGAGCCAATAAACGAGAGTGCTGCTGTACTTATTTCAATTGAACAAATTGTTTTGCCGCAGCAGCAACCTCGTCGGTACTTTGCTCCTCAATCCATGCATGATTTAGTAGAGTCAATTAAACAGTATGGAATTCTCCAACCTCTTCTCGTTCGGCCACAAAAGGATGGTAAGTATGAATTAGTTGCAGGGGAACGACGTTTCCAAGCTGCTAAAACTGTTCAACTAGAATCGGTTCCGGCTGTGATTCGGCAGATGACCGATGTTGAGGCATTTGAACTCGCGCTTTCTGAAAATCTGCAAAGAGAAGATTTGAATCCTGTTGAGGAAACCGAGGGAATTATTGCGCTCTTAGCATTAAAACTCAATCAAACCGCAGAGTCAGTGATTGCTTTACTTACTTCAGCTGCTCATCCAGAACGAGAAGCTGTGGATAACGTTATCCACAGCAATGAATGGCAGACCTTGCTTGAGGTATTTAACTCAATCGGCAAATTCTCCCCCGAAAGTTTTAGAACTAATAGGTTGCCGCTCCTGAAACTGCCTCAAGATATTATGGAAGCACTGCGGTCAGGAATGATTGAGTATACCAAAGCAAAAGTAATTGCACGAGTTAAGGATGAATCTTTACGTGCATCATTGCTAGACGATGCCATCCAAAACGACTTATCCTTGAGTCAAATCAAAGAACGTCTAGCTGTGATTAAAGCAGAGACAACTGGAGTTAATGAGAAAAAATCTCCTGGGATAAAAAAGCAGATCGATGAAGCTTATACTAAAGTAAAAAAATCAAAGGTTTGGGATAATCCCAAGAAGCAAAAGCGATTGCAAAAATTACTGGCAGAACTAGAAGCCTTAATAGTTGAAGAGAGCAATGATAGCTGAAATTCGATTTCGCCTTTGTGGTTGACAGCATAAGTCCTGACTATTTGTTAGTTATTATGTTTAAATAAACACTCAACTACCTGATGCCAAAAATCAAAACATTTGCAGAAAATTACCCTCATCTAACCCGCTTTGTTAATGAAATTGGTTGGATAGAAATTGGGGAAAGCGAATATGTTAATTCCTTTGCTAGAGCTTATGATTTAGGTGGTACTGTCTACGAAGGAAAACCCAACTATTCAAGTTTAGAAGCTGCATTCCAAGACCTAGAAGCAGCCATCAAAAAATATTTAGAAGACAACGGAATTTAATTTTGACCGGGAATAATGGCATACAAGCCCCGTCTTTCGCTTCACGGCTTTATTTTATTATAGTATTTGATACCAACCATTCCAGTATCAAACGGTTGGGAAGTGTCAATAGAAAGCTGTAAATCCTTCAACTTCCATAATGACTAATCTCAATCCAAAGATTCTCTAAATCACTACTCAATAATTTCATCATATTGATTGGTATCTTCTGAAGGTAATTCTTTTATCTCCTCCAACACATCAACCAAAGTTTTTTCATCTAGCCATTGATGACGTTCTTTGGTATAGTCTCCTTTACCGGGACTAAAATATTGAATAAACCGAATAGTATCGGCAACTCCTAAAGAATTGATTAAGGCATCATAGCCCTGTTTAATAATGTCATGTTGGGTTTTCATCATTGCTTTCCTCGGCTTGTATTACAAGAGCCAGCCATTGAACAGGATTATTAATCTTAACGTTAATTAATTGGGAATTTTTTTGAGCTTTTTTGAAGAGTCTGTCATCTGTAGTGAGAAATACATCAGCCTGACTTCTTTCGGCACTAGCGATGTGGGTGGCATCATAGCTGGAGAATCCTAATTGTTGGAGTTCGGCGGCTCTGTTTTCAATGAAGGCACTATTAATAACTTTAATTTTAGCAATGCCAAGTAATTTTTTGACATTTTCTAGTCTTGATAAATCAGGTGTTTGGTTTAATTCAGCGATTAAAGCACTGCTATTAATAAGTTTCCAAGTTCCTAATTGACATTGACTCAGAATTGTCATAACTGCCTGTGCTTCCAAATAAATACGAGGTTGTGTCTGGTCATCAAACGGACGATTCAAACAACAAGCATCAAGATAGATTTTATATTGTTTGCTCATAGTGTTTAATCGTATAAATTATAATTTAGTCGGATTTACCCAGTGAGTAATTTAAACATCATGCCCTGTTTTATGGCTAACAACATCTAAATTTTTGAGCCTTGCCTAAATCAATTCTGATATCGAGTCGTCATTGCGGTGATGGGGAAGTGTCAATCATGCTTTGCTCAAGGGATTACAGTTTACAATCTGTAATATCGATGCTTTTAATTGCGTTTTAGTTCTGATTATTTTGGCTGTTTTGATTCAAATTGAATTTGAAATATAGCAATCCTAAATGAGTTGTGAAAAATTACACATAACGATAAGCTGGATCTAATTAATATAGATAAAATACACAACTCCCTATATGAAAGAATTGATAGATTTTATCTATTTGAACTCGCTGTTCACCATGAAATATTTAATTTTCCGAAAATATTTATGTATGATTGATTTTCACAAATGATTTAGGATTGCTATATGTATTATAAATATTTATTTAACAGCCTCCTTTATTTAATTTTATTATTTCCTCAACTCAAGCAGAACGGCAATTATAAATATAATGTGACTGTAAACAAAGAACCAAATTGTCTATTTTTACATGGTTCTCGCGGTCAAGAAGCCAAAAAAGCAGGAGCTATTACTAATCAATTAGTAACCTACACCGAAGTTAAACATATTAATCCTAATTTATGGGGTGATATGAGATTATATACCAATTGTCGAAAAATTTACTATAATCTTTCTGACACACTTCATAAACCTTGGGACGATCCAGTTCTTACCAAGACTTACTATAATTTTGCAATCGGATGTAGGCAAGTTGATCAAAAGAGTAAATGTACGCAATGGCTATCGGTTTCAGATAGACCTAACAAAATTTTTACTCACTCTATGGGAACTCTAATTTTGGCATCTTTTTGCCAATTTCACCCTAAAGAATGTAAGGTGTTTCAAGATACCAAAATAAAAAAAGTTAGCTGGTATAATATTCAAGGGCCGCTTACAGGAACACCAATAGCTGACCAAGTTGATACCTGGTGTAACAAAAAAAATGGTATAAATTATTTGTTAGCAAAATATTATGAAACCTGTGAATACTTAAATGGTGAATTGAGGACAACAATTAATAACCGTTCACTAAAACCTAGTTATAAATCGTATTTAGCATCAGGTATGCTTGCTGATATTACATATAATTATTTATCAGGAGGTATCTGTGGTAACTCAGCTTGGGGGTCTACCTTGATGGCTGAGTCTGAGCCTTTTGATCAAGTTATTTTCGGTCTTAAAATAAACTATTTGTGGGCTGCTGCTACGCTTGACAGCAATGGAAACTCTTTTCAACATATAGATTTGAGCAAAACAGAGAACGATGGTTTTATTCCTACTAACTCTTGTTTAGGGAAGCATCGCTCTAAATTTAATTCTTCATATCAAACACCTTTTTATTTGGCTAAAAGCAATCATATCGAGGGAACTGCTAGTACTCCTAATAGTTTACTATGTAGTTTGGGAATTAGCCAATCATATTGTATACGACTTTGGTATAGAGAGCGAACTCGCTCAGTTAATATACAGTAAAACTTCAAGGACGGAAAATAGAGTATAATATGGGACTTCCAAAGAATAAATTAATCAACAAAAACTAAGAAGCCACGTTTATAAAATAATGATAATCATTGTTATAAGAGGAGAAAGGGGTTGCCGACGGCAACCCCTTTCTCCTCCTTAAATATTCATCAAAAACTTTGCACGCTTTAATAAATGTAAGATGCATGATAATAATTAATATTGATAATTAAAGAGTCAAAATGTTTTAGTAATGATGATTGAAATTAGGTACCTCGCATAATTGAATGCAACTTATTTCACCAAGAATTTACTAACTCTACCAATTCAATTGACAACTTTCCGAACTTGCTAGTTGAACAGATCTCTTTTGCAGCGATCGCATTACAAGAGAACTTGTATAGAAACTGGTACAGACAGCGTATATACAAACCTCGCTGCGGCTGGTGGTTTGTAAACTGACGTAGCCCAAAGTCTGCTGTACCAAAAGCCCAAGTATTAGCTATCAATTTTGATATCAAAGCAGGAAATTACATACTCAACATAACTAAATAACACCCATTAACTTCCGCAATCAGGATTTAGCTCCTACCAGGGTGTAAATATTCATGCTCCACCCCAGTGACTGTATGATGTACGTTATTGGAAACATACATTATCAACTGGAGTTTAGACTAAATGGGAGAGATGAAAGAGAAAAAGGGGATGTCTGATTGAAGACAGTCCCCCTTTCGGCAGAAGCTAAGAGAGAATCACCTACTCTTATCTGCCAATATGAAACGTGCCAGACTCGAAGAATTTCGTCAAGCCGCCTATACGCATCTAGGCAAAGCACATGATGCAACATTTGAACTAACAGATGCGATACTGTTGACCCGTAATGTCTACAGTCTGGCAGATTTATCTTTATCGCCAGTGTTTAGACGTAAATGGCCGAGTATCTATGAAGCGATACAAGATACCAAACCAGACCGTGAGAAATTAATGGAGTTATATATCAAGCAAATACCAACAGAAAAACGCATATTGTTGGCAGGAGACCATACAGCTTGGTCACGCCCAGATGCGGTGACACTCAAAGAACGGACAATAGAACACAGTAGCACAGCGATCGCGGGAAATAAACCGATTACGATTGGGCAGGGATATAGTACTATAGCTTGGATACCAGAGGATTCAGGAAGTTGGGCACTACCGCTGAGGCATGAACGGATTACCAGTTGGGACAATCCGATTGAGAAAGCAGTTGAACAACTCAAAAAGGTATGTGAATCAATGTCTGTTCGACCAATTTCGCTTTGGGACAGTGAATATGGTTGTGCGCCTTTCGTATTAAAGACAGCTAGTATAAAAGCCGATATCTTAGTTAGACTGCGTTCAAATCTGTGTCTATGGGGCGCACCACCTGCTTACTCTGGCAAGGGTCGTCCTCGCAAGCATGGTGCTCAATTTAAACTCAATGAACCCTCAACCTGGGGCGAAGTGGCATCTGTGCTGGAAGTAAATGACCCAAAATTGGGACGAGTTAAAGTCAGTCTGTGGGAAGATTTGCATTTTCGCAAAGCTGCTGCACGCCCAATGATGCTACTGAAGGTGGAACGTCTTGATCTTGATGGCAATTTGAGAGTATTAAGACCCTTGTGGTTGGCTTGGGTTGGGGAACAAATGCCACCATTGGATGAAGTTTGGCGATTGTACTTGCGCCGATTCACGATTGACCATTGGTATCGTTTTCTTAAGCAACGCTTACATTGGACAGTACCAAAATTCAGTACTCCAGAACAATGTGAACATTGGAGTGACTTAATGCCGTTAATCACTTGGGAGTTATGGTTAGCTTGTGATATCGTTGCTGATAATCCTCTTCCTTGGCAGAAGTCAATGGATAAATTGACCCCAGGACGAGTTGCTCAAGCTATGGGTGGAGTTTTCGCCGCGATTGGTACTCCTACCTCTCCACCCAAACCTCGTGGAAAGTCCCTTGGGTGGACACCAGGTAAAGTCCGTAACCGGAAAATACGATATCCAATTGTTAAAAAGACTGCTTCTAAACCACGCAAAGAGGAACAAAAATCTGCTTAATCTCAAATATCTTCATTCTTGAAGGTTGTGTTTTATTAACTCAGCACTGCTGGGTCATTTGTTGCTGTCTAGTCTAAACTCAAACAATCTCTGATAGTGCGAGAAAACGGCTATTTGGGTGAAAAAGCCTGATACTGCCCTCACTGAAAACTAAAAAACTAATTAATGGGGCTGATCATCAAGATAATAAAAAATCGCCAACGGTATCTTCTCTGGCTCTTTCCAATACCGTCCTTTATTATGCATACAGCTGTTGGGGGCCTGATGTTGGGGTTTTACTCCTGTTGTGCCCTGACTTGTCTACACTCTCTTCTGTACCCTGGGGTGGAAATCCTAGCAAGAGAGTGATATCAAAATTGCTTCAAAGAGAAAAAGGTGATCGCATCGTTGATCGCCTTCTCCAGTTTTTTACTTCAGTCTAGGCTGTTCTTTGCTCTTGAGCCTATCACCTTCAAAATGATATTAAGTTACGAGCTTGGGATTCATGAGATTGCTTGCCTTCACTGCGTTCTGGTGCAATAACAGATACTACAGAATTATTGGAAAAAGTTAAAGTCATGTGGGTTGACTCGGGGTGGGGCGGTGATTATTAGGAATCACCGCCCCACAATTAATATTGTCTATTTCCGCGTTTGCTTACGCAGGAATCAACACTGTGTCAATTATGTGAATAACACCGTTATCAGCAGCAACATCTGGTGTTGCAACAGTGGCATCATTTACCTTAACACCATTAGAAGCATCAATTTTCACGTTGGTGCCTTCAACCGTAGTAGCTGACTTTAGCTTAACCACATCTGCTGACAATACCTTGCCTGAAACAACATGATAAGTCAGAATTTTCTTGAGTTTAGGAATGTCTTTTAGCAGTGCGTCTACTGTGCCTTCTGGAAGCTTAGCAAATGCTTCATCAGTAGGTGCAAAAACAGTAAATGGCCCAGCACCTTTGAGAGTATCTACCAAATTAGCAGCTTTGATTGCAGCAACTAGGGTATTGAAAGATCCAGCATTAACAGCGGTATCAATAATGTCAGCCAAGTTTTTTACCTAGTGAGCTTTTAATCTATATATTCACTGTAGCGTACTTTTTTATAAGAAGTATTTGCTGTTACAGATTTAGATTAATAAATTTACTCAGGAGAGATAACTTACAGAGTGGTTTTTATACATATAAATATGAATTTTAATTTAAATTTTTACTTCTATATCAAATTTTTTCCCAAATAATAACTTAATATTTTGAGTAGTCTTAAACCGTCAATCCTGCACCCTCAGAGCTTTACAGCTTCAGATGGAATGTAATTAGGGAATAAAGTTAGTATTTTTAAATTCCTCAGTACTCTGATTGAATAAAATTGAGATTATTTATGCCAAAAAATAAATTATTTCAATATATACCAATATTTTTATAACTCATTAAATGTGAATACTTAGTTTTTAGTCAATTAAAAAATACATGAATTTCAGTATTTCATCTAGCTAAACTCAGGGCTTTTATTTATATAAAATATTTGAAAAAATATAACTGCTATACTATAAATATGAAACAGCAAAAATGCTACATGAAAGGCACCCAAGAAGGATGCCCAAATTTTTTAGCGTCAAAGCCTGGCTAGAGTCGTACATCATCCTATAGCTACTTTATTTATTACTAGAAGGAAGAGTCATAATGTCTAAAGAAAAAAAAGGTAATAGAGAAGTCAAAAAGCAAAAAAAAGATCCTCAGAAAAAAAAGGAGAAAAAAGATCCAAATAGATATGATGGATAAACTTGGTGCAGCTACAGGGAATTCAAAATTGCCAAAGCCTATATTCGTAAGCTTCTAGAGATTTCCATCTAGTTATTATTACCGTATGGCACTAATAACTAGAAAGATTTGAAATGTTGTACTATTTCATTTTGATAATTCTTCATCTAATAGAACTCAGCAGGAGTTGTCTTCTTGAAATAACAATCTCTTTGCTGTAGGTGTCATGAGGTTAGTACTACAAGCTGCTCAAATTAGCTAATACAATTTAACTCAGTAAGAAAGTATAATTTTTTCTGTTTAACGCATTATTTAGTTATTAATTAAGTACTAAATAATGGCAGATCCAAGAAAAAAATCTGCTGTAGGTATATAGAATTTTTTATTTAGCTTCTAAAGATACTTGATTAGAAATTATTTAAAATATAGATAATATTAATTTTATTATGCCCAAATACATTTTATTTGCTTGCTTTCCTTATACTTCAAACTTATCTAATGGCATAACCATTAGCCATAACACAGAAGAAGATGAATATGTAGGAATAATTAATACTAAAACTTATGAGGCATTAAAAAAGTACAATATTAATAATAACGCCGAGCTGCTACAATTACTGAAAAATGAAGGCTTCAAAGCTATTAAATTTTTAGAGAAAGATGGCTATATAGGTATTGAGCAAATGTGAAATCATCAATTATGTGTATAAGCTAAAACACATTTAAATTTGCTTAATGTCGATTAGCTTAATACCAGTAATTTAGTTTAGCTAAATTACCTTGGTGAAAGAATAGCTGATTTTAACTAATTTCTATTTAAGCCAAGGTCTTGTACAAAAAAGCTACTCGTCTTCGTCTCCTGGAGGTCTTTCGCTTTCACTTTGTTGGTTGTTCCATTCCAAAACAATACGCTCTAGCATTTCAGCCTGGGTACAATTATTGACAAGAGCATATTGCTTAATTAGCTCTCGTACTCTAGGGCTAATATGGCGTATATCAAGTGCTTTATTCATGGTAATTTATATTAGCTACCTAGTAGACATTACATAAATTTATTATATTAGCGATTATAAGATTGAATCATAGTTAACACCTGGTTTATTATTTTTAAGTCTGACTTTAACAAAAGGAAGCTCTTGCCAGTATTATTATAAAGCCCCCAGTTGATGCGATTTCTTACAGCACCAGTGATGCTTTGTAGCGATAATGACTAGTTGTCAGAGCTAAAAAATTATTGGCAAAGTATAGGTAATTCTTCAATTCTAGGATTCAGCACTTGGTATACCAGAGCGTCTGTTTAAGAGAATTGCTCCTAAATTTGCCAACAGACAGATGCTGCTTAAATCTATGGATTGGATTTCTAAGCATTTATGCTCATTTTTTAATTTCAACTAATCCCATAGAGAGATTAAAGATATTTTGTGTAATTGCCATGAGTGTATCTATATGTGCCAGTTGCGTTGTTACGCCTATTTCAATTATCGTAATGCTATAATCCCTGTGTCTTAGGCAGAGTAAATAATCCCAATGAAATTGGTTGGTTATGTCAGAGTCAGCAGCGAGTCACAAGCAGAAAACACCTCTTTAACTGAACAACGCCAGAAAATTGAGGCATACTGCTACGCTTTTAATCATGAACTGTTACAAATCTTTGAAGAGGTAGGCAGTGGTAAAAACACGACTCATCGCCCCCAGTTTCAATCAGCTCTCAAACTTGTAAGCGAACAAGCTGATGGAATCATCGCAGCAAAGTTAGACCGACTAGCTAGAAATACCAGAGATGTACTAGCGCTGGTTGATGATGTTCTCCAACCACAAAGGAAAGCTTTAATCCTTCTAGATTTACAGGTGGACACAACCACACCGCAGGGTTACATGATTCTCACTGTCATGTCTGCGGTCGCCAAGCTGGAGAGGGACATTATCAACGAGCGGACGCAAGGTGGTAGACGTGCCAAAGCCGACAACGGTGGTTATGCTTATGGCGCTCCCGCCTTTGGTCAAAAAGCTGTTGATGGTGAATTAATTCCTGATCTTGAAGAATTGGACGCAATTGAAGCTATCCGCAAGCACCATAAATCTGGTAAGTCTTTTGGGGCAATTTCTAAGTGGATGAATATGAATGGATACAAGACTAAGTACGGGTCGCAGTGGCAAGCTAACAGCGTTAAGCGAGTGGTTGATAGACTTTATCACAAGACTTAATTATTCCCACTTCAGAAAACGTGTAATCAAATCCCCAAAGTATTGTACATTCGTTGGGGACACCACCGCGACAACGAGCTATCAAATTCAACTTATCAATCGCAAACGCTACAACCCGCATGATTTCGTTGGGTGATTTGACTTGCTTATCCAAGCGGCGCAATGACCACTATGGGGTATAATTCACAGCGATAAAATTCGCTACCTTTGCGGCTTTCCAAGTGTCTATACTGACTTCTATACTCCGGGTTGATAAATCCTTACTATCAGTGATATCAAAATTGACCCGACTCGATCAGCTGGTGAGGCCCCGACGAACTCTTAGACGCAACGCTTAGAGCGGGTGGTGTGGGGGACGGGCAATAATTTACTCATGAAGTGGCCAAAACTCAGCAGCCCGCCCCCCACACTCCGCTGCGCCACCCACTCTACTCCCAGTTCTTTAACCGTGCGGTAGTAGACAAAATTGAGAATGGCACTTTCCAATACATTAACTATTTATTATCCACCTTTTTGGGTTAGGGTGTTCTAGGGCGTGTTTATGAGAGGTTGGAATTCAAAGTGTATTAATATTGCTACTTGCTTAAATGCTGTTTGTTTTGGGCAAAAAAATGAAAGTAAATCTGTAGTTAAGCGGTAATATCTGTAATAGGCAATCTATTTAATTAGGTTGCCTATTAAGTTTGTTTATCTAATGATTTTTATGAACGATAACAGTCAGTTAGTTAAAGTTGTTAAATTTGGATTTATTATTTTATCGTCTACTTTACTTATGATTCATTTTGATGATATTAAATCACCAATATATTATATATTTTGGCTCATTTTCATTTTGAGCTATTTTTTTCTATAAATTGAATTAACTAATTAAGGTAGAGTATAGACCCTACCTTTACGTTAGAAAATGTTAGTTACTTGTAAATCAATTTTCTAGCTACTTATGATTTACCGCAGTCTTTACAGCAGTATCTATTTTTACCCATAGTTAGTAACTTATCACTTTCACAATGTGGGCAATATCACACTTCATCAAAATCAATCGGTTGACCGTTAAAATGCTTGTGAATGCTTTCCGGGGTCAACCAACTAGGAATTGTCACCTTTTTATCTACTTCTGCATCCCCATCAGAATTATTTAACCCATTAATTACTGCCACCTTTAAAGGGGTCTTACCATCAGCAGTTTTCCGGTCAATTTGAATAGTACCTCTAGCTCTCCCTTTAGCAGTGCCATCACTGCCACCCACAGCAGTATTAGTGAAGAAATGGGCAATACAAACTAATCTCTCTTCAGCTTTTCTAGGGTCGCTCAGAGATGCCTTAACAAACTTTTTGGCAGGCTCCTTGGTGATATCAGACTCAGAATAGTTAGTGAATTCATCAACTAATAACTGTTGCGGTTGCTTATCAGGTTGATTATTAATTCTGTCCAGCCAACGCTCACGGGCATCATCAAAAGCTTGTCCTATCTCTTCTTCTGTTTGCGCTATCAACTGCGGGCTTAAATACTTCCATGCATTTCTAAGATTATCTCCAGCGTGCGCGTCTATGATCTGATACAAAGGCATATCAAACAGATATTCTCTGAGCATGACAATCGAAGCTGCTAGAGTTGATTTACCGCTTCCCGCTTCTCCCAGCACCCAAACAGGTTTTTGATTGTCGATAACCTTCCACAGCCAGCCATCCTCATGATTCTTGAGCGCTTCGATTAAATCACCTCGGAGGCGCTGGTCAGTCAACTGATGATTATCGCTGTTTGCGATCTCGCTTTTGGTCTTCCCCTCAATCTTGCTGCGTTCCTGCTCCGCCTTCGCCCTGTCCCTTAAATTCTCAGCAATCGTCTTATCCATCACAGAATGATTGACAGCACGGGCTTTCATAAAATCTTCAAGCTGAATTCGAGCCTTAGCCTGTTCGTTCTCGGAGTCAGTTAATCCCAGCGCTTTGCGTTCTTCTGTGTCCAGTCCTGACAGCCCATCCTTTAAACGCTCAGTGTAAAGCTGGGTCGAATGCTGCTTCACTTCACGTTTATGCTTGTGTTGCTGCCAAATTGCATAGCCGCCAGTCTTTTCTAGTTCCCCCAATTCATAATCTTTGCGCTTGAGGCGTTGTGTACGCACAAGCAAGCAACCCACAATACCCCATAGCCCAATAACTGTAACCGCACCACTCAACAACTGATGAGGGTTATCTGTGGGTAAATCACGCACCCATTGAATGGCATCGCCCTTGTAAGGAATAATACTGCCATACAGCCCATAGCGTTGCCATTCTTCAGAGAGGACAAAACGCGGCTGGTTACAAAAACGCTTATCCAGCCTTATTTGACTTTGTACGCCGTTAGTTGACTTTGGGCAGAACTGAATCTGTGTTAGGTCATAAGGCTGGCGTGTTTGTGATGTTGCAAGCCCGATGATTGCAGCTACACCACACACACCAGCCAGGGCTAACTCCAAAACCCCCTGTTTCATTGTTCATTCCCGCCCCTTAAAAATAATTGCAATGGAACCAATGAATAAAGCCAAGGCTACTGCAATACTTACCCAAGGGTCTGATTGTGGATTCTGTTTTTCAATGGTTTGGATGTCTTGGTTAATTTGGGTGACTGTTTCTTTAGTTAAATGCTCAAAATATTGATAGTCTTTGACTGCTAACCAAGTTGTCACACCTGCACAGACTAAGCCAGCAGCAGTTTTTAAAATATTTTGCATATTATCTACCTCTAGCCCATCACTGTTGTAGTTAACTCTCAAGCCGGTCAGCCCAGCCAAAGAGCCAACACTGCATATAGAAAATGAAAGCGAAATTGCTAACCAGAAGTTAACGCCACCGCCAGTTATTAAAAGATATTTAGCGATAAAGAAGCCTGTTGAATTGAGCGACCAGCCGGCAAAAAATCGAGTTAGTTTTTCAGTGGTGTTGATAATATCTTGACGGTGCTGCTTGCGGGATTCCAGGTGTTCTATTAAGTCTTTTGGTAAGGGTGTATCTGGAGCGATTTCGCTGATTACTTCCTCTTGTGACTCATCTATATCGTATGCCATGTTTGTATCGGATTATTTTTCTAACCCGTCAGCACTTATCTCAAGTTACTAACGGGTTTAGTTATTAAAAACCTAATAAGGCTTCTTTGATTTTTTGTACAATTGAACGCCCAGCATATTGCTTTTTAGGTTTGAAATCATCACGAGCGTTATCACCCATTTCTAAGTAATACTTGCCCAGTTCTCTATCATGTTGCAAGTCAATTGTTTGTTGTCTAATATCGGTTTGTAATTCGGTCTGCAACATCTTATATTCGCCATCAACCTGCATCATGTGTTTATCTACCCAGGTTTTTAGTCTGATGTGGTCTGTAGCTTGTTGATGACGCAGCGCTTCTTTATCCTGGGATGAAGAGAAATCAAGCTTCATCTCTTCGAGGATATTTGCTAGATGAGTGTCAGCTAAAATCGCTGACTGTACTGCTCTTTCAATCTTTTCACCGCTGACACCTGCTTGTTTGTAGATGTCGCCCAGGACTACATTTAAATCCTCAGTCCCTTTGATAGCAGCTAACATTTGCTCTCTTACTTGTGGGGCGAATTCGCTAATCTTCGCCCCGTCATTACCCATTTGTCCTATTAACTTCAGGGCTGATTTATCGCCTGTTAGCGCTCTGACTACTAAGTTAGTAGATGCATTGAACTTAGTTTTTAACTGGCGTTCTAGGTGGCGTGATTTGGAAGTTACCTGATTCTTGAGCTTCATTGAATTTTTCACAGCGATACTCTTTTAGGGGGGTAAATATTTGATGGCAGTGGTAAGACATTGTTTTTACATATTGCTCAATCGCTGACTTGTGTTTGAGATATTGCTGATATTGCTGATGCTCTTTTATTGGCAGATACACCCAGTTATGTAAGGGTAAAATCACAGCAGCCAGCGCACTCAAACTAACAGCAATTCTTGAGAAGTAACTCATCTTACTTGAACGAATCATCAAGCACTCAAGCAGTGTCAATTCATCGCTATTGAACTGCGTTGAGCCTGGCGAGGATTGAGAGTTGGGTGCTTTTAATGTTTTGGCGGATACCTCCCATATCCGCTTTGATGTCCCCTGAAAAGTTGTTAACTTTTTGGTTCAATCTAGATGCTCTACTGTTTACGTGTTGTCTCAAGTCTTGGGCGTTAGCTTCAAATGATTGCTCGATGGCATCAAATTTATGATCCACGTAGCTTTTAATTGCAGATGTTACATTGCTGAGGAATTGGCTGTAGTCACTAAAGGTATCGTCAACATCTTCTGCAATGCTCAATGTTTCTTGTTCGGTTAATTCAAACCCCAGGGCTGATGATTGGGCTGTGATAAAGGAATGCTTATCTTCACTGGTTACAGTGATGTTGTTAATCTCTGGTTCTGCAATTGCAAGTTGATGAGATTCAAGCTCAGGTTGTGCAGCTTCTGTTTGCATTGGTAATGTTTCTTCAATGGGTTCATCTGCTACAGATAATTGGCTGGTTGCTTTGGCTTTAAGATATTCAACGGCTTGGCTCAATTGGTCTTTGGTGGGATTGTTCAGATCATCGCACTCAACAAATTGGGCGGCTGTGGTGTAATCGTCTTTGGTGAATCCTTGATAACCCTGTTTGTACAAGCGAGCGCGGACATTGTTAGTAAACTTGTCTGACATGGTGATTATTCCTTATTTGGCTAGTGTTAAAACTTCGATGGTTGCGGATTTCATTGGTTGCGGTCGCTTGTTGATTGCCCATTTAGCTGCAACAAAGGCAACAAGCGCTAAATCTTTGCTATGGTAGACATTTTCAGCACTGAAGGACAGTTCAGCACGTTCAAACCAGTAGTAAGGAGTGCTACGGGGTACGTCTTCAAGATTGATTTTTAAATGCTCTGCAAGAAGCTTTAAGAACTCTTCCCCGTGATAAAAAGTATCTGTTTCATAGAAATGTTTGAATGCTTGCCAGCGTTCACTAAATCCCTCACCCCGACCTGTAAAGCTGCCGTAGCGCCGTTTAAATCCGGCGAATGTCTCAACTATCTTTTGAGCATCGCTACCCATCACATTGAAATTAAAATGCTGTTTTAAAGTAGCCACCACTCGATACCAGGTGATATCAGCAATCTCTTTTCCTAACTCCCGTGAGTAGACTTGTTTTAACTGATGATACTTAGCTATATATTGCTTTGTTGCCACATTATCTCCAAATAATTACTTATGTGTGTATAAAATCGATGCGTATTCCGGATGAATCCAAGGAACTTGATATAGGTAATTAGCTGAAAAGGGGTATTTGGTATGACCCGCAAGCTGAAACCTATCAATAACTCTGAAAAATCACTCAAAAACTTTCACTCCTGTGTTTTTTCGTCGGCTATAACTACGCAATAACAAGGCTTGCCAGAGTTTCTGATATATTGACAAAATTCCTTTTCTCCCCGTAAAAGCACCCTTTTTGGACTGGTTGACGCGCTTGTGCTTTTGCCTGTGAAGGCTTTCATGGTAGTAAATGTTACTAAGCCTTAAAACAAACTTTGCTGTATCGCTGTGGTTGTGATCGTTGCAAGATGTTGGTTGTACAGACTGGGAATCTCGTAGACTTTGCGTAATACTTTGTCCCGATTGAGCTTTAAATCAGCAGTTTTAGACTGACGCGGTAAAGGACGGAAATGATATTGTGTGTATTTGATACTGCCACTACTTGTTAAATATCTGTAGAGCGTTTCATCAATTAAGTAAGTCTTGCTCATTGTTAACAGCGTGACGCATCCTACAAGGTTTTTATCAATCATCTTTCTTACCTCCTGCTGCACACGCACCAATCAAGTTTGCACCGAGAAAGATTGCAATAGACGTAATAGCACTTCCTTCAAAAACTTTGGCATTGTTAATCCATGTGGGCTGATATTCTTCACCTCTGCTTTGCTCAATGCGGTCAACGCCGTGACAAAAGATAGTACCAACAACCATAAAACCTGTTGTTAGTAAGCTCAGAATTGCTACTTCTTTTGCTGCATCGAGTAGAAAAGAACTTATCTTTTCACGCAGAGTCTTGACACGGCTCATGTGCATTACTGGCTTTGGTTTTAAATATTTTTGTAACTGGTTATCAGTAAAAGAAGCGGGCTTTTCATTACAGTAATTATGTGACTGTAATAGTTCATCTACAGCTTGAATTGCATCTCCTAAAGTTGCATCTGGGCAGTAATTCAAGACTTTAAATCCTTCTGAATCTCTAATCTCTCTCAGCCATCGCTCGGTAGTTTGTAAACGCCTAATCTGATTAGATGTCAGCATTATTTCACCTCTATTTGATAGTGAGCTAATTGCTTATAAATTGCGTAAATTGAGCTGCATGAATCTACGTGATGTAGACACGCACAATTACCGCGACCGCAGATATAGAGCGGACGCAATGCAGATAATCTGTGTTCGTAGCTAAATAATCGTGTTTGCCTGAGTTATTGACGCATCGATAACCCAGGCACTATGATACTAGTACAGGATATCTGGCAATGTCAAGACATCTAACCATATAAAGCTAGCCGACAATTGCAAGCTTAACTGGCATAGTGTTAAATGAAAGTCTGATAATACCAGACAGGTTGCCATGCCAGTTCGTAACACTGTGAGGAGGTTTATTGAAGAAAAGCTCAAAATCACACGCTATCAATTTATGAAAGAGACAGGACTATCAAAAACCACAGTGTACGCGCTGTGCGACAATCCTGAGCAAATACCCAATGGAATAGCACTTAACAAAATCTGTGACTGTTATAAAATCCAGCCCTGTGAGTTGTTGGAATGGAGCGAAGATTAAGCGATCGTTAAAAACAATTAGGTAGACCAAAAAATGAGTGCGAACGCTCGGTGAGAGATAGCTAATCGAGGAGTAAAAATGAAAAATATAAAACTTTACAAAAAAGATGTGAGTAGCATTCGCACGAAAGCTGTTACTCACATCTTAAAAATACTTATGACTGACCTATTAGGGTTGAATTTTCCGGAAAAAATGTCTGTCTTACTGGAATAGCATCCTACCCAGAATAGGTAACAACTGACGAAATCAGCTTGTTTTTATACGGTCAAGGGGCTTTTCATGCTACTCTAGCGAAAGTAAGTCTGCTTTCAGAGCAAGATAAATCGATTTCCAAAGGAGGCGAAAACGACAAGAGCAGTGTATTCAAATAGTCAAAATAGGTGTGAGTCGTTATAGAACATTGTTGGCGCGATAAAGACTTGGCGGTCGAAAAATCACCTAACTTGTTCCAGACTAACGAGGACTCACCACTCGTACATGTTTGTCTACCTGTTGGCAATATTAGCACACAGGGCGGGACATTTCATGCCTTTTTTTGGACAAATTGCAAAAAAGGCATCTAGCGCAACAATTTATCCCGACTCTAAATTTGAAGCGGAATTTAGAAAGCACGGCGTGATATTTCTTAGCTGCAAATATCCTAGGGATGAATCTTAACGGCTAGATGCCTCATAATTCGAGGAGAATGTCGTGAATAATTCAATTTTTCAATTTCTAGCTGTTTTATTTTCTATTGAACTAAAGCAATTAACTGATTTCTGCTTGATTGACTATTTGCAAACTAGCCCCAAGCATCACACTAATCGCTTGGGAAGGAAAGAAAAGTAAGTCACACAAATAAGAAATCGGTTAGCTGCCCACATGCAGACACATGGTTAGCAATCAGGCAACCAACCGCTAATAAATAAAAGCAATTTCAATTTAGCAATGTCTGCGTCATAGAAGCAAAGCTAGCGCATATTGTAGCAAGTGGCATCAATTAGTTGAAACTTTAACTGTGACGAAGTTTTCCGAATAAAACTCCCAGGGAATTGGGTTATTCATTTGCTCTGAAAATTATTCTTCATTTTTTAAAGTCATTCAATGCGTGGAATTCTCCCATTGCTCCCGGAAGAAAGTCTTTTGATGTAGCACTTGGTTAGCACACCGCTAATTTAGCCTCAAAGTGTGGGTAGCTCCGATGAACACAAACATCATCGGAGGTTATCAAAATGGCACAAGCCAATAAAAATGGCATCAATGAAGCTAATGGTAATGACCAACTTACTCTAAGCCATTGGCAAGAATGGGTTATTGCTTCAGGTGTTAACCCGACGCTAGCTGCGTTGAATGTCCGTTCTCTGGCTGGGAGTGAAGTATACGAATATTTACTTTACGCCCTACCTCAAACAGCCAGACGCAACGACGGGCGGCTGCGGGACAAGTACTTAAGGCAGTATGCCCACGCTGAAGCCGGGGGATGGTGGGTAAGCGGACTTGACCCACTAAACAACTGGCAACCAATGGACTGGGGACGTTTCAAACCCGACTACCCGCGTATCGATTGGGAAAAGGGGAAATCGGTCAAATACGAATCGCCACCCAAAACCCCTAACCGCGTTACCTACTTTAATATCCCCAACTGCATAAGTAACCTAGTTGCACAGCGATACAATATCAAACGCTATCATTCACCGCTAGCACTACGCCTGTGTGACAGACTTCATCCTCTCCTGTTTTGGGAATGGGTGCAGCGACACCCACAAATTCCTATTATCCTTTGCGAAGGTGAGAAAAAAGCTGCTTGTTTGCTTAGTCTTGGTTTTGTTGCGATCGCGCTACCGGGGATCTGGAATGGACGAGTTGGTAAAAAAGACTTTGACGAACGGCTGCACCCCGATTTATTACCAATGGCACAGCCGGGACGTAAGTTTATTATCCTTTTCGACTACGAGACAAAGCTAAGAACCCGTTGGTCTGTTTTCCAAGCAATTGTTCGTACTAGCAAAGCAATCGAAGCAGTTGGCTGTAGTAGTGAAGTCGCATTACTGCCAGGGCCAGAAAAAGGCGTTGATGATTTTGTGATTGAGCGGGGTAAAAATGCTAACGCACTACTGACTGCTATCATTGATGATGCTAAAACGCTTAATGATTACCAGCACTCGTACCATCAAAGTTGTCGAGGACTAAGTAATAAGTACAAACCCCAACAGAGAGTTAACGTTAAATACCTGTCTGAAGCTGTGAAGCTACCAGAGTCTGGGCTAGTTGCATTATGCAGTGACATGGGAACGGGCAAAACTGAGATGATGCGACAATGGCGTGAACAACACCCACAACAGCGATTTCTCAACAACAGTCATCGAGTCAACTTGCTCAAGAATTTAGGTCAACGCCTCAACACACAAATGTACTCTGAGTTGGGGTATGTGGGTTTAACCCAAGCTACTGCCCTTAGTATCACCATTGACAGCTTGCACAAGCTCAACACTGACTCACTCAAATACGGCTGTATCTTTATTGATGAAGCTTGCCAGTACTTAACTCACCTGCTGCACAGCAAAACCTGTAAAGAACATCGGGCGGAGATTTTGGAAGTACTGCAATATATAGTGTATAATACGCCCTTAGTGGTGATTGCCGACGCGCATTTGGACGATGTAACAGTAGACTTTTTTAGAGCAATGCGTCCAGAAGGTGAAGAACCATTCATTATTAAGAACGATTGGAAGAATGGCGGACGTACTGTTTATTGGTACGAGGGCAATAATGCTTCTGCCTTAGTTGCTCAAATTTCGGCAGCATTGATGAGTGGGCAGAAAATCATGGTGGTTTCTGACTCCAAACGTTTTATTAAGAAACTTGAATATTCGCTAATTAACCGGGGCATTGAGTGTCGGGTAGAGAGCAAAGAAGAAGCAGGGGGGCAGAGGAGCAAAGGAGCAGAGGAGCAAAGAAGCAAAGCAACAAAGCAACAAAAGAGCAAAGGAGTTCTGGAGATACTAGCCTCCTGCCAAGAAAGAGAAGAGCTAATGGACAATAGCTCTTTCCCCCCTGCCCCCCTGCCCCCCTGCCCCCCTGCTTCCCCTAACCCCCACACCCAACACCCAAGACTCTTAAAAATCTGGTCTATCCACTCGGATAATTCTGGTAGTGAAGAAAACGTTGCTTTTATCAAAGACATCACTAATGCTGTCAAAAGCTTGGATGCCCTGTTTACTTCACCAAGCTTGGGAACTGGGGTAGATATTGCAGAATATCATTTTGATGCGGTGTTTGGGGCGTTTCACGCTGTTTCGCAGACCGCAACCGAATGTGCCCAACAGCTTTACCGCTATCGCCCAATCGTCCCAATTCACGTTTGGGTAGCACCAAGACCCCCCTTTGGCTACCTCGATACTAACGCCAGCAAAATTAAACAGCGCTTGCTGCAAACTAATGAAATGACGGCTTTTCTGCTACGAATTGACCGCGAAACTGGTAAGCGCGGAGCTGAAAAAGATTGGGCGTTAGAAGCTTACTGCCAAATTCAAGCTCACCGTCATCAATCAATTAACAATTTACGGGCTGATTTACGTGAGTTGTTAACCGATATGGGCAATACAATTGTGCCAATGGGGACTGATGATAATGATGATGCTATTGAGCGTTTGAAAAATGCTGCTACTGCCCTAGACGTTGCTTATTATTGCGCTGTTGCCAGAGCTAATGATATTTCAGCTAGTGATTATCGCAACCGCCAAAGCAAAGACTACCTCAGACCTGAAGAAGTTTTTGAGTGCGAGAAGTTTCGGATTCGAGATGCTTATGGGATGGAAGTGACTGAGTTACTGGTTGAAAAAGATGATGGTGGCTCTCTGATTCGAGCGATCGCATCTTTGGAGGCAATTTTATCTGAGCCTACTGGCACGATTGTTGACCCAAACACTGGAAGGCAGTACCCGGTACCGCCAGCGATTGTCACAGATAAAGATTTTGCTGAACGAAATAAGTTGCCGTTGTGTATGGACTGGGGCAATTATTCGGCGCGGTGGTTGGCAAGGTTTAATTTGGGGTTGCATGGTATTCTCAAACGCCTTGTAGCAGGAGATGAAATTACTGCCACTGACCCCGATTTACTTAAGACGACCGAAATAGCTAAACATTGTGCGGCTCCTGTCAAAGCAATTTTAGGTTTTACAGTTCCCCCCAATTGTCAACCAATTTGGCTGTTGGCAACTTTAGTTGAGCAGTTGGGATTAAAACTTGTTTCCCATAAAGTTGGCCCACGCGGTCAGCAGGTTAAATATTACTATTTATCTCCAGAAGAATTGGATTTTACTCTGACAGTGATTGCTCATCGCCAGCATCGGCGTACTCAGAAACAACAGCAATCACATTCTGTGAGATGGGGAGAACAGTTGCAGGGTGCTGAAATGCCAGCTATGTATCGTGTTTCACCGCTTTCTCCCCCGGTATCCACCCCCCCCCATAATGGTATAGGGAAACCCCATTGGTCAGGGGTGGATACTACCGATTCTGTACAAGGTGTCAACCCCTTCCCTGATACTGATTTTGAGCAATTTCAACCCACGGACGACGATCCCACTCCCATAAAAACTTGTGCCGAACGACTCAGGTTAGGCATACTGCAAGGAGTGGAAGCGATAAAATCCATCCTCAAGCGTTGGAGTGAACAGCGGCGGTGGTGTGCGGTGCTGTTATTAGAGCAAATTGCTTCTAGTGAACTGCGGCAGTTAGAGCAGTTAGTACCTCAACTTTATCAGTGGCTGTCGGAATTGATCTTACCAATGGAGGTGACTAGCTGATCTAGGGGTGCGCCAATTTGTCATCGTTTTAAGCAATGCAACTGACGCTATTTCTTACTTTCACGGGTGGAATCCAGAGAGAGTAAGGGATTTGAGAGCCATTACTGCGTATCGCTGTTGCGCGGTTGCTGCTTGCTCAATATATTTATAGCGAGTCAGTTTGTGTGAGAGAAAACCGTTAACAAGTGCATATTTACATGACTGCAAATAGTTTCTAATTTATTCTCTATCTTCCACCGCTCCTAAAGCTTTAAGTGAGGCTTTTACAGCTTCCTTTAAACCCTGAATGTTGCTGATATTCATACCTTCATATGGTCTATCTATCAAAGTTTTCAGACATTCACCTGTTGATGCATCCCAAAACTTGATTGTGCCATCATAGCTACCACTAACTAGGATTTTACTATCAGACAGAAAAGTAACTGACTGTACCCGATTAGTATGACCCTGTAAAATTCTAATGCATTCCTTTGAGTTAATATCCCAAAGTCTTATTGTTTCATCACCGCTACCACTAGCTAAAAGTTTGCCATCTGCACTAAATGCCACTGAGTTAACGTGACTGGTGTGCCCTTGCAAGATACTTAGACATTCCCCAGTGCTAACATCCCATAGTCTGACAGTATGGTCATTACTACCACTGGCTAGACTTTTATTATCAGGATTTAATGACAACGAAGTTACACTTCCAGAATGCCCTTCAAAAGTGTTGAGGCATTTTCCACTAGAAATATTCCATACTTTTATTAATGCATCATCTCCACTACTTATTAGTGTTGTATTATTAGGGCAAATGATCAGGTCAGCCAATCCAACGTTATCTTGTAAAGTTCTCAGAAGCTCTCCAGTATTTAGATTCCATAAATTTATTTTCTTAGCATTACCGCCACTCGCCAAAATCGTACAGTCAGGACTAATGCTAACAGCAAAGGCTCGTCTATCCATTTGAAATGTCCTTAAGCATTTGCTTGTGTTGACATCCCATAGCTTTACGTAGCCATCACCACCACAACTAGCTATAACTTTACCGTCAGAACTAGCAGTGAGTGAATTAACCCACTCAGTATGAGCTGGTAAAGTTTTCAGGCGTTCTCCTGTACTAAAATTCCATAGAGTTACAGTACCGTCTTCTCTGGCACTTGTGATAGTTGTACTTCCCGGTATTGCAGCCAGGGAATTAATCCCATTAGCAAATCCTTGCAAAGTTTTGAGACAATCTCCACTGCGGATATCCCAAAATTTAACTGTTTGATCCTTGCTAACACTAACCAAAGTCATGTTTTGTGAGTCTATTGCAACTGCTAATACCCAATGACTATGTCCTTCTAAGGTTCTCAAACATTCTCCAGTTTGAACATCCCAGAGCTTTATAGAATTGTCGTTGCTACCACTAACTACAATTCTACTATTAGGAATAATAGCAACCGTCCATACTCCATAATTTGAGTTTAGACTAGACAGCAACAAATGACCCAGCAGTGCTGAGTTAATAAAACACAACCTTCAAGAATGAAGATATTTGAGATTAAGCAGATTTTTGTTCCTCTTTGCGTGGTTTAGAAGCAGTCTTTTTAACAATTGGATATCGTATTTTCCGGTTACGGACTTTACCTGGTGTCCACCCAAGGGACTTTCCACGAGGTTTGGGTGGAGAGGTAGGAGTACCAATCGCGGCGAAAACTCCACCCATAGCTTGAGCAACTCGTCCTGGGGTCAATTTATCCATTGACTTCTGCCAAGGAAGAGGATTATCAGCAACGATATCACAAGCTAACCATAACTCCCAAGTGATTAACGGCATTAAGTCACTCCAATGTTCACATTGTTCTGGAGTACTGAATTTTGGTACTGTCCAATGTAAGCGTTGCTTAAGAAAACGATACCAATGGTCAATCGTGAATCGGCGCAAGTACAATCGCCAAACTTCATCCAATGGTGGCATTTGTTCCCCAACCCAAGCCAACCACAAGGGTCTTAATACTCTCAAATTGCCATCAAGATCAAGACGTTCCACCTTCAGTAGCATCATTGGGCGTGCAGCAGCTTTGCGAAAATGCAAATCTTCCCACAGACTGACTTTAACTCGTCCCAATTTTGGGTCATTTACTTCCAGCACAGATGCCACTTCGCCCCAGGTTGAGGGTTCATTGAGTTTAAATTGAGCACCATGCTTGCGAGGACGACCCTTGCCAGAGTAAGCAGGTGGTGCGCCCCATAGACACAGATTTGAACGCAGTCTAACTAAGATATCGGCTTTTATACTAGCTGTCTTTAATACGAAAGGCGCACAACCATATTCACTGTCCCAAAGCGAAATTGGTCGAACAGACATTGATTCACATACCTTTTTGAGTTGTTCAACTGCTTTCTCAATCGGATTGTCCCAACTGGTAATCCGTTCATGCCTCAGCGGTAGTGCCCAACTTCCTGAATCCTCTGGTATCCAAGCTATAGTACTATATCCCTGCCCAATCGTAATCGGTTTATTTCCCGCGATCGCTGTGCTACTGTGTTCTATTGTCCGTTCTTTGAGTGTCACCGCATCTGGGCGTGACCAAGCTGTATGGTCTCCTGCCAACAATATGCGTTTTTCTGTTGGTATTTGCTTGATATATAACTCCATTAATTTCTCACGGTCTGGTTTGGTATCTTGTATCGCTTCATAGATACTCGGCCATTTACGTCTAAACACTGGCGATAAAGATAAATCTGCCAGACTGTAGACATTACGGGTCAACAGTATCGCATCTGTTAGTTCAAATGTTGCATCATGTGCTTTGCCTAGATGCGTATAGGCGGCTTGACGAAATTCTTCGAGTCTGGCACGTTTCATATTGGCAGATAAGAGTAGGTGATTCTCTCTTAGCTTCTGCCGAAAGGGGGACTGTCTTCAATCAGACATCCCCTTTTTCTCTTTCATCTCTCCCATTTAGTCTAAACTCCAGTAATCATGATTCTACATAGAATTTAATCTATGCGTTATTTTGGCTTCTCTCATAAACTACCGCCATAAATTTTTTGTGCAAAAAAAGCGCTGATACCGATATTGTTAAGTTGAGGTCTTTATTGTTATTGTTCAGTCAATGACCAAGGTTATTGCGGTTTTCAATCAGTCGGGTGGTGTTAGTAAATCCACTTTGACAATGAATTTAGGCTACCACTTGGCTCAAAAGAAGCAGAAAGTTTTGTTAGTGGATATGGACCCCCAAGCTTCGCTGACTGCCTTTATGGGATTAGAGCCATCTGAATTAGATAAGACAGTTTATGAAGCTCTCCTTGGAGACGAACCATTACCAATTCATCAAAACATTCATAGTATGGATTTGGCACCTGCCAATATCAACTTAAGTGGTGCAGAATTGGAACTTGTCGTAGCAGATATGCGAGATATGCGCCTAAAAGAAGCACTTGAACCAGTTCTCACACAATACGGTTTCATTTTCATTGATTGTCCACCTAGCCTTGGTATTCTTAGCTATATCAGCTTGGTTGCCGCTACACACGTACTTATCCCTATTCAGACCGAGTACAAAGCTTTGAAAGGGACAGAACTATTGTTAACAACGATTGCTCGTGTCCGTTCTCGTGCTAATCGAAAATTACAGATTGCGGGAGTGGTTCCGACAATGTATGACAATCGAACTGGACAAGGATCTCAGAGCTTACAGTCAATTACTAATTCTCTGTCTAAGATTGGTACAATTTATCCACCTATTCCTCGGTCAGTAGGATTTGCTGATGCAGCCCAAGAGCATCTGCCATTAGCACTTTATAATTCTAAACATCCATCTGTTAGTATCCTGAAACAAATTGCTCAAAGTTTGTCAGTATTACCATGATGAACACCTGCTCACCTAGAGTGAGAAACTGTGGATAACGTTATCCACAAAAAAAGAAGAGCGGATTTTGCTCTTGGTGTTTAACTTAATTTGTGTTGATGCAGCCCAAGAGTATCTGCCATTAGCACTTTATAATTCTAAACATCCATCTGTTAGTATCCTGAAACAAATTGCTCAAAGTTTGTCAGTATTACCATGATGAACACCTGCTCACCTAGAGTGAGAAACTGTGGATAACGTTATCCACAAAAAAAGAAGAGCGGATTTTGCTCTTGGTGTTTAACTTAATTTGTGTTGATGCAGCCCAAGAGTATCTGCCATTAGCACTTTATAATTCTAAACATCCATCTGTTAGTATCCTGAAACAAATTGCTCAAAGTTTGTCAGTATTACCATGATGAACACCTGCTCACCTAGAGTGAGAAACTGTGGATAACGTTATCCACAAAAAAAGAAGAGCGGATTTTGCTCTTGGTGTTTAACTTAATTTGTGTTGATGCAGCCCAAGAGCATCTGCCATT
>NZ_AP018215.1 GCF_002367995.1 Calothrix brevissima NIES-22
ACATAACGAGATGAGCCAGACAGATATAACCTGTTACGTCCGTTAATTTAAATTAACGGACGTAACAGGTTATATCTGTCTGGCTCATCTCGTTATGTTTGCATATAACTGGTTATACTCATTTGCATGTCTGCATTAGAACTGGTTATATCTGCGTTAATCCCGTTATACTCTTGGCGTAACTAGTTATATAATGCATTTTTAAAAGCCTTACTGTATAAGGCTTTTAGCGGCTAACAGCATCAGGTTATATCTATATATCAGAGAATGTTCTATTCTCCTATTTAACCAGTTCTATTTGTGCTTTAACAGTTCTAGAAATAACCTAACCAGTTCTAGTAATCAAATAACGAGTTACATTAATGTTAGAACCCGTTTTATTTTTGTGTTACTGGTTATATCTGTGTTAGAACTACTTGGTATAATAACCAGTTCCCCGTATATTAGAACCCGTTTTATTTTTCTTACTGGTTACATCTGTATTAGAACTACTTCGCTCCAAAGTGCGATCGCCTGCCTATCTGCCTGCCTTCCCTGACTAATACCCATCAACAACAATCATCAAAAGTTTGCCGATTTTTGGCTACGGCTTGCGTAACTTCTCTATGCTTCCCCGAAGGGCGATCGCGTCTATCAGTTATGTTTTATTTTTGGCTTGCGGCATAACCAAGTTAGCGAAGTTCCCCGGTGCGATCGCGTCTATCAGTTATGTTTTATTTTTGGCTTGCGGCATAACCAAGTTAGCGAAGTTCCCCGGTGCGATCGCGTCCATCTTGGTTATGTTTCATCGGTTTCTTGCGGCATAACCAAGTTAGCGAAGTTCCCCGGTGCGATCGCGTCCATCTTGGTTATGTTTCATCGGTTTCTTGCGGCATAACCAAGTTAGCGAAGTTCCCCGGTGCGATCGCCTTCACCAAAACTCAGGAACAATTGTTCCTGAGCGCTTGCGTACACTTTTTAACTCTTGTGGCTTGTAAACCTTACCCCATAGGCTTTATAGCTGTTCCACCACTTTTTACAAAGTTCGATTTTTCATCATCAAAACCGGGATGTTCCACCACTAAAATTGACTAAAATTTTTTTCTGCTTAAGCGGCTTGTAACCTTCTCTGTGCAAGCGTTCTGGGCGTTCCACCACTTTCTTATATTTATATATATATACCCCACTGGTGGAATATATACCTCAATGGCTTAATTAAAAACTATCCCCTCTGAAATGCCCTAGATTGCGTTGAGGGTACTAAATCTATAAGCTAGCCAATAGATACGGCTTAATGCCCAAAAATAAGCCCACTGCGCGAATGTTCTCGGTGTGGGGTCTTTGGGTGATTGATTCCTCTTGTTTCCCTATTTTTCCAAGAGACTGGGTAGAGGGTACGAGAGATTGGGGGTTCGGGCGATCGTCTTTTCCGGTTTTGGGGTTTTTGAGTTTTTTGAGTTTTTTGAGGCAAGGAATTTTTGACTGTTGGGTACAAGCAAATCTATAGACAGCAAAAAACAGCGCTTTCTATTTCTGATTTTTGCTTAATTTTCAAGACAGCAAAAATCAGCGCTTTTTCAGCACTCTTTCAAAATATATTTCTGTTAGCCATCAACCCCCAGTCCGGTCATGCCCGTCCGACCAGCACCAAAATAAAATTCTGGAGTTCCGCAACCCAGAGTTTAGGCCTTTGCAGTTTTTTAACGATGCTTGTTGCTTGTCTCAACCGCCTTGATGGTTACTAGACCGTTCGCGCTTTTGTAATGCGCTTTCGCAGGGACAGTTACCTGCTCAGTCGTTGGCTCACTGTACGCATTGAGGGCAATTAAACACCAGATACACTTGGCTTCTTAGCAGTACCCGCATTGCCGAAATTATTATAAAGCATTAAAAATTAGGTCATCCCACATTTTTACAATTTTCTCGGCTTCGGTCATTTCACCACCCAACTGGACAACGCAGTTTTCCGGCACTCCCCCAACAAACCCGCCATAGCTCAGTTCCATTAATAGGGCTTTAACCAGTATTCTCAAGGCTAATGGTAGCTCGCTCTTAACTGCTTCAAGGTTTGGGTCAAGCATCTTAATTTTTTTTTCGTGCCGTAATGATTGAAATAAGTCTTGCAGTTCCTGATCTTCTTCCTTGAAATCTACTTCGCCGGATACTGATTGCTTCAATGATCGTTTTAAAGGCTCGTGCTTATTAATCCAAATTGGCTTGTGAAAACCTGACAGATTTACCAAAAACTTCGCACATTCTGTAAGCGTGATTTTGCGGTGAAAGCCACCACCTGATACCAAAAGATTTCCTTTCTCATCAACCCGACCTATTACAAACTGGCAGTTTTCATAGGAGTAAAAACAGGCTATCGTTTCAAGCATTAAATTAGGCTCCAAGTTGAACTATGATTTTGTGCTACCACCAATGCAAAACAAAGTGCCATTACCGTATCATCATGTTGTCCCGATGATGCCTCCAGCTTATTTCCTAATCTTCTAAATGACAGCAATTCATCCTTGATTGGGCTTTTAGCTGGATATATAAGGCAGTTTTTTTCTAAAACCAATTGCAATCCAGATACCATTGTTGGCTTTGAGTCGCCTGTGGTTTTGATTGCTTCAAAACTGTAGCCAGGAAACTCTCTAGTAAGGCTTTCGAGATACAGAACACCCACACCGCCAGTGGTTTCAACCGAAATTCTATCAGGCTTATACTTCTCAATTAGTCTACCAATCTCAAATAAGTTGTAAACGCTTGTCTGCTGCCGTTTCCGGTGCATTGCAACTACTGAATATTGCTCCGATTTCTTCTTTAAAACTATCGCTACACAATAATCACTACCTAATGTAGCCGTATCAATCCCAATAAAATATTCTGCTGTGAAATCCCGTATATCTTCCCATTCCCCAACTGCTGAAGCTCTGACCAAATCGCTGGTGAATACGGCTACAGATGAATCTATAAATCTTAAATCGTATTCTCGTAATACTATTTCTTCATCACAATTATCCTGCTTCATCCTATAAGTTAAATAGCCCCCAGGATACTCTTTATCAATTTGTCTATAGACTGGATGACAACGCCAGTGCAGCACAACTTTCAAGACTCCAGCGCTATCGACAAAGTAGTAAAAACCTGGGATATCTTTATACAAATGACCTTCAGCTACTTGCTTGCAAATCTCCTCAATATCATCATTATTGTTTTGACTTAATTGACCCCAATACCATCCCATTTTTGCTGATGGAGTAGAGATAATCATCTTCTTTACGTTATCCCCAACTAACGCAGATGCGGCATTACTAGCAGCATAAATTGATTCGATATTCTCAATAAATGCACTCTCATCATAGGTTTGATTCGTAATAGAATCTAAGCTTCTAATACCCTCTCTAGAGGAATTTTTAATATAAATATCACCTAGATTATTAATTTTGATATAGCCTACAGAATCATTTGCAGGTGTGACATATTCTTTTAATCCTTGAAGCATTTGCTTAATTCTTCGGCTTAAGCTTCCTACATCATCACCATTCCGCATAAAAAATACAGAACTACTGGCAGGATTTGTACAAGCATCTTTTAGATCGTCGGATGCGACACTTTGGGTAACTCCAAGTTGTCTAGATTTTATTAATACAATATTTGGGTATTGTTGACGTAATCTTATTAAGATTCGTTGAAATTCATAAGGAACAAATTGCACCATTTTACCGCCGCTACGGATGGTACATAGCCTTACAAATTCTTCCCAATTATCAGGCACTTTTTTAAGTAGATTTTGCCCTATTAGTTTGGTTCTGGCTTTCTTTTCTAGTGCCCTAAGCCTAGCTGTTGATATCGCCATCTAGCGCCGCCTCAATAGCTTCTAATCTTTCTTCTAATGCCGATTCTTTAACTTTTGCTGCTGTTGTTAATAACACTTGAATAGCGCTAACTTTGACTCGTTTTGGTGTGTCGGGGTCAGTGATGATTGCTTTTAATTCTTTCGCGGCTTCTCGACTTCCGCTAACTAGTTCTGCTATAGCTGCATCGTATGACTGCACCACAGCATCACGCAGCATTGCTTTAAAATTTGGCTGAATTGCCCACCTATTTATTGTTGACTTGCTCACACCCGTTTTTGCGGCTACATCATCTCGTGAGTATCCACACGCCAATAGAACCAATGCTTCGTTTTGAATGGGTGATAATGACAAAATCTGACAATTTTTGACAATGAACTATTTAATTCTAGTTTGGGAATACTTGATAAGCCATCGCTCCTGAATCGATATTTCACCTGTGTGTGTAGCTATGGCTTTTACACGGTTGAATTCATCATCATTAGGTGAATTTTGAAAATCTGGGGCAAACACAAAATCATCGTCTACAGCTTTTTGTAGACGTTCTCTGAAGTGTTTTGCTGTCTCGATACCAACACAAGCCAAGCAGTCTGCTAAAGTTTGTCCTTTAAGAGCATCTTGAGTATCCCACTCATCCTCTAGTACCCAGTTTGGTAAATCCGGGTCAAATTTTGGCTTTCCATAGTTAGCGTCTAGTTTTTTCCTACGTTTGGCTTCTCCCATACATCCTCCTAAGCAGCAGTATTGATTACCCACTGCCTGATAAGTTCTCGTTTCTCCGGTGGTAGCCGCCGCGCTGCTAATTTCAAAGCTTCTGGAGGAGTAAAACCCCTTAACTGATTTAACATTTCTGGATTCTGGCAGTAATCCAATTGAGCAGCTACTTCTTGTAGACTTTCTTCCGTTATCCAGTCTGATTCTGTTGTTGACTGTTGACCATTGACCATTGACTGTTGACTATTGACTGTTATCTGTTCGTTCATGTCTGTTCCTTCATGAGTTTGACTGCTGGTATCTTGTGACGCTTCAAGCTTGGCTTTTTCGATTACCCCTTGCAAAGTTGGCGTGTGTGCTTGGGTGTCCATGTGTGCCATGATTTTTTCTAGCGTTTCCCAGTGCTGAGTATTTAGTGAATAGATCCGCCCAAGTACCCGATGTTTCTCACTGCTACGGAGTATGCACATAGAGTCAAGCACTCTACCAAGCAACTCGGCATTGCTGATTTTGAAATTACCTTTACTGTTGCGTTCTAGCGAAACCTTAAAACCTAAAAGCCTTTTTACATCGGCTTTTTGTTGCCTCACTCTATCCCCAAACTCTTGAATTTCTGGTGAATCTTTGGTGTAAGTCCATCCGTCCCTAAGCTTGGCTATTAGTTCATCTGTACCAAGGTCAAGAAGTAACCGACGCTTGGCTGCAAAGAAATTCTGATCCCCTATATCTGGGTTCCGTTCGCGGTCAACAATATCGTAGGATGCAGCTGTGGCATCGTCACCAAGCAGCACCTTAAGCATTTTTGCCCCTCGCGTTAACTTCTTAGTGCGCTGAAGTTTGACTATATCTTTGGTAATTTCTAAACCAGTATCTCTATGTAGTTGAGTTTTTTGGAGCCGATCGCGTTCTGACTTCCGCAAGCTACCAGCATTTAGCTTGGCCGCCTCAAACTCTGCATCGCTCATCAACTCGGCTTGGGCAATCAGACGATCATTTTCTTCTTTGATTACCTGCTTTTGTTCTGAGTGAATTTCGCCGTCATCGGTTCTAGCTGATTCCTCCGTATCGGTGCATTCCAAATTAATAGTAAATCCAGCCTCAAGTAATAAGTCATAAAGTGATTGAAAAGGATTTGCTTTACTGGCATTAGCACGAGTAATAATATTTAATTTGTGCTGGAGGAATGGTAAGTCATCACTAGTGATTTCACCTCTGGCTGTTGGTAATATCCCCTGTTTATGAAGTTTGTCTATCTCGTCAATTGAAGTAACTAGCTGATTTGTTTCATTAGTTGTAATTTTTAGATTATTTAATAGCTTGCTAGGGTCAATCTCAAGGCTACGACGGCGAGGACTTACCCAAATTTCAATTTCACAGTCTGGGCGATTCCTGAACAACATCTGACAATGTTCTGAAGCCGCCAAGACATCACCAGGAAAAAAAGCATATACTTTATCAAAATGCTCTTTTTCTAAGCTTACTGCTGTCCCCATTGTCATGGTATAGCCAAGTATTTGATAATCCGTGTATTGGCTATCAATTGTCTCAATTACTGCTTTTATATGCGGTTCGTTGCTATTGTCGCCATGAGCGAAAAACATTGCTGATTCTGGTATCTTGGCATCTATTAATAATTTTTCTAAAGCCAATAAATCAGATTTAGTCTCGCAAGCTACAGCAATTTTAAGTCCTGCTTTAGCATCTTTGATTAGCTGAGATAATTTCTCATCTTTACGCTTATTGGTATTGATTGTGATTGGTTTACGGGTTTTTCCTTTTTTACCTATATGGTGAATAATAAATGATTTATTTACACCCCTCACACTCTCGATATAGCTTATAGTCTCATCGTCCAAATCTCTATCAGCTAGTACTATGTAAGTAGCATTTTTAATGAGCCACTCAATTTTTACACGCGCTTTTACTCTTAAATTGCCCCTCAGATTAGGGCTAGTATGCAGTGATTTTAATCCCTGACATACTTCATCCCAGATGAGTATAAAAGGTTCGCCTTTAGCCCAATGTTCAGGGCTGAAATTAGCTGCTAGAGTCACATCACAAATAGCCAAACGGGGAACACTCGTGAGACTTAAATTTAAGCTTTTAGCTTCATGATGATGGAGTAAATCATATTTGGGCGCAGTATTATGCAGTATCGCGTTAAGATGTGCTAATTGCAGAATTTTACCTTCCCATTGTTTAGCCAAATTTCCAGTAAAAAAGCTTTTACCTATACCCCAATCCCCTTTTATAGCAATGATTCCAGGTGGTAAGGCACTAAGATTGTATGTTGGTAAATATCCCTCAGAAATTTCTACATCTGGCTTACGGGTAAATTTGAATTTGGCTCTATCACTGCGTTCTGCTTCATATTCTTGTTGCCATTCGGTTGAATCAGTTGTTTTGATTTGTTGCGATTTTGGAATATCTTGCTGTTGTTGATTAGCAATACTTAAAAATTCATCTAAACTGATAAATTCAATCTGGCTATAATCTTCTAATTCATCAATATCGCAGTCATCTTTAGTAATTTGATTCCACCAAGCTATGCGGCATTCATAGCCAAGAGATGAGAAAAACTCTATTTGTTGTTTCCATCGTTGCGGAACACCTGAACGGTTAACCACATCCCCGGCATCAACCGCAAAGGTTAGCAGCTTAGTTCGATATTTCTCACAAAGGTAGGCTACAGACTGCCTGCTAGTTTCAGGACTGCCATCAAAGCGGCCGCCAGATGCACCAAGAACGGGAACGCCTAAACGATAACGTGTCAAGCTTGGCTTAATGCTTGTTCCCTCGGTCAACCAGATAGAATCACCTGTAAAATTCTCTGGCTCAAATACCCCTATCGGCAATTCACCATTTAAATGAGATGTTGCCCCCTCTGGGTTTTTCTTGGTAGAACTGGTTAACCATCGACACTTTCCGTCTGTCGCCTCATGCAACCGTACTTGACAACTAACAATTAGACTATTTTTGTTGCTGAATGGGCAAAGAATACCATCACCAGATACGTTTAAAACGCCGTTGGGCAGTACCCCAGGTAGGTTAGAGGGGAAACTATTACTAAGTTTCTGCCAAGCTCTAACGCTCTTGTAGCCATCGTTAATGATTTGCTCAGGAGTGAAACCGCGCTCTAAAAGTTTTAGGAAATCGCTATCACTCAGGGTTAATTCATTTAAAAGCAGTCGATACCATTTATTTCTCTTGTTTGCTGGTAGTTGCTTCTGTATTTGCAGTTGCCGCCGATGTTCCTCTGCCTCCAAAAATTCACGCCGCCGCCGTTCCCTCTCTTCACTGGCTTGACTGGTAAATGCTTGGGCATCTTCTACAGCTTGCCACAGTCCAAACCCGTGAACATCTTCACCCCTGTAAATGTGATTTGTGGGTTGTGCTTCGTGGCTACGGCAAAATATTAAGCCAGTGAGACTTGATTGTCTGCAACCTTTAGCCGAACCATTGCATACAGGACATTCACCACGACGAAACAGGGTAAAGCCACTCATGCTGCCACCTCCTTACCCAGAAGAGAGTAAAGCGGGCGATCGCAGCATCCACAAAATCCCGGATGCTGCTCATGGGGGAAAACTATCAAGCCGCCGCGATACTTGCACTCTGGGCATGGTTCGCTCAACCTGATTGGCTTGGATGGCAACACTTTCATGACGCACCTCCAAGACTTTGAAAATTGGCGATGATAAAAAGTGCCAAATCATCTTCAATCTGGCTTTGGGCAAGGATTTCAAGGCTTGTCGTCAGTTCCCGCCTATGTACTGCCTGAGTCAATCTTTTGTAGCGCCAGCATTGACTTATTCTAGTCAGAACGGTTATAATGCTTACTAGATAAGCTTTTTTTGAGTTGTGCTGTGGAGTCCCAGTTCTAACAGCACTATTAATATTGTTTTCCAGCATGAGAGCGCCCCTACGAATTTAGTACTCTCAGGCTTTGAGTTTTGCGGAATAATCGATAAGCTTAAAGTAATAATATTTTTAGAAATTTGTTGGCTGACAATTTTCCGGTGAGTTTCTGATTACCAGTCAGAGACTACTAGTGCTTCCGCGCTCAAAACCTGGGAATTGTTGCCAGCTTTTTTTTACTGGCTTTCATAACCATAAACCCTAGTAGCTAAACCTGATCCCTTTCGAGGCAAAGTGGATCATGATTGTAAAGAAACATTAAGATAAGCCCCTTTAGTAGCTGGTAGTCTTACTCCATTGTTAATGGCATGTCCTGGCGGGGCTTTGCGTGGGTGATACATACTAAGAATTTTGTTGCGTATTTCTCTACTTTTGCGACTTAACTCTTCCAGACGATTTTTTAAAACTTTATCTTTAGTTTTGGCTTTTTCACAAACTTGAATACATAGATTAAACCACTTATAAAAATGTGCAATCTCTAATTTTTTTTTGCTTATTTCTTCCAAATGCTTTTGCACTAAGATTTTGTCCTTTTTAGTTAATTTTTTACCACTTTTTCTTAGTTGTTCTACTTTTGAAGATTTTTTGTAAAAGTTGTAAGTTTTTCTAGGGGAGAATTCATAGTAGTAGTTCCCACTTGCTAAGTATTCAGGGAATACACAACTACTTAAGAATCCTAATGCTTCAGATTGAAGAATCAAATCAAACATTTCCCCTGGATTGCTAGGAAAATCTTCAATCTCATCTTCCAATTTTTCTCTGATATATTTCCACCCCCAACTGATTACGGCATATAGAGCTAAACAATAATCCATATAAAACCCACACATTTCTTTTAAATCAGGGTCAGGACAAAGCGTATCAACTAGTAATTCTTCTCTTGAAAAATGTGCTTTCAAAAAAGCATGAATAATTGAGTAAAAATGCTTCCATCTATTCCATGAATCTATTCGGTCTTGTGTATTGCAGTCATTAAACCACTCATCTGGAGGTAGTTCCTCCAGAGTTTGAAGAATCAAGTCTTGATCTAATTCCGTAAGAGTATTAATAGTAGTTTCTCCTTGAAGTTGTTAAGAAATGTGATCGCCCTTCCATACAGAAATCTTTGAGTATAATTGCAAAATCTAATGGTGCTTTCATAGCTGCCAAATGTTAAGAAGTGCGATCGCCTGACTTTACAAACAAAAATGCATTAAGCAAAAAGTAAGAAATGGGTTTCTTAACAATCAGTTACGTGTAGATGTAGTAGGGGTTTCAAGAGGCAATGCTGCTCACCCCTACGTGCGCGGTCGAACCTAGTTTGGCGGGTTAATCCGCGTGAGTTGCACCAAAATAGCCCCAAGTTGATTTAATGCCGCGTTGGTAGTTTGTTGATGCTCTTCAAAATTGCGCTGGTGTGTCTCGTGGCTATCTCTTAGCTCTAACAGCACATCGTTTAATACTGCGTCTCGATTAAAAATTGTAGTAGCTGTATTCAATAAACTATCTAGCTGCTCTTGGGTGTTGCTTTGCCGTTGAGCTAATTCTGCCAAAATCACATTAGTAGTTGCCTGCTGATGGGCAATACGCTCTAGCGTGGCTTCTATGCGGTCAAGCCGACTTGGTGTGTCTTGCGGTGTGTTGGTCATTTTCCTGCCTCAATCATCTTGGCTAATGATTCATGGTCAAAGCAGTCTAAGTAGCTTACCAGTTCTCGAAACTGCTTATACTTTTCTTCAGCATAGCTATCTGGCGTAAAGCCAAGAACTTCGCAGAACTTTATATAGTCAGCATTCCAAGCAAAACTATTAAGGGCAGTCGCAAAACTTTTGACTGCTTCTAGGGTTTCAGGATTGGGTGATTCAGTCATGCAACCCCCTTGCCTTGATCAGGTGAGGGGGTTTTTTGCAGTAGTTTCCGAGCCTCCAAAGCTTCCTCAATTAAAATTGCTGCCATTTGGCTCTGAGAGCGTCTTTCTGTCCCTGCCAAATTTTTGACAGTTTCATAAACCTCATCAGGCAGCACTACGTTAACCCTTCCACTCATGGTGTTATCTGTGTTCATTCCTCTACCTCATGATACGCTTTGTGCTTTCAAAATGGTTTAACGCATCTTGCGTTAAATGCGTCACTAGAGTTATGATGACACACAATGACACAGATGTCACAGCGAATCGAATCGCAACAACTTAAACCACCATTTAAAGAATCGCACCATGACCAATCAAACCCCTTCTGTGATTGAAATAGAAGCCACAGAGATAACAGAGGAAACGGGTATCGAAACACCTATCGAATTGCAAATCGAAGCTGAATCGAACCATGAAAGCCTATTTGATAGTTGGGTGTTATCAGCTGTAGCAAGGGAACTGACGGGACTAGATAAATCTGCTTTCCAGCGCTCTATCTCTTCCCTAATCGACAATTACAAAATTCCTGTAGACCTTCTACGACGCGGTGAGGGGAAAAATACACAGTATTCTGACTACGCTGTGGAACTAGTCAAGGCTGTTAGAAGTGCTGATAAAACTAGCATTGAAAGCCTCTTAAAATTCTCCCCAAAGCCAACACAACAAGCTAATTGTTCTGCACTAGCAACCGTTAATAAAAACAATCAACTGGCGCGTCAAAGCGATGCTAAAACCGTTGAGAATTTTACCCAAGCCAAGCAAAATTTAAACGCTGGAATGCAGAATTGGCGTATGCTAGGCGCGTCTTTAGCTGCCAAAGTAAGCAAGGAGATTAAGGCAGGTTTTGCAGAACAGTTCAACTCTGAGATGCAAGATTTAGGCGTACAAGCTCAAGACGTTTTTAATTTGGAATAGATGATGAGTTATGGCTGATAAAAACATTGAGATTGAGATTGACTTTAAAGTTGGCTTGGCAACTGGAAGTGTCACCATTGCAACAACTAACTATCCCTCGTCCGGTGAAGATTTCCAGATATTTATCAACATGATCAAGCAGGAATTGGGAACCGACAAAACGGTACTTGTTACCGCATATCGCCCAGTTAAAAAGGCTTTTGAAGTTACTAAAATTGAGGATTTGTTAGGTAAAAAATAATGCGATTAACCATCAACAAATCTCACGACGGATACATAAACGCGATCGCCTCACAGATGGGCACAACTCCCCAAAATGCCCTGAACTTCATGATGTGGAAGCTTCGAGAATCTAATTACAACTTCGGTGACAGTCTCCCCCAATGCCCAATGCCCCATGCCCAACAACCACAGATACAATTCACGCCAAAGTCACCCCAAGCGATTGAAGAATTTGAGCAATTGCAAGCAGAAACCGATCCAGTGATTGAAAGATTATTGGCGTTAGGTTTGGAGTCCTTCTGATGGGCACAGCAAAGCAATATCTCGCGTTTCTGCTGACAATCGGCATACTAACAGCTTTCTGGATTACTGACATTCAACTTAAAAGCGATCGCCCCTCCGACCAAGAAGTAAGCGATCGCCATTAGTTCACTCCCTGTTAAGGAATAAAACCTTATGAAATCTTATAGGATCATTGCCCTCACAGGGTTGATTGTGTTGGCTTTAATCTCTCCAGCACAGGCACAAACAGACAACCCACATAAGCTAGTAATCAACCGCATAACTCGCGGCAACCGTGTCTGCAACCGCATCTATAACAACTTCCTTATTAAGTCTCACAGACAATTCCTGAACCGCAATTGTAAAAAATGGGGATTAGGTCGGGCTGTGGATTTGGTAACCGGCGACAAGCAACAAGTTCTTCAACCATTGCAGCGATAGGTAGCTGGCTAATCGATAAAAAAGGGGATGCAATATCTGTATCCCCTCAAAAAGCTTCGTAAAATCCTGCAATTGAATTATTTACACCATCATGATAAGCCAAATTACCACTGCTAAAAGCAGAGATTTAGCCACAGTTGAAAAGTGCTTGCTCGATGCTGAATTAGCACTAGCAGAAGCGTATACAGCCGTTCTAAGGCTAAAGGAAGCTAACCAAATTATTGATGACAGAATCATCACTTATGTGGCTGATGCTTGGCATTACTCAACAGAAGCAATCCGATTAATTGAGGCTGCAAATGAGACTTTACTGCCCAATATGCGACAAGCTAACACCACATCAGCAAGCGCACAAGGCTAATAAATCAGGCTTGCTTTGTAGCTGTGGAAGATTTCAACCAGTAAACAAAATCAACAGAAAAGATATGGCACGACCAAGAGGCGGATTAACTAATTCAAAACGGTTCCAAAAGCCAGAAGTAGAAAATACAAATCCATTGCAAGTAGTAGGCGGTATTGCATCGGGAATTGGGCAAGCTACCCAATCTGTAGCCAATGCAGTACAGGCGACAACGAACGGATTACACGCTGTCAACAATGGCTTAAAAAGCGTTAAACAAGCCTTTAATGGGGGTAGTTCTTTAGTCACTGATAATGCAAAATCAGCACTTGACCAAGCTTTAAAAGTTGGTAATCAGTACGGTATAGAACAGATTAATCTTTCAGAGTTCATCACTGGCAATCCCTACCAAGCTAGCGATTCAATCCCAGAGATGAAAGCCGCCGATGCTAACCGTGAAAAACTAAAGATTCAACGCCAAAATAATGCTTTAGATGTTCGGCTTGAGCGCATAAAACAGAATCGTAAAATCACGACAATAGCCACAGAAGAACGTCGGTTATTGGGTGACTTGGTGGACTTTGAGACGGTAGGGATTGAAACAGCTACCAAAGTAGTTAAAAACCAGATTGCCGATACAAGATACCGCATAGAACAATCCAAGCTTGAACAGACAGAAGAACAACTACAGCAACAACAAATAGCCACACAAGGCACACTGAATTTAACCGAAGGTATCCGCTTGGAGTGGCAATTAAAACTAGAGAACCAGCAAGCTAAAAATGACAGATTAAGGCTTGATATCGAAGGGGCGATTAAAGACAATGACCGCCGCCGCGAAGAATTAGAAGCAAGACTTTTAGAAGCATAAAAACTAGGGACTAAGCACAAAAAACTTAGTCCCTCTGTAATTAAAGGAGAATACCTACAATGTACATCAATTTCAAAAAAGCTTCGCGTTCAATATCTGTAGTAGCTGCCATTATTTGTATTGGTGGCTTTGCTAGTTTTATAAAATCGGATTCCAGCACTAACAAAGCATTGGCTTTAAATATCATCATTAGCAGTGGCGCGATCGCTGTCGGTAATCAGTTACTAGCGAAGCATTATCAAAGTGTTGGCAATGACCAAATTACCCCAATAATTCAACAGAAAGATAAACAGATATCTGATGCTGATAAACAATTTAATGCCCTGAAAGATAAGTACAGTAAGCAAACATCAGCACTCAATGAAGTAAGAGAGATTACATCTAAACAGTCATCCGAGATTGAAGCTAAAAACAATGCCATTAATATTCTGAATTCTCAGATTAAATTACTTCATTCTGAATTAGTTTCTCAATCAGCAGAAATTGAGCGCAAACTGCAAGAGGATGATACCCGCTTTACTCAAGTACTGACAGAATTTAAACAGGCATTAGCTACCGACTTGAGCGAACGAATTTACCAAGTTTACAATGGATTGCAAAAATCAATAGATGCCAAGTTGGCCAGTAGCGACTATGAAGCAGTTCACCCACAATTAGAGAATTTCTCAGAAAAGCTTGAGGCTTCATACTCTGCCCACTGCGAGATGCTAGCATCAATCCCCCAGTTAGAAGGTGATTGGCAGTCAATTGTAAAACAGGCGATTGAAATATATTCCAGAATTTCAGACCAAATAACCACCCTCAAGGTGCGTTACAGAAATTTACTCAATACTGACGAGCGCTTGAGTTTAGAAATTGCTTGCCAGCGATTAGAAGCGAGTGTTCCCAAGGATAAGGCCAGAGAAATTCTCAATCAATTCAGTCAAGGTTCTAAGTCTGATTTAGAAGAGTTATTAGTCAAAATTGACGACAATCAAAACTCTCTTGAGGAAATGAGGGGACAAGTCAGCGATTTACTAAATCACATTGATAGCAAGAATCTTGAGATAGCCAAGCTTAACCAGCAAATAGCAGAACTTAAACGCCCTCAATACTGGAGTTATGCCGTGCGTCCCGACTTGGGGATGGCTAATGGCATTATTCAGTATTTTGAAAAATTGGGAATTGTTCTAGACCGCGCTGGCTCTAACTATCAGGGATGGTATGCCGATCTAAGTTTTCACGCTCACAGGAATGGCGATCGCGTCACACTATCAGCACTCAATACCCACTGGGAAAGGTTAGCGCCGCAGCTGCACTGCTTGAATCAGCCTGAATTTAAATATGATGCTGAGTCTGATTTATTTACCTGTACTGTGTGGCTAACCCGCAAGCCAGTTAAATCAATTGAGCAAAAAGTCAGCGATTTTAAGCCAACATTAGCCAAGGCAGATGAGTTGATTAACTTTGTCTCCACTGCGTACCACATCGGCTTATGGGGTGAAACTGGCACGGGTAAAAGCACCGCAATTAGTAACATCATAGGCGGTTTGATAGCGTCTCTTGGTGGTAGCCCCAAGCTAAAACTGACCATCCCCAAACTTGACAACGACACACAGAAGATATTCCCATCAGTTGATTACTTGGGCATCCCTGAAAGTATCTTTGGTTTGTTAGAAGCCGCGCTAGAAATTCAATTCAGAATTAGCCTGAGTGAGCAAGCATTTAGGAATGGTGAAACCATCCCAGAGTATGAGCCGATTGTGTTTTTTATTGATGAGATAAATGCAATATTTACCAGATGGGGCAAGATTAACGACGCTGATTTAGAGAATGTTTTGGGTAGATTTACACTATCTCTCTCAGGAGAACGGTTAAATTATTTTAATCAATTCATGAGGGAAGAACTAGAGAATTACAAAAATGAATTTGCTAAAACATTGCTTAAGTTTATCTGGCAGACTGGCAGAAGTTTAAATGTTAAATCACTAATTGCTGGTCAAAATTTACAACCGGGTGCATTCAGGGTAATGGTTAATGATATTGCTAATTGTGCATACATAGCGCTAGGTGATGCCATTAAACCTTGCATTGGCTATAAGGTTAAGGAAGTTCATCAAGACTCGATAACCAGCCAATACAATACATTGCAAGATTGTTTAATTCATGATTCAAGTTTACGCTTTGCAGCTTTGTATTGCCCCAGTGTTGGCAAGGCTTACTTGGGAGAATTACCACCACCAAATTATTACCAATGGGACGCTAATCTGCTGCTGTCAGTTAATAGTAACTTATCGTCAGTCGAAAATGCGATTATCAACAATAAAATTCTTGTACAGCAGGGTTTAGACGAAATATCAAATAATAAGACAACTTTAGACGGTAGTTTAGACGGATTTTTAGATAATGTCCAAAGTCGTCTAAAGCAGGAAACTATGCACCAAGAGAGTTTTAGGCGATTTGTCCAAGAGTCCAAACTACCTAAAAAGTTTCAAAATTTGGGATATGAGGCACTTCTCCAACTTTGGACTAAATTGCCCAAAAAAGCCGATGGTAGTGTAATGAAAACAAAAGCCTACTCGGACGTATTTGAGGTCAAGCGTAGTGAAGATAGAAAGATTGTTTCTGAGTTTATTAATTACCTGGAGGCAGAATTTAAATGATAGAAGTAATGGTGAAATTTGTAGACAACTCTAGTGAAAATTTTATGGCTTATTTTTCTAGAGTTCCCAATACTGGCGATTTTATTGCTCCATCATCCCAATTTGGAGAATACCCTTGTTGTAGAGTTATAAAGGTATTTCATTACCCTTTTAAGGGAGAAAACACCGATGGTTTGATAGCAGGATTAGTTGAAGTTGAGGCAGTTGTAAGTCAATTAAAGTAGGAGTTCAGTTATGAGCGATTCAGATTATTCTGATTACCCAGTCTATAAAATTACAGTGGTTTATGACGATGAGTTAGAAAATCGTCCAGACGATGAAATTTATATTGCTTATGTTGACGGTGATTTACTTGACTGCATTACCGCTATGAACCTGTCAGAAGATTCTGAAACAATGGCTGAAAAACTCATCCATCGACCGCAAAAAGTAGACTGGTATCTTTCACCAGCAGGTGTAATTTATTTGGGAGATTGAAACTATAGTTAGTAGCGACTAATTTATTAATTGACGTTGACCAAACTACTAATCAGCATGAAAAAAAATCAAATTGAGCATCCAGCATTGAAAATTTTGTACACATACGTCATTCAAGATTGCTATGCACAGCTAGAAAAAAACTCTCAAGACATCGAGCTTCATAACGAACAAGTGGAGCGATTGAAGAAAAATTTAATTCACATTGAAGCAGAGCGATCGCGCTTACAAAAGCGAATCGCGGAACTAGAAGAAATTTTTGAGATTAAGCCAAAGGTAGAGTCTGAGGCAAAGCCGGCGCAATTAATTTGAGGTATCAAAATTTGAGGGTAGGCTTTAAACCTACCCTTGTTTTTTAGAATGGTGTCTTGCCAGTGCGGTTAACTTCTTTGATGTACTCGCTGAAATAATCGCTTCCTAATTCAGTTGTTTTTGGAGGTAATCCCACTGCTACATCAAATTGGGCATCTAGGCGATCGCTTTGAGTATTGCTGGTTTGTGGCTTGGTTTCGGTCTTGGTTTGGAGTAGCATCAAAAAATTACCTTTTTTAGTAGATGGGAGTCGTTAGCGCGGCTCCCTTTTTCCTTACAGTTCTATATTAATAGAACTAGTTCTATACACACAAGTACCAGTTATATTAAATATATTTATATAACCAGTTCTGTAAATCTCTTGACTATATATAACCAGTTATAGATAATAGAACAAGTTCTAAAAAAGGTAACAAGATTGTGAGCAAGGCATTACAAGAGCAAGTAAATAAGCTGTTTGAGGCTACTAAGGATTTACAAAGCCTTGAGGAAATTAAGCCACACTGCGAACAGTTCAATGAATGGATGAACACCAACACTACCTACAGCATTGATAGCCTGGGTACAGTTCTAAGCCGTGTCGGGTTCTACAAAAAATTTAAATCCTTAAAGCTAGAGCAAGGTAAAAACGCCGATTCCGTACCCAAGCATGACAAAGCTGGCAACGTCGTAGCCTATGAACTCAAGCACTATTGCCTACTGCTTTGTGGCTTAGATAAGAAAGACTGGGAAGCCAGAAACGAGACTACACGGGTAAGCGATCGCGTCACTGCTACAAATGAAGATGGCAGCATCGGCATTGAAATCAAGCCAGGTGAGTACATTGGGATTACTGCCCAGTTACTAGAAAGCGATAACCCCCATGAGTTAGCAGTGGGATTGATTGCCGCAACTGGTAGAAGGCCACACGAAATTTTAGCCAGAGGGAAGTTTGCCCCGGTGGATGGTGAGAGCTATCAGGCAATGTTTGAGGGTCAAGGTAAAAAACGCGGTGAGAAACCAGTTTTTAAAATCTCTACTTTGTTTCCTGCTTCTTACGTCATCGAACGTTTTAATCATTTACGAAAGGATGCCAGCATTAAAGAATTGCTCAAACAGGTTTCTAACGAGTTTCCGCGTGATGTAGCTGCACAAAATAAAGCGATTGAGGATAAACGCGGTAATTCATTACGTCGAGTAGTTCAAGAATTTTTTGGAGGTAAAGACAGCAAAGAACCTCTGTTAAATTTCCGTCATGGTCAAGACCAAAATGACTGTAAAGCCTTACGCGCTGCTTGTGCTGCTTTAGTAACTGACAGAGATTGTAAAGGCGCTATCGGTGCAAAGATGTACTTTGCTGCTTCATTTTTAGGTCACATTACCCCAGGTGAAAAAATCTCGGATTCTGATTTAAAACATATCGCTACTACTCTTGGCTACTCTGACTATTACGTGACTGAACCAGTTAGTTTCCCCGACGCACCAGAGAAAGCTAAACCTACTAATGTGAAAGCTTTACCTGAAGATTTAGAAGTAATTAAAAATCTGCAAGCTGAATTAAATTTAAACTCTCAACATGAAGTAGTTCATCTGTTATTAGAAAAATACAATCTAGTCACACGATTAACAAAAGAATTGGCACAAGCTAACAAGAAAATAGATGAATTATCAACCAGAAATAAGCAACTACAACAGGAGTCTAAAGAAATGGAAGTTACTGAAACCCAAACAATTACTATTGATAGAAATGAATTAGAAGCATTGATTGATGCTAGGTTAGAGGCAAAGCTAAATCAATTACCTAGCGGTGCTGAGAGTAAGCCAGTAGTAATTAAGGAAGTTACTAAAGTACAACCCAAGCAAGATGATAGAGATTGGGAATCCGTTTCATCTGAAGAACTCAAAAAATTAAAGTCTGCTGGTGCAATTGATGAAAAATTAATGAGATGCTTTGCGGCTATCAAAACTCATAATTCTACTGTTGCTACATCGGATGATGATAGATGGTATGTCGGCAATGCTGTACTCAGAGAATTGTCGGGTTGTAATGGTCAAGTAATCGCTAAATGGTTAGAAGCTCACAACGATGAGGTGACAAGCCATAATGAGGCTTATGGGCTAGGGCAATACCACAACAAACGCCACAAGGGTAAATCAATCACTGATGTGGTTAGCTGGTAATAAGTATCAAAAAAAGCACTGGCAAGTTTTGATGGATGTCCAGTGCTATATCAACAAATGGATTTTATCAAAATGTCTACAGAACCAACGCAAAAAGAGCAAGCAACAGAAAACCAGCAGAATAGTACACCTACAGAAATATTTCAAGCAATTGGTGTCATCACAGGTGATGTTACTTTCATATTTGTAGAAGAGAAAAACAGATACATTGCAAACATCACGATAGGAAATTACAAATACAATCTACTTCCACTAGGCTCATCACGGACGAAATCAGCATCTTTTAATGGCTTAAGAAAGCAAATAGAAACTACAGGTATCAGTAGACATAAATTGATTGTTTATCCCAAAATTACACACTATCCGGGTAGAGATCAACAACATAGAATAGCATTTCAGTTGCTTGCATTCGAGAAAGAAAATATAGACAGTCCAATTAAATTGAATGATATGGAATTTAAACTATCTGGGTTATGGCAGTTTATCCCAGTTTGTAGAACTCCATGCATCACGGTAATGAAGAATTTCAGTGAAGAACGACTGGAGTACATCAAACAGGCTGAACTAGCATCAAAAGTGAATTTTATGAAAGCTAGTCATATTCCCTTGATGTGGAAAGATGCACCTGTTAACCCTTTCAGGTTCAATCCAAAATTGGAAAAGGAACAGCAGGGTAAAGCAATGTTTGTGAGCATCAAAGCTCGATTCATCCCAGGCAAAGATATGTTTGGGTTTGATTCTCTTTTAGCTATGCCACAAGATGAACCACCAAAACATTTAAAGGCTGGCAAGAAAGATAAGGCTGAAGTGCTTAAAAGTAAGATGGCAAGGAAACGAGAAGGGGCTAGGAAGGAACCTATTAAAGTAACGATTAAGCCGAAATTAAAACCTAAAAGCTAATCACCTTTGATTCCTTGCCTCCAAAAACTCAAAAAACCCAAAAATCCAGTTAAAGGAAAAGACGATCGCGTTAACCCTGATTCTCTCGTACCCGTGAACCAAGTCGCTGGAAAGATACGGAAAAGAGAGGAACCTACAACCCAATCGCCCCACGCCGAAACCATTCGCGCAGTGGGGTTAATTTTGGGCATTAAGCAGGGTTTAGTGGTTGGCTGATAGATTTGTACCCTCAACGCAATCTAGGGCATTTCAGAGGGGATAGTTTTTAATTAAGCCATTGAGGTATATATTCCACCACTGGGGTATATATATATAGAAATATAAGAAAGTGGTGGAACGCCTGGAATGATTGCACAGAGAAGGTTACAAGCCGCTTAAGCAGAAAAAAATTTTAGTCAATTTTAGTGGTGGAACATCCCGGTTTTGATGATGAAAAATCGAACTTTGTAAAAAGTGGTGGAACAGCTATAAAGCTTATGGGGTAAGGTTTACAAGCCACAAGAGTTAAAAAGTGTACGCAAGCGCTCAGGAACAATTGTTCCTGAGTTTTGGTGAAGGCGATCGCACCGGGGGAGTGCAGCGGGGAAACTTTGAGGAACAAATTGTTCCTCAAAGTTGGCGGCGGCGATAGTCATGGGGTATTGGGCATTGGGTATGGGGCAAGCAATCGCCGCTAACTTGGTTATGCCGCAAACCAAAAATAAAACATAACCTTATGGACGCGATCGCACTTCAGGGAAGCATAGAGAAGTTACGCAAGCCATAGCCAAAAATCGACAAACTTTTGATGATAGCTTACTGACGGGTATTAGTCGGGAACTATGAAGGCGATCGCACTTTGGAGCGAAGTAGTTCTAATACAGATGTAACCAGTAAGAAAAATAAAACGGGTTCTAATATACGGGGAACTGGTTATTATACCAAGTAGTTCTAACGCAGATATAACCAGTAACACATAAATAAAACGGGTTCTAACATTAATGTAACTCGTTATTTGATTGCTAGAGCTAGTTAGGTTATTTCTAGAACTGTTAAAGCACAAATAGAACTGGTTAAATAGGAGAATAGAACATTCTCTGATATATAGATATAACCTGATGCTGTTAGCCGCTACAAGCCTTATACAGTAAGGCTTTTAAAAATGCATTATATAACTAGTTACGCCACGAGTATAACGGGATTAACGCAGATATAACCAGTTCTAATGCAGACATGCAAATAAGTATAACCAGTTATATGCAAACATAACGAGATAGGTGAGGCAGATATAACCTGTTACGTCCGTTAATTTAAATTAACGGACGTAACAGGTTATATCTGCCTCACCTATCTCGTTATGTTTGCATATAACTGGTTATACTTAT